>CAZGTU010000035.1:0-40469 GCA_964528675.1 uncultured Bacteroidaceae bacterium
AAGGTGGTACCAGTTTTCACCGGTGAGTGGTATCAGTTTAGTCCGGTATTAAAAGCTCTTCGCCCATAGATTGTTTAAATGTATAGTAAACAGATCCAGATGGAGCGAGTGAATGATTGTCTATCCATCTTGTTCCCATTATTGTTTTAGCTTTGCTAGGCGAGGTAATACTTAACAAATTGCCAAATCCGTCATATTCATAAGAAACCTCTAGATTGTTATTTACATCAATCTTCTTAGAAATTAGACCCTGTGATTCATTGTAAACCAAACTATCAATAAAACCTAGAGGATTGGTTTTGGATAATAAAAATCGACCATCCTGACTATAACGGAATGTGGTTATTCTTTCTCTCATTGCTGCACTTTCAATCAAGCTATCATTACTAGCTGTAATTTTCTTTTGAGTTATATTCCCGAAATCATCGTAAACGAAATTAGATTTCATTTCTTCATTAGAATATCTATTTAGGTAGGAGACATTGACCGTGCCATCTGAATTATAGGTAAACTCCTTTTCTTGGTTATAAGTATCCTCACCAGGCCTAGAAGAAAAGCTGGCAATATTAACTGGTAAACCAATGAGATGGATGTTTGGATTTATATTATTTACAAAAGATGTAGAAATTGAATCAGATTTTACTAAAATAGAACCATCTTGATAAACTTTGATTGTTCTTTTTGTTGGGCTTAAATAATCGTTGTACTCATGAACTTCAGTTTTTATATAAGTATTATTTATAAAATTAAATGTTTCAGTTTCTTTGAGTGTCAAATAATCCTTGCTGTTAATAATCTTATTGCCATAACCATCTATTTTTTTTGATACTAGAGTTTCATTAATTCTGGTAATGGTTGTATCAGTTAAAAATAAATATTTATCTGTATCACCTATCCGAAATGCTTTCTTATGTTCATAATATGATTCACTATCACCGGTCATTTGAGAAGTAGTAGTTATATTTACTGATTCAAAACCTAAAAAGCCTCCTCCCTTAATATTTAAGCTAACAGTATTACCATAATCATATGATTTTTTAAGGTTTTTGGTTTCATTTAAAACTTCCTGAAGTGTTAGCATGAATATATTGTTTGTGCATACAGGATAGAATCCACTTGTGGACGGAATTTCTAGATTACTTAGTGTTCCTAATGAATGCGGAAATTTTTCATAACCAAATTTTAACTCGAATGAATTTCCCAAACCATCCATTACTTTTTTTAATTTATTAAAACAATAATCATTACTTAATGATAAGATTAAAGGGGTATTAATACCTAAAGTTAACTCAAGACCAATATCATTCTTAATTTGATTTGAGAATCTTAAATAATCAACCGAAATTGAGGGTTGTGTAAGTTTTAGGTCGAAGCCACTGCTTTTTTGCAAATAGACGTTTAAGTCCGCATCTTCTACAGTTCCACCATTCCAATTTTTTTTAGATTCAATAATGTCCGTTTTTCCATCCATATTAATATCAGAAAGTAATATATCGAATTCACTCACCAAATAGGTATTTAAGTTGGGGGGAGTTATAATATTACTATGTAGCTGTTTACCATCAGAAATGAAAATTTCCCAGGTGGTTGAACTTTCATCGAATATTAAAATATCTCCATTTCCATCACCATTAAAGTCTCCGGGGTATACTTTATCGTATTTATTTATACTACTACCACTATATATTTTAATAAATGTTGTTTCTGATGCAATGTATTCCCAAATTTCAAATCCATTATTTAAAAGAAAAAATAAATCCACTTTCCCATTACTGTTAAAATCTAGCATTTGATATTTAGAATAATTAGGGAAGCTGGGTGTTTGACAAACAGTCTCAAAGCCATCTCTTTTATATATCTGATTATTTGGATCCATTAATAGATGTTCTACCTGACGATCACCATCAAAGTCATTTGAAATTAAATACAACTCATCATCACTGTATGATCCTCTACCCATCATAAAATCCAACGCAGACTTTCTTTCTAACATACCTGAGGTATTTACCTCGTATGCTTTGAACTTAATATATAAATAGTAATCTTCAGTATGTTCATACTGAAAATAAACTTCATCCAACTGGTCCTTGTCTTTATCTATAATATAAAACCTTTTATTTTCTGGTATTATTCCTTCTCCAATATTAGACAATGATGTAGTATTGTTATTTAAATATGCTACCCAGTATTGCTTCCATGTATAAGTGCCATCACCATTATCTTTTTGAAAATTAAAATATACAAAAAAGTCTGTTAGGAGATCTCCATTAAAATTTGCCGGGTAAAAAACTTTATTCTGTAGTGAATATCCTTCATCTATCCAACTCTGAGGAATACTAGGAGCAGATTGATAAGAATAATTTGGTAATTGAGAAAAAGCTAAATTATTATCTTCCCACTGAAAGATTGTTTTGTTGTACTTAATATCACTTAAACCGGTTAACTCAATATCTTCTATGAAAGAATAATCTCCAGTTGAATAATTAAGAGAATATTTTAATACATTATTAGAAGTCGATTCATGCTTAACATTAACGGTTTTTAATCTTTCCTCAAATAATAGCTCTTTACCAGAGATATATTGTGATATGTGGTCCATTCTCCCTTCATAGCCTAGATTTATTGTATACAAAATATTGTAACTTGATGTATTCTCATGCCCATATTCAATAGATGTTAGTCTAAAATTCTTATAATTTGTGTAATATGTGGTAATATATTTTCTATAAAGAATGTTTTCTTCAGGTATATATAATGAGTCTTGAGTCATTAGAGTGTCACTCATGCTACTGGTGTTCTCTGCATAATTGAATTTTATCAAATTTCCAAAAGGGTCTTCGATTTTTGTAAGCCGCCATGAAAGTATATACTCCACATCCGGGAGGGTATGATAATATATATTTGTTCCTGCGTCAATAGGCTCTCCCCCAGAAAATTCCTCATGAAGTACCATATTTACAGTCTGAGAATATTTCGAAAGCCTGTTTTTTGTTTCATACGTATAAATCTTTCCGTCACCATGGAATACCTCTATGTAACTTTCCTCAGGAGATGAAAAGTTATACTGTACAATCTTTGTTTTAAGATTATTATCTAATCTGTAAATCTTGTTATCTCCAATAGTTTCTTGGTAGATTAGGCGGCTGCCGTCAAGAAATAAAGGATCATTATCATCCCATTTTATCTCTTCACTCTCATCATCATAGTAATATGTTTTCGGCCCTCTTGTAATAGCGGAGAGGCCCCCAATATTCCAACCATAACCTGCTATGCCATTTCCCGACTGGGAATTGTAGGTTAAAGAAATAGATGGAGTCATTCCATTAATCCCTGGTGGACATTCAATAGGTATATTATATAATGCTGCACCCGTAGGGCTTACTGAAAAATTTCCAGGGATAGCTCCCACCACCCCATCGTTTCCTACCAGGTTTGAAATTGATGTATCCGGATGTCCCCCTGTTATATTTGCTTCGTCAACTGAACCAAAGTCATAGTGTGATGAATGAAAGTAATTTGAAGAAGCAGCTTCATATTTAAATCCCGGTGCTAGCTTCATCCAATCAATTGTTTTTGCATTAACATTAACATGATTATTAAAAGCAGAATCCAACGTTATTGTATCGGATATTATATTTATATCCTGACAATATATGAAAACTGGAAGCATTAAGAAAGTATATGAAAGGATAGTCTTTTTCATTGTTTAGTGACTTTTTGATTATTAGGTCTTTTTCAACTCTTCGTTATTCAATAGTTCATATTAGTATTTGATAAGTTTCCAATCTTTTGTTTTCTTACCATAGATAAGCTTAACTATATAAGTTCCTGATTTTAGGTTTTCAATATTTATTTCATGAATAGTACTACTTGGTATTGATTCCATGATTTTCCTACCTTGAAAATCATAGATAATTATCCTTCTGTTTTTCATTTCAAGCACCTCTGCATTTGCCAGAATACTAATTGAATAATTTGATGGATTGGGATACAATTTCATCAAATCTTCTGTGTCGATTTCTTCTTCTTTCGGAAGATCCGGAGACTTAAAGCTTTTTAGCCCAGCTTTTCTTTCACTGTAATATATAAGCTCTCTTTCTATGCGGTTACCAGCTTCATCATAAGTAAACTCGAGGAAAGGAGGATCTCCTATTACTACCTCCATACTATCAATTACTGATGTTACCTGTGTATTAATATTATAAGCCTTGAGCCTGACCATAAAAAATCCTTCTGCAAACCATTGGCAACAAACAGAATCTTCACTAACACAGGTTAAAGCTTTATCGCCATCCAATTCCCAGCTATAAGTGATATATGGATTCCCGGTATCGTTTGTATTATAATAAGTCGCTATGGTACTTATTGGAACTTCAGATGGCCCACTTATCTGAGAATAAGAATGCAGTATTGAAAGAATTAGTAATCCAATTAGTATGATCCTTTTCATCTTTTTTATGATTTACATTATTAGGTTAAAATGGTTTATTTTTGCTGTTCTAATTCCTCCAAAATCATTTTCAACTTTTCATTATCCGCTTTTAGGTCCAGCATATAAAGAGTAAGTTCTTCAACCTTCTTTAAAAGAAGCTTTTCCATTTCTCCGATGCTCATACCGCTTTTTTTAACTTCAGCGGCTGAAGGTATTTCAGGCAAATGTCCATGTTGCTCAATATATTGTTTGACTTCTTCCAGGGAACGTAAATCATAATCATCCTCGAAAACATAATCCGGGAAATCATCCACGGTTATGATAATTTCTTTGGCCACAATCGTTCCGTTTACAGCAAGCTGAATGGAATCAGGTATATTCCTTGTATTGATCCCCATTCTTCCACCAACAGATAATAAATCATTATCAAATTCACCATATATTAAGGGTGTGCTTGTTGTGGTATTATCAATGTATAGTTTATGAGAACCTGTCTCGTGGTAACCCGCATTCAGTCCTATAAATACATTCCTGGAACCTGTTGCATCTCTACCTGCCTGGTATCCTAAAAAAACATTATAATCCCCGGTAGAATTAGTAAATCCGGAATACCAGCCCAAAAAAGTATTTCCAATTCCTGAAGAATTATAAAACCCAGATCTGTTTCCTAAAAAAGTATTTTTATTACCGGTATTATTCATATAACCGGAAGTGAAACCGATAAATACATTTTCATCACCCGTAGTAAGTGAACGTCCGGCACTGGAGCCAATTGCTACGTTATCGGCTCCAGATCCCAGGTACCAGGCGCTATAGTGCCCTAACTGAGAATTATTTGAACCAGTGACTGAATTACCTGAATAATAACCAATTGATGTGTTATTGATTCCTGAGTTTCCTGCACCTGTCCCATATGAAGTATTAGACTGGCCTGATAACCGGATAGATGCTATTATCAGCAGAAACACACTAAAAATATATACTGATTTTTTCATAATATTTTTTTTCAATGTTATTGTTCTATTTTTATTTCTTTTTGCTCCTTAATTGAGCTATTCTTTCAGTTAATTTCTCGTTTTCACTTTGAATTTCAATCATGTAGAGTGTCAATTCTTCTATTTTTTTAAGAAGTAATTTCTGCATTTCTCCCAACTTGAAACCTTCAATATTTACTTGCTTAGCAGAAGGAATTTCAGGTAGATGCCTGTTTTCTGAAACATATGACCTCAATTCATGGAATCTCATAAGCACGTAATTTGGGTGGAATACATAATCAGGAAAGTGCTCGACTGTAATTATTCCTTCCTTTGCAACGATTGTCCCATTAACTGCAAGTTGAATTGAATCGGGAACATTTCTTGTACCAATACCCAGCCTACCACCTATAGATAGAATATCATTATCAAACTCACCATATAGTAAAGGATTATACGCAGAATTATTTATTATTAAGGTATGGTTCGTAGTATCATAATAACCAGCTTTATGACCTATAAAAACATTTCTGTTTCCCCTGCTTCGCATGCCTGTCATATAGCCTAAAAACAAATTATAATTCTCATAATTATTATAATGACCAGTATAATGTCCCGAATATGTATTGCCTATACCTGAGTTATTATTATGACCACTATTACTGCCTATAAAAGTATTATAATAACCTGTAGTAGTAGAATACCCGGCATAACTTCCAATGAATACACCTTGCCTTGCTCCGTTGATACTATTTCCCGAATAGCTGCCCAATAATACATTGGCATTTCCACTTGTTGCTGGCCCACTGTATGCTCCCAACAAAGAGTTATCATTTCCGGTGATAGCTGTTCCCGAATATGCTCCAATACAGGTATTGTTATTTCCTGAATATCCTGCACTATATGGATAACTGGTATTCTGAGCTTTAAGATTAACTTTTATAAAAAACAGAGTAGTTACGATGGTATAAAAGATCAATAACCTTTTCATATCTCTTTATTTAATTGATTTTTCGATTTCGGAAATGCGAATGATTAATCTTTCAATCTCTTTTTGCTGCTCACTCACAACCTGCATCAAAATTGGTATGAAGGAATCATAATCAATTATGCTATTGTCCATATGATCGATACTGACAGCTTCAGGAAATCTTTCTGATATAACATCAGGATCGAATCTGACGTAACGCTGTATCACTTTAACTTTGGAATTCATTAGTGCAGCAGAATCCGCTGCAGTTTCAGCAGTTTTAAAACTTAATTCCGGAATTAAAAGCTCTTTGTTAATATCCACCCTTGCTTTACCCGCTTCTAATGCTTTAATTTTAGTTAAAATTTGGGTCGTGTCTGTTTTTGTGGTATCTGCCTGTCCTGCACAGTAAACCGATAAAAAAGAAAGGAAAATGATCAAATACTTTTTCATAGTTTTTTCATTTAAATTTAACTTAACACTAAATTATCGGGGATTTTTAAATGAGTCAATACTACAAAAGCAGTATTTTTTAGACGAAAAATAAATATTGGAAAGCCAGATATGAAGAATATGGTTAATCTGAATCTGATTAACCATCATAATTCTTATAAAACTAATTTCTGTAAAATTTGATTAAAACTCTTTGGAGTGATTAGAGTATCCCGTTTTCATTTGCAATTTTCACTGCATGACAACTATTCAAGGCACCTAATTTTTCTATGATATTGCTTCTATGTTTTTTTACTGTATAAAAGGAGATTCCAAATAGACTAGCAATCTCCTTATCTGTTGAACCATTTGATATTAATTTAATAACGGCTCTTTCACGGTTAGTTAGTTCATCAATACACATAATTAAAAAATTAAATGTTAGTAAAAACTAATTTTTCTGTTGAAAACCGTTATTTAACAATATCCTCTAACCTAAAATTAAGAAAAAAAACTGCATGGAATGAATTTAAATTAGAATTGAAATCTTTAGAAATTGAATACATCAATCATTAATTAAAGGACTCCTCCAGTCTACACATCTAATAAAATTTTTCAAAAAAAAATACAAACTTCTTCGATTTTGGCAATTATATAGTACAGTAATAAAGGGTTATCAATTTCAAGGATAATTTTTCTATGGTTATAATTTTATTTATAATGAGTTTCCAATGAATTCAAAACCCAGATCACCCCATAACCCCCTCCACCCTCTCAAAAACCAGTTCCGGCTCAAAACCTCTTTGAGTGGCAAACCTGACCAATTTTCCCTTCCTGGCAAACACGTTCTTATCCTTTAAACTCCTGTTTTTTGAGACCAATAATTCCTTTAAAACCTCAAGGTATTCATCTTCATCAAGCTGCTCCTCCAATGCCCTGTCAATGATTTCATCATCAATCCTTTTCATATGCATGGCATGACGAATCTTGATCCTTCCCCATTTATTGAACCTGAATTTATCCTTTACAAAAAAACCGGCAAAGCGTTGATCATCAATGAATTTATCTTCCCTTAGCTGGTTCAGTATCCAATCCCGGTCTTTCTCATCGAGGGAATAATTCTTTATCTTCTGCTCAACATCGAAACTGCATTTTTCAGTTTTCGAACATAAAGCCTGCATTTTTTCAAGGACAAACTCCTTATCAACGCTTTTTTTCTTGCTCATTTCTGTATGCTTTAATGAATCGGTCTTTGTTATGTATATCCTTAAGGATCTTTACATCCTCAAAATAAGCATCATCATAAAGACTAGCCGTTTCTTTTCCCAGGGCTTCATTTATTTCTAAAAACAGATGTCCCCCTGGCTTTAATTTTACTTTACAAAAATCATGAATGGCCCGGTAAAATACCAGTGGATCAGCATCCTCAACAAACAATGAGGTAAAAGGCTCATTTTCCAGGACATTGTTATGCATGTTCTTTTTTTCCGACTTTCGTACATATGGAGGATTGCTTACAACAAGATCAAAATTAGCAGGATATTTTTCATATGCCGGATCGAGAATATCATCGATGATAAAGTTTATTCTTTGCTTATTGAGGGAAGCATTCTTTTTGGCCCATTCCAGTGTTTCCGGGTATTTATCCATGGCCCAGACACGGGCATCCGGGAATTCTGCCCGGATCGAAATGGCAAGACAGCCACTTCCCGTCCCAATATCCAGCACACGCTTAAAATCATGCTTTTCTTCCAGCAATCTATAGATCAATTCCTCTGTTTCAGGCCGTGGAATCAGGCAGCCTGGCCCCACTAATAACTTACGTTCATGAAACCAGGTGTAGCCCAGCACATATTGAACAGGGATCCTTTTTAATAATTCCAATCTGAATGCTGATAAAGCATGATATTTATTTTTTGAAAGAACATAATCCGGATGGGTGAAAACCATCATATGATCCAGCTCCAGTTCTTCAAACAGCAAACGGGTAATAGATGCTGCCTCATTAAGATCATATACCTCCCTGAGGAGTTCAATTGTTTCCTGATAGGCCTGTTTTAGTTTCAAATTTTTATTTTTGTTTAAAATTAACAAATAAGGATGGATCGCAACACCGAGCATGAAAAATATATGCGCCGTTGCCTGGAGCTTGCCGGAAAAGGAATTGGCAGAACCGGGTTAAACCCTATGGTCGGATCGGTTATTGTTCATAATGAAAGAATCATTGGCGAAGGTTTTCACAGAGAATTTGGAGGACCGCATGCTGAAGTCAATGCGATAAATTCTGTAAAAGATCAGGCTTTACTGCAGAAATCCACGATTTATGTAAACCTTGAACCCTGTTCTCATTTTGGTAAAACTCCTCCCTGTTCATTGCTTATCCGCGAAAAAAAGATTCCCAGGGTTGTAATTGCGATGATGGATCCTCATCCTGAGGTATCGGGAAAAGGAAAAACACTGCTTCAGGAAGCCGGCATAGAAGTTATTTCAGGTGTTCTTGAAGAAGAAGCAAAGTTTCTGAACCGGCGCTTCCTGGTCAATCAAAACTTGAAACGACCCTATGTAATTCTGAAATGGGCACAAAGCCGTGATGGCTTTATCGATAAGCTCCGCAAGCCCGAAGATCCACTGGAACCCAACTGGATCACCAACCAAAGCTCCAGGATGCTGGTACACAAATGGAGAGCTGAAGAATCGGGGATCATAGCCGGGGTAAATACAGTTCTTACTGATAATCCTGCACTGAATCTAAGAGACTGGTCGGGAAAATGTCCGGTACGAATTGTTATTGACCGGAAAAACAGGATACCGGAGAACTTTAAAATTAAGGACGATACTGAAAAAACATGGATCTTTACAGTTGGAAAAAATAAGGGTAAAGGAATTAATACCAGCTATTTTAGCCTTAACGATAATTATTCTCTTGAAAATTTCCTTAAAAGATTGCTGAAAATGGGTATTTCATCCCTGATTGTGGAAGGAGGGCAATTCTTTATTAATCATTTTATATCCAACGACTTATGGGATGAGGCAAGAGTTTTTACCGGTCAGTTAAAATTTAAAAAGGGTGTACCTGCACCGAAAATCGAAAAAAAAGATCATTTTTATGATGTTTTTCGTAACAATGAACTGCAAATCAAGGTAAAAAGTATTACCTGAAATCTCTCTTTTACATTCTTTAAGAGAATGTATATATTTGTAATGCGTGTGAATGAGAAAAACTAACTGTACCCGAAAACCCTAAGTGATGAAAAAGTATTTTCTTTCAATACAATTACTCCTGCTTTTTACTGTATTTGTTGTTGACGCCCAGAATGCAAGACATTATTATAAAGTAGGTAAGGATTTCCTCGAGAATGCCAAATACCAGGATGCGATAAATCAGTTTTCCAAAGCCATTGAGATTGACCCTGACAATGAGAAATCTTATGAATTGCGTGCGAAAGCCTACGAAGTTCAGGAAAATTATGAACTTGCCAGGGAGGATTATGAAAAGCTCGGCATTTTTGACGATAAAAATGAAGAGTACTTTTACAATGGTGCCAGAATGAGTTTCAAGCTGGAGGATTATGATGACGCCCTGCTTAAAGTCAATAAGGCGCTTAATGAAAAACGGATCTTCCAGGAAGCTCAGGAGCTTAAAGTACTGACATTAATGAAACTGGAAAAGTATGATGAGGCACTTGAAATGTCTAAACAAGCTCTTAAGTTGAAAGAGACAGATGTCAATTTATTTAATTATGCAAAGATAAATGAGATTCTGGGAGCCTGGAATATAGCTGAAGAAGCTTATGAGAATGCCATCAGGAAAAACAGAAACTTTTATGAGGCTTATGTTAACCTTGCTGATCTGCAAAGAAAAAAAGGCGAAAATCAGATCGCTATGGCCAATGCCAAAAAAGTTATCCGGATGAATAAGGATTACCTCCCGGCATATCGTGTCAGAGCTGCAATTTACGCCGATCAGTTAAACTATTCAGATGCTATCAACGATATTTCAACCATTCTTCTTAAGGAACCTGAGAATGCTGAGATGTATTTCCTACGCGCTAAATATTACCAGGGCTATGCCCAGCACATGAACGCCATCAGCGATTTCAGCAGGGTTATCAGTCTTGAACCGGAAAATGCCGAAGCCTTCTTTAACAGGGCTTACTCTTATGAACAGAGCCTTCGTTTTGACGAGGCCATTGGGGATTATAAAAAACTGGCAGAATTAACAGAAGATGATGACGAAGCCCTGGAATTAATGGAAAAAGCTGAAAAACGGCTTTATGAATTGAACAGGGAGAGCAACAAACCTTCAGTTACACTCCTGAATCCCCGGGAGCTTGAAGGAAATGTAATCGAAATTCCACGTAGTGAAAATGTTATACCGATTGTAGGTCAGACCAAAGATGAAAGCAAGATCAAGAAAGTCCTGGTGAATGAAACTTCAATTCCTTTTACCGATAAAGAAGATCACTTTGAATTTCTTACTTCAGTTAACATTCAGGGAATGGATGAACTGAAAGTGGAAATAATTGATGAATATGACAATTCACAGGTGATAAACTATGATATTGTCAGAACAGAAATATCTCCTCCCGAGATCAAGGTCATGAGACCCTATGCATCCGACAATAATATCATATGGTTGGAATCTAATGATCCAATGCTTTATATTCAGGGAAAAATTGAAGATGAAAGCCTCATAGAGTCTATATATATCGACGATGTACTGGCAAGCTATATTCCGAATACCCCGAATCCGGATTTCTCAGCCAACATCAATATTCAGAACAGGGACAGATTTACGGTAAGAGCAGAAGACAGTTATGGAAATATCTCCAAAACCACTTTCATTTTAAATCGTGAATCAGCCCGGATACAGGAAGAAAATCCCATGGGAAAAACCTGGGTGGTGTTTATCGAAAACAGTAACTACGAAACCTTCGCCAGTCTTGATGGCCCCGTGAGAGACATAGAACTGATGAAAACCGCCCTGGCCAATTACACCATCCACAACATTATTCATAAAAAGGACATGACCAAGGAAGAGATGGAGCGTTTTTTCCGGATAGAACTCAGGGATCTCTTGCAGACAAATAAGGTGAATTCTCTGTTGATATGGTATGCCGGTCACGGAAAATTCATTAAGAATAATGAAAGCGGAAATGGTTACTGGATACCTGTGGATGCCCATAGGGATGATGAGTTCACTTATTACAGCATAAATACCATGCGGGCACATATGGAATCCTATCCTTCCATTCTTGACCACACCCTCGTTATTACCGATGCCTGTGAATCCGGCCCCTCATTTTACCAGGCCATGAGAGCTGAACTGAACGTGAACAAAAGCTGCAACAATCCGGCCCTTGTCAGATTGAAATCTTACCAGGTATTCTCTTCTGCCGGATATGAATTAGCTGTTGATGAAAGCAAGTTTACAAAAACATTTGCAAACGTGCTGGGGAATAACAGGGATGCCTGTCTTCCGATTGAAAAAGTTGTGAATACCGTAACCGATGCTGTTGTGATCGAAAATCAGCAGAAACCCCAGTTTGGAAAGATAAAAGGCCTGGCAGATGAGAATGGAACTTTCTTTTTCATTAAAAAACAATAGTATCTATGATATCCATGCCTAGGCGAAAGTCAGAAAAAAGATTCAGGCTTGGGGCATGGATGTTTCTATTACTTTTTTTATCATTAATAAATACCTGCCCTCTCAACGCTCAGCAATATTTCTTCGATAAATACAGTGTCGGAGAAGGTCTGGCCCAATCAACCGTTTTCGATGTTCATCAGGATCATAACGGATATGTCTGGCTTGGTACCCGTGCCGGAGTAAGCAGATTTAGTGGTCTTGATTTTATTAACTACAACAAAGAAGACGGCATGGCCGAAAACGGGGTAAGAGTAATCTCCAGGGATACGAAGAATAATCTGTGGTTCGGCCATGTGGGTGGGGGAGTAAGTAAGTACAATGGCAGGAATTTTAGTGTTTTTTCACCCGCAGGTGAATTTTTCGATTCCGATATAACATCAATTCTTTCAGATGAAAATGACAATCTCTGGATAACCTCTGAATCCTCCGGAACCATTATGGTCTCAGAGGTTTCTGACTCGCTTTCAAATTCTACATTTGAGCTTTTTATCGGAGATGACTTAAGTGACCGGGTGTTTAGTGCCTTTAAAACAGCTAATGATAATTTATACTTTATAACCGATGCTTTTCTGAAAATTTTCAATCCTGAAAAAAATAATTTTGAAAGTTTCTATAAAAATGGAATGCCAGGTTATTTCCAGATTACCTGTATGTATGAAGACAGCAATAGCAATCTCTGGTTCGGCACCTATCATGGTGGCCTGTACAAATATATTCCCGGGGAAGATACTTCATATGTATACGATAGCCGGGACGGACTGGCATCCAACTGGATCTCTTGCATTACCGAAGACAATATGGGAAATATCTGGATCGGTACATGGGGAGGAGGTATTACTGTTATGACCGGTAGAGATACAATTATCCTGGATAATTCCAATGGACTAACCGATCTTAATATTCGTCAGATTACAAAAGACTATGAAGGTAACATGCTGATCGGCACGGATGAAAACGGACTCCTGGTTTCCAAAGG
Source organism: uncultured Bacteroidaceae bacterium (assembly GCA_964528675.1). GTDB lineage: Bacteria > Bacteroidota > Bacteroidia > Bacteroidales > CAYRTD01. Next base: position 13,435 of record CAZGTU010000035.1, read on the forward strand.
AATTCATTTTACTTCATTTTTTCCTGAGCAAGGGCTCATAGGTCCTCAGGTCTGGTCAATTTTGCAGGATAAAAGTGGCAAATACTGGTTTGGGACGAGTGAGGGAATAAGTTTATATTCAGAAGATGAAAAAAAGGAAAATGCTTTTGAAGATTTCCCCCGTTTGAAAAACATGCAAGTCAGTTTTTTAGAAGAAGATCCTGATTCCAGGATCTGGATCGCTACGGAATCACAGGGAATATTTTCATATGACAGAAATACGGGAAATTTTCAGTATCACTATGAATTAAACAGGTATTTACCTGCCTTGAAGATCAAAGCTTTTGAAACGGATAAAGAGGGTCGGTTATGGATTGGTACTCTTGACGGACTGCATATTTACAACTTTAAGGAACAGCAGGTGTATACCTATACCCAGAGAAAGTTATCCATAGATAATCTGGCCACAGGAGAAGGAGATGTCATCGAACTCGATCGAAATACAGGACTCGCAAATAATGATATCACTGCTTTGCATTATGCTCCTGACAAGGTGATGTGGATTGGCACCAGGGGAGAAGGCTTGAATTATTATGCAAGAAACAGCCTGAGCTACCTTCCTCTTAATGAAAGTTTCACAGCAAGAACCATAACTTCCGATAATGAAGGTTACTTATGGGTAGGGTCCGAAGCAAAAGGAATTTTTCAGATCAATCCTATCAAAAGAGAGATCAGGATCAATCTGACAGAAAGTGAAAAACTGCTGGCGAACCTGATAAACCTGGTAGGTGTAGACAATTATAATAACATTTATATTGGAACAAACCAGGGATTAAACATTTACGATCCGGAAAAAGCGAGAAGTTACACCTACAATGAAAAAAATGGTTTCACAGGCATTGAAACCAAGGACGGTGCGGTATATATAGATCAAGAAAATAAATTATGGTTTGGCACAGTGAAGGGAGTTACACGACTTGATCCTGGTCTTCTCTATCACTCGGACCAAGAGCCTATGACCCGTATTACACATTTTGAAGTAAATAGGACTGAGAGAGAACTGGCCCATGACATGAAACTCAGGTATAATGAAAATGATGTTTTTTTTGAATACATCAGCATCAGCCTTGATAATCCAGAAGTTGTTGCCTATCGCATTATGCTTGAAGGAGCAGATGATGATTGGCGTCCGGTGACAAAACAAACATCTGTTATATATCCCAGCCTTGCCCCGGATGAATATATCTTTAAAGTAACTGCCCGAAACAGTGAAGGAAAATGGAATGATGAGCCTGTAATTTACAAATTTGAGATACTTCCACCCTTTTATAAAACCACCTGGTTTATCATGCTGAGTGTATTTGCCGGTGCACTTACCATATTTATATATATCAAAGTAAGAGAGAGAAACCTCCTGATAGAAAAAAGAATACTGGAAGAAAAAGTCGTTGAACGTACCGCAGTTGTTACCGCACAAAAGGAACAACTTGCCAGGAAGAACAAAGATATCACCGATTCGATCCGTTATGCAAAAAGAATACAGGTTGCTATCCTGCCCCCGGAAATTCCTTTTGACAATACTTTTATACTATTCAGACCCAAAGATATTGTTAGTGGCGATTTTTACTGGCTCGAAGAGGTGGATAACAGGGAGTACATGGCAGCGGTGGACTGCACGGGTCATGGTGTGCCCGGAGCTTTCATGTCAATCATCGGATCAAATTTCCTGAATAAGATCGTTAAGGAGCAACACATTTATCAACCAGCAGAAATTCTCAATATTCTAAACCGGGAGGTAATAGAGAACCTGAAGAGCACCAACGAAGACACCACTGTTTATGACGGAATGGACATTGCACTGGTTTGTTATGACAGGGAAACAGAGGTGCTGGAATACGCCGGAGGCTATAATCCTTTGATACTTGTAAGGAGCGGTGAGTTACAGGAAGTAAAAGCAGACCGTTTTGCCATCGGACGATCTTCACTATCTCAGGATGAAAGGAAATTTACAAATCATAGAATTGAAATGAAAAGACGAGATACGATCTATATTTTTACCGATGGTTATGCAGATCAATTTGGCGGCGAGGAAGGAAAAAAATTCAAGACCAAACCAATGAAAGAGTTGCTTATAGCAATCAATGAAAAAACAATGGAAGAGCAACGAAACATATTAAATAATACCATCGATTTCTGGAGAGGAGATATTGAACAGGTAGATGATATTCTTGTGATAGGGAGACAGTTCTAATGTTTTTCAACCGCTGCATATTTTAATGCATCGGCATCCCATGGAGGACTTTGACGGATAGCGTTGATAACTTCCTCAGGTTCATTAACGATTGCCCATATATCTTCATGTATATCCCGCATAAATTTCTCAATTATCATTTTATTCAATAAAGAGAACAAAGGATCATAGAAATTATTGGTATTTAAGATAACAATGGGTTTGGTAAATTGTCCCAATTGCTTAAGAGTTATGACTTCCATAAGCTCATCCATGGTTCCCACCCCACCCGGCAGAGCAATGACCGCATCTATATTTTGAATGATCCTGTATTTTCTCTCGTGCATATCACGAACCGGGATCATTTCCTCAACATTAGGATGGGCCCAGTGCATCTCTTTCATAAAAACCGGGATATAACCGGTAATCTTACCCTTGTTTTCAAGAATGGCATCAGCCATCCTACCCATCAGTCCAACACTTCCACCTCCAAAATTAACCGCTATGTTATTTTTAGCAAGATCTTTCCCCAGTCGTTCTGCCGTATCGAAGTAAACATCATCAACTCCGGGACTCGATGCGCAAAAAACCGCGACTCTCTTGATTGGATACATAATATGAACATATTACATGAAAAAATGTTTCACAGGTCTGAATCAGATCACGTCCTTAATTTAATTAATAAAATTGAATATCCAATTAACCAAAAGATAAGGATTCAGGCTTATGAAACATTTTTTCTTATAAAAAAGTAATTCTTATCAGCTAAGAATTGCTTCAAGTTTTTCGACAAGTGCAGATTTAGGAACAGCACCAACCTGCTTATCAACTACTTCCCCATCTTTAAAGAATAAGATGGTAGGAATATTCCTGATCCCGTATTTCATTGTTACCTCCGGATTGCTGTCCACATCCAGCTTACCAACAATTGCCTGATCGGTGAAATCATCACCAATTTCCTGTACAATGGGTCCCACCATTCTGCAGGGGCCACACCACTCTGCCCAAAAATCAACTATTACCGGTTTATCGGATTTAAGTACCTTCTCTTCAAAATTACTGTCTGTAAATTCAAGTGCCATGATTAATTATTTATGTTTTACGTATTAAGAGTTTAACAATTATTTCCGAATGTACATTATCTTTTCAGGTCAATGAAACTTTAACTAAATCATGCTGATTAATCAGCTTTTAAATTTTAAAAACCCGTTCAAAAAACTAGGCCAACTTGTATTCCATTTCATTCTCATCAACAAAATTTAAGAACTCATCGCTGAGATCAATAAATTGATTGCGGGAGAAAAAATCCAGCCTGATATTTGTCTCACTATCAACAATCATAAACTTTAAAAGTTTGCCGGGATTGCTTTTTGAAGGCTTTTTAACAAATCGTTTTATCCCTACTATCAAGTCCTCCGAAAGATTTTTAAGATCAAGCTTTAAGTTCACCTCTTTAATAAGCTCATTCCTGACTTCAGACAAAAGATGTATAGTTCTTAACCTTAAGGCAATCCCTTTTCTGCCATCCCGGGACTCCCATTCTTCAACTCCTGCCTTTATCAATAATGAAACACCAGGGGTGAAGAAACCTTTAAATTTTACAAAATCGTTGCGCCAGAGACCCAGTTGATAAGTATCCGTATAATCCTCTAAAACAGCATTTCCAAAAGGCTGATTGTTCTTTTGTGAAATACCTTCACGGAAAGATTTAACAATTCCGGGGAATAAAATTTCTTTACCTACAAACGAAGCCAGATCATTATTTACCGAATAGAGATCCGTATTACAAAGACTCAGTATTTCAGGTTTGAAGCGATCCAGCGGATGAGCGGTGAGATACATCCCGATAAGTTCCTTTTCCTTATTGATCTTATCCAGCAATTCCCATCCGTCCGAAGGTGTTGGTTCAGGTTTGATGATAGTATCAGCATGAGTTTCTCCAAATAAGGATTGCTGTGTGCTGTTTTGATCGGACTTCAACCTGTTTCCAAATCGTATCAGGCTTTCAATAAAACTGGGATCGTTACCTGAAGGTAAAAAGTATTGACCTCTGTTAATTTCCGGGAAGCAGTCAAAAGCTCCTGAGGCAGCAAGACCTTCAATGTTCTTACGGTTTACACTGTGAAGATCTACTCTTTCCACAAAATTATAAATGTCGTTAAAAGCTCCGTCTTTCTTCCGTTCCTCGATGATCATTTTTACAGCCGACTCCCCTACCCCTTTAATTGCACCAAGACCAAAACGAATATTACCTTCCTTATTCACAGTGAACTTTACATTACTTTCATTAACATCCGGACCCAGCACTTCAATTCCCATTCTTTTACACTCATCCATAAAGAGCCCGATCTTTTTGATATCGGTAATATTCCTGCTCAATACAGCCGCCATAAATTCAGCAGGGTAATGAGCTTTCAGATAGGCTGTCTGGTATGAAACATAGGCATAGCAGGTAGAGTGAGACTTATTGAAAGCATATTGTGCAAAAGCCTCCCAATCGGCCCATATTTGCAATATTGTCTTTTCATCATAATTATTTTTTCGACAGCCTTCAATGAACTTCTCCTTAAGCTCATCCATCATCTTCTTGATCTTCTTACCCATGGCTTTACGGAGAGAATCAGCCTGTCCCCTGGTAAATCCCGCAAGCTTGCGGGAAAGTCTCATCACCTGCTCCTGGTAAACGGTAATCCCGTAAGTTTCTTTCAGATCCTCTTCCATCTCGGGTACAAGGTATGAGATCTTTTCTCTGCCATGCTTCCGGTTAATGAAGTTCGGGATATATTCCATGGGACCCGGCCGATATAGAGCATTCATCGCTATCAAATCCTCAAAACGGTTCGGCTTCAGGTTACGAAGATGCTTTTTCATCCCCGGAGATTCAAACTGGAACAGTCCTGTGGTATCTCCTCTCGAATAAAGTTCATAAGTTTCTTTGTCATCAAGAGGTATATTCCTGAAATCCAGCTCTATCCCTTTCGATTCCTTTATATTGTTAATGGCATCTTTAATAATGGAAAGGGTCTTCAGTCCCAGGAAATCCATTTTCAACATCCCAACATCCTCCACATGTTTCCCGTCATATTGAGTTACAAGGAGATCAGAATCTTTTGAAGTACAGATTGGAATGTGTTCGATAAGATCATCCTTCCCGATGATAATACCGCAGGCATGTAAGCCGGTATTCCGGACTGAGCCCTCCAAAGTTTCTGCATATTCCAGTGTAGAAGCGACCAGCTCATTACTTGATTCTTTTTCAGCCCGCAGTTCAGGAACCTCCTCGTAGGCAGACGAAAGTTTTGTGCCGGGTCTTTCAGGAACCAGTTTAGCTAGCCTGTCAGCATCCGAAAGAGGTAGCTTTTGAATTCGGGCTACATCGCGAATAGCCATTTTTGCAGCCATGGTTCCGAAAGTGATAATATGAGCAACTCGTTCAATCCCATACTTATTCACCACCCACCTTAATACCTGATCGCGACCGTCCTCATCAAAATCGATATCAATATCAGGCATCGAAATCCGGTCGGGGTTGAGAAAACGTTCAAAAAGCAGGTTATACTTTACAGGATCAATATCGGTAATCCCTGTACAATAAGCGACAACCGATCCGGCTGCAGATCCTCTTCCCGGACCCACTGACACTCCCATTTTCCTTGCTTCGTTTATAAAGTCCTGGACAATAAGAAAGTAACCCGGAAAACCCATTTTCTTTATCGTCTCCAGTTCAAAATCGATCCGTTCCATCACTGTATCATCAATCTTACCATATCTTACGCTGGCACCTTCAATGGTCAGATGCCTTAAGTAATCATCCTCATCTTCAAAACCCTCAGGAAGAGGGAATTCCGGCAGAAGTGGCTGCCGGTTCAACTCGTAAGGCTCTATCTTATCAACAATTTCCTGGGTATTGGCAAGTGCTTCAGGGATATCGGCAAATAATTCCCGCATTTCAGCCTGCGTTTTCAACCATTCCTGCTCAGTATAATGCAGACGGTTCGGATCGTCCACATCCGAGTTTGTACTCAAACAAATCAACCGGTCATGAGCAGGGGCATCATCAGGCTCAACAAAATGGACATCATTGCTTGCCACACACTTAATATTGAGCTTTCCGGCTATGGAAAGAAGGATCTTGTTGACATATACCTGGTCATTATAAACCTTTTCGTTCATCCCCTCCTTCTCAGAAGGATGGCGCATCAGTTCAAGATAAAAATCGGCGCCAAAGATCTCTTTGTATTCCAGGGCAGCTTTTTCTCCTTCCTCCTCTCCCTGATTCATGATCATTTTTGATACCTCTCCAGCCAGACATGCTGAGGTGGCAATCAGTCCTTCATGGTATTGCCTTAGCAATTCCTTATCTATCCTGGGTTTATAATAAAATCCCTCTGTGTATCCTAATGACACAAGTTTAATGAGATTATGATATCCGGTTTTATTTTTCGCAAGAAGGATCAAATGATATCCGCCTCCATCGATCTTATCGTCTTTATCGTGCCGGCTTCTTCGTGCTACATAAACTTCACAGCCAATTATTGGAAGGATCTCATTTCGTGTAGCCTCATTATGAAAAACCTTTACCCCGAACATATTTCCATGATCAGTGATGGCAATGGCTTTCATTCCATCTTTTTTTGCCTTCTTTATTAAATCGGGAATGGCAGCTGCACCATCGAGTATGGAATACTGTGTATGAACATGAAGATGTGTGAAAGGTACTTCGGGAATTTCTTCTTCAGGAACATCAGAAGGAAGAGGAACTTCTTCCATTAAAGGACTTTCCTCCTTATTGGATTCAATTTTAATTCCTGCAGCTTTTATGGTTTCAGGATTTAATTCAATGAAGTTCCGGTATTCTTCGGGAGTCATTCCCAGCTTTGATTCCCTGAGCACACCAACCCTGGCCAGTTCGAAAAAACATCTTGCTGTAGCCTCAACATCTGCAGAAGCATTATGAGCCTCTTCAAAACTCTCCTCAAATAGCTTATGATGAAGTTCAAAAAGTGTGGGCCATTTAAATTTTCCACCCCTGCCTCCGGGAATTGCACAAAAATCTGTACTTTCGATCTTGGTACACACAGAAGGCATCTCTTGCAAGGGATTTTCCCTTCCTGCACGTAAAAATTCAGCAGCCAGTATCTTAAGATCAAATTCAATATTATGGCCTGCAACTATCCTTGTTCTTTCAAGATCCCGGGTGAATTCATCCAAAACTACATGAATATCAACTCCTTCCTCACTGGCCTTCTCGGTAGAAATACCATGGACCTTCTCTGCATTGTAAGGTATGGTAAAATTATCCGGTTTAACAATGAAATTTCTGGCTTCGACAAAATTACCCGACACATCATGTACCTGCCATGCCAGTTGTACAAGCCTGGGCCAGTTATCCAGGTCTTCAATCGGAGCATTATTCCGCAAAGGCAAGCCTGTCGTTTCCGTATCAAAAATTAAATACCATTCCACGTTAGCAAATTCCTATCTTATTGATTATCAATTCTATTCATCACCAAGTCCTGAGCTTTTAAAATTACACTTTTTTAAAATTATATAACAGGCATGTTAATAAGTTTTGAAAACCGGTTCTTTAAAAAATTCATCCTGACCAATTATTCACAAATCCACATCCGGTAAAGCTTCCATGCCCCAATATATCGACCATGGTGGATATGTTCTGAAAAACTTTTGGTACTTGCTATTTGAATGCATTACTTCCACTAAAAATTCTTCCAGACCAAACAGTCCTGATCTAAATCATTGTGCAACTTAGCCTCCATCGTCCATGGTCCCCGCCTGCTATTGCGCTGGCCTTCGCGTCGGCGGGCAGGCATGGTCTATGGTCCATCATCCACCTACTCGCAACCATTCATCAAAAAAATGCATCTTGACATTAGTTAAGCGCTTTATTAACTTTACTAAAGTTTCGCACTTGATTAATAAGATAAGTACGAAACTTCAGAACTTTATTTATTCAAATCAGGAGCTATGAAAACTATAAAATATCTATCGTTCGGAATTTTTCTCGCTTTGAGCTTTTCTTTGATCTCATGCGAAAAAACAAATACAGATCAGAAAGGTAAATTAGAGTTTGCCATGGATATCAACCATGGAACTCTTAAAGACGGATCAACAGAAATAAAAGACACAGGTGATGTTTATCGCTCATGGCATATTCTTTTATCAGTTAAAAACGAAGCAGGAAAATATGTTATGGAGGATGAAATTATACCTTTAATGGTTTTCGGTGATGGCTTTATAACAGGTAAAATAAAAATGACTACCGGAAAATTTCAACTCACCAAATTTTTAGTGGTGGGTCCAAAAGGAAATATAGTTTATGCCGCACCACGTGAAGGGTCATCAAAAGCATTTCTTGTTGACAGACCCTTACCCCTGTCTTTCAGGATCATGTCCGGTGAAACCACCCGGGTAGTTCCCCAGGTTTTGCCAACTTCAAATTCATATCCGGGCGATTTTGGTTATGCTTCTTTTGGTTTTGACATTGTCCGACCTCTCATTGCATATGTTGGTGTGGTCGCAGACAATCCGATCAGCCTGCGTCCCACTGCAATGGTTGCCGCCCAGATGACTGTTTTCACCCCGGAGGGCCAGATCATTGAATATAGTCTGGAACCCAGAATTAATAAAATACTCCTGAAGCCGGGATATGAATACATCCACTTAATTATAGAAAAACCGGGTTACCCTCCCATTGAAAAGGAAATTGAAACGGAAACCCTTGCCAATACCAGTCCCGATGATCCCTTTATTTTCCGCCTGGGTGCTGAAGCTTTTGAAACACTGATCCTGCAACCCGGACCTGAATATGGTAAAGATGCCATGATCACAGATTTGGATCCCTTTGAGAATTTCGGTAATCATAAATATTTTGAAGCAAGCTTTCTCTCTGAATCCCCTCTGACAGTTATGAGGACAAAAAGAAGCCTAATAGAATTCGACCTTTCTGATTTACCGAAATCAGCACGAATTGAAAGTGTAAAATTGGTTGTGAGTTTCGAAGCACCATTGTGGGATAGCATTAGTGATAAATATCCCGATAGTCTTAGGCTGTGGGATAAAAGCCTGGTTTTTCGTCAGATCACAGAACCCTGGGAGGAGAATAAGGTTACCTGGGAAAATCAGCCCGAAAGCATTGAGGCCAACCGGGTATTTATTGAGTTTCATCCGGAAATGAGCTCAAATCAGAGGATCTATGATGTGACATCTTTATTTGTTCCTATCCAGGAAATTGCTGCTCCAAATCATGGATTCATATTCATGCATCCGCAAGAAGAAAATCCCACCCCGGGGGGATTGCGATTTGCATCGAGTGATTACCCTGTTAAGGAAATGCGACCAAAGCTTGTGGTTAAATATTCAATAAACATAGACTGAGACAGGAATAACCCTGGACTTAATTCCATGTCCGGTCAATTCATCAGGTTATCAGGTTTTAACAAACAAATCATTGCCGCTTATTCTGCATTATAATTATTATCAGGGTCCTTAGTTACTTCGTTTGATATGCTTCCCAAAAAATATCTTAATAAAAAAACATACCGGCATCAATCATTCCAGGGAAAAATTTCCTATCTTGATGATTTCTAACAATTAACTATAATTATCATGAAAATGAACCTGCGCTATTCATTACTGTTTTCACTCTTTGTGGTTTTAATGCTGAGTTCCTGTCAGCGACCTTCAAAGAAGTTTTTTCAGTTTATTCCTGAAACCGCAAAGGCTGTGGTTACAGTCCATCCCGGAAAGATGATTGAAAAAGGAAAATTAACAGAGTTAACTTTTCTTAAGGAAGGTGTATCCGGATCCGAGATTGCCGAAAAGATACTGAAAGATCCTGAAACCTCAGGTATTGATATGGATAATTATTCCAGTTTCTTTCTTTTTGGAGAAGATCCGACTTATGCCGGAATTGTAATGCCCATCAGCAACAAAGTTGACTTTGAGAATATGATAATCGAATTGGAAATGCAAGCGGATGAGAAATTTGAACGGGGAAAACTGGATAAATATGATCTTATTAAACAAGAATCAGGAATTATTCTTTATGATAATTCCATTGCAATGGCTCTTTCCGGCATGGGCAAATGGGGAGAGGATATTGAAGCAGTTGCATCGAAACTTATTAACCTGGAGGACGAGGAGAAAATCTTATCAGATCGGGATTTCAATAAATTCCTTGCCAGACAAAAAGATATCAATGCATGGTTTACCTCAACCAACCTGAAAGGAATAGGTCAGATCGGCGATGCGATAGATCTGCTGGGAGGAATAAAAAACAATTATGGTCATGTATTTCTCGAGTTCCAAAAAGGTGCCATGGTGTTAAATACAAATCTCAGACTAAACCAATCCATACAAGAGACAGTGGATAAATTTAACTTTCTTGACCAGGATGCAATAAAAGCTTTGCTTGATTATATCCCATCTGATGATCTTGTTTTTGTGGGCAATACAAATGTAAATCCTGAAAAAATAATTGACATCCTCAAGTTTGTTAATAAAGATTTTGATGAAGCTTTTGAAAACATGACGGAAGCATTCGATATCGGAGAAGAGGATATACGCAAAGCATTCAGCGGTGAAATGGCCTTTTCAATAAATGGGGTTCACAGATTCAGTTTTGAAGAAGAAAATGATGAAGAAATAACCGATTTCGAAGAAAACATGCCCGTTGTGGTTGCAGCCACCCGTATGAAAAATGAATCATTGTTCAGTCAATTCCTGGAGGTTGCCGAGCAGGAGAATGCCTTAAAAAAGAAGGATAAATATTTTGTCGTTCAAAACAGGGGGATACCTGCATATATGGTATTGTATAATCAAGACCTCATACTTTCCAACAAAGAAGATATAATAATTGAGATCAGTGAGACAGGTAAAATAAATGAGAATGTAACCCTTGCGGAATACAGTGATATCCTGATTCAGGATCCCATTTGTTTTTATTTAAATCTTGATGCCGGCAACTATTCGGAAGACATGCAGGATTTCATTGATGAAGAAATGGGAGAAAGAGTAGAAATGGGACTTGAAACTTTTGGCAGCAAACTTAAATCCCTGTCTTTTTCTGCTAATCTGGAAGAATGGGAACTCAGACTGGAACTTACCGAAGAGGATGAATACAGTCTTTATACCCTTTTAAGCCAGATTGATAAATAAAATTATTTGATGACAATAGAATTAAAAGGACTTATTCCATACCCCCTTGCAGAAACTGATCATAGTGATTCTGAGATATGGGAAGCGGAATCTCTTATTTTTAACCCGGGTGAAAGAATATTTCTATACGCAGCCTCTGGCAAAGGTAAGACCAGTCTTCTTTCCATTATATATGGAATACGCAAAGATTATAATGGTAAGGTATTGATAGATGGAAAAGGTCTTAAAACATTCAGCCTGAAAGAGATCTCAAAGCTAAGAAAGCAAAAGTTAAGTTATATTTTCCAGGGACTTGAATTATTTGATGAGCTAACAGCCTATGAAAATATACAAATTAAAAACCGGCAAACCTCATTTAAAACGAAAACAAAAATTAACGAAATGGCAGAAACACTGGAAATCTCAGGGTTTCTAAATAAAAAAGCAGAGATACTCTCATTTGGTCAAAAACAGAGAGTGGCGATTATACGCGCACTCTGCCAACCTTTTAATTTCTTGCTTGCGGATGAGATCTTTTCTCATCTGGATGAAGATTTAAAGACAAAAAGTTCAGATCTTATTGAGAAAGAAATAAAAGAGCAGGGAGCTGCATTACTTTTTACCAGTCTTAGTTCATTTAATGATTCCTTTCCATTTACAAAACGATACAGGGTTTGAGTAATGATAGTTAAATTAATCCGTAAAAATTTCAACAAACTTCAGATATATGGCGCATCATTGGGTGCGCTGGCAGGTTTTGTATTGCTCCTTTCTGCAGGCCAGTTTTATTTTGAAATGGATAATGTGATGAAGGAAAACCGGGACCTCATTGATCCTGAATACATTGTTATTAACAAACAGGTTTCTTTCCTGGAGACTTTTAACCTGCGGGAAGCAACATTTTCTCCCGGCGAAATTGAAGAGATCAGGGATCAATCCTGGGCTGAGAAGGTCGAAGGTTTTATCTCAAATCAATTTGCACTGAGTGCATTTACTGAAAGTGATCGCTTTCCTGATTTTTATACCGATCTTTTTTTTGAGGCCATCCCAGATCAATACCTGGATGTGAAAAATGAAGATTGGAAATGGGAACAGGGACAAAGAATCATTCCCATTATTCTTCCCCAGGAATATCTGAATCTGTATAATTTTGGATTTGCTCCCAGCCAGGGATTGCCTCAGATCTCACCCAGAACAATCAGTCTTGTGGGATTTACCATCATTATAAGGGGAAAAGGAAGATCACTGGAATTCAGGGGAAAGATCACAGGCTTTTCAAATCGTATAAACAGCATCCTGGTACCATATGAATTCCTTAGCTGGGCGAATGATAATTTCGGTTTCCGTGAGGAGGAAAAGATCTCAAGACTGGTAATTGTCACTAAAGATCCGACAAATCCGAAAATCGTTTCATTCCTGGAGAAAAACGGCTATGAAACTGTCAAAGAGAAACTGAAAAGCAGCAGGTTGAATATTATTCTGAAATTTATAATTTCCTTCCTGGGATCAATTGGATTCTTCATCATATTCCTTGCATTTATGGTTTTTGTACTGAGCTTCCAGCTTATGATCGCCAGATCGTCTGAAAAAATAAAAAAACTCAAGTGGATAGGCTATCATCACAATGAGATCAGCCGCCCTTATATCGCCAGTTTTGCTCTGATTTTGCTTATTTTATCAATTCTTACTTTCTCAATTCTACACCTTTTGAAATCATTACTGGATAATTATATCAGTGAATGGGGGATTGAACTGACCGGAGGTTTTCATATATGGATCCTTTCAGGAGGACTGGGATTGGTATTTATCATATTCATTTTAAATACATTTGCGATCATCAGGCAAACGAAAAAGATTTGATATAAAGATGAAAGGCCACTTTTAATATTTATTTTAAGATCAATAATTTTGAACAAAACAATAAAATTTGAAGGAATTATCTATTATATTTTTCAGTAGTTTCAAGTTTGCGATGACATTTCCCCTGGCAATTCTTGAATATAAGATGGGTATTGCTAAAACCATTCTATTAACAAACATAGGCGGACTAATTGGAATTGTTTTTTTCAGCTACTTTTGGGATTTTGTGATTCAATTGTGGGAAAAATATGTTTCACCTTATATACGAAAACTTCTTTCCTTAAAAGGGCCGATTTTAAGTAAACGGAAAAAAAAGATTTTCACAAAACGAAACCGTCGTATTATAAATATTCGAACAAAATACGGACTTCTAGGCATAGCATTCGCTACCCCCATATTACTATCCATCCCTGTTGGAGCTTTTCTTATCGTCAGATTTTTTGGTAAAAAACCACTAATGTTATCTTACCTGGTCGGTGCAAATGTATTATGGTCCATAATTTTCACCGTCTTCTACACCTTCTTATTTGAAATATACCTGAAGATCTTTCCGGGTCCATAATTTACTTCTCTCAACATCTCATCTCGAGGTGAATGGGCTTTGCATTATCTTCACCTCATTATCTTTACCTCATTATCCCACCTCATTATCTTCACCACATTATCCCATCTCGACTACGCTCGATGACCGGTTGCTACAACTGGCTTTTTTTTCATCATTCCGCCTCTATGGGGTACATTCTTTGCTTTGTGTATCTCTATGTACCTCCTCCGTCCGGATTCGACGACACGCGGAACGATGTCATAATCCGCTCATCATTTGACATATTGCTATCCGGAATTTCAATTCTCCGAGGGCGTAACCGCGGCTAAGGTAATTCGGGCCCTACAGGCCCGTTAAATCACAATCCTCGCTACAAATACATCATCCGGAGATTTAACCCCTCAATCTGTCGCTAAACCCTCATTATCTTTACCTCATTATCTTCACCTAATTATCTTTACCTCATTATCCCACCTCATCATCTTCTCTGCCTGACAGATCCCTCGACTGTCGCTCGGGATTCAATTCATCCACTGTTTCCAGTTCGCTGTCGCTCCTGGAAACAGGGATTCATTGAACATTATCTTCATATCAATTTCCCCTCATCCGAAAAACTATAATACCGGGTATCGGCAATAATGATATGATCGAGCAGTATAATATCCATGGTTGAAGTTGCTGCCTTAAGTTTCTCGGTGATTTTAATATCTGCCTGACTTGGATTGATATTTCCTGAAGGATGATTATGGCATACTATGATGGCTGAAGCAAGACGATTCAGTGCCTTGTTTAATATCATCTTTGTATCGATCACAGTCCCGCTGGTTCCCCCTTTACTTATACACACATTCTCAATGAGCCTGTTTGAACGATTCAATAGCATTACCCAGAATTCCTCGTGGGGAAGGTCTCCAAGCATGGGTTGAAAAATTTTAAAACTATCCTTGCTGGAGCTAATCTGCAGCTTCTGTAAGGGTTCTGAATATTTTCTTCTTCTCCCTAATTCAAGAGACGCAAGAATAATAATTGCCTTCGTTTTTCCGATTCCTTTGAATTTTGTCAGGTCATCCAGGTTAAGTTTTCCAAGCTCAAGAAGATTATTTGAAGTAGAATATAAGAGTTGCTTTGCTAAATCCAATGCAGATTTATTCCTGGTTCCTGAACCAATAAGGATGGCAAGCAATTCTGCATCACTTAAATTTTCCACCCCCTTTTTTGCCAGTTTCTCCCGGGGCCGGTCCTCCACTGCCCAGTTTTTGATGCTAAGATTTTTATAGTTCATTTTAATTGATCTCTTTTACCCTTAATGGGAAAAAAGCCAAAATCTCAGCGTATTTATTTGCATTTTTTTAAATCTCTGGGAGTTACATAAAGTAAATTCCTGGAAGAAAAAATAAAAAAACCACCCTTGGAATAGAGTGGTTCTTGAATAGCTATATAAAATTATCTTTTATCCTTTTAACCCGGTAAGATGCTTATCCAGGCTTGATTTTAAGTTTGCGGCTTTATTTTTATGAATAACCTTCTTTTTCACAAGCTTGTCAAGCATTGAAACAACGGAAGGATACATTTTTTCGGCTTCTTCTCTCTCTGTTGCACTTCTCATTGTCTTAAGCGCTTTACGCATGGTTCTTGCATAATAATGATTTGATAACCTGCGAGATTCGCTTTGTCTCATTCTTTTCTTTGCTGAAGGATGATTTGCCATTATGTTTTGTATTTAATTTTTTCTTTCCTGTTTTATCGAAAAATGGGATGCAAAAATAATCATTAAATTCTATTATGAAAAGATTTTAGAGAATATTTTGAATCAGTTATATCTGACTGCGAAATTCCTGGAAAAAAATTTGGGTTACTGATCAAGCTTAATGGGTATATTCTTATCCGGACAATCGCTGAGCAATTCACCCGGAGTTTTCATAAATAGGGGATGTCTGAACCCGGGAGCTATCTCTTTCAGTGGCACCAGGGTAAAAGCACGCAAATGAAGCCGGGGATGAGGGATACTGAGTTCATCATCCTTTATAATTAGTTTTCCATAATAAAGAATATCGATATCGAGAGGGCGATCTTCATATTTTTCACTTCTCTTTACCCTTCCTGCTCTGCTCTCAATCTCCTTTAAAAAATAAAGAAGGTCGTAAGGTTCCAGTTGGGCTTCAATCTTGATGCACTGATTTAAGAACGGCTTATCACTTTCGTAACCCCATGGATCAGAAGCATAAATGGAAGATAACGACCTGATAATCAGCTCTTGCTTCATTTCCCTAATTGCAAAATCAAGAAATTCTTTTCGATCTCCAAGATTACTGCCTGTTAATAAAAAAATATTTTGCATAAACAATTGATGTAAAACTAAGTTTATTTGTTTAAATCCTTGTAAAGTTTGTAACTTTATTGCTAAAGACACAAACAAAAACCTTTATTAATTATCTAAAAACATTACAAAATGAAAGGCTTTTTTAAATTTACTTTTGCATCCATACTGGGTGTAATCATTGGGCTGGTAATATTTATTTTTGTTATAATGGGAATAATCAATGCCGCCTCCAAAGAGAAACCCGTTAGTCTTGAGGCAAATACAGTTCTCTTCACCAAATTCAGTCAACCCATTGTTGACCGGCATTCAAAATCACCTTTCGGGTATTTCAATCCACTCACATTCGAACCTGAAAGCCGGATGGGTCTGGATATGATCCTTGAGAACCTTGAAAAAGCAAAGGAAAATGAGAATATTACCGGTATGGTAATGAACCTCGACTTTGTTCCTGCAGGAATAGCAACGCTAAATGAGATCCGGAATGCCATATTGGATTTTAAAACTGAGGGGAAGTTCGTTTACTGTTACTCGAAGTTATACACCCAGTCCTCGTATTTTCTGGCTACAGCGGCCGACAAAATATATCTTACACCAGAAGGACAACTTCCTCTTCTGGGCATGAGTGCTGAAGTGATCTTTTTCAAGGGAATGCTAGACAAGATCGGAGTAGAGATGCAAGTCTTTAAGCATGGTGAATATAAAGGAGCAGTCGAACCCCTTTTATATGAAAGCCTTAGTGAAGAAAACCGTGAACAAATTCAGATGTATCTTAATTCGATGTGGGGATATATGGTCAATGAAATTTCGGAAGCCCGGGATATTCCTGTTGAGGAACTGAATGAAATGGCCAATACGCTGAATGCAATTAACTCCGAGGATGCTTTAAGAAATAAGCTGGTAGATGAACTGATATATTACGATCAGTTTATTGACGAGGTGAAATCCCTGACAGACACCCCTGAAGAAAAAGATGTAAAAACAGTTTCTTTCGCAAAATTGGATAAGGTTCCGAAAAAACGGAAACAAAAAGGGCTCGCAAGAAATAAGATTGCTGTGGTTTATGCGAGTGGGGACATTATTGACGGTGAAGGAGCAACCGACATGATCGGTGGGGATAAATTTGCCCAGACCATCCGTAAAGCAAGACGGGACAGTGCAATAAAAGCTATTGTTCTGCGGGTAAATTCTCCGGGGGGATCCGGTATGGCTTCCGATATAATCTGGAGAGAGGTAAAACTCGCTGCAGAAGTGAAACCAGTCATTGCTTCCATGGGTAATGTTGCAGCTTCCGGCGGATATTATATTGTAGCCCCTGCAACAAAAATTCTTGCCAATCCAAATACCATCACCGGTTCAATTGGTGTATTCGGAGTGTTCCCAAATATGAAAGAATTGATGAATGATAAACTCGGAATTACCTCCGATATAGTGAAAACCAATGAACATGCAGATCTTGGTTTTCCTTTCGAACCACTTGGTGATATTGAAAAACAAAAATTAGCTGAAGAAGTGGACAATTTTTATGATAGATTCGTCAATGTCGTGGCAGAAGGTCGCAATATGACCTACGAAGAAGTAGATGCACTTGCCCGGGGACATGTTTACAGCGGTGAAGATGCCCTGGAGATTGGATTGATCGACGAGTTTGGAGGACTTGAAAAAGCTATAGAACTTGCTGCCGCAGAGGCAGACGTTGAAACTTACAGAACAGTAAAACTACCGGAAATTCCGGATCCTTTTCAGAAAATCATTAATGATCTGACAGGTAATACAAAAATGGAAATTCTTGAAAATGAACTGGGTGAAAATTATTATTACTACAAAAAACTCCAGGAAATAAAATCTATGAAAGGTGTACAGGCAAGAATGCCGTATGAGGTGAGGATAAGGTAGGCTGGCTGAGAATGAGAGTAAGAGTGTTTTGCCCTTTGTAGAGAAAATTCATGAATTTTCTCTACAAAGGATAAAACACTCTTTGTCGAAATAACAACGAGCTTGGGGGTTCGGAGTGAGGGAGCATTCTCGCTCCCGCTCATGAAGTTATAAACATAAATTTGTCCTTTTGATATTATCCTCTCCTCTCCTCGGGGAAATTTATTAATTTTGCATCCTGCGAAATGAAAAAGGAATTATCACAATATTTGCTGCTCCCTCTATCAGGTGTATATGCCCTGATTGTATACACACGCAATAAATTTTTCGACTGGGGTATTTTATCCTCAAAAGAATTTAATATCCCCATTATTTCGGTAGGTAACCTGAGAGTTGGAGGCACCGGAAAAACTCCGCATATAGAATATCTCGTAGAATTATTAAAAAATGAGTTCCGGGTAGCGGTTTTAAGCAGGGGATATAAAAGAAAAACTCGCGGATTTCTTCTTGCTGATAATGATACCGGCCCTTCCTATATCGGTGATGAACCCTGTCAGATGAAAAGAAAATTTCCGGAAATCATCGTTGCTGTGGATGAAAAAAGAAGCCGGGGTATTACCAAACTTCTCTCTTATGATCCTGCTCCGGACGTAATTCTTCTGGACGATGCATTTCAGCACCGGTATGTAAAAGCGGGAATGAATATCCTTCTCGATGATTTCAACAATCCCATGATGAAGGATACCCTCTTGCCTGCAGGAAGACTGAGGGAACCACGGGCAGAAAAAAAGCGGGCAAATATCATTCTCGTAACCAAAACACCCGCAAACTACAAGGCCATTGATATGCGGATAAGAGCAAAAAAAACGAAATTAAACGATTTTCAGCATTTATATTACACAAAGCTACGATCAGGAAATGTTCAGCCGGTTTTCTCTGGTGATTTCAAAAAATTTAGGGATAGTAAACCTGAAATACTTCTTATTGCCGGAGTCGCCAATCCGAGAACAGTCAAACCTTTTGCAAGAAAGATCAGTACTAAAATCCGCGAAATCATTTTCGGCGATCATCATCGCTATTCCATTAAAGACATAGACAGAGTTAAAAACAGTTTCTCGGAAATGAACCCGGAAAATAGCATAATCCTTACAACTGAAAAAGATGCGGTGAAAATAAGAGAATTTGAAAAAGAACTTGGTTCAATATCCGACAGGATGTTCTTTATTCCCGTTTTTGTTGAGTTTCTTAATCAGGATGATAAAAATTTTAATGCACAAATTATAAATTATGTTAGAAGCAATAAAAGAAACAGTGTCCTTCATAAAGAACAAGGTTGATTTTGAACCCGAAATAGCAATTATCCTGGGAACCGGACTTGGCGGGGTTGTTGATGATATAGATATCATGGATACCGTTCAATATGAGGATATTCCGAATTTCCCGGTAAGTACTGCCCCGAGTCACATAGGCAGATTGATTTTTGGTGATCTTGGAGGCAGAAAGTGTGTTGCCATGCAGGGTAGATTTCATTATTATGAAGGTTATTCTATGCAGGAGGTTACTTTTCCTATCAGGGTTTTAAAATACCTTGGAATCAAATACCTTTTCGTCTCCAATGCCAGTGGAGGAATAAATCCGGATTTTGAGATTGGTGACCTTATGATTATCGATGACCATATCAATCAAATGCCAAATCCACTTATTGGAACTCATTATGAAGAGTTTGGAGACAGGTTTCCTGATATGAGTGAGCCCTATGACAGGAGACTTATTAACATGGCCGAAGCTTTAGCTGACGAAATTAACATAAAGGTACAGAAAGGCTGTTATGTAGGAGTAACCGGACCCACCCTTGAAACTCCAAAGGAATACCAGTATTTCCGGATAATAGGAGGAGATGCCGTCGGAATGTCAACCGTACCTGAAGTAATTGTTGCCCACCAGATGGGGGTTCCCTGCTTTGCCGTTTCAATTATTTCAGATCTTGGGGTTCCCGGCAAAATAGTTGAAGTATCAGTTGAAGATGTAAAAAAAGCTGCCGGGGAGGCAGCTCCTCGAATGATTACCCTTATGAAAAAACTCATTCATAAACTTGATTGAGATTGACCGATAAAACAGAAAACCGGAAAAACAGAGATGATTTCCATACTGCCAATGTTGCAGTGGTAGGTATTTCTCATTTTCTGCATGATATTTATACTTCTTTCCTGGCTCCTGCCCTACCTTTTATCATTGAAAAGTTAGGGATCTCATATGGCATGGCAGGAATACTCCATGTCATTCAAAGAATACCTTCACTTTTTAATCCTGCTATAGGGATTATGGCCGATCGCATGAAAATGCGCTACCTGGTTATCTTTTCACCTGCTGTAACAGGTATTGCCATGAGTTTGATCGGTATTGCCCCGGCATATATCTTCCTGGCACTCCTCCTGTTAGTCTCTGGCCTCAGTTCCACCATCTTTCATGTCCCCACACCGGTGATGGTGAAAAAAATATCTGGCAAAAGAATCGGCAAAGGGATGAGTTTCTATATGCTGGGAGGTGAACTTGCCAGAACTGCTGGCCCGATGGTAATATATGGAGTTATAAGCCTCTGGGGGCTGGAAGGTACATGGAAAATGATGCCTGCCGGTCTCCTTGCAAGCGGACTGATGTACTGGAGACTCGGCAATATTGAAATATCCAGTAATATCAAACAAAGCACCAGGCGATTAAATTACTTCAAAATATTTTTAAAATATCTTCCGGTTTTTACAGTTACAGCAGGAATTACTTTTTTCCTGGGGGCGATGAAATCTTCACTCACACTTTACCTCCCAACCTTCATGACAGAACAGGGTGAAAGTCACTTTTTTGCGGACGTATCCCTTTCCATACTGCAGCTATCAGGTGCCGCCGGCACTTTCATATCAGGATCTCTTTCCGACAAACTTGGCAGAGCAACCACCCTTCTTCTCATCACAATTGTTGCTCCTTTTTTAATGCTTATTTTCCTAACTTCATCCGGCATCTGGCAAATCGTAATCCTCGGGATCATGGGATTCTTTATTTTTGCACCAACTTCAGTTTTACTTGCCCTGATTCATGATCAACGTACCAGCAGCATGGCATTCCTGAATGGCACATTCATGCTGCTCAATTTCTTTATTAGCGCAGCCATGGTAACATTTGCCGGATTTCTTGCCGATCAGATCGGTTTTGAACTGACGTTCCGCTATGCAGCTTTTTTCTCTTTTGGTGCAGTGGGTGTCGTACTCCTTAATAGGAAAAAACTTAATTAATTAAGTATTGATAGAATTTCTTTCCTTGAATGCTAAAGCTTCATAGATAATTACCCTCACTTCGAAACCTCTTTTTAACTAATATTTTTCTTTGAAAATCAGTTTTTTACAAAAATTTGCTTTACATTTGATTTCCTTTTTAAGATATTTGCATCTGTTTATTTTTTATTTTCCGGAAATGATTCGCTTCTTTTATATACTCCTGTTTTTTTTACCTGCAAACTGCTTTGCAGAAGATCTTAAATTTAAGCATTTAAGCATTGAAGATGGCCTTTCCCAAAATGCCGTATATGAAATAATACAAGATCAACATGGTTTTATGTGGTTTGGCACTTTGAATGGTCTTAACCGTTATGATGGCTATTCTTTCAAACATTACATTCATGAGCCATTCGACTCAACTTCCCTATCCGGGAATACGATAACAGAATTGATGGAAGATAGCAGAGGCTACTTATGGATTGGGACCCTTCAAAGTGGCATAAATTGTTTTAATCCACATGAGGAAACTTTTTTCCGCTTTAATCTGTTTCACCCGGACAAAAAAATCAATACTGAAATCCGTACTTTTGAAGAGGATGAATCAGGAAATATCTGGGTTGGCACCTGGGAAGAAGGACTTTATAAAATAAATGTAGATGTTGATAACCACAATGATCTTAATAGTAGCAACAGAACAAATATCCAGTTGATCAATAATGAATTACGGAATAGAAATATTCTAGACTTGCATTCGGATGCCAAGGGATCGCTCTGGATAGCTACCGACAGTTTACTTTATAAATATTACATCTCTAATGGCACTCTTCAAAGATACAGTATACAAACCATGAATCCTTTAAATAATATCGAGGATTCAATTTCTTATGAAATATTCTCAATAAGTGAAACAGAAGAAGGTTATTTATGGTTGGGGACAAATTCAGGATTGGTCAGATTTGACAAAAAAAGTGGAAAATACAAGATATATCCTCATAAATATGAAATTCAACGGTATGGATGGGGGAAAATTACCGAGATCCTTGCAAGTAATGAAGGATTATTATGGCTGGCAACGCCCGCGGAACTTATGCGGTTCAATCCTAACACCGGGAATTATAAATATTTCAAACATGATCCTTCAGATGGTAATTCGCTCAGTTATAATTTAATTTCAAGTTTGTTTATTGATCGCAGCGGGATTTTATGGGCAGGTACGGCCGGGATGGGAATCAATATCTACAATCCATTGAATAATCAGTTTTCGAACTTTACTCCGCAGAAAAATGCTTCCTCACGGATTGCGGGCTTTAGCATTCGATCTGTTCTTAAAGATCATGAAGATAATATTTGGATAAGTGCCGGTGTATTGTATAAATGGAACCGAAAAAACAATGAGCTGAAAAGCTTTGAAACTACATCTGAAAAACCTGATGATTTTGGAAATACCACCATATTTTCAATGATTCTCTCAAAAAATAGGATTTTATGGGCGGCATCCCCCCGGGGATTATTCAGATATGAGATTTACTCCGGAAAATCCAGCTTATATAAATTCGATAGCAGAGAGACCGATGGTCTTCCCCAGAGTGAAGTATATACCGTTTATATGGATCGGGATGGTAATATTTGGGTTACAACTGCAAATTTCCTTTGCAAATTGGAAGACCCTGAGAAAGGTGTCTTTAAAAATTACAAAATCCCGCTCACATCGACTAATAACAGACAGGCAAGATCTGTAATCTATCAGGATAAAAAGAATATGATCTGGATTGGAACCCGCTCCGGATTATTTAGTTTTAATCCCATCGATGAGACTTTCTATATTTTCCAGAATGATCCTTCCGATCCTCTGAGCCTGAGTCAAAATACAATTAAATCTTTATGCCCTGACCCGACAAATCCAGATAAGTTTTTATGGATAGGGACTGACGGTGGCGGATTGAATCTTTTTAACATGGAAACTGAAACTTTCCGCCATTATACAATTCATGATGGCTTACCGAACAATGCTATTTATGGAATTTTACCAGATAGAAACGGTAATCTCTGGCTAAGCACAAATAAAGGGCTATCGAACTTTAATCCCTCCAATGAAACTTTTAGAAACTATGATGCAGATGATGGATTACAAAGTCATGAATTCAATACCGGTGCCTATTACCTTGCTAATGATGGAGAAATGTTTTTCGGTGGCATTAAAGGATTAAACTATTTTTATCCCGAGAAGATAAGATATAATCCTTACAAGCCTGAAGTTCTAATCAGCAGTATAAGTATTTATGACCAAAAATCACATGATCACAAACCAAAAATTATTGAAAATGTATATTCAAACAATATCCCTATAATTTTATCCCATAGGAATAATAACATTACCATCGAATTCGCATCTCTTGATTATTCCGCTCCACATAAAAACCAGTATGCTTTCATGCTCGAAAATTTTGATAAAAACTGGAATTACAGCGGTTCTGTCAGGAATGTCAGCTATACTCATTTACCACCAGGTAAATATACCTTTCGTGTTAAAGCATCAAATAACCATAATATTTGGAATGACCAGGGGGTGTCATTGCAACTGCTGATAAAGCCTCCCTGGTGGCTAAAGTGGTGGGCTATAATAATTTATTCAGTTATCGTTCTCGCCGGACTTTACATGGTAAGAAGATATGAAATAAACCGCATCAAATTGAAAAACCAACTGAAACTGGAAATAGTAGAGACTGATACCTTAAGAAAGCTTGACCAGCTAAAGTCAAACTTCTTTGCAAATATTTCCCACGAATTCCGAACTCCTCTTACACTCATTCTGGGTCAGTTGGATAACGTAATCAATTCCTCTGCTTTAAAGCAAAAAAGCCAGGACAGGTTAAAAATAGTAAGTAAAAATGCGAAAACTTTACTTTCACTGATTAATCAATTACTTGATCTTTCCAAAATTGAGGCCGGCAGTATGGACCTGCGTGTTGAAAATCTGAACATTGTAAGTTTCCTTAAAAATGTTTTCTTTTCGTTCGAATCAATGGCAGCCTCAAAAAATATCAATCTGCAGTTTCATAGCTCCCAAAGTAAGCTAATCACAAACTTTGACAGTGAAAAGATGGAAAAGGTATTTAATAATTTGATTTCTAACGCCATAAAATTCACACATTCTGGAGGAAAAATTAAAGTTGCAATTGAAAAAAGATCGGAATCCCTTATCGAAATCCATTTTGAGGATAATGGCATTGGTATTCCTGCCGACCGCATAAACAGAATATTTGACAGGTTTTACCAGGTAGATAATTCCAGTAGCAGAGAGTATGAAGGCACAGGGATAGGACTTGCATTGACAAAGGAATTAATCGAATTACACAAAGGTAATGTCACGGTAAAGAGTGAAGAAAGTACCGGAACTTGTTTTATCGTAGAACTGCCGGTTGATCCAGGGGTACAGTCTGAGCCTGCGGATGAAAAGTATATAAGCAAGGAATCTGTGATTCCGGCTGAGAATCAATCAAATCCGCAAAGCAAAGGTGATTTAGTTATGAATAAAGACATAGTATTAGCCAATGGAAAAGAAATAATACTGCTCGTAGAGGATAATCAAGATATTAGAAAATACATAGCAGAGCAGCTTGAGCATAATTATCATTTATTAGAGGCAGAGGATGGTTTAGAAGGTTTTGAGATGGCTCAGCGATACCAGCCTGACCTTATTATCACAGATGTAATGATGCCGGGAAAAGACGGATATCAATTATCTAAAGAATTGCGTATTGAAGAAAAAACTTCCCATATACCGATAATAATGTTAACAGCAAAAGCTGCTATGGATAATAAGATAGAAGGATTGGAAACCGGTATAGATGACTTTCTTATTAAACCTTTTAATGTCAAGGAACTCAGCGCCAGAATCACGAACCTGATCAAACAACGGAAAGAATTACGTAAGAAGTTCAGTAAATCAACAATAATAAAGCCAAGTGATGTATCAGCAATTTCGGTGGACCAGGAATTTCTCCAAAAGATTTTGAAAATCATTGAAGAACATTTTGAAGAAGAAAATTTTTCCGTTGGAGATCTCGCTGAAAAGGTAAATATGAGTGTCTCCCAACTCAACCGGAAGCTTAATTCCCTGATTGATCAACCTGCGGGTCAACTCATCCGATCCCTTAAATTGAATAGAGCAGCAGATCTTATAAAGAATAACGCGGGTTCAATTTCTGAAATATGCTACAAACTGGGGTTTAGCGATCAAGCTTATTTCTCAAGAGCATTTAAAAAACAATTCGGATGTAATCCCAGAGAATACAGGAATAAAAAACACACAACCTAAAAGTATTTCACAAGCTAATGCGTAAAAAGTGCAAATGATTGCGCAATAAATACAAATACTACAACACTTATTGATAAGTGCGAAACTTCAGTTACAAATTAATCCCTCATTAAAAACTTTACAGTATTTAAATAAATCATTCTTCTCTGCCGCCATTTTTTCTTTGATCCGATTATACAATTTATTGCGTAAAATGTGCAATTGCCTTAAGCAGTCATGCTTTATGTTTGCATAAACATTTGAACTTAAAACATCATGAAAAAAATTGATTTCACTCTGATCGGATTACTTATCATAATTATTATACCGGTAAATAATTTTATTTATGCAAAACTTGATCCCTACTATCCCCATAATAATTCAGTCAATGAAGGCTTATATCTTAACACATATCTAAGCATTGATAACTTCCCCATTTCTTACCTCTCCGAAAATAAGATGCATTCGGAATCAATCCGGAAAAAAACTTTTGATTCTTTTAATAATGATATGGATTCTGCCGTTAATCATGATGCATCCCAATACGAGATAAACAATTTTACCAAAGCAAAAATGAGTTACGATTTTATGGAAGAGAACCTTGAATTAGAACAATGGATGATGGATTACGAATGGATTAAAATTGAGAAATTCGATGAGGAAGAAATAAAGCTGGAGGATTGGATGACAAATCCTCAAAGCTGGCAAGAAAACAAATTCTTATCACTCTGATCAAAAACACAGATTCATATCCATATTAATCCTTCCTTAAATAGATTTATTCTTCCTGCTCATAAAAATATTGAGTATCCTTTCAATTTTTGGTATTTTTGAGTGAAATTAAAAATGCCATTTTTTTATGTCCTACATTGTATATCACAACAAGCGTTGTAAAAAAAGTCGAGCAGGACTTGAGCATCTTCGCTCCATTACAGATGATCTGGAAATTAGGGAATACGTAAAAAACGGAATAACAGAAGATGAACTCCGTGAGATCGTCCTCAAAACCAACATTCCTCCTTCGGAACTTGTCAGAACACAGGAGGATTATTACAAAAAAGAATTAAAAGGGAAATCATTTACGGATGATGAATGGATAAAGATAATAGTTGAGAATCCGAAACTTCTCAAAAGGCCTGTCGTATTATCCAGGCATAAGGCGGTGATTGGGGATCCGCCTGATAATATTGATAAGCTTTTTTAATCCTGGAATAGTGCATTGAGGATTTGTAACCCTCTTTTGCTTATTGCCGGTTCATCAAAATCTTTGAAAATGAAAAAAAATTATTTGATCATTACCTTACTTGTTTTAGTATTTACCATGGCAGGATGTGGAAAAGACGAAAGTTTCCACCAGGTTTCCCAGGTAGAACGGGAAGTTTACCTGAAAATTAATGAATACCGCACCACACATGAACTTGAAAGTCTGGTAGAACAATTTTTACTTTTTAAAGAAGCAAGAATGGTTTCGGAGAAAATAGCCGCCGATGACTATGAAATTAATGATCCGG
>CAZGTU010000036.1:0-39274 GCA_964528675.1 uncultured Bacteroidaceae bacterium
TATTGTAAATTATTTGTTTTTTGGAATTTTTGCCAAATAATGCAAGAATATTAGATATAAGGTACTAAACTATTAAGACAAAAATAAGTTAAAAAATCATTCGGATATATGACAAATGTTAGATTATTATTTCAAAAATCAGATGAATTATCTCGATAACTTCTTGAGGTCAGATTTCAAAAATCCATCGGGTTTCCTCGATTTTATCATGTGATAATCGAAATAATAGAAATTGGCATCCCCTGCTCCTATGAGGATCTTATAACAACGTGCTTTGAGTTTTTTTCCCTCCGGACCTACTTTATGCAGAAATACTATATCCTCTTCTTCATTATGAATTGCCTGCCTGATCTCCTCCCGATCCACTATTTTAAACTTATAAGGATAAATTTGTTTTATCCGGGCCGGAGTACCAATTTCTCTTGATAATTCCTCCTCTACAAAATAAACCGTCTTATC
Organism: uncultured Bacteroidaceae bacterium; assembly: GCA_964528675.1. Classification (GTDB taxonomy): domain Bacteria; phylum Bacteroidota; class Bacteroidia; order Bacteroidales; genus CAYRTD01. Next base: position 460 of record CAZGTU010000036.1, read on the forward strand.
CTGCGCATCATCAATATTTTTGTTATAATGTTTGAAAATATTATTTGAAATAAGATCCGGATTATCAGAAATTAACTGCACATGCTTTTGCATGAATTTAAGAAGGATTCCGACTTTGTAAATATAACTATCTGCATCAACACCGGCATAACCCAGTGGCAGAGATGCAATATCTCTGAGGTCATCCATGGAAATATTATCTCCTCCAAGGGAGAGATGCAGGAATACATATCGGGAATCTGTTCTGTCCCTTTCAAAACTCACTAGCGATGTATATATGAATGAAGCATTAGGATTCTTTGATTTTTCAGGAAACTCAGATTGTTTAATAAATTCAAAGTCTGTCAAATTCCAGACTTTGGGCATTACTTCCTTAATTTCAAAATTGAAAGCAGACAGGGGGCTGTCATCGAGTACCACATATGTTTTGGTTGTATAAAAATGTTCCAGGTCTTCAGTTGTCGGAAGATATTCTTTTTGGGCAAATACAGCCAGGCCCCAGATAATCAGGGGAACCATAATAAAAACTTTTTTCATTTTTTAGTTATTTGATTATTTGACAGTTAAAACTAAAAGAAAATCCATATTTACAGAACCGCTCAGAATCTTTTTTCTACAGGAATTAAAAGTGGATTCCTTTCATTGAACTTACGTAAATAATAAAACTTTAGTTGCTTTTTTTTCCTTTTTCTAAGGGCTACAAACTCATCGTATAGTTCAGGATCTTTCATTAGCAATACTTCAATGCTTTTAAAGTCGTAGTCCATAATTTTACCCGTCTCGAAATCAAGCAGATACTGTTTCATTTCAGAATTTCTGGTTGTACGTCGATTATAAGGAGAATAGGGATCATAATATGGATTTCTGCTGTAACGCCCGCCATAGTAATATGGATCACTATACCGGTCATCGTATGTGGTAATGGTGGCTACGAAATGGCAGATCTGTCCCACGATTGTTATGCGGTGAAATCCTTCTCCCAGTTTAATGTACAGCACACCATTTCTTGAAAAACCCCAGAGTTTGGACACAGGAACATCTTGTCTTACACCATTCTTATCGAAGAATGCTATTCTCTTTTGTTCAAGGATCTTATCATAGAAATCTACATCTCTATGATCATAATCTGAAATTAAACGGGCCCCGGGGACAGGATCATTGTTTTTTACCTGATTAAAATTAAAAAAGAAACCATCATTGAATTCAAATTCCGGAGAATATTTCACAGTATCCTTCTGGGCATTAGCTATTCCCGTCACAAGAAGTAAGGTCATAAAAAACACGGAACAGAATCTTATTTTTATTAATTTTCTCATCACTGTCATAAAAAAGTTTATTTTCCACTTTTCTAAAATAAAAACGTTAAAAACCCTCTCATTGTTATTTAAAAAGATCTCTATTTCGAACTATTATCATCAAAGGTATTCAAAAAATAAGTTTTCCTCTCTTCCAATTGAATTTTTCATAAAGCCCGAACCCGTATTCACTTCTCTACCCATTATCTGGTAAAGATTTTGAAAAGAAAGCTGAGTAACATTTTACATGTAAATCCGTATATAATAATTATCATTATGTTTCTTCAGAACCAATGCTCCAGTGAGCAGGTTTATATTTATTTAGCCAGAATATCATCATATGGATTTTAGATATAGCAAAGCTGACTTTTTCCCATCACTTGTAAGTGATAATATTAGTAATACAGTCAGAGGAAAAATATTGTTTAATTATATATCGGTTCTGGCTATAGTTATTTTACTGGTTGCGGGTTTACGGCTACTATTTCTAAAAGAATTTTTACATTCAATCATACTTCTGAGTCTTTTCTCTCTTGTTTTATTAAATGCTGTACTCTTTTCTCCCGTTAAAAAGTATAAAGCCGGATCTTTCAATCTGATTATTTTACTATCAACAGCCATCATTTATTCGGTTTACTCACCGGTTTTAAGCAAAGCTTGGATATGGCTTCTCACTTTTCCTATAATAACTGCATCCCTGTTTGAAATGCGGAAAGGAATGTTTCTTTCAATTCTTTTTCCGGTATTTTTCATACCTGCTTTTATATTACCTGGAAACATCACAGACAGCGATGCTAATCTGATATTTTTAATCAGTCTGGCAGTTGCATACTTTTTTATTTCTATACTTATTTATTATTTCCGATTATCAGAATTAAAAATAATACAACAAAGCCATGCCGAAGTTCAAAAGAAGCAAGAAGAACTGGAAAAAAATAGCCGGTCCATATCCGATCTTTCACATCAATTGAGAACTTCTTTAAGTAATATCATCCTGGTGAATGATCTTATCTATTCTTCGGAGCTGGACGATAAACAAAAAGAATTAATTGACACCTTGCAGGCTTCAACAAATAATCTTTCTGAATCTATAAATAAGATTACTGATATTTCCCGACCTACGCCTGAAAAGGTAAAAGAAATTGAAGTATCTTTCAATCTGAAAACCGTTATCGATACAATAATCAAATTATTTAAAAATAAAGAAAACCTAAACCTCGAATCAAACATTTCGGAAAATATCTCCCAATTTATCATCGGAGATCCCATTAAATTAAAACAAATTTTTCTTTATTTAATTCAAAGCATATTAATTTACAGAAAGGATATTAAACAAAGTATTAAAATTTCAGCTTTTCCGGTCGATGAATCTCAGGAGTCGTATAAAATTATTTTCCATCTTGAAAATTCATTCCATAGATTAAATAACGAACCAACCCCGGATTTTGAATACAATCAAATATCTGACAGACTGGAGGCAAATCTGAATTATTCCATTCAAAAGGTAAATGAATACGGAGGTGAATTCAAACAAAAGAAAACCGGAGAAAAAAATGAATATGAAATATTATTGAAGTATAAAAAAGATCTTCAGAGAAAAGTAAAAAAAGAGGAACCGGAAGCTGAATTGGCATTTGAAAATAAAAAAACAGCGGTTAGCTTAAAAGATGCAAATGTTTTACTGGTTGAAGACAATCAGATCAACCAGAAAATAGTCTTACTCAGTCTAAAAGACACTGTCAATTCTATTGATGTTGCTGCAAATGGAAAAGAAGCGCTCGATAAGTTCGGTAAATCAAAGTATGACATAATTCTCATGGACATACAGATGCCTGTGATGGATGGGATTGTTGCCACTAAAAAAATCAGAGAGATTGAATCAAGTACGAATACTAACATTCCTATTATTGCAATAACTGCGAATGCTCTTTCGGGTGCACGTGAGAATTGTCTTGCTGTGGGAATGGATGATTATATCAGTAAACCTTTCCAGGTAGACGTCCTTATTCACAAAATGAAAGTTTTATTAAGCTCGGAAAAACAAGAAAATTAAAAGGATGTGACCACTCCGAAAAGTGTTTATTTGAACAATTTCTTTTAATGCCTCCAGTCCGCCTCAGATAGGCGGGGGAGCTGCTAAGAATAAGAGAGCTAGCAAAAGCCCCCATCAGAGCCTGTCCAGATCTATCGGGAGGATTTAGGGGTTTTAATACTTTTCAAAACAGACTCATGGATTAAAGAATTAAACCTGGCCGTTAAAATCAGCCTTTATCCCGATGACCAGGATATCATCAATCTGATCAATCTCCCCTCGCCACTCCTCGATACTCTCGTCTAAAAACTCTTTTTGCCTTTCAGGTGGTAATTGATGTACGGTAAGTAACAAGTGACGAAAGCGCCTGTATTTAAACTTCTTACCCTCCGGTCCGCCAAATTGATCGGCATAACCATCGCTAAAAAGATAAATCATATCCGATTTTTTGAGTTCAACGGTGTGGCTGGTAAACTTTTTTTCCACTTTATTCACAATTCTTGGATCATTATCCGCACCGATAGACATTCTGTCGCCCTTGATTTCCATAAGTTTGTTATCCCGTACAATATACAGTGGATTAAATGCTCCGGCAAATTTGAGCTTCATCTGCTTTTTATCTATTACACAAAAAGCAAGATCCATCCCATCACGCAATGAAATATCACTCTCAGCTCCAAAAATATTCTCAAAATTTTTATTTAATGTGTTAAGAATTTCACCAGGATCACTATAGTTTTGCATATTAACGATCTTCCGAAATAACTCAAATCCTATCACCGACATAAAGGCACCGGGGACACCATGACCGGTGCAATCTACTGCCGCCACATAAATCATATCATCCAGACGGGAAACCCAGTAAAAGTCTCCGCTTACAATATCTTTAGGTTTATGAAGGATAAAAGAATTAGGAAGATGTTTCTTAAAGAGTCTCGGGGTATCCAGCATAGCCGACTGTATTCTGTGAGCATATTTCAGGCTATCCTCAATATTTTTATTCCTTTTGCTTAATAGTTCTTTCTGTTTTGCTATTTCTCTTGCTGTATTCTCTCTTTCTCTCAATATCCTGTTTGTTTTGCGCAAGGCATTGGTCCGAAATTGAATTATCAGGTAAAACAAAAGGATCACTAAAATAAAGTAAGTTATATAAGCCATCCTTGTTTTCCAGAAAGGGGCTTCAACAATAATCCGCAAACTTTCTCCGGTTGGGCTCCATACACCATCGTTATTAGATCCTTTTACCCTGAAAACATATTCGCCGGAAGATAAATTGGATATTGTCACAAAATGTTGTTCACCTAAATTCAGCCAGTTTCCCGGTTTATCCAATGCCTGCAATGAATATTTATAACGATTCCTTTCAGGGTAGGTAAAATCAAGAGCACTGAAACCAATTGTAAATGATTGATTATGCTGAATTTTGATAACCGAGGTATTTTTACCAACAGGAATATCAACCATGCCTGAAGTAGAAATAACATGAAAATCTGTGATCGCAATATCCGGTATAATAGAATTATCAAATATCTCATCCGGATAAAAACTATTCAGACCAGAGACACCTCCAAAGAAAAGTTCGCCATCGGAAGTTATATAACTTGCCCCTTTATTAAATTCATAGGCCTGCAAACCCTCATTTCGGGTATAATTTCTAAACTTTTTAGTAACCGGATTAAATTTTGAGAGTCCCTGGTTCGTGCTTAACCATATATTAGATTCAAGATCTTCCTGAATAGCATAAACAAAACTATTGGCAAGTCCATCTTCTTCAGAATAATGAGTAAAATCATTTCTTTCCGGATTATATACACTTAAGCCATAAGAAGTTCCCATCCAGATATTCTCACCGGATGCTGTGAGTAAGGTATATACCGGAGATATCTCAAGCCAGTCATATTCTTTTTCCGTTGTAATCTTTCTGAAAGTATTCATTTCACTGTCATACATAATCAGGCCTTTTTCTGTTCCAAGCCATAAATTATTGTTTTCATCCAATGATAGTGCATGAACTCTGCCGATAAGGGATTCTCCGTCGTTACTTTTTAACTTGTTAAAAGCCCTGATTACCTGGGAATAGGACTGTATCTGGTATAAACCTTTATCTGTTGCTATCCATATGTTGTTGCTTTTGTCTTCTATTATTGCATATATGCTTCTTTCCGACAATATGTTATCAGGAGTAGTTTCATATAATTTTTCAAAATTCATGAGCCTTTTTTCCTCGGGTAGAAAGATACTGATCCCTTTCGCAGTGCCGATCCAGATCCGGCCGTGAGAATCTTTGAAAAGACTTCTGATGTTCCTGTTCCTGAGATTATCCTTTTCAGAATAATGAATTACTTCTTCCCGGCTGAGTGATAATTTATCAATACCATCACTCCAGTATCCAACCCATAATTCACCGGATTTTTCTTTAAGAACTGCTGATACATTTGTATAGGATAATTTTGGTAAAGATCCATCGGAAGAATTATATAACTCAAATTTGCGAGGCTTTAAATCCAGTTTCATTAGCCCTTGCAATCCACCCATCCATAAAATATTTGATTTGTCACAAATTAATGAGTTTAACTGATGTATTTCTTTTTTTACATTGTCCTGCAAAAATTCATTATAAAAAAGTATTCTCCCGGTTCTTTTATCAAATAGAAATAATCCGCTATTTCCTGCCAGCCATAATTTTCCGTTTTGATCTTCAAAAATGCTGTTTATTTCCTTTCTGATCTCAAGGCCGTTTATATTGCCAGAGAGTGGATACTGTTTAAAGCGGTTATTCAGGCGATCAAACTTATTAATACCGCTTGTTGTTCCCACCCATAATTCTCCATTTCTGTCTTCATAAACAGATAAAACTATATTGCTGCTTAAAGAAGAATTATCCGTTCTGTCATTCAAATATCTTTTAAATTCCCCACTATTCCTGTCGAATCTATAGAGCCCCATATCAGTCCCAAACCATAATAAGCCATTTCGGTCTCTTATTAATTCTGTATTGGCATCATCAGGAAAATCTGATCCTGTACTTAAAAAATAATTATACACCTCAAATGTTAAGCTATCAGAATTCATTCTGACAAGAAAGCCATCAGTTAAAATCCAGATCAATCCATTTCGCTCACAGTAAACGGATTTAATTTTATTATCAATCCCGAGAGAATCTTCCCATATTTCATTATAATCATAAAATATACCGGTATGTGGATCGAAACGGTTTAACCCGGAGTTTGTACCAATCCAGATATTGCCTTTTCGATCTTCATCAATTGAGTGTATGAAGTTATTGGAAATACTAAAGCTATCCAGAGGTTTGTGCCTGAATACCCTGAAGGTGTAGCCATCATATCGATTCAAACCGTCACTTGTTCCAATCCAGAGAAAACCATGGGAATCGATGAAGTTGACATTAACGCGGGTCTGCGAAAGACCATTTTCGATCGTAAATTGCTCGATCTCCGGTAGGTAATGGAATGTTGATTGTCCTACCAGACGGGAACTTATAAGAATTATCAGGGTTACTAAACTTAAATGCAATTTCATTTCACGACGAATAAGCCCAAGATCTAACGTTTATTCTCAGCCTACATTATTTACGGATGCTAACTTAAGTGGTTACCAATAATAAGGGATAAATGACAAAAAGCTCAACAAAAAAATTGAAGTCATTGATGTTGAGCTATTTTTCGTACTAAGATGCAGGACCTTCGCACTCATTCGCTTTGGGTAATATCATATAACTTGAAAGGTCATATTCCAAATATCGGGTTTTGTGAAATTTGGCCTTAATAAGTCCATTCAGCACAAATAAGTGGGAGGGGCAAACAAAGTATTGCTTTCTATTTGCAACAAAACAAATATTTAACTACTCGTGCTCTTTTTCGCCCATAGCAATTTTTTCAAGCATATCCGTTGTAATAGATTTCGGACGTTCGAGCGGGTATCCGAGGGCCCTGTCCCAAACAATATTTGCACAGATACCTATGGCACGTCCTATTCCGAACAAAACCGTATAGAACTCATACTCGGTAACACCGTAATGCCACTGAATAACACCTGATTGGGCATCAACATTCGGCCAGGGGTTCTTTGCTTTTCCCTGCTCTTTTAAAATGGGGGGAACAACTTTATAAAGGATATCAGTGTACTTGAAGAGAGGATCATCTTTAAGATATTCTTTTGCAAAGTTTCTTTGTATGGTATACCGGGGATCGGTTTTCCTCAGGACTGCGTGTCCGTATCCCGGAATAACCTGCCCTGAGTTAAGGGTGTCCCAAACAAATTGGCGCATTTCATCCTCTGTTGGTATTTTGCCTTCCATCTTATCGTAAAGATCCTGTATCCATCTTAAAACCTCCTGATTTGCAAGACCGTGAAGAGGACCTGCCAGACCATTTATCATAGAAGAAATTGAGAGATATATATCAGATAATGAACTCGCAACAAGATGTCCGGTATGAGCGCTGACATTACCGCTTTCATGATCGGCATGAATGATGAGGTGCATGCGGGTTACGTCATCGTAAGGTTTATCAATTCCCATCATATGGGCAAAATTCCCGCCCATATCCAGGTTGGGATTGGATTGAATCCGTTTTCCCTCCTTATAAAGTTTTCGATAAATATATGCACCAATCTCCGGCAATTTTGCAAGCAGATTCAGTGCATCTTCATAGGTTGGATCCCAATAATCCATCTTGTTCAATCCAGCATGATATTTCTTGGTAAAGAAGGATTCTCTGGCCATGGTGAGGATCGCTGTACTGAATATCGACATTGGGTGACTGCAACATGGAAAGGAATCGATTACTTCATAAACATACCGGGGTAAGATTCTTCTTTTTGACATTTCATCCGAAACATCGGCTGCATCATTCTCATCGGGCAGGTCACCGGTTAATAACAAATATATCAGGCCTTCTACATATGGCATTTTTGCTCCCTGTGGACTGGGAAGTTTTTCAAAAAGTTGTGGTAAAGTAAATCCCCTGTACCTGATTCCTTCTTCCGGATCGAGATAAGAAATATCTGTTACCAGTGATTTCAATCCTCTCATCCCACCTATGATCTGCGCTATTGTCACTTCATCTACCACGGTATCACCATATTCTTTTAAGAGTTTCTCGGTACGTGGCCTCCAGGCCTGTATTTTATCATAAAGTTTTTGCTTTAAATTGGTCATGGGATATTTTTTTTAATTTGGTTCTTATCAGCGTATTAAAAATAACAAAAAATTGACATATTAGCACATTAACATGATTTAATTAATTTGTAATCCAGATCATTAAACAAAATTAGAATAATGGATATTAAATTTATAATTTGTGAAAAAGTCAAATCCATCCAAAAACAATCCGGGGTATTCTTCTAACAAAAAAACAGGAAACTTGTTTTATTTCTCACTAGAGTTAGCCCCAGATAAAAATTAACTACTTTTTATATAAGAAAACAAAAAAGGCCACCATCCGGCGACCTTTTGAAAAACATATTAAAATATCAATTATTTCTCGAAGCCATAAATAGCAACATCTCCCAGTTCTTCCTCAATTCTAAGAAGTTGATTATACTTGGCCATACGGTCGGAACGGCTAAGTGAACCTGTTTTTATCTGTCCGGAATTAGTTGCCACAGCAATATCAGCGATGGTGGCATCTTCGGTCTCTCCCGAGCGATGTGAAGTAACAGTGGTAAAACCTGCACGATGAGCCATTTCAATGGCATCAAGGGTTTCGGTAAGAGTACCGATCTGGTTTACTTTGATCAGAATGGAATTTGCACTTCCATTCTCAATTCCTTTTTTCAAGAATTCAACATTTGTTACAAAGAGGTCATCGCCAACTACCTGGCATCTGTCTCCTATTTTATCGGTCAGGATCTTCCATCCGTCCCAATCGCCTTCGTCCATGCCGTCCTCGATTGAGTCGATCGGATACTTGTCAATTAGCTCAGCGAGGTAATCAGCCTGTTCCTGGGAACTTCTTTTGGCACCATTTGATCCTTCAAACTTTGTATAATCATATACTCCGTCGCTGTAGAATTCGGATGCAGCACAATCGAGTGCAATAGCCACTTCTCCGCCTTCAGACTTTCTACCGGGCTTATAACCGGCAGCTTCAACAGCTTTGATTATTGAATCGAGTGCATCTTCAGTTCCTTCCAGGGCAGGAGCAAATCCACCTTCATCGCCAACTGCCGTGCTCAAATTACGAGTCTTAAGCACTTTTTTCAGGGCATGAAAGATCTCTGCACCCATTCTCAGGCCTTCACGGAAAGTTTTTGCTCCTACCGGACGGATCATGAATTCCTGGAATGCGATGGGAGCATCTGAGTGTGAACCTCCATTGATGATGTTCATCATGGGGACAGGGAGAGTCTTCGCATTTACTCCACCGATATATTTATAAAGTGGCAGGTCATGATAGGCAGCTCCAGCTTTTGCAACTGCGAGCGAAACACCGAGCATAGCATTAGCACCGAGTTTACTTTTTGTGCTCGTTCCGTCGAGTTCAAGCATTTTCTTGTCGATAGCGACCTGGTCAAATGCATTCATTCCGATAACTTCTTTAGCGATAACGCTATTGACCTTATCCACAGCTTTAAGAACACCTTTACCCAGATAACGGTCTTTATCACCATCGCGAAGTTCGAGAGCTTCATTTTCACCTGTTGATGCACCGGATGGTACTGCGGCTCTGCCCATATCTCCGGTAGAAAGTATCACTTCCACTTCAACAGTTGGATTACCTCTTGAATCAAGTATTTCTCTTGCATGTACGTCAACAATTTGTCCCATAATAATATATTTATTAGTGTAAAAATAATTTTTAATAAAAAAGGGATAAAGTCAAGAAAAGCTTTATCCCTCTCACAAAATTAAAAGAAAGACATTAATTAATCCTTAAGATTCCTTTTTATCTTCTTTTGTATCGTCCTTTTTTTCTTCATCTGCAGGCTTTTCATCAGTCATTTCTTCAGAAGAAGCCTTTGCTTCTGTTTGTTTTTCTTTAGCTGCTTCCTCTTCCTTTGTTTCGGCCTGGCTTTCTGGTTCTTCAGCTTTCTTTTCCTCTGCTTTTGTTTCTTCTTCTTTCTTTTCTTCCGAATCAGTTTGCTCTTCCACTATGGTGGCATCTTCTACCTGTGTATCGGGTTCAGCTTTTGTTTCTTCACCTTCAGCCGGGGAAGCTTCTTCTCTTGCCTCGGCAGCCTGTTCAGCAGATGTTTGGGTAGATTTCTTCTTTCCGCCTCTTCTTCTGCGACGGGTACCTGTGGTCTTTTCTTCGGTTTCGGTAATCAAATTTGGATTAAAGTCCACCAGTTCAATCATAGCCAGCTCGGCATTATCACCCAGTCTGTTCTGATCAAGTTTAAGGATTCGGGTATATCCTCCCTGCCTTTCCATAACTTTTGGAGAAACCTCACGGAAAAGTTCTGTAACAGCATCCTTATCCTGCAGATAGCTAAACACAACCCTTCTCGAATGTGTAGTATCGTTTTTGGATTTAGTAATTAACGGTTCAATATAACTACGCAGCGCCTTGGCTTTGGCGGTAGTGGTTGTTATCCTTTTTCTTTTAATCAGTGATGATGCCATATTGGCCAGCATAGCCTTCCTGTGAGGGGCTTTCCTGCTTAAATGATTGAAAGCTTTTCTGTGTCTCATTTTTCCTTATTCCTTGTCTAATTTATACTTCGATATATCCATTCCGAAATTCAGGTTCATGGTGGTAAGGAGTTCCTCCAATTCAGTAAGGGATTTCTTACCAAAATTCCTGAATTTTAGCAAATCGTTTTTGTTGAACTTTACAAGATCACCCAATGTATCCACTTCGGCTGCTTTAAGACAGTTAAGTGCGCGAACAGATAAATCCAGATCTACCAGTTTAGTCTTAAGTAACTGACGCATATGAAGCACTTCTTCGTCAAATTCCTCGTTTGCAAATTTCTCATCCGAATCGAGTGTAATCTTTTCATCCGAGAATAACATGAAGTGATAGATAAGGATCTTGGCTGCTTCTTTCAAGGCTTCCTTGGGATGGATGGAGCCATCTGTTTCAATATTGAGGATCAGTTTTTCATAATCGGTTTTTTGTTCAACACGATAGTTTTCAACTGAATACTTGACATTCTTAATTGGTGTGTAAATCGCATCCACGGATATGAGACCAAATTCAGGATCCATTGGTTTATTTTCTTCCGCGGGTACATAACCTCTACCTTTAGTAATGGAAATCTCCATCTGGAGTTTCACATCCGGTTCCATTCTGCATATAACCAGGTCAGGATTTAACACTTTAAATCCACTTAAGAATTTTTGAAGATCACCTGCTTTAAACTCTTCCTGTCCAGAAATGGTGACCATTATTTTCTCGTCATTTATATCCTCAATCTGCTTCTTAAAACGGATCTGTTTAAGGTTAAGGATTATTTGAGTCAGATCTTCAATTACACCGGTAATTGTAGAAAACTCATGCTCAACACCCTCTATTTTGATGTTGGTTATAGCATAGCCTTCGAGAGAAGAGAGTAAAATTCTTCTCAACGCATTTCCAACTGTAATCCCATAACCGGGTTCTAGAGGACGAAACTCGAATTTACCTTTGTTATCTTCGGCTTCGAGCATAATAACCTTATCCGGTTTTTGAAAAGCTAAAATTGCCATAAATTTGATAATTATTTTATTTTGAATATAATTCTACTATAAGCTGTTCCTTGATAGTTTCAGGAATTTCTTCCCTTTCCGGAACATTTAAAAATTTACCTGCCATCTGTGAGTTATCCCATTCAAGCCACGCAAATTGACCAGATCTGTTTGATTCAAGTGAATCTGTGATGGTCGGCAATGATTTGGATCTTTCTCTTATTCCAACTATATCTCCTGGTTTCAGGGTAAAGGAAGGAATATTTACAACTTCTCCATTCACTGTAATGTGTCTGTGGGTAACAAGCTGTCGTGCCCCTGAGCGACTGGGAGCAATTCCAAGACGAAAAACTACATTGTCCAGTCTGGCTTCAAGAAGTTGAAGAAGAGCTTCACCGGTAACTCCTTTACTTGCGGATGCTTTTTCAAAGAGTTTGCGGAACTGCTTTTCAAGAACACCGTATGTATACTTTGCTCTTTGCTTTTCCTGGAGCTGGAGCCCGTATTCTGAAGTTTTTCTTCTTCTCTTGTTAGCTCCATGTTCTCCTGGTGGATAATTCTTCTTTTCAAATGATTTATCTGTCCCAAATATGGGTTCGCCAAATTTTCTGGCAATCTTTGTTCTTGGTCCTCTATATCTCGCCATTTATATAATAATTTTCAGTTTTAAAATTAAACCCTTCTTCTTTTTGGCGGACGACAGCCATTATGTGGTAATGGAGTTACATCTACAATCTCAGTAACCTCAATACCATTGGCACTAATAGTCCTGATCGCTGATTCTCTTCCTGACCCGGGACCTTTGACAAAGACTTTTACTTTTCTCAGCCCGAGATCATATGCAATTTTCGAACAATCCTGTGCGGCCATTTGTGCGGCATAAGGAGTATTCTTTTTGGATCCCCTGAATCCCATCTTTCCGGATGATGCCCAGGAAATAACCTGACCACTATTATTGGTCATTGAAATAATAATATTGTTAAACGAAGCATGAATATGTGCCTGCCCCGTTGGTTCAACATTAACAACCTTTTTCTTTGACGATCCTGTCTTTTTTGCCATCTTAAAAAATCTTATTTAGTTGCTTTCTTTTTATTTGCCACAGTTTTCTTTCTTCCCTTTCGGGTCCGGGCATTATTCTTGGTACTTTGTCCTCTTACAGGAAGGCCGATACGATGACGTATACCCCGGTATGATCCTATATCCATAAGTCGTTTAATGTTCATTTGAACAGAGGAACGGAGTTCACCTTCCACCTTGAATTCTTCATTCACAACCTTACGGATCTTTGATATCTGGTCATCGGTCCATTCACTTACCTTGATATTCGGGTCAACTCCCGCTCTCTCAAGAATTGTTCTTGCCGAACTTTGACCAATTCCGTAAATGTAGGTTAATCCTACTTCTCCTCGTTTGTTTTTTGGCAGATCTACGCCAACAATTCTAGCCATAGTATTATCTGATATTTAATATTTTTCAATAATTAACCCTGACGCTGTTTAAATTTCGGATTCTTTTTATTAATCACATACAAGCGTCCTTTTCTTCTGACGATCTTACAGTCTGCGCTGCGCTTTTTTACAGATGCCTTAACTTTCATTATTTCTATTATTTATATCTGAATGAAATTCTACCTTTTGTTAAATCATATGGTGACATTTCAACCTTTACCCTGTCACCGGGTAACAGTTTAATATAGTGCATTCTCATCTTTCCGGAGATATGCGCTGTAATAACATGTCCATTTTCGAGTTCAACACGAAACATCGCATTTGACAGTGCTTCCGTGATAACTCCATCTTGTTCAATTGAAGGTTGTTTTGCCATATTATTTTTCCTTTAAAACTTCTTCAACATACTCAAAGGTTGATAATATATCAGGTTTTCCATCATCAATGGCAACTGCAAGTTCATAATGTGCAGATGTCTTTTTGTCAGTTGTCCTGATCGTCCACCCGTCTGATTCCTGTACGATATGTCGTTTCCCCATATTGATCATGGGCTCGATACAAATTACCAAACCCTTTTTCAATTTAATTCCCGTTCCTCTTCTCCCATAATTCGGGACTTCAGGCTCCTCATGTAGCTTTTTCCCAAGGCCATGACCAACCAGCTCTCTTACAACACCATATCCATGATTTTCACAATAGTGCTGAATGGCAAACCCAATATCGCCAATTCTTTTTCCACTGACAGCATTTTCAACACCACGGAAAAGTGCTTCACGGGTAACTTTCATCAGTTCTCTTTTCTCCTCACTAATTTCTCCAACGGCATAGCTATAAGCAGAATCTCCAACATATCCATCAAGAACCACGCCACAATCGACTGAAAGGACGTCTCCTTCCTTAAGGACATACTCTGAAGGTATTCCATGAACGACCTGGGAATTAACAGATGTACAAATTGATTTAGGAAATCCGCTATATCCCAGAAAGGCAGGTGTAGCCCCGTGATCCCGGATAAATTCATCTGCAATCTTATTTATTTCATCCGTTGTGATCCCTGGTCTGATCACCCTTGCAATCTCTGCCAGTGTTTTTGAGACCAGCTGATTGCTTGCCCTGAGTTTTTCAATTTCTTCTGCTGTCTTATAATATATCATCAAAGAACTATTCCAATATTAAATTGCTGCTGCTCCTCCTGAACGGCCTTTAATCCTTCCGGATTTCATAAGTCCATCATAATGTCTCATCAGCAGGTGACTTTCAATTTGCTGAAGGGTATCAAGCACAACTCCAACAAGGATCAACAATGATGTTCCTCCATAAAATTGTGCAAACTGATTATTAACTCCTGCGATCATAGCAAAAGCGGGTAATATCGCAACAATTGCCAGGAAAATAGATCCGGGCAGTGTTATTCTTGACATGATAGTGTCGAGAAATTCAACTGTTTTTCTTCCCGGTTTAACCCCTGGTATAAAACCACCGTTCTTTTTCATGTCTTCTGCCATCTGAACGGGATTAATAGTAATGGCAGTATAGAAATAAGTAAACAATATGATCAGTACCGCAAGGGTAAAGTTATACCAGAATCCCTGTATATTGGCAAAAGCAGCGGCGAAGCCCGAAAGTGAATCAGAATTTGCGAAACCTGCAACTGTAATGGGTATAACCACAAGTGCCTGGGCAAAAATAATCGGCATCACACCTGCAGCATTTACCTTAAGCGGTATATACTGTCTCACGCCTCCGTATTGTTTGTTTCCCACGATCCTTTTGGCATACTGAACCGGAATTCTACGAGTACCCTGAACAAGCAGAATGGTACCCATAAAAACAAAGAACAAAACAACAATTTCAAGAAGGAAAGCCACCATACCTCCGGCTTCTAATCTGCTGGTGAATTCAGCCATGGTAGCGAAGGGTAAGCGGGCAATAATTCCGATCATTATTATCAGGGAAATCCCATTACCTATACCTTTATCCGTTATTCTTTCCCCGAGCCACATCACAAACATTGTTCCTGCGGCAAGAATAATTACAGCCGCAACCGATGAAAATCCTGGGCTAAACGCTTCAGGAGCCTGTGCACTCAGGTTTGCAATATAACCGGGTCCTTGCAGCAGCAAAATTGCAAGTGTTAAATACCTTGTTATCTGGTTCATCTTCCTTCTTCCACTTTCTCCCTCGCGTTGCAGTTTCTGAAAATAAGGAACTGCAATTCCAAGCAACTGGATAATGATGGAGGCAGAGATATAAGGCATAATTCCCAATGCAAATACAGATGCATTTGAAAAAGCTCCTCCACTAAACATATCCAGCAAGCTCATCACTCCGCCTTCAGTTTGATTTTTGAGACCTTCAAGGGCCGTAGGATCAACACCCGGAAGAACCACTTTTGTACCCAATCGATAGATCAGCAATATTCCCAGTGTGTAAAGAATCCTTGCTCTCAGGTCTTCAATTTTATAAATATTTTTCAAGGTTTCGATAAAGGATCTCATCAGTTTCTCCTGTTTTTAACCGTTTAGCTTATTACTTCAGTTGTTCCCTGTGCCGCTTCAATGGCTTCTTTAGCCTTTGCAGAAAAAGCATGGGCTTTAACATTAACCTTCTTTTCTATCGTTCCGTTACCCAAAATCTTAACAAGATCACCTTTCCCGACGAGTCCTGCATCTCTTAAAACATCTACATCGATATCGGTAAGATTTCTGCCTTTAGCAAGCTCCTGAAGGGTACTGATATTAATAGCCTTATAGCTTTTCCGGTTAATATTTTTGAATCCGTATTTAGGAACCCGGCGTTGCAGAGGCATTTGTCCTCCTTCAAATCCAAGCTTACGGGAATATCCGGATCTGGATTTTTGTCCTTTGTGTCCGCGTCCGGCAGTATCGCCGGTACCGGAACCTTCACCACGTCCCAGTCTTTTCTTGCTTCTCTTTGATCCTTTTGCCGGTTTTAAATTACTTAAATCCATTTCTTCAAGAATAATTATATAAGTTATACTTCTTCAACATTCAACAGATGAGACACTTTGTTCACCATACCTTTGATCTGCGGGGTGGCTTCCACTTCAACACTGCTGTGAAGTTTTTTCAAGCCCAATGCTTCAAGGGTTTTTTTCTGACGCTCGGTGCTACCGATTTTACTCTTTACCTGTGTAATTTTAATCTTGGCCATTTTGATTTCGGTTTAACCATTAAACACTTTATCTACGCTCACACCACGCTGTCCTGCGACTGTAGCCGGATCTCTGAGTTCAAGAAGAGCCTTGAACGTAGCTTTCACAAGGTTGTGCGGGTTAGATGATCCTTTTGATTTTGCCAGTACATCTTTAACCCCGACACTCTCGAGTACGGCACGCATCGCACCACCAGCCTTAACTCCGGTACCACTCGAAGCCGGTTTAACAAAGACTGTTGCCCCACCATATTTTGAAAGCTGTTCGTGTGGTATTGTTCCGTTAAATACGGGCACACGAATCAGATTTTTCTTGGCGTCTTCAACTCCTTTGGCGATGGCGGTAGTCACTTCATTGGCTTTACCCAGTCCGTAACCTACGATCCCATCTTCATTTCCAACTACAACAATAGCTGAAAAACTAAAAGTCCTACCACCTTTTGTAACTTTCGTTACCCGCTGGATGCTCACCAGTCTGTCTTTTAACTCAAGATCGGTTGTTTTTACTTTCCTGATACTTGTTGACATAATTCCTATTAAAATTTAAGTCCGTTTTCCCTGGCAGCATCAGCTAAACTCTTAACTCTGCCATGATATAAATAACCATTTCTGTCGAATACGACTTGCTCAATTCCTTTTTCACGAGCTTTTTCAGCAATTCGTTTTCCTACTTTCTTCGCTTGCTCTATTTTATTCACCTTATCCTCCCCGGCTATTTCCTTTTCGGTTGAGCCTGCAGCTACCAGTGTTTCACCACTTCTGTCATCTATAAGCTGAACATAGATCTGCTTATTGCTCCTGTAAACGTTCATTCTCGGAACTTCTTTAGTTCCCGAAAGTTTGCTGCGGATCCTTGTTTTAATTTTGGTCCTTCTTTGTTGCTTTGCTAAAGCCATTGTATAAATTCTTTAAACTAATTAAACACTTGCAGATTTTCCGGCTTTTCTTCTGAGTTCTTCGCCTACAAACTTAATTCCTTTCCCCTTGTAGGGTTCTGGCGGTCTGAGCGATCTGATTTTCGCTGCCACCTGTCCAATAAGTTGTTTATCTGCACTCTGAAGTGTAATTACCGGATTACTCCTACGTTCGGTCACTGCTGAAACATTTATTTCTTTGGGCAGCATAATATGAATATCATGCGAATATCCAATGCTTAACTCAAGGATCTGACCCTTGGCTTCAGCTCTGTAACCAACACCCACCAGTTCCTGTTTGATTTCATAACCTTCAGAAACGCCTTTCACCATGTTGAAAATAAGTGAACGGTAAAGACCATGCATAGATTTATGTCTTTTCTGTTCTGTGGGCCGGCTAAGCTTAACCTGGTTATCTTCCACCTTAACACCAAGGTCTAAATTCACCTTTTGTGTCAGTTCACCTTTCGGTCCTTTCACCTTCACAACATTATCGTCGGCTACTTCAACAGTTACTCCCTGAGGGATATCTATAGGTAAAATTCCAATCCTAGACATTTTTAATACTTTTTAATATACGTAACATAAAACCTCACCACCAACATTATTACTGCGGGCTTCTTTATCGGTCATTACACCTCGTGAGGTTGAAACTATAGCAACACCAAGTCCGTTCAATACTCTGGGCATTTCTTTCCCGGAGGAATATTTGCGCAGACCGGGGCGACTGGCTCGTTCAATTCCTTTAATGGCTGAGACCTTGGTCTCCGGATGATACTTCAGTGCGATTTTAATGGTTCCCTGTGGCCCTTCTTCCAAAAATTTATAATTCAGGATATAACCTTTTTCAAAAAGAATTCTCGTCATATCTTTTTTCAGGTTGGAAGCAGGAATATCCACCACCCTGTGCCTGGCCATCACCGCATTTCTGATTCTTGTCAAGTAATCTGCAATTGGATCTGTCATCTCTTTTATTATTTAATCTTCTTTTATTTTACCAACTAGCTTTTTTTACACCCGGAATTAATCCGGCTGAAGCCATTTCTCTGAAGGTAATCCTGCTAAGACCAAATTGACGCATGTACCCTTTAGGTCTTCCGGTCAATTTACAACGGTTGTGCAACCTTATCGGATTCGAGTTTCTTGGCAAACGGCTGAGCCCGACATAATCACCTTCAGCTTTAAGTTTAGCTCTTTTTTCAGCGTACCTGGCAACAAGTTTTGCGCGCTTTACTTCACGAGCTTTCATTGATTCTTTAGCCATATCGGAATAATTTATTTTTTAAATGGTAATCCAAATTCTGTTAACAATGCAAAAGCCTCTTCATCTGATTTTGCTGTAGTAACAAAAGTAATTTCAAGGCCCATGATCTTATTGATCTTGTCTATATCAATCTCAGGGAATATGATTTGTTCAGAGATTCCCAGTGTATAGTTCCCTCTTCCATCAAATTTGCTACTGATGCCGTTAAAATCCCGGATCCGTGGAAGGGCAACATGAATAAGTCTTTCCAGGAATTCATACATTCTGTCACGACGCAAAGTAACTTTTGCACCTATGGGCATTCCTCTTCTGAGTTTGAAATTGGATACGTCCTTGGTGGAAATTGTTTGCATCGCTTTCTGACCTGCAATTGTAGTCAACTCATCCTGGGCAATGTCAGCAAGTTTCTTATCAGCCACGGCATCCCCAACACCGGAGTTCAATACAATTTTAACCAGGCGTGGCACTTCCATTACGCTGCCGTAATTGAATTTCTTGGTAAGAGATTCCATGATCTCTTCCTTATACTTTGTTTCTAGGTTAGGAATATAGTCCATTACTTAATCTCCTCTCCAGATTTTTTTGAATATCTAACTAATTTTCCCTTATCGCCTTTTTTTCTTCCAATCCTTGATGGCTCACCACTTTCGGGATCAATAAGATTTAGATTGGAAATATGAACAGGGGCTTCTTTTTTTGTGATTCCACCCTGCGGGTTTTCATTACTGGGCTTGGTATGTTTTGATACCATATTAACGCCTTCCACAATAGCTCTTCTATCCTTGCGGTTCACTTCAAGGACTCTGCCCTGCTGCCCTTTGTATTCCCCGGTGTTAACGTAAACCAGATCTCCTTTTTTAATATGTAATTTACTTTGCATCTGAATTTAAATTTTTTCAATTTTATAATACCTCAGGGGCAAGTGAAACAATTTTCATATGTTGATCACGCAATTCCCTGGCTACCGGACCAAAAATACGGGTTCCACGCATTTCGTCAAGATTATTCAGAAGAACAACGGCATTATCATCGAAGCGTATATATGAACCATCAACACGACGAACTTCTTTTTTTGTTCGTACTACAACAGCCTTACTAACGGTTCCTTTTTTAACCTCACCTGCCGGCACTGCTGATTTTACGGTAACGATTAACTTATCGCCGATTGAGGCGTAACGTTTACGTGTTCCTCCTAGTACGCGAACACAGAGTACTTCTTTGGCGCCGCTATTATCGGCAACTGATAATCTGCTTTCTTGCTGTATCATGATTACTTCGCTCTTTCAATAATTTCTACTAAACGCCAGTTTTTATTTTTACTTAATGGTCTGGTTTCCATTATTTTTACGGTATCTCCGACTTTACAATCATTTTTCTCATCATGAGCCATGAATTTTGAGGTCTTGTTCACGAACTTACCGTAAATGGGGTGTTTCTGTTTGGTCTTTACTACGATGGTAATGGACTTATCCATTTTATCGCTAACAACAACACCGACACGCTCTCTGCGTAAATTTCTTTTAGTCTCCATTTGTTTATATTAACTTTCTTTATGTTCGCTTTGGCCTAATTCTCTATTTTTCAGCTCCGTCATAAGTCTTGCGATATCCTTCTTTACATCCCTGATTTTAATAGGGTTATCCAGTGGGGAAACCGCATGATTCAGACGTAAACGTACCAGGTTCTCCTTTTCTGATTCAATTCTTTCACGGAGTTCCTTATCAGTTAATTCTTTTACTTCAGAATTTTTCATTCCCGTCTGGTTTAATTAGTTATTATAATCATAATCATGTCTGACAATAAACCTGGTTTTCACAGGAAGTTTTTGAGCTCCAAGTCGCATGGCTTCTCTTGCCACCTCTAAAGGCACTCCTTCTGATTCAATCAGAACTCTACCTGGTGTAACAGGTGCAACAAAACCTTCCGGAGCTCCTTTACCTTTACCCATTCTAACTTCAGCAGGCTTTTTGGTAATGGGTTTATCCGGGAAAATACGGATCCAGATCTGTCCTTCACGCTTCATATGCCTGGTCACTGCCTGCCTTGCAGCCTCTATCTGGCGTCCGGTTATCCATGCGCTTTCCAGAGATTTTATCCCGAAGGATCCAAAAGCCAATTTGTTACCCCTCTGGGCATTCCCTTTCATTCGCCCTTTTTGCTGCCTTCTGAATTTTGTTTTTTTCGGTTGTAACATTTTTTATGTCAATTAGGATATTTTTATTTTCTTTTCTTTCTGAACCCACCTTTGGACTTTACATTTTTTGCCCCGATGTTTGGTGAAAGATCACGTTTTCCATAAACTTCACCATTACAGATCCAAACTTTAATACCTATAGCGCCAACTTTGGTATTTGCTTCACTGAGTGCATAATCGATATCAGCTCTCAGGGTATGCAAAGGTATTCTTCCTTCTTTATAAACTTCTGAACGCGCCATTTCTGCACCACCCAGACGCCCTGATATTAATATTTTGATTCCTTCTGCGCCCATTCTCATGGTTGAAGCAATTGCCATCTTAATGGCTCTTCTGTAAGAAATTTTACCTTCTACCTGACGGGCAATATTATTTGCTACAATAGTGGCATCCAGTTCCGGCCTTTTCACCTCATAAATATTGATCTGTACTTCTTTATTGGTGATATTTTTCAGCTCTTCCTTAAGCTTATCCACTTCCTGGCCACCTTTTCCGATAATAATACCGGGGCGTGCAGTGTTAACTGTAACGGTTATAAGCTTCAATGTACGTTCAATGACTATCTTTGAAATGCTGGCCTTGGCTAACCTGGCATTGAGATATTCCCTGATCTTGGTGTCTTCAACAAGTTTTGCTGAATAATCTTTACCACCATACCAGTTGGAATCCCAACCTTTGATAATACCTAATCGATTCGATATCGGATTTACTTTTTGTCCCATCTATTCGTTATTTGTTTCTGTTTCAACCAAATTCATGCTGTCAAGCACTATTGTAACATGATTGGATCTTTTTCTGATCCTGTGAGCTCTACCCTGGGGAGCAGGACGAAGTCTCTTCAACATTCTAGCCTGATCCACGAAGATCTCTTTGACATACAGATTACTTTCCTCAATCCTTACCCCTTCGTTTTTATTCTGCCAGTTAGCTATGGCAGATAGCAGAAGCTTTTCCAATCTCTTTGAGGCTTCTTTTTCGTTGTACTTAAGTACATCAAGCGCCCGGTTAACCTCCATTCCACGGACCAGGTCAGCAACGAGCCTCATTTTACGCGGAGAGGTAGGGCAGTTACGCAATACTGCAAAAGCTTTATTTTTCCTTTCCTCTTTTAGTTGCTCGGCTCTATTTCTTTTTCTTGCACCCATTGTAAATGTATAAGTATTTTAATTATTTCTGTTTACCACCATGGCCTCTGAACTGGCGGGTAGGAGCAAATTCTCCTAATTTATGCCCGACCATATTTTCAGTGATATAAACAGGGATAAATTTATTTCCGTTATGTACTGCAACAGTATGTCCTACAAAGTCGGGAGAGATCAGTGATCTTCTCGACCAGGTCTTGATGACCTGTTTCTTACCGGAATCATTCATTTCTGTAATGCGTTTTTCCAGCTTATAATCAATAAATGGACCTTTTTTCAGTGACCGGCTCATATCTTATCTATTTATTTTTTTTCTTTTTTCTTCTTTCTACAATGAATTTATTGGACAGGTTCTTCTTCTTGCGTGTCATATAACCTTTTGCAGGTATACCGTTTCTGGACCTTGGATGACCTCCTGATGCACGGCCTTCTCCTCCACCCATTGGGTGATCCACAGGATTCATTACAACACCTCTCACTCTTGGCCTTCTGCCCAACCAGCGTGATCTGCCGGCTTTTCCGGATTTTATCAAGCCATGATCGGCATTTGAAACGCTTCCAACAGTTGCACGACAGGTAGTTAAAACCATTCTGATCTCACCGGATGGAAGTTTAAGAATGGCATATTTGCCATCCCTGGAAGTAAGCTGTGCATAAGAACCGGCGCTTCTTACCATCATACCACCCTTTCCCGGTTTCATTTCAACATTATGTACAACGGTTCCCAGGGGAATTTTACCCAGTGGTAATGAATTGCCAAGATCAGGGGCCACTTCATTCCCGGAAATCACGGTATCTCCGGTTTTTAGTCCATGCGGAGCAAGAATATACCGCTTTTCTCCGTCCTGGTACACTACCAGTGCAATTCTGGCTGACCTATTAGGATCATATTCAATGGTTTTGACCGCCGCGGTCATATTATCTTTATCACGCTTAAAATCAATAACCCGGTATTTTCTTTTATGACCGCCACCCATGTATCTCATGGTCATTTTTCCTGTATTATTACGACCGCCACTTTTCTTCAAAGATTTAAGCAAAGATTTCTCCGGTGTCGAAGAGGTTATCTCTTCATAGGTGGAGCCATACTTAAACCTTTGACCTGGTGTTACAGGTTTTAATTTTTTTACTGCCATGTTATTTAAATATTGCTATAAAAATCAATAGTTTCACCTTCTGCAACAGTTACTATTGCCCTTTTGGTAGTAGGTTTCTTCCCGGCTATTACACCGCTTTTGGTATAACGGGTTTGTTTTTTCCCACCATAAATCATTGTATTCACAGATACCACGGAAACATCGTATAATTCCTCAACCGCTTTCTTGATCTGCAGTTTGTTTGCATTTTTATGAACAAGAAATCCGTAACGATTCATTTCCTCACCCTGTTCGGTGAATTTTTCTGTGATTATTGGTTTGATCAAAACTTCCATGACCTTAATCTTCCTTAGTTATTTGTTAGCTCTGATTGCAAAACGTCAAGAGAACTCTCTACGAACAATAAAGCTGTCGCGTTCATAATCTCGTATGTATTTAATTCTGAGAGTGTTACAACCTTGGAGTTCTGTAAATTTCGCGAGGACAAATATAAATTATTATTTCTTTCTTTTAAAACGAAAAGCGACTTTTTATTGTCAACTTTTAAATTTTTCTGGATATCAACAAATTCGCCCGTTTTCGGTGCTTCGAAGGAAAAGTCCTCAACTACCATAATCTGCTGATTTTTAGCCTTATATGAAAGAGCAGATGCACGTGCGAGGTGTTTTACTTTTTTATTCAGTTTAAACCTGTAATTTCTGGGTCTTGGTCCGAATGTCCGGCCACCACCACGGAAAATCGGGTTTTTGATATCACCAAAGCGAGCTGTTCCGGTACCTTTTTGTCTCTTTATCTTTTTGGTACTTCCTTTAACTTCTGCTCTTTCTTTGGTTTTGTGGGTTCCCTGTCTTTTACCAGCCAGGTATTGTTTCACATCCAGATAAATTGCATGATCATTCGGCTCAATGCCGAAAATATCATTTTCGAGTTTAACTTTTTTATCTGTTTCTTTGCCGTTTATGTTAAATACCTTTAACTCCATTATTTCTCGATAATTAAATATGAACCATTAGATCCGGGCACTGAGCCTTTCACAAGAAGAAGGTTATTTTCAGGAATGAGTTTTACAACTCTGAGGTTAAGCACTTTCACTCTTTTACCTCCCATCTGGCCTCCCATACGCATACCCTTAAAAACTCTTGAAGGGTATGAAGATGCGCCAAGTGATCCGGGGGCTCTTTCACGGTTATGCTGCCCGTGGGTTGCATCATTCACTCCGGAGAAACCATGTCGTTTTACCACACCCTGAAAGCCTTTACCTTTAGAAATTCCGACAACATCCAGCCAAACGTCATCTTTAAAATAATCGACAGTTATCACATCCCCGGGTTTCCAGTCTTTCACAAAACCCTTGAGTTCGATAACTTTTTTCTTGGGGGAGGTATTTGCTTTGTGAAAATGCCCCTTCATGGATTTCGGGGTCCTTTTTTCCTTTCTTTCATCAAATGCAAGCTGCACAGCGGCGTAACCATCATTTTCTACAGTTTTAACCTGAGTGACCACGCATGGACCAGCTTGAATAACAGTACATGGGACATTTTTTCCATTTTCATCAAAAATGGAGGTCATTCCAACTTTTTTACCAATTAGTCCTGGCATTTTTATACTTTTTATCTAGTTATTATACCTTAATTTCTACTTCAACACCACTGGGTAATTCCAGTTTCATCAATGCATCGATAGTCTTGGGTGTTGAACTGTAAATATCGAGCAAACGTTTAAACGAAGATAACTGGAACTGCTCCCTTGATTTCTTATTCACAAAGGTTGACCTTAAAACCGTGAATACCCGCTTATGTGTAGGCAAAGGGATAGGTCCGCTAACAACCGCACCTGTAGATTTTACGGTCTTGACGATTTTCTCGGCAGACTTATCGACCAGGTTATGGTCATACGATTTCAATTTAATTCTAATCTTCTGGCTCATTCTACTTTTCTGTTATACAAATGTTTTACCAATAATTTTTTCAAGTATTTTATTTGCAAGGTTTTTCTCCACCTCTTCATAATGACTGAATTCCATTGTCACCGTAGCCCTACCTGAAGTCAGTGTTCTTAAAACGGTAACATAACCAAATTGTTCTGACAGAGGCACCTTCGCTTTAATAACCCGGGCACCGGCTTTGGCTTCCATTCCTTCAACCTGCCCTCTTCTTTTGTTAAAATCTGAAGTAATTTCTCCCATGTATTCTTCCGGGCTAACCACTTCAGCAGCCATAATAGGTTCAAGCAGTACAGGTTTCGCCTTTGGAGCGGCTTTTCTGAATGCCTGCTTGGCAGCAATCTCAAATGATAGGGCGTCGGAATCCACCGGATGAAAAGAACCGTCGATAAGGGTAACCTTTAATCCGTCTACCGGAAAACCCGCAAGCGGTCCATTGCTGAGGGATTCCTGAAATCCTTTTTCAATGGCAGGGATAAATTCTTTGGGGATATTACCGCCTTTTACATTATTTTCAAATGTAAGTCCTGATGTTCCTTCCGGTGCAGGACCTATATTTACAATAATGTCTGCAAATTTACCTCTTCCACCTGTTTGCTTTTTGAATATCTCCCGATGTTCTATTTCAGTTGTAACAGCTTCTTTATAATTTACCTGGGGTCTTCCCTGGTTACAATCCACTTTGAACTCACGTTTCAATCTATCGACCAGTATCTCAAGATGTAATTCTCCCATCCCACTGATTATTGTCTGACCGGTATCGGGATCTGATTTAACCTGGAAGGTTGGATCTTCTTCTGCCAGTTTATGAAGTGCCATGGAAAGTTTTTCAACGTCTGCCTGAGTTTTTGGTTCAATAGCCACATTTATGACCGGTTCAGGGAAACTCATGGATTCAAGAACCACATGCTTATTTACCGCACATAGCGTATCGCCGGTTTTTAAATTCTTAAACCCAACGGCGGCACAAATATCTCCTGCTTCAACTTCTTTCCTGGGATTTTGCTTATTGGCATGCATTTGATAAAGGCGGTTTACCCTTTCCTTCTTACCTGTCCGGGTATTGTAAACCATAACTCCTTCCTGCAACTTGCCGGAATAAACTCTTACATAGGCAAGTCTTCCCACAAAGGGATCTGTGGCAATTTTAAATGCCAGTGCAGCAAGAGGTTGATCGGCATCGGCATCCAGGTTAACTTCTTTTTCTGTTTTGGGATCGATTCCTGTGATTGCCTCCACATCCAGCGGACTGGGAAGAAGTGAAACAATGCCATCCAGCAAACGCTGTATACCTTTATTTTTAAAGGCAGAACCACAATAAACAGGAACTATTTCCCTGCTAATGGTAGCCTGACGGGTAGCTTCCATAAATTCTTCAACACTAATGGAAGTACGGTCCTCGAGGAAACGTTCCAGCAAGGTTTCATCAGAAACAGCCACAGCTTCAACCAGTTTTTCTCTCCATTCCTCTGTTTCTTCTACCAGATCTTCTGGCACCTCTTCCATGGTGTAATTAGTTCCAAGAGTTTCATCATCATGCCAGATTACAGCTTTTCTCTCGATCAAATCAATTACACCTTTGAAGTTTTCCTCTGAACCTATGGGAATTTGCATTGGTACGGGATTCGCACCAAGTTTATCTTTTATTTCATTTACTACAGAATGGAAGTCGGCTCCCACTCTGTCCATTTTATTTACAAAAGCAAGCCTGGGTACCTTATATTTATCTGCCTGTCTCCAGACCGTTTCAGATTGTGGTTCAACACCCCCGACTCCGCAAAAAACAGCAATTGCACCATCAAGTACACGTAAAGATCTTTCCACTTCAACTGTAAAATCTACATGACCGGGAGTATCTATTATATTGACTTTATATTCCTTGTTATTATGTTTCCAGTAAGTTGTAGTAGCTGCGGATGTAATTGTAATACCTCTCTCCTGCTCCTGAACCATCCAGTCCATAACAGCAGATCCTTCATGAACCTCACCCATTCTGTGAGAAATACCGGTATAGAACAGAATTCGTTCTGTTGTAGTGGTCTTTCCCGCATCGATGTGGGCCATGATCCCAATATTCCTTGTATTTTTTAAATCCTGCTTCATTAAACGATTCAACCCTGTTTAAAATCTAAAATGGGCAAATGCTTTGTTCGCATCGGCCATACGGTGGGTATCTTCTTTTCTTTTAAATGCTCCACCTTCATTATTATATGCAGCTACAATTTCAGCAGCGAGTTTTTCGGCCATCGACCGTCCTGAACGTTTTCTTGCAAAGAGAATCAGGTTTTTCATACTTACTGAAACCTTTCTTTCACCTCGTATCTCCATAGGTACCTGAAAAGTTGCTCCACCTACCCGGCGACTTTTTACTTCAACCTGGGGAGTGATATTTTCCAATGCCTGTTTCCAGATCTCCAGAGGTTCTTTTTCTTCATTCTTCGTTTTTTCTGAAACGATATTTATTGCATCATAGAAAATAGAATACGCAATACTTTTTTTGCCGTCGAGCATAAGATTATTCACAAAGCGTGTAACCTCAGGATCCTTGAATTTTGGATCCGGAAGCAATATTCTCTTCTTTGGTTTTGTCTTTCTCATTATATCCGAATATTATTATTTTTTTGGTCTTTTTGTACCGTATTTTGAACGTCTCTGTGTTCTGCCTTCTACACCGGAAGCATCAAGTGCTCCCCTTACGAGATGATAACGTACACCGGGAAGGTCTTTTACTCTTCCGCCACGAATAAGGACGATTGAGTGCTCCTGAAGATTATGACCTTCTCCCGGAATATAAGCATTCACTTCCTTACCATTTGTAAGCCTCACCCTTGCTACCTTACGCATAGCAGAATTTGGCTTCTTTGGTGTGGTTGTATAAACACGAACACAAACTCCTCTTCTTTGAGGACATGAATCAAGAGCAGGTGCTTTACTCTTCTCAACAATCTGCTTTCTGCCCTTTCTTACTAACTGCTGAATCGTTGGCATATACTATATTTTCTAATGTTTAAACATCTTTTTCCCAAAAACGGGTTGCAAAGGTATTCTTTTTTTTTAAAAAACAATAATTTTTCTATAAATTATTTATCATCAGGAAGGTGATAAAGACTGGTTCTCCACGCTATAAAAATACATATATATAATAAAGGTATATTTTTCATTTTTTCTCTGAGATTCGGCTTTGATTCATAAAAAGTCTTGCCCGGTTTATTTCATTTTCCATCTTCCTGGAAACAGCCTCCGGAATGTGGCTTTTCACGAAAAACTTTGTGGAATAATTAACTGTCAAATGAATTAAATGTTTATGAAGCCGCCGGATAGGAACATATATAATTCCAGTTTTTTTTCAAAGGTATTGCCACTTTTTAAAAATTTATTACTTTTGCATTCCGCAATGAACTTGGGTTAGTTGTTGAAAACAAAGAGAATACATATACAATAAATCTATTATCAGTAACATGAAAAATTATACCACAAATCAGATCAAAAATATCGTCCTTCTAGGAAATGCCGGTTCAGGAAAAACCACGCTTGCTGAAGCTATGCTTTATCAGGGAGGAGTAATTGACAGAAGAGGTGATGTGGGAAATAAAAACACCGTATCCGACTACAACGCCATTGAACATGAAAATGAAAGTTCAATTTATTCCAGTGTTCTTTATACAGAATACAATGATAAAAAGATTAATATTATCGACCCTCCCGGAGCTGATGATTTTGTAGGGGGAGTCGTTTCCGGCTTACATGTTGCTGAAACTGCCGTAATGGTCATAAATGCACAGAATGGCCTGGAGGTTGGTACAGAGGTCCATAATCGCTGGGCAGAAAGGTTTGAAAGACCCATGATCTTTGTTATCAATCATCTCGATCACGACAAAACCAATTTTGAAAAAACACTCGAGATGATGAAAGAACGTTACGGGGGAAAAGTTGCAGTAACCCAATATCCGGTGAATGCAGGGCCTACTTTTGATTCCATAGTTGATGTAATTCAAATGAAATTATATAAATACCCTGCTGATGGAGGCAAACCTGAGGTAAACGATATTCCCGACAGTGAAAAAGACAAAGCTGAAGAACTCAGAAATGAACTTATCGAAAAGGCTGCAGAGAACGATGAAAGTCTTATGGAGACCTTCTTTGAGAATGAAACACTTACCGAAGATGAAATGAGAGAAGGAATTGCAGCCGGAATTCTCAACCAGGGAATGTACCCCATTTTCTGCACATCTGCAAGAAAGAATATGGGCGTTGGAAGGTTACTCGAGTTCATCAGCAATGTGTTGCCAACTCCCGATCAACTGCCGGCTCCCAAGGATAAGAATGGAAAAGAGGTTAAATGTGATGCCTCAGGACCCACCACCATGTTTTTCTTCAAAACATCGGTAGAATCTCATATTGGCGAGGTGAATTTTTTCAAGGTGATGTCTGGTGAAATAAAAGAAGGCATGGACATTACCAATAGCAGAACAGCCAATAAGGAAAGAATCTCCCAGTTATTCTCAGTTTATGGTAAAAACAGGACCAAGTTGCCCTCGATGTCAGCAGGTGATATTGGTGCTACCGTAAAACTAAAAGCAACAAAAACCAATGATACACTCAGCACTGAGGATATTGAATTTGACAAAATTGCCTTTCCCGAGCCCAAATACAGAACAGCAATTAAACCACTCAGTGAAGGTGAAGAAGAAAAACTGGGAGAAGCGTTAAGCCGTATACACGAAGAAGATCCGACCGTAGAAATTGAGTACTCAAAAGAGCTTAAGCAGATCATATTATCCGGTCAGGGTGAACATCACCTCAACATTGTTAAATGGCATCTGGATAATATCTTCAAGGTCGAATCAGAATTTTATCCTCCAAAGATTCCATATAGGGAAACAATTACCAAAGCAGCCCAGGCTGATTACCGACATAAGAAACAATCCGGTGGAGCCGGACAGTTTGGAGAGGTACATATGATCATTGAACCTTTCACCGAAGATGCTCCGGATCCAACGATGTTCAAACTTAACGGTAAAGAATATAAAATTTCAATTCGAGGTAAAGATGAACACGAACTCGACTGGGGCGGAAAGCTGATCTTTTATAACTGTATAGTCGGAGGATCCATTGATGCCCGTTTTTTGCCCGCCATACTTAAAGGTATCATGGAAAAAATGGAAACCGGACCATTAACGGGTTCTTATGCAAGAGACATCAGAGTATTTGTTTATGATGGAAAGATGCACCCTGTTGATTCCAATGAGATCTCCTTTAAACTTGCCGGTAGAAATGCTTTCAGCATGGCCTTCAAAAATGCGGGACCAAAAATCCTTGAACCCATTTACATGGTAGAAGTGTTTGTACCATCCGACAGAATGGGAGATGTGATGAGTGACCTTCAGGGTCGCAGGGCTATTGTTCAGGGAATGAGCAGTGAAAAGGGCTTTGAGAAGATCACCGCCAAAGTTCCTCTTGCAGAAATGAATAAATATTCAACTGCACTCAGCTCACTTACAAACGGCCGGGCAATGTACTCACTAAGATTTGATGAGTATGCACAGGTACCGGGAGACATTCAGGATCAACTGCTCAAAGCTTACGAAGAGGAACAGGAAGAAGAGTAGAATCAAGTATTATTTATACTATAATAAAAACCGTGGCTGTTGGGCTGCGGTTTTTTTTGATAGTAGATTGGGGATTGGGGGATTGAGGGAGTTCCGGGTTGAAGAAATCCGGTCACCGAGCGGAGTCGAGGTGCCGGGTTGGAGGAAGTTTAAGAGTTTCAGGGTTTCAGGAGTTGAATCGTTTATGGGTTTATGAAGGTCAAACCAGGATATACGGATTTCCTGAGGAAATTCGGGACTGCTCACCGCTCACCATTCACCGTTCACCGTTCACCTTTATATGGTTTCAAGAGTTTCCGGATCTTCAAGCCCCCATCACATTATCCTACCTCATTATCCTACCTCATTCTATTACTTCCCCCTGAATAAATACACCACTCCCGTATAGGGTTTTCCATCATAAAAAACTTCGTCGTATCCGGTGGCTTCTATTACATAATAATAAGCGCCGGGAGTGGCTTTTCGGTTGGAATTAAGAATTGTCCCATCCCAGCCTTCCCAGTCATACATATCTTTTACATCAGCTTTGTAAACCAGGTTTCCGGTGCGACTGTAGATCCTGATGGTGAAAGCTTTTAGGGATTTAAAATAAACCTTAAATACATCATTATAGGTATCCCCGTCCGGAGAAAAGACATTGGGAGCTTCCAGTTCGGAAGGTACTACTGTAATGGGTTCTTCTTCGAGTTTAAATGAATCTACGCAACCCGCTTCACTGGTGGAGATCAATTTTGGAAAATAATCATCGGGAATGGTATAAGTATACACCGGTTGATAATTGACGTCCTCCGTTAATTCGGTCGCATAAACATCAGAATCGACGGTGTCTGCAAAAACCCATTCAAATGTGTAACCATTAACTGATTCATTGGTAAATCTGACTTCAAGGGGAGCATCATCCTCCTGTGGAGAAGGTGGTTCAATAAATTCTTCCGAATCGGCTTTATCAAAAAACTCAAAGCTGAATTCAGCTTTGACATGTATAGTCTCATAAAAAACAGAATCATCATCTTCCATCCCAAAACTATCGACCGCTGTGAGAATATACCAGGTATCAATTACAGGTGGACTGTAGGTTGTGTTCGGACTCAACACTCTGTCTTCATTCGGAATATCAAGATCCGGATTATCCGATGTCCACAAAAAACTGAAGCCATTTTCTAGTTCAATCCTATCATGGCTAACCGGATCATAATAAAAGAAGCTGTCAATATTAACACCTCCGTTCAGAATCAGGAAATCACAGGTATATTTAAAAGGCTTTATCCTTCCATTCTCAGTTTTTTCGATATCTACATTAAAATCATTCATAAACACCCATCCATAATAAAAGGTGTCCACTGCTGCCCCATTGGTAACATGGACCCTGTAGCCACCTTCCGTAAGTCCGCTTACAATCGAAAATGCCACCTGGTTATCAACATTAAAAGAGGCATCCCAGTTATTCAGATCAGGATTATATTTTGACCATTCAAAATCGAAATTTCCGTTCTGTGGAGCATCTGCACGAAGGGTTCCGGTGATATTTTCTCCCGGATATGAATAGTATACAAAGACCTTATCGCTGCCGGAGTATGTAGTATAGCTAATATCTTTTTCTGCATCCGCATCAGGGGATCCAATCTGTGAATAAGTGTATGGCATAAGAAGAAGCCATAGTAAACCTGTGATAATGGATTTTATAAAACGGGTCAATGCAGCGAAAAATTTTATGATTTATTGAATAACTTTAATGAAAATCTTTTAGTATGCGAAAATTCAAAAAAAATAACTGAACTGCAATAATAAATCTTTTTTTTCCCAAAAAGGCTGAGATTTTGAGGTTTTTTTCATTAAAGAATGAAAATAGTATACTTTATATACAAGTGGAAAAGTTTTAGAAGGAAAATTTACCATTCTCTTATGAAAGAATTAAATTTGGCAACTCAAAAAAGTAACAGTTTGGAAAAGATATTAAGTCAACTCAATGAGGCACAGCAGGAGGCAGTTATTAATTACAAGGGGCCTTCTCTCGTAATAGCCGGAGCGGGATCGGGAAAAACCAGGGTGCTTACCTACAGGATCGCATATATGCTCGAACAGGGTGTCAATCCTGCGCAGGTTCTGGCACTTACTTTTACCAACAAGGCGGCGAAAGAAATGAAAGAAAGGATAGCCGGTCTGGTGGGCTATGATTACTCACGAAGGCTATGGATGGGAACTTTTCATTCTATTTTTTCAAAAATTTTAAGATATGAGGCCAAGGTCCTTGGATATACCTCTGATTATACCATTTACGATACGGTTGATTCCAAAAACCTGGTGAAGACGATCATCAAAGAATTGAAACTTGATGAAAAAGTCTATAAACCGGGTGAAGTGTTTGGAAGAATATCCAATGCAAAGAACAATCTGATCACCCCGGAAAATTATGCTTCCAACTCATCCATCCAGGCATCTGACAGGGCAAGTCGGCGCCCCCAGATAACGGATATCTTTTCACGATACTCTGCAAGGTGCAAAAAAGCCAATGCAATGGATTTTGATGATCTCCTTCTGAATACCAACATTCTTTTCAGGGATCATCCGGAGGTACTGGAGAAATATATGAATGCTTTCCGTTATGTTCTTGTGGATGAGTACCAGGATACCAATTATTCACAGTATCTGATAATTAAAAAATTATCACAGGAACATCATAATATATGTGTGGTAGGTGATGATGCCCAGAGTATTTATTCTTTCCGTGGAGCAAGGATAGAAAACATTCTGACCTTTCAAAAAGATTACCCTGATGCAAAACTTTATAAGCTGGAAAGAAATTATCGTTCCACCAGGAGTATTGTGGATGCAGCAAATAGCCTGATAAAAAAGAATCAGGACCAGATCAGGAAAAATATTTATTCCGAAAGTAACGAAGGAGAAAAAATTGAGGTCCTGAATCCAAGAACGGATAATGATGAAGGCTACCTCGTTGCAAATATTATAAAGGATACGGCTTTCAGGGAGAAAGTGCACTATCGCGATTTTGCTATTTTGTATCGGACAAATGCACAATCCAGGATATTTGAGGAGTCCATGCGGAAAATGAATATTCCTTACCGGGTTTACGGAGGAATTTCCTTTTTCCAGCGTAAAGAAATAAAGGATATCCTGGCATATTTTAAAGTTGTGGTCAATCCCGATGACGATGAATCTCTTAAAAGGATTATCAATTATCCCTTGAGAGGGATTGGAAAAACCACCATGGTAAAACTGGAAGCGCTTGCTGTTCATAATGATCTTTCTCTCTGGGAGGTTTTAAACAGCGGTCCGGCACTGAAAAACCATTTTAATGCCGGGACCCTTAATAAATTGACAGGATTTGTTCACCTGATAAAGGATTTCCGGGAAAAAACAAATGAGATGGAGGCATTCGATATCGCGTATACCATAGCCTCCCAAACCGGAATTATGAAGGAACTTGTAGCTGATAAATCACCGGAAGGAATCAGCCGCTACGAGAACCTTGAAGAGTTATTGAACGGAATAAGAGATTTCACAGAATCGAATGAAACGGAAGAAGAAGTAAGCTTAAGCTCCTACCTGCAAACGGTTTCACTTTATACCGATGCGGACACAGAAGATGAAAAAGATAAAGACCATGTTACCATAATGACGGTGCACTCTGCTAAAGGTCTGGAGTTCAAATATGTTTTTGTTGTAGGTCTCGAAGAAGATCTCTTTCCTTCACATATGGCCAGTTCCACCCCCAGGGAACTGGAAGAGGAACGGCGGCTGTTTTATGTGGCTATTACACGGGCCGAAGAAAAAGTTTATTTGAGTTATGCAGGCTCGAGATACAAATGGGGGCTTCTTAGTCATTGTAATCCCAGCAAATTTATCACCGAAATTGATGAAAAGTTTCTGCAATTACCGCATAATTTCGGGAAAACCGGTATTCCTGATCCCCTGGATATTGAAAAACCAACAAATAAATTCAATACCATTCACAGGAAAATAACAGAACCGGAGGGAGTATCCGCTGAAAAGGGCAAAAAACTGATTAAAATCCAGCATTCAGATAAGCAGGCAAATACTTCAGAAACAGGTAGCAACGGGAAATTAAAAATCGGATCCAGGGTTGAACATCCAAGGTTCGGTAAAGGCAGAATAGATAATATTGAAGGTATACCTCCAAACATGAAAGCAACTGTCATTTTTGACAACTTTGGAAAGAAACAACTCCTGTTAAAATTTGCAAAATTAAGTATACTGGAATAGAGGATTTTGTACATCCATCTATTTACCTTATTTTTGTCTAAAATATACCGCATGGATTACGATTATAATACAAACAGAAAAAAACTCAATCTCCCTGAATATGGAAGAAATATTCAGAAAATGGTTGATTATGTAGTCGAGATTAAAGATCGGGATGAGCGAAACCAGGCCGCCAGAGCTATTATTGATATAATGGGTAATTTAAATCCCCACCTTAGAGATGTGGGAGATTTCAAGCACAAATTATGGGACCATCTTGCCATTATTTCCGGATTCCAGATTGATATTGATGCTCCATATGAACTTCCCACAAAAGAAAAACTGGAAGGGAAACCGAATACCGTAAAGTATAACCAATCCGATCTGAAATACAAGCATTACGGAAAATCTCTCATGATGATGATCGAGAAAGCCGCGAATATGGAAGAAGGGGAAGAAAAGAGTTATCTTATTAAGCTGCTTGCCAACCATATGAAAAAATCTTACCTTACCTGGAACAGGGAAGCGGTTGATGATAAACAAATATTTATCGATCTGAAAGAACTTTCCGGGGGGAAAATAGATATGATAGGAGAAGATCTACATCTGAGTGAAACCCGTGATATTCTTCACAAGGGTCGTAAAAAAAGAGGTTCCAGGAAATCCAAATAACAAAATTCTTCACCAAAGATGAGTAGTTTTCGGATTGAAGGAGGTCGTCAACTGAAGGGAGAGATCACCCCTCAGGGTGCAAAAAATGAAGCTCTCCAGATTCTATGTGCAGTATTGTTAACCAGGGAAGAAGTCAGGATAAATAATATTCCCCGGATTCGTGATGTATTGAAGCTTATTGAGCTGCTTGAGGATCTTGGCGTGGAGGTAAAAGAGAACAATCCTTTTGATTACAGCTTCAAAGCATCCAATATTGATATAGCTCTTCTTGAAACTGATTCATTTAAAGAAAAGAGTGCTGCATTGCGTGGATCGGTTATGATCGTAGGTCCATTACTTGGCCGGTTTGGCAAAGCCTTCATTCCTAAACCCGGTGGAGATAAAATCGGTCGCCGCAGATTGGATACACATTTTATCGGGTTTCAAAAGCTGGGTGCCAGGTTTGATTTTGATCCGGTTAAGCAACAATATGCCGTAGATGCTTCTTCCCTCAAGGGTACTCACATGTTACTTGATGAAGCATCGGTTACAGGTACTGCCAATATAATCATGGCAGCCGTACTTGCAAAAGGTAAAACCACCGTTTACAATGCAGCCTGTGAACCCTATGTTCAGCAATTATGCAAGATGCTCAATCGAATGGGGGCTAAAATCAGTGGTATAGCTTCCAATTTATTGACCATTGAGGGTGTTGAAGAGCTCGGCGGAACTGATCACTCTATACTTCCTGATATGATAGAGGTAGGAAGCTTCATAGGAATGGCGGCCATGACAGAATCGGATATACTATTAAAAGATGTTAACATAAATGACCTGGGCATCATTCCCGATTCTTTCAGAAGACTGGGAATAAAAATTGAAACACGCGGAGATGATCTTCATATTCCTTCGCAGGATCATTATACCATAGAGACCTTCATTGACGGAGCAATTATGACAATTGCAGATGCCCCCTGGCCCGGACTTACGCCCGATCTGATCAGCATTATGCTGGTGGTTGCTACCCAGGCAAAAGGCAGTGTACTCATTCATCAGAAAATGTTTGAATCCAGGTTATTTTTCGTCGACAAACTTATCGACATGGGTGCCCAGATCATCCTGTGCGATCCACACCGGGCAAATGTTATCGGACTTGACAAACAGATCAAACTCAGGGGCACAACCATGACCTCTCCCGACATTCGGGCAGGTGTTGCATTGCTTATTGCAGCTATGTCGGCCGAAGGCATAAGTACTATCCATAACATCGAACAAATTGATCGCGGCTACCAGTTTATTGAAAAGAGGCTGAACAGGGTTGGAGCGAGGATTGAGAGGATGGATGGAGGATAGACCATGCCTGCCCGCAGTCCGTAGCCAGAGGCTATGGCCGCCGGTGACCGACGTGAAGGCCAGCGCAATGGCAGGCGGGGACCATAGACCATGGATGATGGACGCATCCATGGGCAAAGTATAGCAATGACAAACATTTTTTTTGTAGTAAAGCGAGGGATAGAAAAACAGGGCGGTATTGAGGATATCTTAGGATTTGAGTAATTATGGGCATAATAAATCGTATTGCGGCATGCGGATCAGGGTCCTACTACATCCAATTAGAAAACATCAATCGAAAACACATGCTCCAATCCACAGAAGGGAAGTACCCTCACTCTCACTCACTCTCTACCCGGGGGAAATCTCTCTCCCCTGCAAATCCGAAAATGCTCATCTGAAAAATCGTGTCAGCACCCAGATACTGCTCCAATGGTAAACGTAAACGACTGACTTTCTTAACAACTTCAGGTCACGATTTGTAACCCTCATTTCATTGTTCCAAAGGTATAGCCCTCTACTCTTAATGTAAAAAAACAGCAAAAAATCAGCCTAAGGATTATGGACTTTTTGTGTATTGCTGGAATATTGGATGCTATCACAAGAGAAATAAGGTATGATGATGTTTTAATGTGGAAGAAGTTTGATATGGGATGTAGTATGTTTCATCTCCGGGTTTGGAATATAAAACCGGGGACCATAGTCATACCAGTTTACGCTCTGTTTTGAGTGTCCGGAAGATTTCCAGACGCACCTTAAAACAGGTTCATTTTTTTCGTTATGTGGAAGTTTCAGGCAGCCCATTTATTTGATTATTACATTAAAAGTAGCATTTTTTTCTTTTAATTGAAGCCTTGAACTGAAAAAGATTTTACTTTCATTTATTTCAATTTTCTCAGTTAAAAGAAAAAATTCCCCGGCTTATTTAAACAGACCACTGCATTTTTAACCACTTAGGCAACCCCCAAAGCCAGCGGGGGCAGGCAAGGTTTTTGGTGAAAAAATTTTTACTGGTTTCGTTAGTATCGAGGATCTTCGTTTACAGGATTATTCCCGGTTTAAGCGTCATAAAATTTTTTCTCCAAAACCCAACGGGCTTGACCTTGCGCGGGCTGGCCGGTGGCTTTACCTTTGCTCTGAGTGGTTAAAATGAAGCGATTCATCCGGGTTCGAAGCTAATTTCTTCGGGGCAGCTCCGGTAAAAGCAATCCGGGGAGGGCATTAGCGCGAGGGCTTGCTTTTGCCGG
Source organism: uncultured Bacteroidaceae bacterium (assembly GCA_964528675.1). Taxonomy (GTDB): domain Bacteria; phylum Bacteroidota; class Bacteroidia; order Bacteroidales; genus CAYRTD01. The sequence goes on from CAZGTU010000036.1 coordinate 38,660, forward strand.
TGCTGCTTGCGGGTTCTTCCGGCCGGCAGGCGGCTCTTTGACAGGCTTTGGATTCCTGCGGGTATGGCCATGCGCGGCCTGGCAATGTGCTGCCTGCGCAGGGTCGGCGTGCGTGGGGGGCGGGTGTGGCTATGGTACATAATGTTCCCGTATGTGCAGCCCCATCGTTACAGGGATAGTTTTCAGTTAAAAGAAAAAACATTGTTGGCAAGGAGGAGGTTATTTTTAGCGGTGGGTTGCATATACGGCACATTATGTACCGTTGCCCGGGGCAGCAGTTTTTTGGCCTGGCTTTTGCCATGCGCGGCGCAATCGGCAACTGCAAAAGGCAGGACAAAAAACTGCTGCAGAAGGGGTGGCAGAGCGATGGCAGCGGGATTTGTTTATAGCTTTATAAGCAGCAAGATAAAAATAAATACAGTTATTAGCATAATGTAACTTCTATAGGTTGGATTCTTAAGCTTTATTTCTATCCAAAGAAATTTTACTTTTAGAACTTCATCCTTGCGACTCTTTACTTTTACAACTTTTTGCCGTTTCATGATTTCCCGACTTAATTAAAAAATTAAGCCGCGACGAGCTGCTCTAAATGTAAGGTCAGATTCAAAGATTTCA
>CAZGTU010000037.1:0-17102 GCA_964528675.1 uncultured Bacteroidaceae bacterium
ATCATACAGAAGGACAGGATGTTACGTCCCCCAAACTGCAAGTTGGGTTAAAAATAACCTCAAATGAAAAGATCCGTTTTTATAAAAAAAATGACAGGTGGAATTGCAGCCTCTGCATTTTTGCCTGCATTTACATTTTGTGAGGCCAACAGGGGGGCAGCAAAGTCTGAAGGAAATTACACCGTTAACGCTGATTTTAACCCGGATGTTGATGTGGAATTAACAGCCGCAAGGAAGAATATTCAGGCATTGAGCGGTAACAAAACAGAAGTCTATTCTTACCTGCCGGATATACTAAAAGCAGACAATGCAAGTGTGGAAATTCTTCCCGGTTCATGGCTGGGACCTGTCTTTAAAGTGAAGCCGGGACAAAAAATAAGAGTCCGTTTTAAAAACCAACTTCCACGCGAAAGTATCATTCACTGGCACGGCCTGCACATTTCGCCCGAAATGGATGGACACCCCATGTACGCAGTGAATAATGGAGAGCAGTATGTATATGAATTTGAGGTGAACAACCGGCCCGGGACCTACTGGTTCCATCCACATCCCGATGAAATAACGGGGCCGCAGGTTTACCAGGGGCTTGCAGGAATGTTTATAGTTGAAGACACTGATAATAATTTACCAACAGGGGAAAATGATATTCCGCTTATTATCCAGGACCGGATTTTTGACAACAACAATCAACTGGTTTATATGCAAAACGATCCCATGAGCCGGATGCAGGGATTTCTGGGCGACCGGATTGTGGTAAACGGAAACCCCGAAAATAATATACAGCTTTCAAAATCAACTTACCGTTTCCGGGTATTAAATGGCTCCAATTCCCGCATTTACAAACTGGCCTGGAACGATGGTTCCGATGTGATCGTTATCGGCACCGATGGCGGTTTGTTGTCACAGCCCGTGAAAAAACCCTACCTGATGCTGGCTCCCGGGGAACGGGCAGAAATCTGGAAAGATTTTTCAACAATGAATACCGATGATAAAGTATACCTTCAAAGTCTTCCCTTTAACGACGACACTTCCATTGGAATGGGCGGTGGCATGATGGGAGGCCGGAGGATGTCCGGTTCAGGCCCGGAAAATGGCACCGGTTTCGATATTTGTACGTTTAGGATAACTTCGGAAAGTGGTGAAAGGAAATCCTTACCCCCCGCATTTCAAAACATCAGTTCTATCCCGGAACACGAAGCCGTAAATGCTGCCTCTCCACGTAAGTTCCGGTTTTACAATCAGCGCATGCAGTGGGTCATTAACGGTGAAACTTTCGGAATGAAGGAAGTGGCCGACTGGGAAAAAGTGAAATTGAATACAACGGAAATCTGGGAATTTATTAATGGTGACGACGGGCGAGGCATGGGGATGATGCATGACATGATGCGTATGCCTCACCCGGTACACCTGCACGGTCTGCAATTTCAAATTATTGAAAGGGATGTTTCCGAAATGCAACGGACAGCCTGGGAAACCGTGAAAGACGGATTTATTGACGAAGGATGGAAGGATACTTTTTTGTTAATGCCCGGAATGAAAGTGAAAATAGCGCTGAAATTTGAAGATTACACCGGTATCTATGTTTACCACTGCCATAACCTGGAACACGAAGATATGGGGATGATGCGGAATTTTGAAGTGATAGGATAAATATTTGATGTAATACCTGGTTTCATCCATTGTTTTTGTCAAAAAGAAGACAGCTAAAGAATTAGTACCATGGCAAACAAAATAAAAAACCGTTATAACCGGGTTGCAAAATTTTACGATATCCTTGATAAACCCATGGAAATGGCTGCTTCCGGGTGGAGAGAAAAATTGTTATCGGGAGTAAAAGGAAAGGTGCTGGAAGTTGGAATCGGCACAGGTAGAAATATCCCGTATTATCCAGATAACGTTGATCTGACCGGCATTGACTTCAGTCCCAAAATGGTTGAAATTGCGCGGCAAAAAGCTGAAAACAAGGGAAAAGCAAAAATACTGGAAATGGATGCTGAAAATATGGAATTCAAGGATAACACATTTGATGCTGTGGTTACATCCTGCGTGTTTTGCTCAGTGCCCGATCCTGTACAGGGGCTAAAAGAGATAAAACGCGTATGCAAAAACGGCGGAAAAATATTAATGCTCGAACATGTAAGAAGTCATAAAAAGGTAGTTGGACCACTAATGGACATCCTAAACTTTATTCCCCTGCATATTTACGGGGCAAATATTAACCGTGAAACTTACGAAAATTTGCTGAAAGCCGGATTCAAACCTGAACAAATTGAGGTTGAAGATGTATGGCTCGATATTGTAAAACTTATTCGGATAAACAATACAAATAACCCTCATGAAAAATAAAATCATTTTACTTTTCCCAGTCCTCTTTATTATTATCACACAATTGCCGGTAATTGCGCAAACCGATACCACCACCCACCGCATTACCTTAAGGCAGGAAGAAGTCAATAAAGCAGGAAAAGAAGTTACCGGCATGACGATCAACGGAAAAATTCCCGGCCCGACATTACAATTTACCGAAGGAGACTATGCGGTGATTTATGTGAAAAACGAGATGGATGAAGAAACCTCGATCCACTGGCATGGAATCTTACTGCCCAACTTTTTCGACGGAGTGCCCTATCTGAACACTCCCCCGATAATGCCGGGTGAAACCCAAAAGTATGAGTTCGAACTGAAACAGTCAGGAACTTACTGGTATCATTCTCACACCATGCTCCAGGAACAGAGTGGCGTTTATGGAGCGCTGGTTATAGAGCCGCGGGAGGAAACCTTAAACTATGATAAGGAATTGGTAATGGTGTTATCCGACTGGACCAACCAAAAGCCCATGAATGTTTTGCGTAATCTGAAACGGGGTAATGAATGGTACAATATGAAAAAGGGAACGTCCACTCCCCTTAATCAGGTAATTGCCAGAGGCGCTTTGGGTGCCCAGCTGAATTTCTGGAAACAACGAATGGAAGGAGCTGATATAGCAGACATCTATTATCCTGCTTTTCTGGTGAACGGTGCACAGGAACAGGAATACCCCGGCTTTAATCCGGGTGAAAGAGTAAGGTTGCGTATTATAAACGGCTCAGCATCCTCTTCTTATTGGATGACTTTTGGGGGGGGGAATCCCACGCTGGTGGGGGCAGACGGATTAAATGTAGTTCCGGTTGAACGAAACAAGACATTTATTGGTGTAGCGGAAACTTACGATTTCATTGTTACCATACCAGAAAATGGAAAAATAGAATTCCGGGCAACTGCCCAGGATGGGTCAGGTTATTCCTCCGCTTTTATAGGACAGGGTGAGACGCTGCAGGCTCCGGAAGTTCAAAAGCCGGATAAAATTGAAATGATGCAGAAAATGGCCCGGATGGATATGAGAATGGGCGCCCCCTCCCTGAAATTTCAGCCGGAAAAGGAGGAACCCTACAAGATGATGGAAAACTGGGGCATGCAAATGGATGATGACATGGATATGGGTGATGATAATGAAATGGACATGGAAGAAGACGGGGGTATGGATATGGATGAAGAGGATGAAATGGAAATGGCTGAAGACGATGATATGAACATGAAAGAAGACGAGGGTATGGAGGACATGGACATGTTCGCTGAGTATAACTACGACTATCTGCAATCGCCCGAAAAAACAAGCTTTAAGGAAGATGCACCGGTCAATGAAGTTCTCCTCAACCTGACCGGCAACATGAACCGGTATGTCTGGAGTATGAATGGTGTTCCGCTGTATAAAGCCGATAAAATAAAGATTAAAGAAGGGGAAATAACCCGGATTATCCTTAACAACCTCACCATGATGCACCACCCCATGCACCTGCACGGTCACTTTTTCAGGGTTATAAATGAAAACGGGGAATACTCCCCTTTGAAGCATACTGTCAATGTTCCTCCGATGGAAAAAATAAGCATCGAATTTTATGGCAATGAATATGGCGATTGGTTTTTCCATTGCCATATACTCTATCATATGATGGGAGGCATGGCAAGAATATTCAGCTATGATACGCCTCGCGATCCCCGGCTTGAAGGACATCCGGTTTGGGAGTTAAAGCATGAAACCAATCAGTATTATTCATGGGGCAGAGCAGATATAGCTTCTCATAAAGCTGCAATAAATCTTGCATTGTCCAATATCAGAAATAAGTTTAACCTGAATGCTGAATATGGCTGGAATCAAATCGGCGAAGCCGAGTTTACCTACGAACGGTATTTGTACGATTATTTCAGTGTTTTTGCAGGGGTGAGCGTGGAAAATGAAGAAAAACCGTTGGACTTTAATGAGATTGCACCTACTGCAGTTGCCGGATTTAGATTTTTCACTCCCTATATGTTTCATCTGGATGTGCGTGTGGATAATCAATTACGACCCCAGATAGGTATTGAACGGGAACTGATGATATTTCCACGAACCATCTTATTCGGCGAAATAGAATACATGGCAGATTTTGGCTGGGTGAATGATCTTACAGATGAAGAAACCGGTGAACCCCTAAATTTCAAAAATGAGCTCGTCTGGTCGACCGGACTGGAATATTTCCTGGGGAGAAGCTTTTCTTTGAAAGCCAGTTATGACAACCGGTTTGGGGTTGGTGGGGGATTGGCGGTGAAATTTTAGATTCTAGTAAAATCACTATATTTATGAAATGAAATAAATTCATTAACGATGACTCCCAAACAAAAATTAAATCATTTACTGGAAGGAAAGGAACTGGATTCTCCACCGCTTTTCCGTCCCATCCTGATGCATTTTGCAGCGCGCTATAATAACAAAACTTACGGAGAATTTGCTTCCAATTACAGGGTGCTGGTAGAAAGCAATCTAAAAGCCATGGAAGCATTCGACATGGATATGGTAGGATTGATCTCTGATCCTTACCGGGAGACTTCAGCCTTTGGTGCGAAAGTAAGTTTTCCCGATGAAGCTGTTCCCGTATGCGAGGAAAAGCTAATACAAAGTATTGACGATGTTAAAAACCTGAAAAATCCTGATGTTTATAAAGAGAAAAGAACAAGAGACCGTATAAAAGGTGCGGAACTTTTTCAAAAAGAATTGAAAGGAGAAGTCCCGGTTATCGGATGGATTGAAGGTCCACTTGCCGAAGCATGTGACCTTGCCGGTATTAGCGAAATGCTGGTGTTTCTAATGACAGATCCCGATCTATGTAATCTTCTGATGGACAAATGCATTATTACAGCAAAGGATTTTGCGCTCGCACAGATTGAAGCCGGATGTGATATCATTGGCATGGGAGATGCCATTTGTTCGCAGATCGACGCTGCATTGTACAAAGATTTTATCCTGGAACGTCACCGCGAAATCATTGATTTCATCCACGAGAAAGGAGGAAAGGTAAAACTTCATATATGCGGGGATATAAGTCACTTGTTGTGTTATATTAAAGAATTAGATATCGATATATTGGATCTTGACTGGCAGGTAGATATGGAATATGCATTTAATGAGATGGGGCCTGAAGTTATAAGATGCGGAAATATTAACCCGGTCGAAATTCAGGATTTGACGGTGGATAAACTTGCTGAAAAAACAAAGAAATTGATTCAGAATGAAAAAGGCAGAAAATATATTTTATCCGGAGGGTGTGAGATAACCGTAAATACCCCGCCGGAAAACTTAAAAACAATGAGCAAAGCACGTTTTCATAATCCTGACAGGCAAAAACGCCAATGACACCTCCCCCCATTATCCAACTCGACTTAGTTCGACTGTCGCTCAGTAATCGCCGCTCACCAACCAAAGCTCGATGACCGGTTGCTATCATTGGCTTTTTCCTATTTCCTCATTATCCCACCACATCATCCCACCACATGATCTTTACCTCATTATCTTCACCACATCATCCCACCACATTATCCAATATCCCCTTTCTTCCTCAGTTTTACAGAAACTTCCTCCATTGTAACCAGGCATCCTTTGGGCATTTCCTGCAGATCCTGTTCGATATTCCTGTAAAATGTCTTGATATTTTTTGCAGAATCGATTAATTCAATCACAACTGGCAACTTTTCTGTGAGTTCCCAGAATTTTGATGAAGAAATGCTGCTGCTCAATCCATATCCCATTATTCCACGGTAAACCGTTACCCCTGATATTCCTTTGTCTTTTGCAATTTCTACGATATGCTCATATAGTAGCTTTTGGCCTATTTTGTCTGTGCTACTGGCATATATTTTTAATACTCTTTCTTTTGCTTTTTTCATCTTACAAAAGTTTTGTTGAGATGTATCCCAGGTAAACAGCAAGAAAACCGAAGAAAATACTCATACCAGAATAAATCGCTACCGTTAAAAATTGTCCATTGCGCATTAACATAAGGTTTTCACCTGTAAAGGTTGAAAATGTTGTGAATCCGCCGCATAGCCCTATCATTAAAAACAAACGCAATTCAAGATTCATTAAAACACTTCTTTCAGCAATACCGGTTAGAAAGCCCAGGAGCAAGCTACCGAGTACATTCACTAATAAAGTACCGAGGGGTATAGAAAAATAGTCCACCAGTAGATTAATTTTGGAAATATAATAACGGGATACACTTCCTATGAATCCGCCAAAACCAATTAAAAGTATTTCTTTCATTATACCATCTGTAATAAAAGTGGCAAGTTATTCAGAAATCGGTTAGGTTAAAATATAATATCAATATTTTCAACTAATCAGAAAATAATCATCAAAAGTATTCTTAAAAATGCCAAACATTTTTTCTGAAATTACTGTTGAAGAACCTTATTATGATCTGAGTAAATAATAAAATGATTTATTAATTTTGAAATGACTAAAAATAACCCAACTATGAAAAATCAAAAGATTATTTTAACATTGTTAATGACTTCGTTCGTTTTGAATTTTTCATGCTCAAAGGATGACGAACCGAAAGTCAGAGAATTTGAAACCATTGGATTTGACTCTGAAGCCGTAATCCAAAAGTTACCTGATGGCTTGAAAAACTCGGAAAATGAGTATGCACAGATGGCTGTGGATTATGTTGAATCTGCTGCCGACTGGAGTGATTTCTCAGACCAGTTTATTCCTCCGGAGGATGCTGTTAAAGCAGGAAAAAAATCCTCTGAGACCTACACATGGACCTGGAATTATGGTGGAGCCTATGTATTAACCATGTGGTGGACATATCGCGATGACTCTGAAAAAAATTACTGGGATATCGATATCCAGTATGGCGGAGAAGATCGTTATAATTACCTGCAAGCCTGGGAATCGAAGGATAATTCTTCAGGACAGATAAAGTATAATTATCAATGGGTATGTGCCATGGATGATAACCCATCAGAATGTGAGAATTTATTCTGGATTTATAACTGGAGTGTAGATGAAAATGAAAATTGTACATTTAATCAAATAATTGAAGCCGAGGAAGATGCCTATGCGGAAAGCCTGAGAATTGAAACTATCGTGAATGATGATGGAGCGGGCTCTGTAAAGTATTGCATGTATGGGGAATTGTTTTATGAGATTACCTGGGATAGTGCAGGGAATGGCTCATATACTCATTATTTAGGTGAGGATAGCTTCTCCGGAACATGGACCATTGATTAAAGAACACTGAAACTTTTCTAAAACTTATTTTCTTTTTTAGATTCAAAGATTGATTCATAAGCTTTCTCTTCACCGTATTTGATAAAATGATCATGATGTGGCGGGGGTAAAAAACCGTCACTTTTTTTGTGTTGAATCCCACACCAATAATCTTCGGTTTCTGCAATGATCTTTGTAACATAACGGATTAGTCCGTTTGCATATCCGCAATAGGCACAATTTATTTTTTGCATGGGATTAAGATACCCGAGTTTGTGTCTGTCAATTTTTATGTATTTCCCCCTTTTAATATAAGGTTTGCCATAAATGGGGAAAGAGATCCTGTGATAGATCTCTACCCACAGGTCGAGTAATACAAGTAAGATAACAGCTCCGTAAATAAAAGGCAATATGGGAATGTGCTTGATAAATCTGCGCTTCGTATATAAGTATTTCATTTAATTTTTTTCTTGATTTAGATGAAAGGAGATAGGATTGAAAGGATATACACCCGGATTAGCCAATCTTCCAAAGCTAAGGATAATTATTGGTCTTTCTGCATATTTGTTCAGGTAAGAAGCGGAATCGATCAATTTGGGTAAGATGAATACATTTTTATAATTTAGACAATTCTTTTAAAGTTTATTTCCAGTATTATGGCCTAAATTGTATATTGTACTATGATATATTCAATCATCGATATATTCTTTGTCATTTTCCATACCATACTTATTATTTTTAATGTTTTTGGCTGGATCTGGAAGAAAACCCGGGTAGCTAACCTGATTACACTTTCCTTAACCGGAGGCTCATGGTTTATACTGGGAATTTTTTACGGATGGGGCTATTGTCCGCTAACTGACTGGCATTTTAATGTACTTGAAAAGCTGGGCAGGAAAAATTTGCCACTTTCTTATATCGAATATCTCGCTGAGCGATTAAGTGGTGCCGATTTTGATGGCGATACGGTTAACATGATAACATTAATTGGTTTCTTTGTTGCGTTGATTATATCAGGGGTTTTAAATTTCCGGGATTACAGGAGAAAACAAGCCCGGCAATAGATTTTGAACATTTTGCAAATAGCTTTATTTTTGCAGTATGGATAGAAAAAGAAGGTATTTTAACAGATATAAACGTGCGGCATCGGATTATTTGAGTGACAGATCTCGTCTAAATAGTCTGTTGATTCAGGCAAAACAGAAGATGGAAGGCGGAAGATCACAATTAAGTGAAGCCTATGATACCATACTTCTTTTTTCCCGCTTACTGAAAGCTTACATCAAAGGTGAATACAGAAATATTCCCAAAGAAAAAATATTGCTCATAATCGGAGCATTTATCTACCTGGTTTCTCCCATAGATGCGATTTTTGATTTTATGCCCGGAGGCTTGATTGACGATGCAGCCATATTTATCTGGCTGCTTGATTCCATGAAGGATGAATTAGCCGCTTTCAGGGAGTGGGAACGACTTTCTGATGAGGAGATTTCAGATATTTAAAAAAAAGAGGCCATCCCGATTGGAATAAGCCTCTTCATTAGGTTTATAGGGTATTTAATTAATTCATAGTTTCAACCGGCACTTCCGCTTCTTTCACTGTTTTAACAATTCGTGCTGCAACTTTATATGGATCGGCGTTAGATGCAGGTCTTCTGTCTTCGAGTCTGCCTTTCCAGCCGTTTTCGATGGTTGAAATAGGAATACGGATTGATGCTCCGCGATCGGATACACCATAGGAGAATTTATCGATGGACTGCGTTTCGTGCTGGCCTGTGAGCCGTTTATGATTGTCTGCTCCGTATACGGATATATGTTCCGGGATGCATTTCCCGAATTGTTCGCATATAGCAGTAAAGACTTTTTCATCCCCAGAGGTTCTCATCAGGCTGTTTGAGAAATTGGCATGCATTCCTGAACCGTTCCAGTCCCCATCAACCGGCTTGGGTTGCAGATTGACACGAACCCCAAATTTCTCACCGACTCTTTCAGCAAGATACCGGGCAACCCAGATCTGGTCACCAGCTTCTTTTGCCCCTTTCGCAAAAATCTGGTATTCCCACTGACCTTTCATAACTTCTGCATTGACACCTTCAATGTTCAATCCTGCCTCAATACAAGCATCAAGATGTTCTTCCACCATATTCCTTCCTATATTGTATTCCGCTCCTACAGAACAATAAAAAGGCCCCTGCGGGGGAGGATAGTAACCCGGAGCCGGGAAACCCAGTGGTGTGTGATGGTCAAGGTCCCATAATACATATTCCTGCTCAAAACCGAACCAGAAATCGTCATCATCATCATCAATGGTTGCTCTTCCATTGGATTCATGTGGAGTTCCGTCAGGATTTAACACCTCGGTCATCACGAGATAACCATTTTTCCTCTGAGGATCTTTACAGATAAATGCAGGCTTTAACAGGCAGTCAGATGAACTTCCATCAGCCTGATTAGTTGAGGATCCGTCGAATGACCACATTGGAGCATCTTCAAGTTTACCGCTAAAATCGCTTAAAACAAGGGTTTTGCTTCTCATCATTTGCGTGGGTTTATACCCGTCCAGCCAGATGTACTCTAATTTTGATTTCATAATACTACTTTTTATTTGACAACTTTAATTAGATATTCTATAAAAAAAGTAAAAAAATATTTTTACCCCCTTAAATATGATGCAATAATACAAAAAATATCTAAAAATAAAAAACATTAAAAAAAATAATATTTAACAATAATATTATTTATAATTACAAAAAGTAATTAAAATGCTTTGTAAATATTTAAATTGATGTTTAAAATAAATAAAAAGTATAAAATATAAAATAAAACAACAATAATTATAAAATTAAAAAAATACGATTAATATGTAAAAATATGGGGGGGGGTTAGATGATTAAATAAAAAAATGTTTAGATGTGTTTTTTCTTAAGACTTTTCTCAATGAAAATTTTTGTAATTATGAATGGTTGTATATACCAGGGTTGAACTTGTAATTGAATGAATCTAATGTTATCTTGAAGGCTCTTTTGAAAAAAACATCCTGGAAAATCAAATTTATTCTCATATTTTTAAGGACTACAGATCCTACAAATCAAAGTTGTATGAATTTTTATTTTCTTCTTGTTTCCATTATTATAAGCGGATATTCTCCCACTGCAAAAGTCTTTGAAGGAATTGAAGTTTTTAATGAGTTTGAGCTGGTCAGAGCACTGGGATCCGAAAGGACCATTTATCTGAATAGCGGCAGATATGATCTTTCTTTCAACGATTCATTGCTGAGCTTTTCGCCTTATTATTCAAAAGATACTGTTTCGGGAATGGGAATGGTATTCCATGATTTGAAAAATGTTAAATTTATAGGAAAAGGCAAGGTTGAACTTATCACGACCAACTATGATGACTGGGTATTGAATTTTAGAGATTGTGAAGGAATATCATTCGAAAATATGACTGTGGGACACGATACTCCTACCGACTGTGAGGGTGGCACTGCCAGTTTTGAAAATTCCTCATATATCGAATTTAAAAATGTTGGATTGTATGGATGTGGCACCACCGGACTCGTTTTGGACAGGGTCAGTAATTTTAGATTTACAAAATCTGAAATTTACAAGTGCACCTTCAACCTGGTTTTTATAAGAGACAGCCGGAATATCAAATTTAAAAAATCAATTTTTAGAGACTCTGAAAAACTTCATATGTTCATTTTTGATAATACCGAAAATGTTCTTTTCAAGAAATGTGAATTCAAACACAACCGCCAGACCCGAAAAGTAGTCTGGCAAGATCTTGACATTGTATTTCTGAAGGTAGAAAAAGCCACCTCCCCAATCGATTTCGTTAAATGCAAGTTCAGAAATAATAGCTTCGATGAATTCTGCAACAATCTGTTACCCGTTCGCATAAAATCCTGTTCCTTTATTGCCAATGGTTTTGCACCGGTTGAAGAAAAAAGGGAATTTCAGTCAACAGAAGATGAGTATTGATTTTAAATAAAGACGTGTTGACCCTCGGTAATCCCTGCCCGCCTCCTGCCCCCAGCCCCCTGTAAAATAACAAATTTTATAAGTTGCATAAAAAAAGACATGGATATTTGAAGTAATCTGCAGACAGAAATACCAATCCTCCGGATTGAGAGATTCCTCATTACTTCGACTACTCAGTAACCGAAGTTCGGAATGACATGCATCGGTTCTACTGGATAAATCATTGTTAATTGAGGAAATCTCTCTCCTCCTCCGCCCATAACACACACCCGCCAGTATTATCGCTAATACACCATAATGCCCTGAAATCATTACACTACCAGTTACCACAACTGGCATATCTGCATTCCGCCTCTATTAGCATTGTCCTCCGAAATGTTGTATTTACTTCGGCGGGATCACCACCGCGTCATTACCACGGGTTGCACCCGTGGCTATTGGAATTCGACCCCTACCGGGGTCATACTATGCTTAAATGCTCCGCCAACAACACACCCAGTGAACCTTCCTCACTCTCGCTCTCCCACTCACTCTGTTTTCGACTGCATTATTGAATAAACATCATTTGACACGAAAGCAAAATATTAGAGCTTCCCCCGGAACAAAGGAAGAACAATAACCCTTCCGAAAATTTAAAACAGCCCGAAAAAGAGAGGAATTAATAAAGTAAAAGTAGGCAAATTGCTTCAAAGCGCAGTCTATAAACCCATAAACCATACCTGCCCGCCGAAGCATAGGCCAAAGCAATGGCAGACGGGAACAATCCTGCCTGCTATCCTCTCCGAGTGACGGCCCCCACCGTGGTGGATTTTTATCTAACTAAATCCCGTAAAGAACTGACTTATTGCAGTATAAACATTCAGTAACCTCCTGCCGCCCAACTGCCATAACTCATGAAAAATACTACCGTATTGTGGAGATCAAACCGTTTACCGTTCACCGCTTACCTCTTCTTCTTCGGTCCCTGAGCGTCAGTCAAAGGGCCGTTCACCGCTTACTTTGAACACTGGCAATAACAAGTTAGATACCTGGATATGCTGCCCTGCCTGCCCGCCGAAGCGCTGATCACCGAATGGCTGGCGGGCCGCTAATCGACAGCCCCCTCCCTCCCTCCTTATTTAGAAACTATTTTTTCCTCAAAATCAAAACTTTATTAATCTTTTCAGGTTATCCATAAACTAATAAAAAATCAATTAAGATGAAAAGCTCTACATCCTCATTTAGCCTCATCGTATTTCTTCTACTGATTACTTTTTCTGAACATTACGTTTATTCTCAGCTCCAGGGAAAAGATATTCTAAAGGAAAACTATATCATAGGCGAATCTTCCGAGTTATTTACCATTAGAACCCAAAACGATACCGTGGAATTCCGGATTTTTGATGCTGTTGGAAGTATCAATGAAAATGGTATACTTGAAAAGGACCGGGTGTTGATCCTTGAGAATGACTTGCAGGTACTCAACGAGGGTTCGCCGGTACGGATCCTTTCGGGTTTTTTTGACAGTGATCGTTATTCCGATGTAGTGGCTGCTTGGCAGGTGCGAGATACCAATATTGTAATGTATATACCGGAGATCGATCCCAATTCATTGAAAGTTACGTCCGATTACAAAATCAATCTAACCGGGGATGAAATGCCTGAATATTATGTCAGAAACAATTCACTTCCCCGCTTGCTTTCGTTGAAAAAAGGTCAGCTGGATGATGATCCCCAGGAGGAGATAGTGCTGGCATATATGACCGACAGGGAAGGTACTGAAGGCGGTCCGGTGTGGATCGCGGTTTACGATATGGATGAAAATACCGGGATGCCTGTACTCAAAGATTCTGCCTATACCATAATGCTGAAGCCTGACATGTATAATGCTGCCAATGGTATTTCACGGGGAAGTCTTTACGATATTTGCACCGGTGACTTCAATGAGGATGGTTTGGATGAGATTGTGCTTGTAGCAGTAACAGAATACCCCGACGACGATGATTTTGGCTGGCGTCTCGATGCATATATGTACCGCATGATGGATGGGGAGATAGAATATATGTTTAAAACCAGCGAGCCTTTTCATTCTGATAAATCCAACAGTAACGATTATATAAGACGACTGGCAGTGGTAGCGGGAAATTTTGATAATGACTTTGTTGAGGATGTTGCCGTTAGCTACCAGATTGTTGAAACCGGCGTAGGCTCTTCCCAGATCTTTTTACGGGCTGTTCGCGGAAGCTCAACAGGATTTGGCCTTATGGGTGAAGAGGAACGCATTGACGGATCCAATGGCAATAATGGATGGCCTTTAACAATGTACGCTGCAGATGCCGACCGGAATGGTTTCGATGAAGTGCAACTGGCAGCCAGAAATACCCTGAAAAGCTATAGTTTTGATGAAAATATGAATTCTCTCTCACAGCTATCCCCTGTAAATGCCTATGGATTGTACAATGATAAAAATAATTATCATGTTGGCACTTTTGCTGCTACCGATATGGACCTGGCACAAAACGATTCATTAAGAACTGAAATTGCTGTTGTAGATGATCGTGGACTGGTGATATACCAGAAGCTGAGTACAGAATCTTATTTCGATGAAATTATTGAAATTGATTTAATTGCAAATGGCATAGTATCCGGCGATTTTGACGGAGATGCCCTTCGCCTTGGCCCTCCCCGCAGGCAAACGATCAGCGACATTGTCCGGCCTCTGATGGTACTGAGCACTCCTCCTGTTCATTTCGATATTATAGATGGTGAAATATTTGATTTGCAGGATTGTTATCCCATTTATGAATCCTCCGATAATTGTAATACCAGCAGCGTTTATTATAAGGAAATTCAGGAACAACAGATTGAATCTTCGGTAGAGATCAGTTCTACCTGGACCAAAACCGATCTTCCCATAGATTCAGATATACCGGGGATTTATTCACTCGATTATGCAGAAATTGCAGATAGGCTGATTAACCAGGAATTCAATAAGATATACGGTGGTGGGGAGGTTGAAAGAAAACGTTCTTCCAGGACTTTCACCTTCACCAGTCGTACAGAGACAATCGAGGACGATAACCTCCAGGTTCTGATTTCTACTTACGATCTGCTGGAATACCCTGTGTATACCGACGATTCCTTGATGCGACATGTAATGATCATTGAGCCCTCACTCGATCCGCAAAAAACCAGGATGCAATGGATCCCATACAGAAGCAGTGCAGCCAGGAATTCTTATGCAAGCCATGAAGTAGGTAATATTCTTTCTTATCCGAAAACAACTTCATTGCCTCCGGGCGCCAGACCTTTCGGCAGTGGTGGCTATGAGGGAGATGTAGTTACCTGGACGGTCTCGCCCTCTTCAGTGGGAAACTGGAACATGAAATTCAGTTCGGAAACCATCACCGAACGGGAGTCTACAATGACAGAAACTATTTCGAACGATATCAGTGGAAGTGTAGGTGCAAGTTTTGTAGCTGAGGCCAGCGTAAATTTTGAGTACCTTGATAATAAAAACTATGAAGAAATTCAATCCATCAAAACTACCATAAAAGAATCAAGTGAGATCAACATTTCTATCGGTAGGATCAATACCAGCCTTATCGGAACAAAGACTTACGATGTAACTCCATTTATTTACTGGGATGCCAGTGGTGCACTTATAATAGACTATGCCGTCTCTCCCGATTTTAGCGGAGGGGTTCCCTCATTCTGGGAAGAAAAATACGGCACAAACCCCGATTTCACCTTCAATCTGCCCTGGCGTTATGCCGGTTCAAGGGGTCTAGGTGGCAGCGATGATGATTTGCAATCTAAGCAGACCTATGATATTATCCTTTCGAAAAAGAATGTAAAGGCCGGTGATACTACCAATATCTATGCAAGAATACAGAATTACAGTAACGTTGATCATTACGGCGATATCTCCGTTCGCTTCTATCTCGGTGATCCTGATAACGGGGGGCTGTTGATCGAGAATCTTGATGGCCAGAGTGAGGTTGTTCTCGACCAGATTAATGCGCGGGAACCGGTTGTGGCCACTTTGAATAATTGGATTGTACCCGCTTATGTAGATGAGCAGTCCGCAATATTTGCAGTGGTAGATCCCGATAATATGATTGGAGAAGTACATGATAATAACAATAAAGCATGGAACCTTATCAGGCAAGGCTCCGGTATAGTGGGTATAGAGGATAAAGAGAAATTATCTCCCGGATCCGGCAATGAGATGTTGGTTAATGTATACCCGAACCCGGCAAAAGATATCGCTTCGTTTAATTTCCAGATACAGGAACCTTCCCCGGTGAAGATCGACATCTACGATCTCCAGGGTAAGCATGTCAGTACTCTGCAACATGAGAGACTTAGCGCCGGAACTCATTCACTCGAGTTCGCAATCGGGGGACTTGATAAGGGGGTTTATCTTTACCGTTTTGTGACAGATTCGTTTCATAGTTCAGGCAAATTAGTGATTATTCGGTAAATCATTTACATCCCAATGTAACTAACGGGAACATTACCAACGAAGAAGGAATGCACCTGAAGAGGTACCGCCGTGCCTCTATAACCCTGATTCCATTGTAAAAAACCCGCAAAATGGTTAAACAATAAAACAAAATCATCAAAATTATTGACACCGAATCCCATTCACATTAATTTTATATGTGAATTCATTGGTCCTTCAAAATATATGCAATAATGCATAAAATGGTCATTCAATTCTTCGCCATCTTTTTTTTATTCACATTTGCTCAATGTGAAAAGGACAACAATACCAAACTCGGTAATTCCGAAAGGGAATACAAAGGAACCGCCACAGTGACGGTGGAATTCTGGGATTACGATGTTTACTCCAATCAGGATGTTTATGTCGGTAAAAAAGAATACACATATAATGTTTTCGTTTTTACCGGACCCCCTCTCAGATGCGAAGGAGTGAATGAAACCAATCCTTTCAATTTATCCATTTACCCTGAAAGGATTAGCGGACAAGATGAAGAAGGCCATTTTGACATGAGTTCCTGCATGATTATCAATGATCCTTATGTGGGCAAAGTAATTCTTCAATACTGGAATCTAACGCTAAACGGTCAGAATCTCAGCGGAACCTTAACTGATAATCATACGGCTGAAGCCTCCGCCTCCAATCTTATCTGGGCTATGGAAAACATTGCCGGTATTCAGATGACAATGCCTTTTCCCATAGCCACCGGGGCTATATTAACCGGAACCATAAATGATAAGAATTGCAATTTTACCATATCGGGGCAGTCAACAAACACCTACCGCAGATTTTCATGCAATATTTCGGCGAACATATGATGAGGATTTTTTTATAGAGGAAAAATTTATGAATAAATATCGTGTACAATCCCATCGGATGCCTCATTGGGACTATTCTGGTAATGGAACATATTTTATTACCATGGTAACACAAAATCGTGAATGTAATTTAGGTGAAATAATTCATCATTCATCTGAAAATAATTTAAACATTCCCAAATACAACAGGAAAAATCATTTTTTCCAACCAGATTATCATGATCGAATAATACGTGATGGTGACGATT
>CAZGTU010000037.1:17202-39038 GCA_964528675.1 uncultured Bacteroidaceae bacterium
ATTACTGATCACCGATTACTGATCACCGATTACTGATCACCAATTACTGATCACCGATTACTGATCACCAATTACTGATCACCAATTACTGATCACCAATTACTGATCACCGATTACTGATCACCGATTACCCTCCACTCCCTTTGCCCCCTTCCACAACTTTTATACTTTTGCGCCAAAATCAAAAAAAGATGACCTGCGAAGTAGAAAGCAAACATATACAGGAGATTAACTCTACAAATACCCTTCAGCAAACGGCCTTCTGGGCCAGGGTGAAGAACAGGCAGGGAATGGATCCTTATGCCTTCCGGTTGAATGCTACCAGAGACCTGGTTTCGCCGCATGCAAATGAAAATGAGAAGCTGCATGATGATATTCTTGTGCTGGTCAGATATATTAATGAGGATTATTGTTATGCTTATATTCCTTATGGCCCGAAGGTACAACCCGAACACGAAAACTATGGTTTGTTTCTCGAAGAGCTTTCCGAGGTGATCCGTCCTCAGCTTCCTGATAACTGTATTCTTATTCGTTATGACCTGCCATGGGAAAATCCATGGTCGGTGGAAGAGGATTACTATGATAATGAGGGTAACTGGACCGGTCCTCCCTCCATAAACAGCCAGGAGTTCAGACTGAACTTCAATACTCATAACTGGAACCTCATGAAGAGCCCGAGCGATAATCTGCCTACCAGCACCTTTTACCTGGACCTCGACAGGAAGGAAAATGACCTGCTTATGCGGATGAAACCCAAGACGCGTTATAACATAAGGCTGTCGTACCGCAGGGGAGTGAGGGTTCATGAATATGGCACAGGGAATCTTGATGAATGGTATGAATTATACAAAGAAACCGCGCTCCGCAATCATATTAATCTCCATAAAAAAGAACACTTTCAATCGGTTTTGCGAGGTCACGACAACATTAAGGGTAAAGTGAGGACAAGCCTTTTAATGGCAGAAAGAGAAGGGGAGTATCTGGCTGCCATGTTCCTTGTCTTATCGAAGAATCGTGGCACCTATCTTTATGGGGCTTCCTCTTCCCACAACCGCAACCTTATGGCAACCTATTCCCTTCAATGGGAAGCCATAAAAAAATCGCGCGAATATGGGTGCAGGGAATACGATATGTTTGGCTGCGCACCCAATCCTGATCCTTCTCATCCTCTTTACGGATTGTACCGTTTTAAGAGTGGTTTTGGGGGAGATTTATATCACCGGATGGGGTGCTGGGATTATCCCTTGAATAATGATGAATACCCTGCATTTATTGCGAGGGAGATGAATAGTGAGGGGTATCACTTGAATTGAGTTACTACACTCTGGGGAGGACACAGAGGTGGTTACACAGAGGACCGGGAACTACAGAGAACCCGGAGGAAACATTTGCATTAGGTTTTTTCGTCCTGACGTTCACACTTATTTCTCAGTGGTTCCCGGTGAAAACACTGCGTATACTCTGATAAAAACTAATTTTTAAGCAACATTTTTATCATTCCTTTCTTCTTTCCTACAATTTTAAATCCATTTTTCGGGTATCGCTTTTACTGGCATTTCAATTGACAATCCGCTCCGTTTTTCTATCTGGTATTTCCATTCACCGCGGGCGTGACCGCGGCTAAGGTAATTCGGGCCCTCCAGGCCCGTTAAAAAAACATCCTCGTTATTAATACATCATAAATTTATATACACCATCCTGAGCATATCCATTTTTGTCAACGACAAAAAAATACCCCCTGCACCCTCCCACTAGCACTCGACTACAATACGCCCTGCTATTCCATTTCCCTCTGTGGTTCTTCGTGACTCCTCAGCGGGTCCTCTGTGTAAAATCCCCCTCCGTGTCCTCCCACGAGCACGCGACTCCAATACATCCCGCCAATCCATATTTCCCCCGTGGCTCTCAGTGTTTCCCGGTCCTCTGTGTAATTCTTTCCCTGTGTCCTCCCCAGAGCACCGCGACTCCAGTTACTCCCCCTACATCTCGCCCCCCTCAAAGCCTCCTTCATCGCCGCCGCCACCATTGAATCTTTCTCCTCTGTCCCTGCCGTAATTATTAATCCGGAAGGTAAGGTTCAGCATTACAATGGGTGCTCTGTGGGTATAGAGACGATAGGAATAAAAATCTTCTTCATCAATTTCCGATTCATGCCTGTCGGTGTTGAAAATGTCTCTAACCTGCAGGGTGAGGATAAGCTTATTCTGCATGAAAGACTGGCGAATGGCTCCGTCTATTTCAAAACTAGCTGATTCGGTTTCCTGGGCTTCGATTTCGGGACTGTCATATTCAGGATTGATCTGTATGCGTGTGGTTTCTGTAAGTTTGAAGATATTGTTCCACTCTACCGACCAGGTGAAGCTTTCTCTGTCAAGTTCATTGCCATTAACATTTCCCTGTACACGGTAATTATAAAAGTTTCCGGAAAAATCAGACTCCCACCAGTTAAAGAGGTCCAAGCTCAACATAACTTCAGAACCCAGGGAATAATCGGTTCCAACATTGGCATAGGTGGAAAGCATGATATTATCCCTGTCATCAATTTCTCTGTAAACCTGGCGAATTCTCTCAATTTTATTATCCGTGATGCGATAATACAGTTCGACGGAAAGAAAATCTGTTTTGTTCAGGTCTCTTTGATACCTTCTCTACATGCGTATGCTCAAAGCGAGATATTTTCTCAGGCCTATCTTCTAATATTCTTTCAATAAACCTTTCCTGATATTCAAAGCGATTTTCCAGAATGTTGTGCATATGTTTATTCGCTTCCTTTTGTAGAATAAATGCGCTTATAATGAAGGAAATAAGGGTAATAAGCAGGTAAAAAAACACTGCTTTACTGAGGAGCCTGAATTTTGGTTTTTTCATGACCTTTTAAATTTATATCCCACTCCATATACCGATTCTATATAATCATGGCCTCCTGCTTTTAAAAGTTTCCGGCGAAGATTCTTTATATGGTTGTAGATGAAATCGAAATTGTCAGCATGATCAATATGATCGCCCCAGAGATACTCTGCAATGTTTTCCTTAGTGAGAAGTCTGGTTTCATTATCAATTAGATAGAGAAGTAAATCATATTCCTTGCGGGTAAGGTTGATAATTTTGTCGTTGACCCTGACCTGCCGTATATCAATATTTATTTGAATTTCATTAATCTGGAGAATGTTCTTTCCATGTGATATTTTCCGGCGAAGGATAGAACGAATTCTTGCGTTAAGTTCAGCCTTGTGAAATGGTTTGGTAAGATAATCATCCGCACCAAGATTTAAGCCTTCAACTTTATGCTCGAGCGAATGAGTGGCTGTTAATATCAATATAGCCATATCCGGCTGATGTTTCTTTATTTCACTTATTAATTTCATTCCGTTTCCGTCGGGAAGCCCCAGGTCCAGTATCGCCAGATCATATTCGTACATCAGAAACTTTTCTCTGGCCTGTTCTATAGAATTTGCAATACCCAGGACATAGTTCTGATCCTTTAAAAAATCTGAAACATCCTCAATTAGTTTTTGATTGTCCTCAATAAATAATAGTTTCATTATTTCATTGCTGATCTGTTGGATACAAAATTAAGCATTAAATTTGTAGAAAATTTGTAGAAAATTAGCATAGATGCTCGGTCGTGT
Source organism: uncultured Bacteroidaceae bacterium (assembly GCA_964528675.1). Classification (GTDB taxonomy): domain Bacteria; phylum Bacteroidota; class Bacteroidia; order Bacteroidales; genus CAYRTD01. Next base: position 20,832 of record CAZGTU010000037.1, read on the forward strand.
ATCTTTACATAAACGAATCGATGAATATGAGAAAAAATAATTCTTTTCATTTCATATCGTATATTTCCCTGCTTGTAATTTTGTTTTCTTCCGCAGGGAAATTAAACGCACAGAGCTGGGATCTTATCCCGGAGAATATCAATATAGCCATCAGGGATTCGGCCATTAATATAAACAAGGATACATTACGTCCGGCTTTTCATCTTACCCCGCCTGTTGGTTGCATGGGGGATCCAAATGGAGGAATATATCATAATGGCTGGTATCATATTTTCTACGGGCTTCAGCCTTTTGCTTATCATCCCGGGGGATGGTACTGGGCTCACGCGAGAAGCAGGGACCTTTTGCACTGGGAGCATATGAAAACGGGGCTAACCCCGCCTTTCGAACTCGGGCTTAATGCTATAGGATCGGGATCAACAATTGTAACTGAAGAAGGGGAGAGGCTGGCATTCTATTCACAGAGTAAGGACGGACCTATGGAATTCTGGCAGGCTGAATTCACCAATGACAATCTTTCTGAATGGAGCCATGAAGGAGAAAATCCAATCCTCACCCTTGATCATCCCGGTCTTCCCCCATATGATGATTTTTGGCGGGATCCTTTCGTCTTTGAAGAGGAGGGACGGACATTTTTAATTGCCTGCGCCGATCTTTTTGAAGAAGACTACGTCCCTGTTCCCATTTTTGAAGCACAAAATGAAGAGCTGACAGAATGGGATTATAAGGGTAATCTCTTTACTGTGCCAAAAAATAAGTACCGGAATCTTGAAGTACCTGAATTCAGGCCTCTGGGTGATAAATGGATATTTATGGCTTCCACAGATGCCCCTGTAGACAGGGTGAATTATTTTATCGGGGAATTCGACATTGAGAATTTGAAATTTATCCCTGAGAAGGAGGCTCCCATAGATTACAGCGGACATTATTATGCACAGGAAGCAATTCTGGATGATGATGGAAACCTTTTTCTGATGGCATGGATGCCCGGCTGGGACAGGGACTGGTTGCCCACATATATGAATGAACCGCTCAAAAACAGTAATCCCCTCTGGAACGGATGTTTTGCCCTTCCACGCAAATTAAGCATCAGGGATGGAGAATTGATACAGCAAGCGGTTGGGACGCTGAAAGAATTGAGATCAGAACATTATGAGATGAAACCACGGGAATTGCCTGTAGATGGTCCTGGAACCGCCTATTATACAGTTGAAGATTTTAAGAGTGATCAACTTGAAATAAATGCAGAATTTGATCTGCATAATGCTTCATTTTGCGGTATGAATGTACTGTCGGATGAGCAAGGCAAGGGAGGATTATTCATTGTCTGGAGCGGTAATATATTGAATGTGGATGGTGTGAAAATCCCGATCAAAGAATGGAATCACGGAGAGAGCCTGAAATTGCAGGTCTTTGTTGATCAAAATTTTGTCGAAGTATTTATTAATGGTGGAAAGTATTGCGTATCCCGCCTGGTAAGAAGGGACAACATCGGAGGACAGCATATAGCATTAACCAGCCTGGGTGGAACGGCAAAGCTTGTTTCATTTGAAGGATGGGAGTTAAGTTCACTGAACCAGTTATCCAACCAATAATTGAGCCCGCTCCGAAAAGTTTTTTCACTCCTAATGATACGGCGACAGCGAAAGAGGGCCGGGAGGCATTAATGGAGATTCTTCGAATAAACATTCTTTGGGAATACCCTTATAATTTTAGAAATAAATGATCATTTTTTGCATCTTTGTTCCCGGTTTGAATACTTAAAAGATTTACAAAAAGATGCCTGATAAAAAAGATATTTATTTCCATCTAGGATACCCAAAAGTCGCCTCAACTTTTTTACAAAAAGAGATATTCCCCAATCTCAGTAATGTCAGGTTTCATAAAAAACACAGGTTTAACAGGTATAAACAATTAGATCCGGACGATCTCAGGGAAAACCACATGTTCTCCTCGGAAAAGGATTATAATATTGAAGAAGCTGCAGATGATATTTTACAGAGATTTCCTCATGCAAAGATCATCCTTCTTCTCCGGCGTCATGATAAATGGATATTATCCAGGTATAAGTATTACATCCGAAAACACGGTGGCAAAGAATTTCATGAGTTTTTTGATCTGGAAAACAACAAAGGAATCTGGAAAAGAGAAGATTTATATTACCGGGAAAAAATCGAATACCTGGAAAAGCATACCAGCAACCCTCCTCTTATTCTGACATTGGATTTGCTGCAAAATGACCCTGATCGGTTCTTTGAGATAATCGAAGAATATACCGGAAGTAAGATTGGTGAAAAAGCCAATAAGAATAATGTTGTAAACAGGGCATTCAGTCAGAAACAGCTACTCATTTTAAAAAAATTCAACAAATTCTATCCCTATCAGAAGCTAAAAACTCCCTACAGGTTCATCAACAGGAGCCATTATCGTTACCGTCAGTATCTCCTGCACATGGTCGCCTTTTTTTCACAACTGATCCCATGGACTTTGATTAAAAAAAAGCAGCTGGCCGATCCTTCTCATCTTGAGGAAATAAGGGAATACTATAGAGGGGATTGGGAGTATTGTGAGCGTTATGCGGGGGAGTAACTGCACAACTGCACAACTGCACAACTGCATAACTGCATAACTTTTAAAGATTAAATCAGAACAATTACATTCCTAAAGAGTTGAACAAAATGAAACAATCTTTTATTTTAGGGTTTTATCCTGCATGTTTATTTAAAACTCATGTCAGAAAAAAATAATCGTATGAAAGCAATGTTTCTTAACGAGTTAAACGATCTCTCTGAAAATAAAAAACCACTTGTAAAAAAAGATATCCCCAAACCCGAACCGGAGAAGGATGAAGTGCTGGTTAAAGTATCCGCTTGCGGGGTATGCCATACCGAGCTCGATGAAATTGAGGGTCGCACACCACCTCCGGAGCTTCCAATTATTTTAGGCCACCAGGTTGTTGGTATTATTGAAAGCATGGGCAATGAAGCCCAAAAATTCAAAACAGGAGAAAGGGTAGGAATAGGGTGGATATATGCTTCCTGTGGAGTTTGTGAATATTGCAAATCGGGTAATGAAAATCTCTGTCCGGAATTTAAGGCTACCGGCAGGGATGAAAACGGGGGTTATGCCGAATACATGAAAGTTCCTGAGAAGTTTGCTTATAAGATTCCCGAAGCACTAAGCAATTCAGAGGCTGCACCACTCCTATGTGCCGGTGCCATTGGCTACCGCTCATTGATGCTTTCAAAGATTGAGAATGGCCAGAGGCTTGGCCTGACAGGTTTTGGCGCTTCGGGACATCTTGTATTGAAAATGGTGAAAGAAAAGTATCCTGACACGAATATTTATGTTTTTGCCCGAAATCCCAAAGAAAGAAAACATGCAAAAGAACTTGGCGCAGTCTGGGCAGGAGAATCCACTGATGAAACCCCGGAAAAGCTGCATAGCATCATTGATACAACGCCGGTATGGAAACCTGTGGTTGAAGCCATGAAAAACCTTGTTCCCGGTGGAAGATTGGTGATCAACGCTATCCGGAAGGAAGACATGGACAAAAAATATCTGCTCAATCTTGATTACTCCAGGGATCTGTGGATGGAAAAGGAAATTAAAAGTGTGGCCAATGTCAGCAGAAGTGATGTGAGCGAATTCCTTCAACTGGCGGATGAAATGAACATCAAACCCGATTATGAGGAATATGATCTCACAGAGGCGAATAAAGCCCTGGCAGAATTAAAAGAAGGAAAAATAAGAGGGGCCAAGGTTCTGGTTATGGAATAGAATTTCCTCTCCTGAAAAAAATTTAACCCTTTAATTCAACAGCAATAAATGAGTAAAAGTATGGGAAAATGGCTGATCATCGCAGGTATCTTCATTATCATCATTGGTCTGATCATTCAATATGCTCCCGGATTATTGAAGTGGTTCGGGAATTTACCCGGAGACATAAATATCAAAAAAGAAAATACAAGAGTCTTCTTTCCAATCACTTCTTTAATTTTAATTAGCATTGTACTTACTATTATTGTGAATGTTATAAAATATTTCAGGGGGAGCTGAAAAGGTTTTGTCCCAATCCCCATCCTCCCCAATCCCTCCATCTTATTAAAAAATAATCTAAATAATGCCTGAATCTCTCCTTTTCATCGGAAAGCAATGCAAAATTTCAGAACTTAGTCGGTGAATTATTTAGATATTTTTCTTCGCCAATCCTAAAACTATCTATCATGGATGTTGAAATTCTTTCACGAGTTCAATTTGCTTTCACCATTGGTTTTCATTATATCTACCCTCCCCTTACTATTGGTATGGGATTGATCATGGTAGTAATGGAAGGTCTTTACCTTAGAACGGGTGAAAAGATTTACGAAACCATGGCAAAATTCTGGACAAGGATCTTTGCCCTTACATTTGGAATAGGGGTAGCTACCGGAATAGTCATGGAGTTTGAATTTGGCACAAACTGGGCAGCATATTCCCGCTATGTAGGGGATGTTTTTGGAAGTGCGCTGGCTGCAGAAGGGATATTCGCATTTGCCCTTGAAAGCGGCTTCCTCGGGGTGCTTCTTTTCGGATGGAACAAAGTCAGCTCAAGGGTTCACTTTATCGCAACCCTTGGTGTTTTTATCGGATCCATGTTTTCGGCTATCTGGATTGTTGTTGCAAACAGCTGGCAGCAAACACCAGCAGGATATCACATCGTTGGTGAAGGAGCCGATGCCCGTGCGGAGATCACCGATTTCTGGGCTATGGTATTTAACCCTTCTTCCGTTGACCGTGTGCTTCATGTCTGGGTAGGAGCTTTTATTGCCGGAGCTTTCCTGATCATAAGCGTTCATGCCTATTATCTTCTGAAAAACCGTTATGTTGAGCTTTCCGGTAAAGCTCTTAAAATAGCATTGATTGTGGCAACAGTCTCCTCACTTGCGCAGCTTGCCATAGGACATCAATCTGCCGATGGAGTTGCTGAGAATCAGCCTCAAAAACTTGCTGCTTTCGAGGGTCATTTTGCAAAAGAAGGCCCTGCCGATCTTTATATCATGGGCTGGGTTGATAAGGAAAGACAGGAAGTTAAAGGAATAAAAATTCCCGGCGGACTTAGTTTTCTTGTACACTGGGATGCGAAAGAGTCTGTTCCCGGCTTGAATGCTTTTCAGGAGGACGACCGGCCCACTGCTTTAAATTCCATTTTCCAGTTTTATCATTTCATGGTGGCATTCGGCATGCTATTTATTGCCATAACTCTTTATGCAACTTTTCAGTGGTGGAGGGGAAAGATATTCAGACATCGTTGGTTCCTCTGGCTACTGGTATTTGCAGTCTTTCTGCCTCAACTTGCAAACCAGATGGGTTGGTTTGCCGCAGAAATGGGAAGACAGCCCTGGGTTGTATGGAAACTGCTCAGAACATCTGAAGGACTTTCAGAATCGGTAAGTGCCGAACAGGTACTTTTCTCTCTAATTTTATTTACTCTGATTTATGCTCTGCTCTTTGTTCTATTCATTTACCTTCTGGACAGGAAAATTAAGAAAGGACCTTATGATGAGAGCGAAATCGAGGGCAGATTGCAACTGAAAGATATGGCCAAACAATTTGAACAGAATCCAAAATTAAACTTTTAAATATTATGACATTTCTCGGTATCGATTATCCAACCTGGTGGTTCCTTGTCATCGGAGCATTGTTTTCCGGTTATGCTATCCTCGATGGTTTTGATCTTGGAGCCGGTGCGTGGCACCTGTTTTTTAAAGATGATAAAAGCCGCAGAATTGCCCTTAATGCTGTAGGTCCGGTATGGGACGGGAACGAAGTATGGCTCGTGATTGGGGGAGGGGCTTTATTTGCAGGATTTCCCGAAGCTTATGCCACCCTGTTTTCGGCTATGTATATACCCTTTATGCTTTTTCTCGGATTTCTCATTTTCCGGGCAGTTTCCATTGAGTTTAGGAGCAAGGAGGAAATGAAATGGTGGCGAAATGTTTGGGATGTTAGTTATAGTGTCTCCAGTGCAATGCTTGCATTTCTTCTGGGAGTAGTTCTCGGAAATATTCTCATTGGGATAACTATGAATGAGAATTATATTTTCACAGGCAACTGGCTTGAATTTCTGAATCCTTATTCAATAGCGGTAGGTCTGACCAGCCTCTTCCTTTTCATGGTACATGGAGCAATTTTCTTAACAATGAAAACAGAAGGAAGGCTTTTTCAGAAAGTTGCCCGCTTACTAAGAAGATCGATTTTATTGTTTGTTGGCATGTTTATAATAGTTACAATAATTTCTATTACCTCATATCCTCATCTTACAGATAAGTTCCGTGCAAATCCGATACTATTCGGGGTTCCCCTGCTTGCTTTCCTGAGTATAGCGAATGTGCCCAGACTGGCGAGTAAAGGGAAGTACCTTCATTCTTTCATCTTTTCAGCCCTGTCAATAAGTTTTCTTCTTATCCTGGTGGCAATAGAGCTGTTCCCTGTAATTATTCTTTCCCAGGGGGATCCGGCTAATAGCATGAGTATTTATGAGGCTGCTTCATCCGATAAGGCGCTTGGAATAATGCTTACCATAACGGCTATCGGCTTTCCACTGGTGCTGTTTTACACTGTTTTTGTATATCGTACCTTCTGGGGTAAAGTGAAGCTGGATGAGACGAGTTATTGAGTAGCAATGATATATTTAAACTCTTTTTTTATGAAAACTCTGGATGAACGAATGGATAAATTTCACGCTGTTTGATGTGAATATCAGACAATTTTGGTTATATTCCCGCACAGAAATACTGAAAAACTGACAAAACTACCATGAATAATAGTAGAGTACTTCTTCTCGGCTTCATGATGATGTCCGGGGTTTTTAATGCTATTGCACAATCAACAGATCAAAATGTATTACCCGTGCGAGGTTTATGTATCGCTTCTCCAGGTGTTGACCGGGTGAATGATTTCATTGATTTCATTGATCAGGAACTGGCTCCAAGAAATGTGAATACACTAATCCTGAGAATTGATTATAATTATGAGTACAAAAGCCATCCGGAGTTAAGGAATGAAAATCCGCTTTCTGGAAAGGATGTAAAACGAATTCTTAAAACATGTAAAAAGCATGATATCAGGATTATTCCACAGGTAAACCTTCTCGGTCATCAGTCATGGCATACCCATCTGGGAAATCTACTGAGAGAGTATCCGGAGTTTGATGAAACACCGCATATTGAAATGCCTGAAAAGTATGAATGGCCAAATGAAGAAGGTTTATACTGTAAAAGTTATTGTCCCCTTCATCCAGAAGTCCATGATGTGGTATTCGCTCTCGTGGATGAAATATGTGAGGTCTTTGAAGCGGATGCTTTTCATGCCGGAATGGATGAAGTCTTCTATATCGGAGATAATAAATGTCCGAGATGCAGCGGAAACGATAAAGCTGAACTTTTTGCGGGGGAGGTGACTAAAATTCGTAATCATCTTGCTCTTCAAAATCGTGAGTTGTGGATATGGGGAGACAGGCTGATTGACGGCAAAACCACCGGCATTGGGGAATGGGAAGCCAGTATGAACAGTACCCACAGGGCTATCGACCTTATCCCGAAGGATGTTTTCATCTGCGACTGGCATTATGAACGCCCTTATCATACCCCTGTTTATTTTGCGATGAAAGGTTTCAGAGTAGCCACGTGTCCATGGCGCAAGCCCGAGATTGCCAGGCAGCAGGTAAAAAATATGGTCCTGTACAGAGAAAGTTCCACTCCTGTGATGAAAGATAACTTCAAGGGAATAATACAAACCGTTTGGAGCCCGGCGGGCAGATTCATAGATGATTTTTATGGAAGTGAAGAAAAAAAAGACAAGAAGGAAAAATCCCCCGCTCAATGTTTCCGCGTAACTTTTAATGAAATACAGGGGCTTGAATCTGAAATATTACAGTAATTTCATATTCATATTTATTAAAATTCATCTTTTGGCTTTATCTTTATTTTTTATTTGTCTGGAAAAAAGATGAAGAAACCAAGGTTGCAGACACCTGATAACAAGGCAATTCCTATGGTGGAACATAAGCAATTGAAAGTTGAAAGCTATTCAATTCATTATTATATTTCAGGGAAGCCGCACAGTACTCCAATTTTATTTCTCCATCCGGCCTTCGCCGATCACAGATGTTTCAATAAACAGGCGGATTATTTCTCAAAGTATTTCCGGGTGATAACAATTGATCTTCCCGGTCATGGTCTTTCAAGGGTGAAAGGATCGAAAGATAAGATTGATCAGTCGGTTTACCATATTGCACAAATATTAAAAAATGAGGAAATTGACAGGGCCCATTTTGTAGGTGTCTCTATGGGTAGCCTTATTGCTCAATATTTTGCACTTAACTATCCCGGGATGGTATCATCATTAACTGTTGTTGGTGGATATAATATCAATGCTGATGACCGAAAGGTTGCAAAAGCCCAGCGTGCAGAAAATCTCAAATGGATTTGGAAAGCCATGATATCAATGGATTCCTTCCGGAGGTATGTGGCTGGTGTATCTGTCTACAGGGAAGAAGAAAAAGTGAAATATTACGAAATGGCTCAATCTTTCACCCGCAGATCATTCAGCGTTATGTCCGGACTTCAGAAGGTTGTTCAGCCTCGTAAAAACATAAAGAGGGATTATCCTCTTCTCCTGATCTGTGGTGAATACGACCAGGAACTGGTAAAAAAAACAGCCGGGAAATGGCGTGAATCAGATCCGGATACAGAATTTCATATAATCAAAAATGCAGGACATTGCGCAAATATGGATAAGGCTCCGGAGTTTAATGAGATTGTGATGGATTTTATTAAGGAAATATAATATTTCAAAGAACAAAGTTACTCGGTTTATAGCGGGACCCTCCCCCATCGCCGCCACCAATGGACATCCTTTAATAATGTCTCAATTTTCCAATTTTAAGCCCCTCCGGGGAAGTACTTTTGTCCTGTCATTTATTTTTAAACAAAAAACAAAGCAAAATGAAAAAACTTATTTCATGGGTTGAAGTCCCCGCATCTGACTTCGACAGGGCAGTTAATTTTTATAATGAAATTTTGGAACTGGAACTCGAAAAAATGGATTTCGGTGAAGAGAAAATGGCCTGCTTTCCCGGAGACGAAGGAGCAATTTCCCTGGCACCTGGTTTCCATCCTTCCAGAGATGGTGTACTGGCAAGTTTTAATGTGGGAAATGAACTTGATTCAACCATCGAAAAAATAGTAAGCGCTGGAGGAAGTATTGTCCGCAACAAAACAAAAATTGAGGCTGAAGGAAGGGGATATTTTGCGCTTTTCATTGATTCGGAAGGGAATAGGATTGGATTATATGGGGATAAATGATTTAGCAGGGCAGAGCCAGAACTGGAGAACTGGCTCTGCCCCCCAATGATTCAAGAAATATTTTATGCAACAATAATACCAGAAATTTTTAAATTTGTATTTTATTAAAAATTACCATGTCCCTCTTTACTGCATATCCATCTGGAAAACTTTCTCCCTTCATTCGTAAATACTGGGGAATCGAGAGTTGCCTTCCTCCTGGGGAAGAACATGTGCAGCGTATAGTTCCTAATGGTTTGACGGAGTTGATGTTTTTCCTGGAAGGAAGGCCTTCAACAATGGATGATGATCGAAATTTTACCGGGAATTCTATAATAACAGGACAACAGAGTAGTTATTACGATCTGAAGTTTGAGGGGAACCTTTCTTTACTTTCTGTAATTTTTCATCCCCACAGTTTGCCGCTTTTCTTCAACCTGCCCTCCAATGAATTTTTTAATCATGCAATTCCTCTGAGATATCTGTTGAAGGATGAGGTAAATGAACTGGAAAGTAAATTGCAGGAGGCAAATAAAATGCAGCAGAGAATTGATCTGCTGGAGGCCTTTCTCCTTAAAAGACTGATTAAAACTGAAAGAAGATATCATTTTGAGCGCATACAAAACAGTCTTGAGTTGATAAATAAAAATAGCGGACTGGTGAATATTGATTACCTGGCTTCTCAGGCCTGTTTAAGCAGAAAGCAATATGAACGGATATTCACTGAATTCATTGGCAGCAGTCCTAAGCAGTTTTTAAGGGTGGTAAGATTTCAGAACGCTTTGAATCAAAAATTTATATCTTCTGATATGTCACTTACATCTCTCAGTTATGTATGCGGATATTATGACCAGTCGCACATGATAGGTGATTTCCGGAAACTATCCGGAATGTCTCCTAAAGAATATTTCTATGATTCTGAACCTTTTTCTGACTATTTTCAATAATTTTGGCTTCTTGTCATACTTCAAAATCAACTTTTAATGGAAGGAAAGATTATAGGTGTGGGATTTCAAAAGACCGGCACTTCCACGCTCAGGGAAGCATTAAAAATTCTTGGTTACACGGTGAAAGACACCAGTACACGTCCGCTTATCCCTATCCTCCGAGGCAATTATCAAAAAGTTCTCAGGATGATCAGGGATTATGATGCTGTTGAGGATACCCCCTGGTATATGATCTATAAGGAACTTGATCAGTTGATACCGGGTTCAAAGTTCATATTGACTATACGTGATGAAGAATCCTGGTACAAAAGTGTAAGCAAGCATATTGGAGATCTGAGAAGTCCCCAGCATGAATGGATCTACGGAAAAGGCAAGGGCCTTCCCCGGGATGATAAGCAAAATACGCTCTGGGTGTATAATAAGCATAATAAAGAAGTACTTGAGTATTTCAAGGATCGTCCCGATGATCTTCTTGTTTTGGACTTCACAAAAGGGGATAAGTGGGAAAAGCTTTGTTCTTTCCTGAATAAAGACATTCCCGACCTTCCTTTCCCTCATGCGAATAAGTCAAGGACCACACCCATGCCGGAACTAAAACCCAAAGACAAATTCAAGCTCTTCCGTAAAAGATTTCGAAATAATATTAAGATGAAGTATATGGATTTGATGGGGTTGAATAAGTAAGTCACTTTGTTGGTGAGACAATCCCCCCACCCTGCACTTCCCCTAACTCCCCACTCCCCAACCCCCCCACTTCTTCCAACTCTCCAAACTCCACACTCCACACTCCTCCCTCCACACTCCCCCCTTCCCCTCCCTCAAAAATCTTTGGTACGCTATTTGATTTAACATAATCAAACAAGAAATTATTAAAGGACAGAGATATGAAAAACTTAATAATATCAATCGGATTAATTCTTTCTCTTGGCTTTTTCTCAACTTTAATGGCTCAGGATGAAATGACTCGGGAAGAGAGAAAGCAGGCAAAAAAAGAGAGAATTGAAAAACAATATAAGACTACAGAACATATTCTTGAAAATAGAGAATTCGTTCTGGAAGCAAATTTCCTTGGTAACCGCTATGGACAGCGTATTCCGGTAACTTCAACCCTTAACTTTATCATGGTTGACTCTACTGATGCTGTAATTCAGATAGGAAGCCAGTCAGGTGTTGGATATAACGGAGTTGGAGGAATTACAACTGAAGGGCAGGTTACGGATTTTGAATTGAATAAAAATGACAAGAAAAATAACTTTAGCCTTTCAATGAATGTAATGACCAACCTTGGTATTTATGATATTTTTATGAATATCAGTGCAGATGGACATGCTTCTGCAAGAATAAGCGGATTAAGAGGTGGTCAGTTAACCTACACCGGGGTAATTGTTCCCGAAAATCAATCTTATGTATACCAGGGTACATCTACCTATTAGTATGATTCCCGGTTTTAGTTCATTACTTGTTTAACAAACCAAACCCGGAGTAAAAGCTCCGGGTTTTATTTTTTCATTTTTATATGTAGAAAATTTCACGATTCCTGGTGATTATTTTCCACAGACTCTAAATTCTACCAAATGTTTTGGCCATTTTTCGTATTTTATTTTCAAGCTTATTGCTTTTTATTTGATTATCTTTTAGTTTCCAGAGCCAATTGCCTTCAGTGGTGGAAGGAAAATTCATCCTGCTGTTTTCGTCAAGACCGAGCCAGTCCTGTATAGGAATTATAGCGGTTTTTGCGATCGAAGCATATGCAAGTCTGATCATTTCCAAATGGCAATTTCTCTCTTTGAGTTTTTTACCGGTATATTTTTTAAATCTTTTGAGAGTTGCTTTGCTTACTTCTTTTCGGTACCATCCTTTCATGGTGTTATTGTCGTGGGTGCCGGTATAGGCGATAGAATTATAATTAAAATTGATAGGTGTGTGTTGCAACCAAGGCATGTTTTTCTCGAATCCGAACTGGATCACCCGCATTCCGGGTAAATCATAATCATCCCTCAGATCATAGACAGGTTGATCAATCTGTCCAAGGTCTTCTGCAACAAAAGGCATATGCGGAAATTCTTTTTGAATGACATCAAAAAAGTCATTTGCAGGACCGGCAATCCATCGTCCGTTCAGGGCTACCTCATCTTCTGCGGGCACTTCCCAGTAAGCCGAAAATCCTCTGAAATGATCAAGCCTTAACAAATCGAACCATTCAAGGTTCCTGCGAATCCTGCTCAGCCACCATTCATAACCATTTGCTTTCATTTTTTCCCAGTTGAAAAGGGGCATACCCCATAACTGACCATTTTCGTTGAAATAATCGGGTGGGACTCCGGCAACAGCTTCCATACTTTTATCCTCATTTAGCCTGAAAAGTCCCGGATGAGACCAGACATCAGCACTGTCGTAATCGATGTATATAGGTATATCACCAAATATATCAATGCCTTTGCCATTTGCATACTCTTTGAGATCATTCCATTGTTCACTGACAATAAACTGTTTAAAAATGATCTTTTCAATTTCTTCTTTATGTTCCCGTTTGAAACGCTCAAGAAATTCGGGATTCCTGTCCCGGTATTCTTCAGGCCATTCATTCCAGGGTAGAAATTCATAATATCGTTTCAGAGCGAGAAACAATCCAAAATCTTCCAACCAGTAATTTTCTTTTTGCTGAAATTTTAATAATCTATCCCTGATTTCTTCATTTTCTTCTTTTTGGTAATTTCTAAAGGCTGTATCAAGATAATAATGCTTTGCTTCTTCGGCATGGAGATAATCTACCTTATCTTCAGTTTTCTTTTTGAATTGTACTAACTCAGATTGATCAAGCAATCCCTGATTTACCAGATGAAGCGGATCAATCAGCAGCGTATTTCCGGCAAAAGCAGAATAGGAACTATAAGGTGAATATCCGGTTAATTTATCAGATTGACTCAGGGGCAATACCTGCCAGTAGTGTTGGCCGGTTTTGTGCAGAAAATCAACGAACTCCCTGGCATGAGGGCCAAAGTCACCTATTCCGTATTCACCGGGTAATGATGAAACATGCATTAAAATTCCGGCTTTCCTTCTGGGTTCGGGAATGATTCCGCTATAAATTCCGAAGGGAACTTTTGAGAATATATCTTTTACCAAAAATTCGTCACTTGTTTTAAAGATCTCCCTGGTAATCCTGTTTTCCCATTTTGGGGGAGAAATATCCGGGAGGATGACCCGGGTGTTTTCCCAATCAGGCTGTAAAGGCAATAAGGCAGTGTTCAAAGGAAGAACAATTAACAGATAACTATCTCTGTGGCGGCGTAAAAAAGCGATGATATGTTTCTTGTATTTGCCTTTTGTTTTTAGCGGAATATAACTTCCCTTACTGAATAGATCGGGGTTTTTTATCCTTTCCTGTAAAGTCAGATAACTTATCCATTGTTTGATGAATCCATTTGTAGTATTTTGCCACAACCGCTCAATCATACTGACCGGATCAGCCAAATAATCCTTGAAGAGCATTTCAAGCGTGTTGGCCAGGTTTTTATAATCCACAGGCCTGCGGTTGTCGGGATCAACAAAACTCAGGTTCCAGATCTCACTGCCCTGGTATGTGTCAGGAACGCCGGGCGCGGTATTCTTCAGAATGGTCTGCGTAAGTGAATTATTAATTCCATGTGGAATGATCTCCTTTACAAAAGTGACTAAACTAATGCGGAAATTGCTTTGATGAGATAGTATTTTATCAAGGAATTCCTGTGTCTTATTTTCATATTCATTATCGGGTTCACTCCAGGATGTGTTTACTTTCGATTCACGAAAAGCTTTTACCAGGTATTCTTTTAACCGGGGAATAAAATCATCATTGATTTCACCATTCATGGGAAGGTGAGCACAGAGGGTCTGATAAATAAAATATTCATCGTTTGGGGTAGGTACAGCTCGCCCATTTAAGTCTGCCTTATAATTCCGGTTTATTTCCTGCCAGTGCTTTGTGATTTTCCTCCATTTTTTGGGAATATCACCTATTACATTGATCCTTGCCCTTGCATCATCCCCTCTTTTTGTATCGTGGCTTGCCAGGGTATTCATTGTTAAGGGAGTTTTCTGCTGTCTTTCTTCCATAAGCCTATGGAACTTTTTAGTACTGATTCCGAAATACCCCGGATTATCCCCAACTTCATTGAAAGCAATGAAAGGATTGTAAGAATAAAATGCAGTGTCTTCAATTCCCTTCGCCATTAAAGGTCCGGTAAATTGCATGCAACGCCTGAAGAAAGCATCAACATCCCGTTTTATAAAAGAGTCAGTTACCTCGGAGAGCAGGAACAAAGATCTTAAAACATATAATGCTTCTTTGTTATATTTGTTTTTCTGAATGGCTCTTTTGAAGATCTCTTTTATCAGATCTTTTTCTTTTTTGTCAAATGCTGAAGGTATATTGTAGATTTTATATACCGGGCAGAATACCAAAAATTCTGCAATGGCTTCCTTAATTTGCTTTTTATCAAATGACCTTAGTGCTGAAAAATTAATATTACGACACTGGTAAACGAGAATGTCTAGCTCGCCTTTGAGCCGGTTATGAAGGATGAAACGTTTCTTATCATGAAGAATGTCATGAATTTCCCCGGGATCTTCGCTCCAGTTCCCATAAAATGAGTAGAGATCCTTAGCATTCTTCTTGTTGGCAAGGAGATTATTGACTATAGCAAGAAAATCATAGCCTGTTGATCCTTCTACAGGCCATTTTTCAGGTAGCTTTTCATCTTCTTCCAGGATTTTTTCAACCGAAATGTAGGTTTCAGAACCCGCCAGGTTTCTCAAATCTTCAAGGTATTGATTCGGATCGGCCAGGCCATCGATATGATCAATTCTTATTCCATCAAAATATTTCTGTTCCAGAAGAGTTTTCAGGTATTTATGATAGGCCATAAACACTTCTTTATCATGAGTGTTCAGGCAAATCAAACTGTTGATGGTGAAAAATCTCCTGAAATTTATCCTTTTCTCTGTTTCCTTCCAGTATACCGGAATGTAAGAAAGTTCATCTACCAGCTTCTTCATTAATGAAGGGTCAGAATTTACTTCTTTTAAACATTCATTGATGAATTCGTATGCTGTATTTTTTTTCTTATAGGCCTGGTAAAGATTTTCGATATCCTCATTCTTTATTTTTTTATTGGAAAGGTTTTCTTCAAACTCACCAATAACAGGCGGTGCTTCATCCAGGGTGGAACATTTGAATAAAGTAGCATAGGCCTGTATGGAAAGGGGATATTTATTTTCAAAATAACGCAGAGAAAAGCCATTTTCTTCAAATTCCAGGGATAATTCACCTTCATTGATCACTTCTTCCATAGGTTTTCCAAAAAATGGAAGCATAATTTTCTCCCTGAGATCCTTATCCGGATGATCGGTGAAAATATCGAAATAAGAAAAAAAACCGGAGTTTTTTCCCTTGAGCAAAATATCATAAATCCAGGGATTCTCTGGTGAGTAGGCCATATGGTTGGGTACAAAATCCTGTATCCACCCCATTTCTTTTTCATGAACTGTCCGTATAAGTGAATCGAAACTGTCATTATCTCCAATTTCCGGATTCAGTTGCAGGGGATTTGTTACATCATATCCATGAAGACTTCCTTTTGCAGCCTGAAAAACAGGGGAAGCATAAATGGTCTTTATACCCAGGGAATGGAGATATAAAATTACTTCTTCTGCATCTTTGAAAGTGAAATCTTTATGTAATTGCAGACGGTATGTTGATACAGGATTATATATTTTCATACTAATTTATTCCAGTGTAAACATAACTATTCCCAGGGGAGGAATCATAATATTAATCGATTGCTCTTCGCCATGATAAGGTACAGGATTGGCTTCCACTCCGCCCAAATTTCCCATTCCACTGCCACCATATTGTTTGGCATCGCTGTTTAATATTTCTATCCATATTGCATCCACGGGCACTCCTATTCGATAATTGTATCTTGGTACAGGAGTAAAGTTAGCAATTATGAGGACAGGTTGTTTTTTGTCTTTATCGTATCGGACGAAGCTCAATATTGAGTTTGTCGAATCATTGGCATCGATCCATCGAAATCCTTCCGGTGAAAAATCCTTCTCATATAAAGCAGGGAAGCGCTTATATACACTGTTCAGGTCTTTGATAAAGAATTGCAATCCTTTATGAGTATCATATTCATTCAGATGCCAGTCAAGACTTGATTCAAAATTCCATTCATTCCACTGTCCTAATTCCATACCCATGAAATGCAGTTTCTTCCCAGGGTGGGCAAACATAAATCCGAATAATGCTCTGACATTGGCAAATTTCTGCCACTCATCTCCTGGCATTTTATTGATCAGACTTCCTTTTCCATGAACAACCTCGTCATGAGATAGTGATAACATGAAATTCTCATTAAAGGCATACATGATACTGAATGTCATCTGATTATGATGGTAGCTTCTGTGTATGGGCTCATGTGAAAAATAACTCAGTGTATCATGCATCCATCCCATATTCCATTTCATTCCGAATCCGAGTCCTCCCGTATAGACCGGACGAGTAACCATTGGCCAGGCAGTCGATTCTTCTGCTATGGTCTGCACATCGGGATAAGATGTATATATTGATTCGTTAAAATCCCGGAGAAAATGGATGGCGTCAAGATTTTCTCTTCCACCGTGTTCATTAGGGATCCATTCTCCTTCTTTTCTCGAATAATCAAGATAAAGCATGGAAGCCACTGCATCTACCCGTATGCCGTCAATATGAAATCGGTCCATCCAGTTGTGAGCACTGCTAATTAAGAAGTTTCTTATTTCGTTACGGCCGTAATTAAAGATATAACTGCTCCAGTCGGGATGGTAACCTTTTCGGGGATCCTGATGTTCGTATAAAAAGGTTCCGTCAAAATAATGCAATCCATGCTGATCTCCCGGGAAATGCGATGGTACCCAGTCTATGATCACACCTATATCATTTTGATGAAGGATGTCAATAAACTCCATAAACTCATCGGGATTTCCGAACCGGCTCGTGGGTGCATAAAAACCGGTTACCTGGTATCCCCACGAACCGGAAAATGGATATTCTGTTACCGGCATTAATTCTACGTGGGTATATCCCATGTATTTGACATAAGAAGAAAGCTGCTCTGCCAGCTCAATGTATGTCAGGTTTCTCATGCCTTCTTCGGGAGAGCGCCGCCAAGATTCGAGATGTACCTCATAAACCGACATTGGACCATCCAGGGAATTATGATCTTTTCTCTTTTTCATCCATTCTTCATCCTTCCAATCATGACTGTAATCCCAGGTAACGGAGGCAGTTTTTGGTGGTTTTTCACTGTAAAAGGCAACCGGATCTGCCTTTTCTACTTCATAATTCTCAAATTGTGATTTGATGTGGTATTTATATGCTTCTCCTTTGTCAAGGGTAGGAATAAATCCCTGCCAGATGCCCGAGCCATCATCACGGATTTTGAGTGGATGCGATCCCTTTGACCAGTGATTAAAATTTCCGATCACCGTTACTTTTTCTGCATTCGGGGCCCAGACAGCGAAAAAGGTACCTTTGGTGTTATCGCGTTCCATTATGTGAGCTCCGAGCTTCTTATAGAGAGAAAAATGCTTGCCTTCTCTGAATAGATAGATGTCATAATCGGTTATGAAATCATCTACTTCCCACACAACTGGTTTGGCCGGAGTTTTCGATTTTTTCACTGCAGGCTTTTGTGATGAAGATTTAGCAGCGGGTTTTGACTTTTTTGCAGCGGGTTTGGATTGTTTTGCTGCAGGTTTTGTCTTTGCGGATTTTCCTGCAGTCCCGGTTGTGGGTTTTTTCTTTTCAGAACTTGATTTATTATTGGATGTTTTACGTTTTGCCGTCATAATTCTGTTTTTTATATCGTTTATTCGATAAGATTTCTATTCTTTCTTTTCAATCAGGTCAT
>CAZGTU010000038.1:0-38645 GCA_964528675.1 uncultured Bacteroidaceae bacterium
GCTGGGGCGCAATATCCGGAGAAAGGAACAACGATTTCTTTTTTAGTTTTATAGCTTTCAAATTGCCACAGATCCCCGGTTACATCGTCTTTACTGAATCGCTCAACATCGCTCCATCTCTGCCCGGTGAAGGCTGCAAAACAAAATATATCCCTCACCTTTTCCAATCTTTCATTGCCTGAAAAGTCATATCTGTAAAAATGTTGTAACTCATTCATGAATAAGGTTACAATCTCATGTTTGGCCTTTCTCTTAATCCCAAATCCGGAATGTTTGAAAATATCATTCGTATGGTGTCCCCTCTCATAAGACCATTTAAGGAAGTTCTTAAGGGTTTCAACATATTTCGCAACAGTATCATCAAGCAAACCTGTTTGGCTGCCCTCTGCTCTTGATTTTTGCCTTCCTTCGGCTTTTTTTGTTCGAAGGTGACGAACGTATTTATCAAAGAAATTCAAATCCACCTTATCAAATGTTAAATTCGGATCAAAGATTTTCAGGGATCTTTTAAGAGAGAGGTATTTTTTCAGTGTAAGTGCAGATACATCATCAATTCTTACTTCCATGTATTCGTCCAGCACCTCAAAGAATCCCTTTTCCTGCTCTGCGTACACAGGTGAGGTTTTTTCTTTCACAAAGATTTTCAAATTCTGAATGATCTCAGGGAATTTCATCTGTGGGTAATCCTTTCTTATCCGGTTATATTCATCCTCAACATTACTCATCAGATCAGACAGGGAACGGTTTATCGTTGCAGATCCTGTTACCTGTGACTTGATCCGCTTCTCTTTAAAGTTCCAGTCCACGGGCTTTATAGTGTACTCAGTTTTAATTTTACCAATGTTTGCCCGGTCATGAATAACAAATAGATATATCCGTGTAGGCTTTCTACTGGGTTTTTTGCCGTCTGAGGTCGTTTCGTACGGTCTTTGCAAGTTAAATTTAAATGTTGCCATGCTCTGAATCCTTTAGTTAATCAATAGTATAAAGATAGGTATAATTAACTATAATTGGAAACATATTGGAAACATTTTCTATATTCAGGTGCATTTTATTGTATCTTATTGAATGTTGTTAAATTATCTTATATTGATAATCAGATATTTAATAAATAATGAGATTCAACAAGAATTAAATAGATACAATAGTTCAAGCGTCGCTCTCGCTACAATAAAAGTCACTGCATTTTAATTGCAGTGGCTTTTTGTATCTTTACTTCATGCATTTTTATACCTACATTATTTATAGTTCAAAAAGTGACCGCTACTACATTGGTTCCGCTTCAGATCCAAAATCAAGACTCGAACGTCATAATGCCGGTGCCACTCCCTCCACAAAAGCCGGCAGGCCCTGGAAAATTGTATATGAGGAAGTATTTGAGAACAAACAAGATGCAATTAAGAGAGAAAATTATCTCAAGAGGATGAAGAGTCGGATAATAATTGAGAATTTGATCACTAATCAATCAAAAGATGAGAGGTAGATCAGCTGGTTAGAGCGTCCCGATTTTAATCGGGAAGGTCGTCCTGCTCTAAGCCATGCATCGACAAAAGCAAATTCCACTAAAGGTTTTCCCGTTCCTCCGGGACCGCATATCAGTGTTGAAGAAGGAACCAAAATACCTTCAGGTAATAAGTCATCTAGCCATTTGAAATTTGTTCTCAGTCTACCCATCATACTAATTTCTATGATCCTATTCAGACTATTTTCCTTCCGTTATTTGGGTAAGAAGTGTCTTTGATTTTATTTTATTCCAAAGTTCACGCGTTCAATCAGGAGGTTACCTTATTGTGGACAATGGGTTCGGTATAGGTATATAAAGCATCCCATCACGATTTTTATTAATCATGAAGATACCCGGCTTTCCGGGTTGAACCTTGTAACGATGTGTGCAGAGGTTGCAAGGGATATAGTTCTTATCAAGTTTCTATTTTTCCATTTGATGAGGAAACCATATTACAAGTACCAGGGCACCGTGTTTGGATTCAAATGGGCCATGATCTTCATGGGCTTTAAAACTCTGAAATGTTCCTTCATAATAAATTTTCCCCTCACTGATATATTCGCCTTTAATTATCAGATGTTGTTCAGCGGTTATGTGGGAATGTGGTTCCATAAAAAATCCTTCAGGGAGCTTAAGTAGAATTGTTTTTACACCGTAATCATCGTGTAAAACCTTCATTTTAGTACCAGCGGGATATTCTTTGGCATCAATCCAGTTGGCCTCGTCGAATAAATTAATGATTTCTTTCATTGTTTTTCCTCCTCTTTAAATATGAAATAATCCAAGACAAGCAAAGCACAATTTATAGAGAATTAGTAGCCGTAGTGTTAGAACTTCTTTGTAATTAGCATTGAAACATTATAATGAGTTCTTTCTTTCATTACGCTGTTTAGCATTTCCAGATCAATAAAATTAATGAGAATATTCTCGAAATGCAAATTATTTTGAATCATTTTAAATAAAATCGCCTTTCATCCATAAGCAAAATTCTTATTTATTTAAAGGTTTTATCAGTATTTCTCGTTAAGTGATAAATTGCTTCACCTTTATCAAAGGATCTTCCGGCCATGTAAATTCCAATTGAAAGCCACCAGGCTGTTATAATAAGCTATCTTAAACTCGTTCGGGACATGTACTATTCAATGCTGGTTGTTGTAGGTTTTTTTTGAATATTCATTGAGAAGCAAATGAACATTTGTTCATATTAAACGTGTTTAAACTAATTTTGTACAAAGCATCTGTAATGTTGTTTACAAAGAAATACATGAAACCAGGACTGAAGCCATTGAAAGAGAGAATTTTATTAAGCGGATGAAGAGTCGGAAATTCATACAGTCCGACACAACGCAATAATCTTTTTCAACGCAAAATACACCCAAATTTTTTGTATATTGAAATGGATAATCCATAGGGAAAAGAACATTATTCAGTAACCAAATGCATAAAAAACGGCAAATTTTAAGGCGCAGAGCAAGGAGCAAAACTGCTCATGATTATTGAAACTTGTGGCCTTCCTGATGAGTCGAAAATTAAGTTATATATGAGAAAAATAATATTTGCACTGCTGCTTTTTAATATTAATCAGTGAGCCTACTCCGAAAACTAGTTTTCGGCAATTTGTGAAAATTTATTATTCATTTATGTGATTATATTTCAACATTTTAATTTGTGTAAATTTGTGTTCCCATTTGTGTAAATTTGTGGATAATTGACTTTTCGGAGTGGCCTCATCAGTTATCCTTTTCACAATTGATCCCACAGGAATGGAACATGACAAAGTATGATGAAAGTTTTAGTCCGGAACATCTTCATCCGACATGGGATTATTATGGTTTGAAGATATATCAGGATACGCTGATAGATAATATAAGCTATAGAAAACTATTTTTAAGTACCGACACTTTATGCTCTGATGTCTCATTTATAGGAGGCATCAGAGAAGATTCCGGCTGGATTTATCTTGGCAATTCATATTATCATACTAAAGAAGTGCTTTTATATGATTTTAATCTTGATAATGGCGATACATTGACAATACATAGGATAACAAATATAAACTCTCCCACAATCACTTCATTAATAGCTAAAATTGATTCCGTTAATAGAATTAATATCGGGGGACATACTAAAAAGAGATTGTACATTAAATATGAATGCGATCCATCAGGGCATACTGAAAAAGATATATGGATTGAAGGTATCGGAAGTATTAAAAATGGGTTTTTAAATGAATCATGCAATTGCCTGACTGGATGTTATTCAAAAACATACCCTTCAAAAATCTATATCTCCCCAACCCTCCTAATCAACTCCTCAACCTCCTCCACATCCAAAAAAATCCCCGCATTTTGCTTTGCAATATTCAAATATTCCAGCGCCTTCATGGGTTCTTCTTTCAGAACATAGCATAATCCGAGGTACCAGGCTGAAAGTGGATGGATCCTTTCATTACTGCCGGCCGATTCTTCAACCAGTATACGATATTGTTCGATTGCTTCCTCTATTGACCCGGTTTCCTGCAGGGAAAGGGCATAGATGAAGCGGGCTTCGACAAGGTCGGGATTATTTTGGAGGATCTCCAGGCTAATGCTCATGCTGGTCTCATAATTATTTTCATTATAGTATTCCAATGCCCGAATATAACTGCTGCTTTCCTCTTGCTGATCAGAACGGGATAATTCAAACTGATGCTTTTCATAGTATTGTGCATAGAGTTTTTCGGCGGAAGGACTACCGAAAGT
Source organism: uncultured Bacteroidaceae bacterium (assembly GCA_964528675.1). Classification (GTDB taxonomy): domain Bacteria; phylum Bacteroidota; class Bacteroidia; order Bacteroidales; genus CAYRTD01. The sequence continues at coordinate 4,246 of CAZGTU010000038.1, forward strand.
TGACCATAATATCAATACCACAGCTACCATGGCAGCAGCAGCAATGGGGGCGAACTGCCTGATCTTCCTTTTTCTTTCATGTTGCCTTTGATATGCTCTATCGAGTTCATTTACAAACTTCCGGGTTTTATCATCATCCTTTTTATTACTTCTATACTTACGAATATCTTCAATTATCTCCTCATCATTGCTTTCGGATGTATCCCCATACGGATCTTCCTCAATGGCTTTTTTCATCATCTCTGAATTTATCATCTTATCCGCCCGGCTGGCATCCCGAAAATATTCCTTACATTCAGGATCTTTGAGGCATTCTTTGAGTTCCTGCTTTTCCTTCTCGCTAAGAAGACCCTCAAGGTGTCTGATTATTAAGTCCTTCGCTCTTTCACTTACCATAATAATATTTTTTCGGAGTAATTTCCTGAATGATCAATAATAATTTCCTGAATTATCAATAATAATTTCTGGAATAAAATTACGTTCATCATTCACCCCCCTCAACGTTAATTGTTACCACCTGTATACATACGAACATAATTTCAGTTTCTCTGCCCTTTCCTTATCTGTTATAATTAATTAGTTTTGGTAGACAATTCATCATCCAAGTTAAAAAAATAATTATTTATTATCAGTGAACTTTTTCAACATTTAAAAGAAAACAGATAGGGGAGGGGGGGATGGACCATGGACCATATAAGCTAAGTTACATTATTGTGTGGGTAAATGGTATTTGACTGCGCTGAATTTCTGACGAAATCCAGCAGAGGTCTCTCCCTTCGGTCGAGATGACAGGTTATTAAGGGAAAAATGGAGTTCAGGAACTCCAAAAAACACAAAGTGTTGTCATCTCGACCGAAGGGAGAGACCTCTCTCATTACCTCCGTCAGAAGTTCTTCAATGTCGACTAGTCTTAACCTACATCACTCAACATAGCCTCTATCGTCCATGGTCTATGGTCCATGGTCTATCCTCTATCCTCACCCCTCAATCTCCCTCACCATCTGATTCGCATACCCCCACTCATTATCATACCAGCTCATTACTTTAAGCAGATCGCCGTCTACAACCTGGGTCATCCCAAGGTCAACGACGGAAGCATGAGGATCTTTTATGATGTCTGATGAAACCAGGGGATCGGCGCTTACGCCAAGGATGTTTTTATACCGGTCGGTTTTGGATTCTTCGATGAAGATGTTATTGACCTCATCAACAGAGGTTTCTTTTTCAGTAACAAAAACCAGGTCGGCAATGGATCCTACGGGGATAGGTACTCTCAGTGCTACGCCATCAAATCTGCCCTTGAATTCTGTCAGCACTTTTGTGGTTGCCACCGCGGCACCGGTTGAGGTGGGGACGATATTTACTGCCCCTGCTCTTCCCCGTCTCATCTTTTTCTGGGGAGCGTCAACTATAGACTGACTGGAGGTGTAAGCATGAGTGGTAGTCATTATGGCTTTTTTGATACCGATCCGCCGACTTAATATTTCAACAACAGGAGTGATACAATTGGTGGTACAACTGGCGCAGGATATGATCTGATCCTCCGAATCATTTACACCTTTTACAATGGTCACCACTTCTTCACTCTTTGTGGGGGCGGATAAGATGGTTCTTTTGGCACCGGCATCTATGTGTTTTTGTAATCCCGGTTTATCCGTAAATATTCCGGTACTTTCAATCACGGTATCAATACCGAGATCTCCCCAGGGGAGTTCGGACGGATCTTTTTTGTTGTATACTTTAATATCTTTTCCGTCAATGGATATACTGTCCTCCTTACCTTCTACCTTTTTTTCATATTTTCCGTATACACTGTCATATTTCAACAGATAAACAAGATTATCAACCGGAACAATATCATTTACGGCAACCAGTTCAAGATTGTCATTTTCGATAATGATTTTCAAAGCGGCTCTTCCGATTCTTCCTAATCCATTTATAGCTACTTTTTTCATAATGGGGTGTTTTATAAGATTATTAATTATTCAGGGAGGATGATAATATTAACGATTACCATTAGGAGAAGAGAGTGTTCCGCAGACCGGATATGTTTTATTTAGGTTCAGCAGAAAATTTGTCCGGTCTGCGGAGGGTATGAGATATACTATCAGCTAACTATTTTTGCCTCCAAAAGGATGTTAAGAGAGGCAAGCGCCTGTGATACCGGGCAGCCATTTTTTGCACCTTCTGCAATTTCCTGGAATTTATTATCATCAATTCCAGATACCTTTGCTTCACAAACTAATTTGCTCTCAGTCACTTTAAAGCCTTCAGCCTGTTTTTCAATGCTTACATGGGCTGTTGTAGAGATCTCCTGTGGATCATATCCAGCTGATGCCAGTTCATGTGCAAAAGCCATTGAGAAACATTGAGCATGTGCCCCGGCGAGTAACTCTTCGGGATTAGTTCCCTTCTCTTTATCTTCAAACCTTGAGGCAGCACTATAAGGAAATTCTTGGTTAATGCTGGGGAGTTTTCCTCTTCCTTTACCATTCTGTAAATTGCCTTTCCATACTGCACTTGCATTACTTGTGTTTTTCATAATACTTTGATTTTTAAACGTTTTTATTGATTTTGTAAGTGAAAAGATAAGTTCTCATCATTCCCACCATGATTTTTTCTCGGGAGGGATTAATGAATAAACAGATGAATGGAATAACTGTTTTTTTTTTAACTATTTATTTGATGTTTAGAATTTTTAAAGAAACGCTTAAAAATACTGTCTCAATTCTTCATTATGAGCTTACACCGCTCACCGTTCACCTCTCACCGTTCACCTCTCACCGTTCACCTCTCACCGTCCACCGTTCCCTTCTTACTTCTCCTCTTCCTTTCAGCTTTCAGCTTAATTCCCCAATATTTCCTTAACTTGCAAATAAAAACACTATGGCAAGATTCATTAAAGACAGATCTGCAGTAACCGGGATGGCGCCGGGTTCACTGATATTTATGGGGGAACAGAAAATGGCTCAGCCTGTAATTCATTTAATTGAGTATGATGAGAATGATTATGAGGAGCGGGAATTATCCGATCTTAATGATATTATACCTTCAATAAACAATAAGAAAGTTTCCTGGATCAATATTTATGGAATACATGATGTTTACATGATTGCCAGGCTCGGTGAAATTCTTGAGCTGAGATCCTTGTTTCTTGAGGATCTGCTAAATACCGACCAGCAACCCATTTACGAGGATGGCCCCACCTATGATGGTTTTATTTTGAAAATGCTTGATTACGATATTGAAGGTAAGAGTATAGAGTCCGAACAAATTACCATGGTGCTGGGTGAAAATTACGTGCTTACTCTTCAGGAACAAAGAGGGGATCTTTTCAATCCGGTAAGAGACAGGATAAAACAAACCGATCGCAGGAAAAGACTGAATGACAATGATTATCTTATGTATGCTCTGCTGGACACTATAATAGATAATTATCTGGCTTTAGTTGAGGCAGTTGGAAGAGAAATAGAGGATATTAGCTATAAGATCTTCACCAAAACAGATTCCAATCTTACCAGAGAGATTTTTCATTACAAGATGGAAACAAATTATCTAAGGAAACAAATTCGACCGGTCAGGGAGATTATGTTGCAAATATTGAGGTCGAGGGATACTTTCTTCCAGGAGGTAAATTTGCAATACCTGCGCGACCTGAATGATCTGGTGGACCAGGCGGCAGATGCTATTGAATTATATAGCAACATGGTATCCGACCATCTCAATATATACAATACCAATGTGAATAATAAAATGAATGAGGTGATGAAGGTTCTCACTATTTTCGCATCCATCTTTATTCCACTAACATTCTTCGCCGGGGTTTATGGGATGAATTTTGACTATATTCCTGAATTGCAATGGAAGTATGGTTACTTTTATTTCTGGGGGGTGATTTTAATCCTGGGACTGTTGCTTGTATGGTATTTTAAAAGAAAACGGTGGCTGTAATTTAACCACCGTTTGTATTGTAACTGAATATTTGATATCTGAATCGATCTGGGATTATTTTCTAGTCCAGCTTAAAGGCCACACCAAGATTAATGTAACTGATACCATAACCTAGCTCCATCATGGCAGCCAGATTGTCTGCAAAATAATATCTGCCTCCAACATAAAAGCTAAGGACTAATCCACCACTGGTGTCGTTGTAATTGTACCCTCCGGGTGTACCAAATTCACTATCCGTAACAATGCGAAAACCTAATAAAGCACCCGCATAAGTGTCCAGATCATCAATGAGAGGATAATGAAAAACGCCTCTTCCTCCCAGAATAAAGTTTGTCAGGTTGTACCCCCAGTCAAAATATTCCCACCTGTATCTTGAAAAACCAACATAACCCCCAACGCCGATCGATCCTTCATCTAAAACTCCATCTTTAATTCCCATCTCGAACGAAGCCGAAAGTGGCGGGATTACCATGGAATGCAAACTGCCTGTGTAATAGGTGGAGCCAAAACCAATACCGAGATTTATTACTTTATCCCCTTCCTCAAACATTTGAGCTTTAACAGAAGTGGCAAATAAAAAAACAAGGGCTAATGTAAATAGATTTCTTTTCATAACATGTAGTTTTGATTAGTTAACAAAAGTAAAAGTTTTAATATATATGTTAAATCCATATTGACCAATGAAGCAGAATTTTTGACTATCGCAGTTGATCATAAGATATTCACTTACCGGACTGTATTTATAATTATCAAAATTAAGATAAATTGATCCGAATTACAAATAGCCAAAAGTGGCTTTGAAAAAGTGTTAGTAAAAAAAATTCTTCAATTCATCTATAATTACAGCTTTTTCCCTACTTTTGTTCATCATCGGTTCCCGAATGGGATTAAATGGGAATGTCGTGATCCTTTATTTTTCTGAAGGAAAGTCGGCAACAGTTCCCGCTGCTGTGATTTCCGTCCGCCACAGGCGGACAAGTTTCCGGAGGTATACCACTGTTATTACGATGGGAAGGTTCCGGAAATTGGAATAAGTCAGAAGACCTGCCGGTGAAAATTGATTTTGCAGACTGCGGTGAACAGGATGCTGATCAGACATGTTGAACTTTCCTGAACAACGTCTGCTGCAAAATCAAAAAACCTTGTTGAATCATGTGGCAGAAATCCATTCAAATATTAGATTCCTGTTGCTACAAATTTTAGGATATGATGAAATCCTGTCCCCGGTGTTCACGGGATTTTGAATGCCGGAATGATGATATTTTTAATTGTGCCTGTATCAGTATTCCCCTTTTTAAAAAGGAATTGGATTGGCTCGCAGCTAATTATGATGATTGCCTGTGTATAAATTGCCTGGAAGAGATACGGGAAATGGAAATACAATTTAGTGATCATAAACATTCGTAAGACCCGGATAAATTAAGTAGCTACTGTATAGATTAATAATGTTCATTTTAGTCAATAAATATTGTCACTCCGGAAGGAGAAAGCATCAAAAAGAGCATTTTGCTTCTTTAGCTATAGTGAGTTTTCTTACTGGAAATAAATATTTTAAGAGTTTTATCATTATTTTGTTCGCGCTGTTCTTTTATCATCCTTTGTATGCACAGTTCATCGAAGAGATCATTGAGTACAGGCCCGCCCCCGGTCAGTTTATTAATTTACCCGGAACGGGAACTCTTGAGGCTGCTAAAAGCATAATTGGAGAGGATCCCGGATTGGTATGTCTCGGGTCAGCGGGTGGTTATATTGTTTTTCGTTTTGACCGTCCTGTAGTGAATGACCCCGCTAATCCCTATGGTGTGGATTTTACCCTTTTTGGCAACAGCCTTCCGGAATGGTCGGAACCTGCTTTGGTTTATGTAATGAAGGATGAGAATGGAAATTCATTGCCCGACGATAGCTGGTATTTGCTGGCAGGGAGTGATTATTATTTTTCCACGAGTCATAAGAACCATCAGATCACTTACTATCAGCCAGCTTCTGAGGAGGAAGATATTGCCTGGAGAAATAATCTCGGAGAGACCGGTTTTGTTAAACGCAATTCCTATCATGAACAGCCCTATTATCCCGCAGAGCTTTTTCCCGGATCTTTTTATGATGACAGTTGTACATTTAACTTCATGAAAATTGAAGGAAATCTGAAAGCAGGTTCTTCTGTGATAGTTAAATCCTACTCACGTGCTTTTGGTTTTGCAGACAATAATCCTCAAATATTCGGAGATTATGAAAATCCCGATAATCCATATACTGCTGAAGCAGAGGGTTATGGGGGAGATGCCTTTGATCTTTCCTGGGCGGTAAATGAAGCAGGGAATTATATTGATCTGGACACGATTCATTTTATAAAAGTTCAGACAGCCATGTATGGATTTTCAGATGCCGTGGGCGAAATATCCTCCGAACTCAGAGGTGGAAGACTCAATTCCCCTGATCCTTCAGTGACGGGCAAAAATGAAATGCTTATCATTGAAAATGTACCCGGGAATACTGATTTCGGGGCATATGTACTTAAGGCATATTTTTTCAGGAATGGTCGTCTGGTGGAGAATGAAAACATTAACTGGGTGAGCAGTAATCCGGAAGCAGAGATAAGTGCCGACGGGAGAATTGTTATTAATGATAATGCTTACACTGAGGTTTATGCCACTGCCAAAAAAGGTGAGATAGTTTCCAATACCATAATCATAAGCAGTAATGCCGTTTATGCTGCAAGGACATATCTTTCTGATAGTGATTTAAAAATATTTCCCAATCCCGCACAGGAATATATAAATCTTCAGGGAACAATGGATGCTGAAGTTGCTATCCATAATCCAAATGGTTCGCTTATCAGGAACTATGGAACTATTAGCCCCGGGGAATTAATCGACATTTCTTCTTTAAGACCGGGTATATATTTCATTAGTGTAAAGGAGAAGGGAAAGTCAAAGCATGCAAGATTTATAAAATATTAGGGTTTGAAAAGCAGTTTCAACATATGGAAGTTTTTCCAGTTGCTGATAGTTCTCACAGCAATGCCACAGGTACTTGTTGCCCAGGATGTGATGGATACAATTATCCATATCTATGAAGTCCGGGTCTTTGCCCATACATCATCGGATGAAAAAGGCCTTGTAACCACGGAGATTGACAGCGTTGAGCTCAGTAATAATTCTGCAGAGGATCTTTCTACGCTTCTTTCAAACAATAGTGTTATTTACATGCGAAGTTACGGGCATGGAGGACTTTCCACGGCTTCCTTCCGGGGAACAGCTCCCAGCCATACAAAAGTATACTGGAATGATATTGAGATCAATGATCCTGCAGCCGGTCAGACGGATTTTTCCCTGATCCCGGTTTCTTTTATCGATGAAGTGAAGATCTACCATGGAGGAAGCTCTCTTCAAAAAGGAAGCGGGGCAATAGGAGGAAGTATACACTTGAATGCTTTGCCTGTATGGGAGGATGAAATGAAATCTACGCTCTATCAGAAATCGGGTAGCTTTAATACCCATTATAGTTATGCCGGAATTTCTGGAGCGAAAAAGAATATTTCGCTGAGAATCCGGGCATTCCGGAGAATGTCTGACAATGATTTCGAATATCTGAATACTTCTAATGGCCTGTGGAACAGGGAAAGATTGAAATATGCTTCATCCCTGAAAACAGGAGGGCAAACAGATCTGTTCATAAAATCGAATGGCAAAGGGATATTTTCCTTTCATGGCTGGTACCAGGATTCAGACAGGAACTTTGCACCGGTTATGTCTTATATGGGTCCAGCCCGTAAGGAAAATCAGCAAGACAGGAACTACCGGTTTGCAGGCAAATGGAAATATTATGGAGATCAACTGATATCCAGACTCACTGCAGGGGTCTCAGTAAACGAACTGAACTATTTTCTTGGAATGAATGAGCCACGGACAGTGATTTATCGAACACGCTCCAATTCATCGAGCCTGCAACTAAGATATGATGGAGAAGCCATTTTATCCTCCTCTACGAAATTAAAAATACTGGGAGAACTTTATCATACAAAGGCAAATTTTTATGATCTGAAAAAAGAAACCGATTTCAATGCAAATAGACCGGAAGCCGGTATGAGTCTTTCTTTACATCATAAATTTGATTTTCCCGTTGCAATATATACTTTACTCAGAAAAGATATTTATGGAGATGAAATCAGTCCCCTGATGCCTGCTGCAGGACTTGAATATAAACCTACAAGGCTTTCCGGCTTATCATTTAAATCAAATGTGAGCAGGAACTATCATTACCCGGATTTAAATGATCTATTCTGGATACCGGGAGGAAATCCCGATCTTGAGCCCGAAGTTGGATATTCATCTGATGTCTCGGTTAACTACCGGATTGGGATCAATGAGCATGAGGTAAAAACCTCTCTTACCGGATATTTTTCATCTATCGATAACTGGATATTATGGAAACCCGGAGAATATGGCTTCTGGAAAGCTGAAAACCTTGCCTGGGTAAACAGTCATGGAATTGAATATCAGATGATCACAGATATTAAGATGAACCGGCTTAAATTACATCTGGCTGGAACTTATGCTTATACCCGCACCGTCAATCGTGAAAAAGAAATACAAGGAGATGCTTCATACGGAAAACAGTTGATCTATCTGCCCGTTCATAAAGCAAACATGAATATATTTATTCAAGGTGAATATTTCCGTGTGGGGTATGATATGTATGCCGCAGGTAAACGTTTTGTCACCACCGATAATGATCCCTCAAAGGCACTTGATCCTCATGTTCTTCATGATATTAAAATCTCGGGAAATTTTTCTTTTCATGACTTTCAGTTTGAATCAGGCCTTGAAGTTAAGAATCTTTTAAATACAGATTACCAGGTGATTAAATCACGCCCAATGCCCGGGAGAAATTATGGACTCTGGTTGAAAGTTATGTTTTAGATTATTGATAAATCATGATAAACCTACAGATAAACATTCTTAATTATTATAAAACACTGTTTTTTCCTGTTCTACTGATAATTGCCGGCTGTGCGGAAAATAATCTTCATCCGAACAATAGCGGGAAAATCAGTAAAAAAGGATTGTTTATTATCAATGAAGGAAATTTTGGTTCCGGCAATGCCTCTCTGTCCTATTATGAGCCGGATTCTTTCAGGGTGACCAACGATATTTTTTTATCAGCAAATAATATCCCGGTGGGTGATGTTCCGCAATCCATGATCATTAAAGACAGTCTGGCTTATATGACCGTATCCAATTCCGGAAAGATCGTAATATTCAATATTAATGATTTTAAATACAGTGGTACCATCGGCGGTCTTTTTGTCCCGAGGTATATGTTACCACTAAACGATTCCTTAATGCTTGTATCCGACCTGTACAAAAAATCCATTGATATAGTGAATATTCATTCACTTAAAATAGTGGATAACATCCCGGTAGGCGGAGCTGTTGAACAGATGGTTCTGCACAGAAATTTTATATATGCCGCATCCTGGTCATTCAATGATAAGTTATACAAGATCAGCAAAGATGAAATGCGAGTGATTGATTCCATTGCAACGGGCTTTCAGCCCAATAGCATGGTTATTGACAAACATAAAAATATCTGGGTATTATGCGATGGAGGATATCCCGGTAATGATGCCGGACATGAGAAAGCACGTCTTTTAGGAATCGAGCCTGCATCTTTTGAGATCATATCTGATTTTGAGTTTCCTGATCTCAGTTCATCTCCTACAGAATTAAGTATTAACAGTGCTGAAGACACTCTTTATTTCATCGGGGGAAGCTGGGGCATGGAAGGTTCAGGCATGAATGGAATATTTCGTATGCCGATAACTGATAAGCAACTCCCCGGGGAAGCATTTATACCCGGCGATGGTCATCTGTTTTACGGACTGGGAATAGATCCGGCTAACTCGGATGTTTATTGCAGTGATGCTATCGATTATCTTCAAAAGGGGATGGTATTCCGGTTTAATTCGGAAGGAGATAAAATTGACAGCTTTCGGGCAGGATTGGTACCCGGCTATTTTGCATTTACCAGGTGACACAGCAATTGCTTTGCTTCTTGTTGATTTGGTTTTTTTATCATTCGGTAATAAGTATTTGTATATGACAAAACGCAGAATAATTGATACCAATCGTATTCTTCAACTGGAAACCACTAAAAAAGCGGATCCGGAAATTCTTTCACATATAAAGTCTACAGTTCTTGGCACACCTGGCAGGCTTAGATATAAATTGAAGAAAATAGAGGAAAAACTGGACCACATAAATGAAATTGATTTTATAGTTCTTACCAGGAGGGGGAAAGTGCTTGGGTCTGTCGGGCTGATAAGAAGAACCGCCAGAGCAGGGGGGAAGCAAATAAAATGCTGGTATGTCAGGTATTTTTCCATAAAAGCACCCATGCGTTCAGGGAAACAAAAGCATGAAAATTTCAGGAATACAAAAAGGGGAGAGAACATTATCCGTGAGGCGGTTTTGCCATATGGCAGTCAGCCTTCGAAGCTCGCAGAGGATTTTGACCCTGCTGAAAAAACACTTGTATATGCCTATGTTGAAAGTGACAACGTCAGGTCCTTGAATTTCAGTGAACAGATGAATGCTGTCACGGCCCGTAAATATAAGACTTTCATCTTCAGCAGAATTTTTCCTCGCAATTCAATGAAAATGCGTCAACTAAAGCCTGAAGAAAAGCAGGGAATGTTGAGGAAGATACAGGAATTTTACCATGACTATAAATTATTCACGGATGAAAATTTATTTTTGAATGATAATTATTTTGTTCTGGAAGAAAAGGGCAAAATTCTAGCCGGTGCCCAGGTCCATCGGGAAGCCTGGAAAGTCCTGGAAATGAAAGGGAAGCTCAGTAAAATTATGTTGAAGGCATTGCCCCGATTACCTATAGCTCGAAACTTTTTCAATCCCGATGACTTCCATTTTCTTGCTCTCGAGGGCATATGGTACGATAAGACCAGGCAAAAATCACTGGATACTCTTTTTGAAGGAATTTGTCATCACTTTAATACGCATTTTATTCTCACCTGGGCCGATACTGAGTCCGGACTGGCCAAAACCCTGGAAGAAAACCTCGATTATGGAGCTATAGGCCGCTTCTTCGAACAGAGTGAGGTAGATGTAAGACTTAGCTTTAATAATTTCACCGAAGAAGAAAAGAGGGAATTTTTTGAAAATCCGGTGTATGTTTCAGCTTATGATATGGTGTGAGAAGAAAAAGTTAGAATCCCGCCGGGTACGGGACGTCAGGGTCACCCGGAGGAGGTGACGTTAGGATTCCACCGTTGGTGGAATGTTAGGATGTCAAGCTTGGCTTGATATTTTTACAATTCCTGTGTGCCCTTTTCCAGACCTGATTACTGATTACTGATTACCGATTACCGATTACCGATTACCGATTACCGATTACTGTTTACTGCTTACCGCTTACTGCTCCCCGCTCCCCACTAACCCAAACCGCCGCTCTCTTCAAAATCTCCTTGTAGGGTTCAGGCTCATAGGATTCCGGTCCATGTCCCAGCAAGGATTGAAAAACCCTTGCATTTTTATAGGTATATGCCCATGCGAGAGGTTCCGGATTTCCACTTTCTTTGGAAACTGCGGTGTACAGGGCCGGTAATTCTACTTCACCTATCTGGTTATAATAGAGCTCATCCTCTGTTTCAAAATCATTTATACCTTTGGTTATGTAGTGGTCCGCACCGGTCATTTCAACTTTGAACACTCCGTAGGGATCATGAACACTGCCTTTATCATGGTCCCAGACCTGGTGAACGATTTTTCGGTATTCCGGCCAGTCGGATTCACCAGCTTCAGGCAGGGAATAATGAAAGGCTCCGTTTGAAAAATGAAGGATCATAAGTCCGCCACCTTCTTCCAGGTAATTGATGAATCCGGCTTTCGCTTCTTCACTCAGTCCTGAAGGATCTTTCCAGTTACAATAATTGAGAATTACAAAATCATATCCGGATGTGGAGACATTGGCAAGGTCATCTGGTTTCTCAGTTACTGTAATCATAGCGGTGGAATCATTTTCCATTATTTCTTTAATAACCGGTGTGGTTTTCTGCCATTCATGAGCAGGATGGTCATTGCCGGTAATAAGCAGGGCGTTGAGCATGGGATCATCATTTTTATTGTTTGTACAAGAAAGAAAGAATAAAAAGATCATTAAAAAAGAGAATGCACTTTTTTTCATCATGGTATTTTTTTTCCAAAATACATAAAAAATAATAGAATATCGTTTATGTATTTATTTTTTGGATATTTTCAAAGTAGAAACCGATGGTCTCGATGTTTCCAATTATGGATTCAATGAAAGATTTCCTGCTGGAATTCTGGTAGTGCAGTACGGTTTTAATTTTGACGGGGACAGCCTTTCGCGTCAGAGATTTAAGATTGTTGATATGAGAAAAGTGGCAGAGGTGATTGATCCGGATATGATCATCGATCCGGAATACAACCCTTATAAAAAAAAGGTTTGGGATTTGAGAATCTGGAACCCTTGATACTGAATTTGTTTTGAAGGAATTCCTATTTTTTAATTGTAGACCAATTCGCTGATTTGAACAAATTCCGTATCTTGAGGTTTTACTAAAGAGATTAAAAACCAAACATCATGAAAAGACGTCATTTTCTTCAGTACAGTCTGGCTGGATCAGCATTGCTAAGCTCATTTCCATTTCATTTGTATGCCAGCAGTAAAAAGCTTTATATACATGACCGTATCGTACTGGGCAAATCCGGAATTGAAACCTCGAGAATGGCTGTGGGTACCGGAAGCAGCGGATGGAGAGGAAGCTCAAATCAAACCCGGAAGCTGGGTGTAAAGGGGCTTGGCGATTTATTAAGAGCTGCTTATGACGAGGGGGTTACCTTCTGGGACAGTGCGGATCAGTATGGTTCCCATCCTCATTTAAAGGCGGGATTAAAAAGTGTGCCTCGTGACAAGGTAACCATACTTACAAAAACAACTTCAAAAACCAAATCAGGTGTGAAATCTGATCTTGACAGATTCAGAAAAGAGATCGGAACGGATTATCTTGATATAGTTTTATTACATGCTGTAACAGATCCGGATTGGAATAAAAACATGAAAGGAGCAATGGAAGCTCTTAGTGAAGCAAAAGAGGAAGGAATTATCAGGGCACATGGTATTTCATGCCATTCCATCGGAGCCCTTGAAACCACAGCGGATGAACCCTGGGTTGATGTTGATCTTGCCCGGTATAACCCCGGTGAAGTAATGATGGATGACAACATACCCAAGGTGGAATCTGTACTGACCCGGATGAAGAAAAACGGTAAAGGAATTGTCGGAATGAAGGTTTACGGTGCAGGAAGATTGTTAAATAAAAAAGATGAGTGCCTTTCATTCCATGTAAATAATAATTTTATCGATGGTTTTACCTTGGGTATCGAGACATTTGAGCAGTTGAAAGATATTCAGAAGCGTTTGCCAGAGGCAAGTGTCAGAGTATAAATGATTCAAAAAGACCCTGAAGGTTTTCAAAACCTTCAGGGTCTTTTTGAATGTAATCCTAATCCACGATCAAATCTCCAACCGCCTCATTTCCAGCAACATTAATTCTAACTTTATATTCTCCCTTCGAAAGATAGCTTACTCCGTTATCAGCAGTCTCCCATTCACCGAGCTTTTCATTTTTACGGGCAGCTTTTTTCAATAGCTTTTCATCCACACTAAGATCATAGTTCTTATAATTCAATCCTTTATCTGTAGATACTTCTATTTCCTTTAAAGACAATCCTTCAGAGCTTTCTATCGTAATAATTGCATCTGCCTTGTTTGAAGAATACCAGGCAATCTGGGTTGAGGGTTCCATTGCGGGATAGAAATCATTCCATTTCCTACCCCAATAAGGTGATTTTTTGATCTTTTTTACATCAAATACGAAAAGTGTCTTATCCTGAATGGTATCCAGGCTGTATACTTCTTCAAGATCAGCCAGGAATATCGATCTCCCATGTGTGCCAAGGATCAGGTCTTTTTCATCAGGATGGACTGCTAGATCATGGACCGGAGCATCGGGCAGACCTTTGTCAAAGATCCTGTAACTTTTCCCTTTGTCTGATGAATAGTAAGCAGAATGGTCCGTCCCCACATAAATAAGGTTTTCATTATGAGGATCTTCCTTGACAACATTCACCGGTTCTGCCGGTAGTCCCTCTGAAATAGAATTCCAGGTCTGACCATAATCTTCTGATACGAAAACATATGACTCAAAATGATCCCAGCGATAGCCATTGAGACTTACATAGACTCTTGCTTTTTCATGATGACTGGCATAAATCTGGCTCACCCACATATTTTCAGGCAGACCTTCAGAAATATCTGTCCAGGTATTGCCACCGTCTTTTGTTACATAAACTGCTCCATCGTCTGAGCCTGTATAGATCAGCCCGAATTTAAGGGGAGATTCATTGATGGTTGTAAGGGTGCCGTAAGAAACATTACCCTTTTTACCCCCGTTGGTCAGATCGGGAGAAATGACATCCAGGTTTTCACCCTGATCGAGGGAACGGAAAAGTTTATTGGCTCCGTAGTAAAGAATGTCCTGATTATGTCGTGATAGATATATTGGTGTTTCCCAGTTAAATCGTAAAGGTCTTTCTCCAAGTTCGTGCCTGGGTTTAATGGGCATGCGATCTCCGGTCTTTTTATTGTAACGGTAATAATATCCAAACTGTGATCCTGAATAAATGATATTATTGTTTCTCCAGTCAATTTCAACCTGCATGCCGTCTCCACCTCCAATGGATTTATATTCATCACGTCCGCGATGGTGCCACGCATTCTCAGGATTGTATGTAGAAGGTCCATGCCATACTCCGTTATCCTGCAAGCCACCGTATACGTGATAAGGTTCTGCTTTGTCAAAATTCACACTGTAAAACTGACCTACTGGGGGAACATTGGCCTTGTACCAGGTTTCTCCTTTATCATAGGAAATATTTACTCCACCATCGTTTCCATCTATCAAATGACCTTCTTTTTCAGGATTGATCCAGAAAGCGTGATGATCGGCATGCAGATTTTCAGAACTGAGGGCTTTAAAAGTCTTTCCGCCGTCTTTCGACATAATCAGTGGAACCCCCAGCAGGTAAACTTCATCAGGATCAAAAGGGGAAACCCTTACTTCTCCAAAATAATATCCATAAGTATAGACCAGCCCTTCCAGTTGTTTTTCATGGGTTTTTTTCCAGGTTTTTCCCCCATCATCCGAGCGGTATAATTCCCCGCCAATAACCGGGGTATCAAACAGAAGGGTGTTTTCGTCCTCAAGGTAAAATGCAAGTGCTTTCGGTTCGATCTCATCATCTTTCACCATCCGGATGACAGTTTTTACGCTATAATCCCTGGGGAAATCGTTCTTTTTCAGGAAATGTTCAATTCTTTCCTCAGATAGCTTCAGGAATTCTTTCTTCGACATTGTTTTCAGGTCTTCTCTGGTCAGTTCATCTGTATCCTCATCTTCTTTTTCCATGTGAAACTGGTTGTCGAGAAAAGCATAGATTATATCAGTGTTTCCCGGGTAAATATCAAGCCCTATTCGTCCAACGCCTTCACCATCGGGAAAACCTGAGCCTTCCCCTGATATCTTTTCCCATATGTTTCCACCATCCGTACTTTTATATATTCCCGAACCTTTCCCGGCTTCGATTAGGTTCCATGCTCTTCTTGTCCGCGTCCATGCTGAGGCATACAACTCATCGGGATTGTTTGGATTAATGATAAGGTCTATCACTCCTGTGTTTTCATCAACAAAAAGTGTTTTTTCCCATGTTTTACCTCCATCGTTGGATTTAAATACTCCTCTTTCTTGGTTGGGTGAATACAGATGTCCGATTACCGCTACCCAGAGGATATCAGGATTTTCAGGATGAAGAATAATCCTTCCGGTATGATGTGTTTCCGGCAGCCCCATATGTTGCCATGTTTTTCCCTGGTCTGTGCTTTTATATATTCCTGTTCCGGAATAGGATGAGCGGCTTGAATTATTTTCTCCGGTACCCACCCAGATCGTATTGTTTTTCCAGTCCACCGCAATGTCTCCAAGTGTCATTACCACCTGATCATCAAAAATTGGGGTAAAAGTAATTCCATTGTTATCGGTATGCCAGAGTCCGCCGGATGCATAAGCAACATAGAATTCAGTCGGATCAGAAGGATTGACATCAAGGTCAACCACGCGGCCCGACATCACAACAGGCCCGACATTTCTGAATTCAACATTCTTTACAGGCGAATTCTCTTTCATTTCTTGCCTTAGTTCATAAGCATCCAATCGTTTTTGTGCATCGGTTGCTTCAGGGGTCTGGGCATTCATTGAAACATAAGAACCCAGAATAAGAAAAGTAAAAAGAATTTTTTTCATTTTGGAAATTTTAGTTAACGACCCGTAAATTTAGGTAGAAGAAATGAAATTAAAAACTGCTGTTGCATGGAAAGAGAAGAAAAAAGTCATTATACCTCCCTTTCTTTCCATTTGCCTCTTCGGAATAATATAACTCCCAGGATGGTCAAACAGGATTCCGCAAAAACGATGGCCATATAAACCCCCTGTTCTGCAAATCCGGCTTTCAAAGCCAGGAGATAAGCCAGGGGAATTTCAAGCACCCAGAAGCAGATTGCGTTCATCCATGTTGGTGTTGTGGTATCTCCGGCGCCATTGAAGGCCTGAACCATAACCATTCCCATTGCATAGAAGAGAAAACCATAAGAGATCAATTGAAGACAGTCTTTTCCGGCCAGGATGACTGCGGTTTCGTTGGTGAATAACTCCATAAAGAAGCCAGGCCATGAGATAAAAGCAATGGCAAAAACACCCAGCAATATCATATTGGCAAATCCTGTTGTCCATACGGATCTTTCCGCTCTTTTCATTTTCTTCGCCCCGAGGTTTTGACCTACGAGTGTTGCAGCGGCATTGGCCAGACCCCAGGAGGGAAGAAGTGAGAATATCACAATCCGGATAGCGATAGTGTATCCGGCAAGCACTTCACTCCCGAATTCAGCTATGATCCGAACCATAAAAATCCATGATGAGGTAGCAATGATATTCTGACCTATACCACCCATGGATAGCCTTATCAGCTTTATGATCAATTTAAAGGATATTTGAAGATGACGGATCATAAGTTTTATCCTTCCGTTTCCTTTGAATAGCAAATAAAACTGATAAATCACTGCTATCCCTCGCCCGGTATTGGTTGCAATTGCCGCACCTGTTATACCAAGTTCAGGGAAAGGACCCCATCCAAAGATCAGGCAAGGATCGAGGATAATATTCAACAGGTTGGCAAGAAACAGGACACGCATAGAGATAGCTGCATCACCTGCACTTCTGAATATGGCATTTATGATAAAAAGAAGCATAATTATCCCATTACCGCTGAGCATGATCATGGTATATTTATAACCGCTTTCAATCATGTTATCACTTGCTCCCATAAGTCTGAGCAATTCTTTTGAATAGAATATTCCGGGAATAGTAATAAAGAGTGAAAAGATCAATCCGGTTACAATGGCCTGAACAGCGGCAATGGAAGCAGCTCTCTTATTTTTTTCACCTATTCTTCTTGATACCAATGCAGTTGTGGCTATGCTCAGACCAAAACCAATGGCATACACCAGGGTCATTAATGACTCTGTGATTCCTACTGTTGCCACCGCTTCAGCTCCGAGTTTGGAGACGAAATAAATATCGAACACTGCAAACGTTGATTCCATGATCATTTCCAATATCATTGGAACCGAGAGGAGGAAGATTACTTTACTTAGTTTAATGGAGGTGAAATCCATGTCATTGCCTGCTATGGCATCACGAAGGTCTCTCCAAAAAGAGTTTAAATCAATAGAAAAATTTAATGCTATTGCTCTTGTGCGATGATGTTTTTTACCCGACATTTTAGAAAGAAATTTGAAAAATTAATTGACAATTGTATTGATTTCAGCTGGCGCTGATCTGGTGCTGGCGCACCTTACGAAAGGACCACCCGGGTTGCCGGAATGGTAAATCGAATATTAATTACAATTGCCTTCATCGGGTCTTTTGATTTATTATAAAGCAAAAATATGCAAAATATTTAATACCAGGTTTATGTCATGGTATTTTTTTTTGCCTCACCTGGATTTTTTTACAAACTGCTAGCCGGGTTGGAAGAAGTTGAAGGATTGAATGGTTGAAAGGTTGAGGAGTTTAATGGTTTATGGTTTAATCGTTTAATCGTTGAGCCTGGTCCGAAAAACTGTTTTGGTGATTTGTGAAATTTTATTTATTCTTTTAATTGGTTTGCATTTCAATATTTTATTTGTGTTCATTTGTGTTCTTTATTTGTGTCCATTTGTGGATAATTGACTTTTCGGAGTGGACTCATCGTTTAATCGTTTAATCGTTTATGGTTTAGTATCCTCTCTTCCTTTCAACTTCGAGCTTCCAGCCCCTTCATTCTTCTTCCCCCTTCCAGCTTCGAGCTTCCAGCCTCTAGCTTCCAGCCTCTACCATGTTTCAACTGGATTAAAAGCTCATTATCCATCTCGACTTAGTTCAACTTACTTCGACTGTCGCTCAGTAACCACCGCTCACCAACCAAAGCTCGATGACCGGTTGCCATCATTGGCTTTTCCCTATTTCCTCATTATCTTCACCTCATACCTCAAAGTGCATCCGTGCTAAGCTTTGTAGGGAATCACCACTTACCCTGTTAATCAGCCATTCATTCATAATCCTGGCTCCAAGGGATTTGTAAAAATTAATGGAAGGCTCATTCCAGTCAAGAACCGCCCATTCCAGTCTGCCGCAGTTTCTTTCCACAGCGAGATTTGCCAGATAGGTAAGCAGCTTCTTTCCGAAACCTTTTCCACGGTACTCTTTCCTGACATATAGATCTTCAAGATAAATGCCGGGTTTGCCGACAAAAGTTGAAAAATTATGGAAAAACAATGCAAATCCTACAGGAGTATCACGATAATATCCAATTACGACTTCTGCAACTTTATCATTGCTGAAAAGATATTTTTCCAGGTCTTTTTCTGTTGCAATTACTTCATGGCTCAGTTTTTCGTATTCAGCGAGTTCTTTGATGAAAGTCAGAATCAGGGGTGTATCTTCTTTTGAGGCTGAGCGAATTTCAAATTCATTGAGCGGATTTGAGTTTTCCATTATTCACTGCTTTTTATTTATATTGATGAGGGCGCAAGATAAAAAATATTTTCTTCCCGTGTATATCATATTTAATCAGCCGGATCTCTAACATTTCAGACACCCTCGACACTCGACTTTATTCAAAGAGTCTAATAAAAAGCATTAGGAACAGGATTATCAGTTCACGATGATTTTTCTCGAAATGGAATTATCTTCAGTTATAATTTGAACCAGATAAACTCCTTTTTCAAGACCTTCAACATTGAAACGAAAAGGAAATGAAGAATAGATATTTTTTTTGCGCAGTATTTCTTTGCCTGACGGGTCTACAATTACTATTTCATATTCAACCAGTCCTTTACCCGGAAGAAAAACATTGATATAACTTGAAGTTGGATTAGGATATACTCTGAATTCTTCAAGAGCAGGAGAGTTTTTCTCTGGTTTAAAATCCACTATGGCCTTACTTATAAAATAGGTTTCAGGATCATTAATTGAACCTACCTTATAGGTTATGGTATCGCTGTATCGCTTTTTTCCTTCCGATGGAATATATGAAATATTATTATTTTGAACACTTGCTGTTCCTTTTAAGGGGTTGCCAACGATCTCAAGCTTGAAATCCACAGAAATATCATCGTTTTCAAGCACCGGTAGCTTTATTGGATCAGTGGTTTTTACAACAAAATGATCAGGTCTGAGCTGAGTTTTGGCAGATTGTCTGATAATTGCACTTTCAAGCTTTTTTGCCGGACTATTAGCCAGAATAGAAGTGTCGACTATAATTCCGGCAGAAAGAATCATCTCATAGATATCCACTGATTGGAAAGTATTTTCTGATTGTAAATTCCCTGTTCCAGCCTGAATGAAATTTACAAAAAAACATGCCAATAAGAACATCAGTGATATAAAAGAGAATTTCTTCATAAGTGCTAATTCCAAAATTTATTAGGTGAATAAAAAAGTAAATCGGGGGAATAACTCCTTTCGATCCTACTACTTATAATAACACAATTTTCAGGCCAGAGTTACAGAAAAGTCAATAAATTAATGTGAAATTTTTATGAGGGTAGATTAACTTTTGGTTCGACTGCGCTCACCAACCGTGGTTCGACTTACTTCGACTGTAGCTCAGTAACCGACCGCTCAGTACAGGGTCATCCACCTTTCACCTTTCACCTTTCACCTTTCACCTTCTTCACCCTTACATATCAATATTCTCCAAATAATAATACTCACCGGAATCAAGATCAAAAGAAAGCAAATTTCCATACCCGGGAAGATCTTTATATACGCAACCTGCATCCAAATTGATCACGCGGGCATTTTTATCACGAAGGCTGTATTCAAGGCTTACAATGGGCATTGGGGTATGTCCGTGGATAAGTTTGCGGTTTGAGATCACATCCGGTTTATAATTGAAGTCGCGTATCCAGATCATCGACTGAGTATCTTCAAAAGGTTCAGGGCTATCAAAATTGAGCCCGGCATGGCAAATAAGATATCCGTCTTCTTCAATATAATAGGGCATATTGCTGATAAACTGAACATAACGATCGGGAATTTGTCTGATCCCCTCAAAATCAAAAAGTAATTCTTCAGGTACCTGGAAGCTTCTCAAAGTTTCTTCAGCCCCATTGTTATACCAGGCATGCATAAAGGAATCATCATGAAATGCTTTTAGCATCATTTCCTCGTGATTTCCCCTGACTGATCTCAGGTTAAATCCCCGCCATTTTAAATCAATAAGATAATCCAATACTTCCCTTGAAGAGGGGCCCCTGTCAATAAAATCACCCAAAAAAATAAGTTTATCTTCTTTGGTGATTCCAACCACATCTTCTAATAATTTTTTCATGGTTTTATAACAACCATGTATGTCTCCGGTAACAATTCTGCGTGCCACGTATTCAATTTTTTAATGAAGGCAAAATATAGCAATTATCTTTTGGGATTCATATATGTTATTGGAAAGAATTTATTTTTTTAATAATTCAGCAAGATTTTATTCCATTTTTTATATTTGTTTACTTTAGTAGTGATTGAGCAAATGCTATTTATTAATTTAAGAATTATTACAGCCAGTAATATCAACTAACAAATCAAATTTATGAAAACAATGCTTTTGAAATTTACATTTTATTCATTTTTAAGCCTGGGGCTTATGCTCAATGCATATGCAAATGAAAATCCGGATAAATCCGGAAAAGAATTCAGCAGGATTCACTCGGAATCCGGAATTGTGAAATACGAATACCCTCATATATGTCCTGCTTCAAAGGATTATAAGGTAATGATTAACGGTGAAGAATTATTTGTTTATTATACAAGTGCGGGATCTTTCGTTGCTTTTGAGAGCAAAGAAGAAGTAGAAGTTGAAATTTGGACAAAAACACCTGTGGAAGATGCTAACATAGCACCAAATCGTCTTGATATTGAACCTGAATTTAAAGAGCATGCCATCACTTTCACCATGCCTGCGCCTGAGAAAATCATGGTTGAAATTGAAGGGATGGAGCAGTTATTTATCTATGCAAATGATATTGAAGAGAATAAACCGGATCCGGAGGATGAGAATATTCATTACTTCAAAGGAGGTCAAATATATGAAGTTGGAGAGTTGGTCTTAAACGATAACGAAACTGTATATATTGAAGGCGGTGCCGTTGTGAGAGGAAATATCCGAAGTACCTCGGCGAAAAATGTAAAAATCAGCGGATGCGGAGTTCTGGATCATGGTTACTACAGGGGTATTCGACCACGTCCAAGATTCGTTTTGTTCGAAGATTGTCAAAATGTAACCATTGAAGATGTAATCATGATTGAACCGGAGAGCTGGATGATCACCCTTTATATTTCTGATGGAGTGAATATTAATAATATCAAACAACTGGGGGCCGGGCATGGTTCTGATGGTGTGGACATTGTTGGAACGAATAATGTACATGTTCATAACAGTATGCTCAGAAACGGGGATGATTGCATTGTAATTAAGTCCTTTAAAAGGGCCCAATATGCAGAGAATGTATTAAATGAATGGACTGGAGTGAATAATGTACTTGTAACGGACTGTGCTGTTCAGTCAAATGGCGGTGGACAGGCTTTTGAAATAGGTCATGAATTAACGCGGGGACCGATCCAGAATATTAAATATCAGAATTGCGATGTAATGGGAGTACACGGTCAGGGAGGTGTATTTGGTATTCATAATTCCGATCATGCTCATATTGAAAATGTGATGTATGAAAACATCCGTGTTGATCATTTTTACAATAAACTTGTTGATTTGAGAATCGTAAAAAGCCGATGGTCTCACGATGAAGAAAGAGGAAGTGCTGAGAATATCTATTTTAAGGATATTGATGTCAAGGTGAGTATTTATAATCCTGGATATTCCATATCACTTATTGGCGGGTATGACCAAAATCACAGGATCAAAAATGTCACCTTCGATAACTTCCGCCTGGACGGAAAGAAAATTACCAGTGCCGATCAGTTGGATTTATACCTTAAACAGGCGGAAGGGGTGAGGTTTAAGTGAAGTGGAGATTAGTTGGGTAGTTGTGTTGTGCAGTTATGCAGTTAGAATTCAGATCGTAAAGTTCTTCGCTACGCTCAGAAATCTTCTAAATTCTAATTCTGAACGTAGTGAAGAATTGTTTACATATTGAGTTCCAACTGCATAACTGCATAACTGCACAACTTCTTATTTCAGATGCACTTCCTTCTCCCCCGCATCAATCCTCAAATCAAGTCTGTTTTCCGGTGGCGGAAGTGGACAGGTAGCATAAGGTGAGAATGCACAGGGCGGATTATAAGCTTTATTAAAATCAAGAATTACTTCATTATTTTTATCCGGTAATTTCGTATACACAAATCTTCCTGCCGGATAGGTTTCCACTGCACTGGTTTTATCTCCTATAATGATAAAGAAACCTTCACCGGCTTTGAAGGGTAAAAGCTCATATTCCTTTCCTTTATGCCTAAAAACAAGTTTACCCGGTGAAATGTAATTTTCATCCACACCTATTACGGTAGGCACCAGAACCGTGTCTGGTTCATCAAAAGGAATAAATTCTGCAGTTTTTCTCCATTTCAGATCAGGATCGAATGCGGGAATATGATCCAGTTTTTTAATCCGGGGATGGTCATAATCTCTCAAACGAATCCCATACATGTTATCTCTTTTAATAATATACCATACCAGACTTTTATATTCCATCAGATCCGGATTTCCACTAGGATCCGGATTTAATAATGCAAAGTTTTGAAGTTTGCCATTGATTTTAATTTCTGAATCCGGAGATGACCTGAAGTAAACGGAATCCCCGGATTTTATTATTTTACCCCCAATAGGTGGAGCTTCGGGGGGAAACACAATGGAATTGGATGAATCTGAACCGAAGGTATTTTCTCCTTCCTTTAACCAGTATAAACCTGCCAGATTTAGCCAGCCGTTTTCAGACTTCAGTCTTTGTAGTCTTTGTTCTTTCCATTTTTGAAGATCTTCAAGGTATTCTTCTTTACCGGGTTTTGTGTAATTATTGCAAGATATCAAAATGAAAAAAGTTATTATAAAGTATTTGATCTTCATAAACCAGGATTTTGAGCAAAGAAAGCAATTTATTACAAATTCACATAGGAAGAGCGGGTTCAACATTCGAAAAAGTAACATGTGTGAAACTAATTTCTTGTAATAAAATGTATTGATATTCAGTGTTTCATGAAGATAAGTTGTCTTTGGAATGATCTTTACAAAAAGATGATTCGAAAAAAACTTTTGCTTTTTTAGGGATTCCCTCTATATTCGTAATCCAAATCAAATCTATTCTTTAATTGAAATTCGCCTTTTATTAACCAGGCTTTTACGATAATTTGAAAGCATTCAGGTTTTCCAGGCGATTTTTTTATGCCTTAACCCAAAAACTGAATCTATGAAAAAACTATCGACAATTATGGCAGCTTTGCTGTTTACTACCAGTTTATTTGGCGGTGGATTGGTGACAAATACCAATCAAAGCGCTATGTTTACACGTATGCAGGCACGTGATGCCACCCTTGGTATTGATGCTGTCTACTACAATCCTGCAGGGTTGTTAAACCTGAATGATGGTTTCCATTTTTCACTCAGCAACCAGTTTATTAATCAGACTCAATTGATTTCGAGCGATTACCCCTTATTGGATGATTATCCCAGGGAATTTACAGGGAAAGTGCAGGCTCCCGTTTTCCCAAGTATTTATGCGGTGTATAAAACCGGAAAACTTGCTTTTTCTTTTGGTTTTAATCCCATTGGAGGTGGAGGAGGAGCAACATTTGACGATGGACTGCCTTCATTTGAGAGCAGAATTGCTGAACTTGTTCCTACTCTTCAAACCATTGTCGCTCCTTTAGATGCAGGTGTTGAAGGTTCCACGGGAACAGATCCTTTATTCAGGAATTTAACCGGCTATGCAGCGGATATTTTTTTCGAAGGAAGCTCAATTTATTTCGGTTACCAGGGAAATGTTTCCTATACACTGAATGATATGCTCTCTCTTGCAATAGGTGTCCGTTATGTTACTGCTAAAAATACTTATAAAGGTTACATACGGAATGTCACTGTTTCAGCTTCTCCTGCAATTCCGGATCTTGTGGGCACATACAGTCCTCCTGGACAATATCTTAGAGCCATTGCAAATACTCCATATGCTGATGCTGGAACTGGAGCAATCTTTAATAATTATGCAGATATTATTGATGAAGGATCAAATATTGAAGCTGATGTTGAACAAACAGGGACCGGGATTACCCCCATTGTGAGTTTAAATATCTCTCCTTCAGAAAAGTTAAATATTGCACTGAAATACGAGATGAAAACTGCACTCGAACTTACCAATACTGTTTATGATGAAAAAGGTGCGGGAATATGGACAGACGGTGGTAAAGAAATTGCCGATATGCCGGCACAACTGGCTGGGGGATTGGTTTATAAACCCATTGAAAGATTGACTGTTTCCGCAGGTGTTCATTATTATTTTGATAAAAATGTAGATTATGACGGATCAGACACTTTGGATATCAACATGATTGATGATAATTTTTTCGAATATGCACTTGGGGTGGAGTATGGATTAAGTGAGAATTTCAGGGTGAGTGCCGGATGGCTCACAACGGTTACCGGTGTGAATGAAAATTACCAGAGTGACCTTTCTTACAGCTTGAATACTAACACCTTCGGTGCCGGCTTTGCTTACAGGATCAATGAAATGCTTGATCTGAACATTGCCGGTTCTTATACCATGTATAAGGACGGATCAGTGGACAGAAGCTCTGAATTGACCGATATGAACTATACTTTGTCTCTTGACAAAAATGTTTGGATAGTGTCTGCCGGATTGAATATCAGTCTTGGAGGAAGATGATTTAATTAGGGGATGTGTGGCAGCGGTTCTTCGACTACCTTCAGGGACCGCCTGCCTTGACTTCGCCAGGTTCCATCATAGCAATGTGAAAAGTTGGAGATGGAGGTCAATGAGAAGTTATTTACCTCATTTTTATGAGTGGGTCCCTGAGCACAGTCGAAGGGCCGTCTTTTTCCAGACACGAACTTTTCTGATTGAATTCAATTTCTAAAACAAGAAGTTCAAACCAATATACAATCCGCTTTTACCATCGCGGGGATCACTGGCTCTGCCATAATCCACAGATACGATGAAGTTTTCATTCAGGGCGAGGTGAATCCCGGCTCCATAACTAAGGTGCAGGCTTTCATCATCTCCCAAAGCCAACCATGCATTGGCTTCTTCTTCATAAACCGGATCCGGTTCCCGGAGTTCATATTTTCCTGTGACCATTCCCCCGTCAATGAATCCTGCCAGCGCTATATAAACATTCTGGTTAAGGATAACTGTACGGATGACCTTCCATCTTATCTCAAGGTTTCCGTAAAAGAAATCTTCGCCAACCACCCTGTTTCTCAGCACACCCCGCATGGTCTTTGATCCGCCCAGTCCATCCCGGGTCATTTGTGGAGCAGAGTTAAAAACAAAGGGAAGCATATAAAATGGCATTTCACCGCTTAATTTGGCCTGGTAAGATAAACGGTAAGCGAAATTAACTGTTTTAGGTACCAGGGTAAAATATTGCCTGTGTGTTAATACCATTCGTGAATAGCTCAAATCTCCGTTACCTAAAAATTTCGGTGCCAGCAGAAACTGAAGCTCGGTCCATAAACCTGTCATTGGATTGGGTTCGTTATCACGCGTATCCCATACCAATCCAAATTTGAAAAGATTGGTATTTCCACCGTCAACCTGATCCTCCGGTAATATTCCCCATCGTCTATAATCACCAAAAAGTCCCCCCTGCACGGCAGGAAGTTTATCTTCCGGATCTTTCCCTTTATTTAGAGCTGTTATGTCAACAGTATCGAGTACAATTCCATAATGAGAGAAACCGGCCAGCCAGTTCAGCCTGTTTTTTATGATCGGTCCCTGAAAATCGCTTCTTATTCTTAGCATCTTTCTATCCTGTCGGTAAAACATGCGTGAGAGATAACCCGGATTGTCATCATTTTCAAAATCAGAGTTATAATAGGATTCATAGCCATTAAATCCATAAAAATCAAGAGATTGCTCTGTTAAATAACTAACTTCGGCCGATGTTCGAACACCCGGGATCAGATACCTTGAGTCATAGGTAAACTGATTGATGCCACTTCCTTTGGTAGTTCTTGACCATTCAAGGTATATGGAATGTTTATAACGAGGGTAAATCGTTCCGTCACCATAATCATAAAAGTTTACAACTCCACCGTATTTGAATCCAATATCGGAATCATAGGCAATAGCCGGCACTGCACCGAAGGACCATCCGGATTTTACGTTTTCGAGATCAAGACTGTCTTTTTGAG
Source organism: uncultured Bacteroidaceae bacterium (assembly GCA_964528675.1). Lineage (GTDB taxonomy): Bacteria > Bacteroidota > Bacteroidia > Bacteroidales > CAYRTD01. The sequence continues at coordinate 31,263 of CAZGTU010000038.1, forward strand.
AAAAAATTTCAGGAAGAAAAATTGCAATGAAAAGCAGAGATAAAGTGATAGTTCTCATCAGGATTAGTTTTAAATTTATCAGCCAAGATAAGAATATTTTATTTTTTGTCTTTTACTATTATTTGTCTTTAAGTAGAAAAAAATATTAATTTTAGCCCATCTAACCTAAAAACGGCTACCCCGGGAGAAGCGATAAAATCCGGAAAAACCTGATAAGGATGAAACAATCATCATTTGCACTGTATTATTTTCTCATCGGAATTATATTTATAATCCTTGAACGTTTTTTTCATTTTTATTACCTCGAAACAGCCATAAAAGCCCTTGTCATAGCTTCTTTAATGATCTATTTCCACAGTTTTGTAAGAGGAAGATATTCTTTATTTCACCGGTTGATAATGGCTGGTCTGTTTTTTTCTTTGCTGGGAGATATTTTTTTGCAGTTAGCCAATGGAGATATCAGAACTTCCCTGCCTCCGGAAAATTTTTTCATGGCTGGAATGGGGGCATTTCTTCTCACCCAGATCTTTTATATAATAGGGTTCAACTTAAAAATTGGTGAAAATCCTGTTTTAAGGAAAAGAGTCTACCAGTTAATTCTGGTAATTGCATATGGCGGGCTTATTTTATGGCTTTTATATAATAAACTGGAGGTATACGGAGTGAATTACCGGGTACCTGTCATAGTCTTCACCTTCTTCATTCTTTTAATGCTGGTTTCAGCTATGAACAGATATGGTAAAGTTAACGGGGTGAGCTATATGTTGGTTGTTATAGGTGCGCTTTTGTTTGTCGCTTCTGCATCGATGATAGTAATTAATAAATTTCTCGAAAAATTCGACTTTGCCAGAGTTCTTATCATGATCACTTATATTACCGGTCAATATTTTATTGTCAAAGGATGTATTAAACAGGATTTTCCTGGTAAGGATTAATTTTCATATATTTATATTTAATATTCATAAATAAGGTTAATCCTTTGTAAAATTAACTCTTATGTCAAAAATCCTCAGATTTATTTTATGGCTGATCGCCATCCTGATCATTATTCCGGGCATTCTTATTCTTATTGCTACCATTACCAACTATGAACCTGATAAAGTCAGCAGGATTGAAGTGAGTGCTTCTCCCGAGGTACTTTTAGAGGATGCAGAAATAGACCTTATGATATGGAACATTGGTTATTCAGGTCTGGATGCCAGCATGGACTTTTTTTATGACGGTGGAGAGCAGGTCAGACCCTCCAAAGAGAATGTTTTCAGGAACCTTGAAGCCATCAGGACCTTCCTGGGTGAAAATGATAGTATTGAGTATTTTTTTCTTCAGGAAGTGGATGTTGAATCCAAAAGGTCTTACAGGATTAATCAATATGATAGCATTTCAAGCACCTTGTCTGAGTATCATAACTATCTGGCATTGAACTATAAGGTATTTTTTGTACCTCTGCCGGTGATTCATCCCATGGGCAGGGTAGTGTCCGGACTTGCCTCCTATTCAAAGTATCAGCCTTCTGAAGCCAGGAGATATAGCTTCCCCGGGAATTATCAATGGCCAAAAAATCTTTTCATGCTCGATCGCTGTTTCCTTGTAACGCGTCATCCATTGGAAAATGAAAAGGAACTTATCATTATAAATACCCATAATTCGGCCTATGATGATGGCACTCTTCGTGAAAAGCAAATGCAATATTTAAAAGAATTTTTATTGGAGGAGTATCAAAATGGAAATTATATTGTTGTAGGTGGAGACTGGAATCAATCTCCCCCTGGTTTTGAAGAAAAATTTGAAAACCAGGTACTGGATACCATTAATTATTCCGAGATCAGCAAAGATTATCTGCCCGAAGGCTGGAAGTGGGCTTATGATGAATCTATGCCCACTAACAGGAGAGTGGCAACTGTTTATGAAAGAGGAACCACCCCTACGGCACTGATCGATTATTTCCTGGTTTCTCCAAATGTTCGTGTAGAAAGCATAAAAGGCATTGACATGAACTTCCGGTATTCAGACCATCAACCGGTGATCCTCAAGCTGAAAATAATCAGTGAACAGTAAACAGAATGGAAAGAATCAAGTTGAAAGCTAAACAACTAAACGATTAAGCATAAACCATAAACCCTTAAACGATTAAACGATTAAACCCTAACCTCCCCACATGAAGATCCTCCGCATATTCCTCATCGCCCTTCTTATATTGATCTTAATGTCAATCATTTCCGGTCTCATCTTTATTCGCTACAGCTCCCGTAAAGCCCTTCCGGATTATAATAAAGATCTTTATCTTCCCTTTCTTGCTGACACCGTTGATGTTTTCAGGGATAGTACCGGAATGCCTCATATTTATGCAAAAAATGAAGCTGATCTATACAGGGTTGCGGGTTATCTGAGTGCACAGGATCGAATGTGGCAGATGGATGTATTAAGAAGACTTACCCAGGGCAGGCTTTCAGAGATCTTTGGGAAGGAAATGCTTGAGACAGACAGGTTGTTCAGATCTTTGAATTTCAGAGAAAAATCCGAAATGGTACTCGACAGTTCTTCCACCATTATGGTAGATGCCTTGAAAGCTTATGCTGAGGGTGTAAATCAGTATCTTAAAGATAATGAAGGCAAGCTCCCCTTAGAATTTTCGCTTCTGGGGTACATGCCCGATAAATGGGAACCCTGGCACTCGGCAAATTTAATCGGATATATGTCTTGGAATCTTTCAATAGCCTGGAGCACCGAGGTGAAAATGTTCAGATTGCGAAGAGATTTAGACAATGATTATTTCCTGGCTCTTCTACCTGATATGAATTTGCAGGATACTTATGTTTTTCCTGAATATGAAAACATTGTTGAAGAAGCTATGGCTAAAATGGATAGGGTGAACCATAAAATCTCAGAAATGGGGTTTCAGGTTTTCCAGGCTTCCAATAATTGGGCTGTTTCGGGTTCTAAGACTAAATCCGGTAATGCAATTCTGGCAAACGACATGCACCTGGAGCTTACTCTTCCCGGAATATGGTATCAAATGCATCAGTTAGTTCCCGGGCAATTGAATGTAAGTGGACTGGTGCTTCCGGGTGCACCATTTATTATTTGTGGGCATAATGAAAAGGTGGCCTGGGGAATGACCAATGTGATGGTAGATGATACGGATTTTTACCTTGAAAAAGTCAATCCGGAAGATACCACACAGTATAGATTGGATGGAAGCTGGAAAGATTTCAGGTATGAGAAGGAGATTTTTTATACCAGGGAAGGGGACAGCATTGAACTAATCAACCAATTTACCCACCGGGGTCCGGTCATTTCCGATTATAAAGGAATTGGTAAAAAGGCAATCTCGATGCGATGGATCGGAAATGAATTCAGCAATGAACTAAGGTCAGTGTATCTTTTTAATCGTATGGAAAACTGGATAGATTTCAGAGAAGCTGCTAAAACATTTGTAGCTATCAGTCAGAATATTGCTTATGCAGATGTTGAAGGGAACATTGGCATGCAAACGGCAGCCGGTCTCCCTGTCAGGGAGGGCGATGGAGCTCTTGTTTTTCCGGGGGACAAAAGTCTTCATGATTGGAAAGGAATTGTGGATTTTGAAGCATTGCCTTACAGCTTTAATCCTGAAAAGGCTTATGTAGCATCAGCAAACAGCAGGGTGGCGGGAGATGATTATCCATATTACATAAGCAACTGGTACGGTCTTCCCAACAGGATGGAAAGAATTGTAGAGATGCTGGAGTCAAAAGATAAGTATGGAATTGAAGACATGATAATGATGCAATCGGATCATAAGTCTAAATGGGCAGAAAAACTGGTTCCTTTCTTTCTCAGAAATCTGGAAACCCATATGGATAAATCAACGGAGGATATGCAGGTGGCATATGATTTATTGGACACATGGGATTATACAATGCCGGTAAACAGTGTAGAGGCCACCATTTTTGAGCAGTTTTATTATGAAATGTTAAATCAGATATTTAGGGATGAGATGGGGGAGGAATTATTTAATATGTATATCAGACAGGACCTTCTCGCTGCTTATGTGATGGATAAAATCAGAGTTGATGGAAGTTCCATCTGGATAGATAATGTTAAAACACCAGAAAAAAAGGAGAATGTCGGAGATATAGCTTTCATGGCCTTGAAGCAGACTGTGGAAAATTTATCTGCCAGAATGGGAAATGATATTGAAGATTGGCAATGGGGAAAAGTTCATTCGCTCACATTGCAACATCCCCTGGGATCGGTTGATTTTTTCGACAGGATTTTTCAACTAAACAGGGGTCCTTTCCAGGTGGGTGGAAGCTATCATACGGTAAGTCCTTTCTATTATCCTATGACCAATTTATTCAAATCGAAGTACGGAGCTTCTCATCGTCATATTTATACACCCGGGGAATGGGATGATTCTAAAATCATCATACCCGCTGGAATATCAGGAATACCCTCAAGTCCTTATTACGACAATCAGATGGAAAAGTATCTGAATTTCAATTACAACACTGAGGTTTTTGGATATGAAATGTTAATGTTAAGGAAAGCTTTTCAAATGAGATTTATTCCCGGAGAGGCTGAGAAAGAAAGAAGTAAAGGAATGTTTTGATAAATTATGTGATTGAGTTATCCAGGAAACGATTCATTTTTTCGAGTAGAGCAAGGGGTTCAATGGGCTTGGAAATATAATCATCACAACCGGCGTCCAGGCATTTTCTTCGATCATCGGCAAGGGCATAAGCTGTTTGTGCAATGATGGGGATTTCCGGAAAGATCTTTTTTATTTCCTTTGTAGTTTTGCAACCATCCATATCAGGAAGCTGAATATCCATTAATATCAAATCTACCTGTTTCTTCTTACACTCTTCAATCGCATCTTTTCCGTTTGTAACGACCAGCATATCCGATTTTGTTCCCGTAAGGACCTCTTTAAGAAAATAGCTACTTGAGAGATCATCCTCTACAATCAGAACCAGTTTGTTTTTCCAATTGTAGTTACTGAAATAGTCCTCTTTCAATTTTTTGTTTTTATGGTTGGTTTACTAATTTAAAATTAGGTATAAAATTTAGCCCTGCAAACTATTTTTATGCATAGTGCTTATTTTAAATGAGACTGTATAAATGATAAATTTTTATCATTTTGTGGCATTTTATAATATTATCAATATTTTTAATGCTTTATTATGTTCAAACAAATGGGGATATGAAATACAAAAAAGTTCTAGGGATTGACATTGGCGGCTCCGGAGTGAAAGGAGCAATAGTTAAAACTAAAAAAGGAAAACTGAAAACCAAAAGATACAGGATTCCAACGCCTCAACCAGCTACTCCCGAAGCGGTAGGTGAGGTAATTGCAAAGATTGTGAAACATTTTAAATGGAAAGGACCAATCGGTGTTGGTTATCCGGGAGTGGTCCAGAATGGGGTTGCCCGTACTGCAGCAAATGTTGATGATTCATGGATCGATAAAGACATCAATAAGTTATTCTCCAAACAAACCGGTTGTCCTGTTCATGTGGTGAATGATGCGGATGCTGCCGGAACCGGCGAAATGAGATTCGGAGCAGGTAAAAATTATAAGGGAGTTGTTAGTCTTGTGACAGTGGGTACAGGTCTTGGAACGGTAATGTTTTCCGGCGGAAATCTTGTTCCAAACCTTGAATTGGGTCACCTGCTTCTAAGAGGAGATGATGCAGAAAAATATGCTTCGGATGCTGCAAGGAAAGAAGAAGATCTCAGTTGGGAAGAATGGGCCGGCAGGTTCAGTGAATACCTTCAGAGGCTTGAGGAACTTACATGGCCCGATCTGATCATAATTGGAGGAGGCGCTAGTAAAAAGGATAAGAAATTCTTCAAATTCCTTAAAACACGTGCTAAAGTTGTTCCTGCCGAATTGCTTAATGAAGCGGGCATAATAGGTGCGGCGGTTGCTGCAAAGGACCAGGCAAAACTTCATAAAAAGCAGGCGAAAGCTTCCAGGAAATAGAAAAGAAAAGGCTGCCGGGGAAGGGCAGCCTTTTTGTTTTAGAGAATTATCAGTTTCGATTGTACATCCAGATCTTTATTGGATATTCTTAACATATAAATTCCGGACATAAGGTTCAGTTCGAGACTATGAAATCCTTTGCTGACTTTTTTATTATATACCTGCTTTCCACTGAGCTCAGAAATTATAATTTTCGATTCTTCAACTGCTTGGGGAATCCGGACATAAAGTACACCTTCATCTACCGGGTTAGGATAGACTTCCATTCCTTCAGGTAGGATATTTAAAGTTGAATTAGGATCACCTGCCTGAATTACAGGTAATTCAAGTGTTTCATTACAGGCAGTAAGACTTATTAATCCTGTTCTCTCAGGACCCATACTATTGTCCCTTACGTTTACCTCTATCGAATCTCCTTCTGCAAAAGTAAACACGGTGAAGAAAGATGCATTTCTTCTTGCCTCCAGTGGGGCATTTGTTTCAACCTTTATTTTTATGCTTGATTCATTGTGATCAAAGAATAAAGTATCCATTTCAGGTTCAAGCAAACAGGGTGCTCCTTCCTGCAGGATCGGGATGGCTATTGATTCATTACACCCAAAAAATACGATTTCTCCTGCATTACCCTGATAGTTTTCATTATCTTCCACACTTACAGAAACATCATTCCCATCAACAGATGTGGTGAAAAAATCACCTGTTGAACTGTATATCGAGAATCCATCTTCAGCATTCACCTGCAGTACCTGGGTTTCTGCGGTTATCTGAAATTCCAGACGCGACTCGCTTACACTTAGACTGCAGTTTTTCAATCCTGCTTCAATGGCTCCTGCATCTCTTTTTCCGATAGCTTCATTCCCCGCAAAATCATATTTATAGGGACCTTCGGTGAGCCAGGTATGAATTTCATGAACAGTAGTCCGTGCATCGGATAATGTAGCCTTTGAAATTCTCAGGAAATCTATTGTTCCGTTAAAAAACTGATCTTCGGAATTTTTTCCTATAAAAAGATCTTCAGAGTTAGAGATTTCCACATCCTTGCCAGGTAAAGAACCTGATAAACTACCATTATCCTTTTCTCCATCAAGATAGATATTGATGCTCCCGTTTCTGTCAACTTCAGCAAGGAGATGATGCCAGTTACCGGTATTCACTGTTTTTGATCCGGTCATGCTGGTAACAGAGCCATTGGAGCTGATCTTAACCACAGTTTTTCCTGAATTATCTACTCCAAGTTCATAACCGTTGATCCCATCCGATTTGGAAATCATTACTCCTCCGACATGATCAACGGCTGTTTTGAAAAACACTTCCATGATCAGATCAGAACTTCCCATATCCACATTGTTGGTTTTGTAAGCCGAAGCATCAGCATGAGAAAGACTGCAGTATGTTTCATTACCGTCAAAGTAAAG
>CAZGTU010000039.1:0-38415 GCA_964528675.1 uncultured Bacteroidaceae bacterium
TGAAGGGTTTACGTGGTTTTATTGAAAAGGTTTTTTGGGGAGGTTTAAGGGTTTATGGTTTATATAAAACCGGATTCATCCTTTTCAAGGGGATAATGTGCCATAAAAACTATCGAATCAGGAAGTGCGGAAAAGTTTTCTCACACTGCTTGTAAGCCTCGGTGCATTGTTGTGGTGCCTGGATTATTATATCGCATACGGCCAGGGATACTAATGACAGACATTGGTTGTATATGGATTGAGGGAATCCTAGCCCCAATGGGCATACGCGTCAACTTAAGATTAAAAAATGTCCTACAGTATATTTGAATCATAACCTGTAACGAGCTACAGGAGTCAGACATTGAATCACAAAGAGTTTTTGAATCACAGAGGACAGGGGGCTTTTCACGGGGGGCACAGGGAAAAAGGAATTGCATAACGTTAGTGCACAGAGAGAAAAATGATTGAAATCATTTTTATTTATATCATTACCAGGCTTTAATTTTTATATATACTACTGGAGCAACTAAATTTTTTGGCTAGCCAAAAAATACCCTGTGTCCTAACGTCATGAATTCCTCGTTTTACTGGTTTCCCTGTGTGCCCTGTGAAAAGCGCCCTGTGTCCTCTCCCGAGAGTCGGGACAGGTTGTGATTCTATTACAATTATAGAACCCATGGTAACCTTAAGTTGACGCGTATGCCCGTTGGGGCTAGGAATTGCATTTCCGAAATGAAATGACACGACGTTCCAGCTAAAGGGATGAATCTGCTCCGGATCTTTCATCTATTGATTTTACGCATTTGCTTCCCACAGGAGAACACGATTAGAAACGAGCGCCAGTCAGAAAACGCACACCAGTAAGGATTTTGCAACTAACACCCGTCCGCAAAACCGTTTACCATTTACTGTTTACCGATCACCGATCACCGATTACCGATTACCGTTCACCGCTCACTCCCTCTCCTCACTACTCTCCCCAGCCAATCATAATAAAGCGCAACATATAAAAATCCCGTCAACAGCCAGATCATGATCATATTGAAGGTGTAGGTTTCGTGGAATTTTCCCAGGAAGTGCTTACGGGGGGCGAAAAAATGGGTCCGAAAGTCCATGGGGTGGGAGGGCTGGGGATCCTGGTAAACGGGATCGATCATTCTGACAAGACGGTGCTCGAATTCGACGATCTTCTTTTTTTCGTAGATTTTTCTTACCTCATCGGCAAGCCTTTCATTGTGATAATCGTTTAAGTAACGGTAATAGGTGCCTTCAAGATTTTTCAGGAGGTTTTTGACCTTATTATTTTTATGCTGGTTTTCGCGGGAAAAGACTTCCAGGTAGTGGATGTTTAATTCGTCCAGGATGTTCTCTATCTTATCGATCTTTTCCATGGTCATGGTTGCCGGATCAAAGAAGCTTTCACCGGGCATGTCGATGCCTTCCGTTTGTTGATCTTCTTTCAAAAGCTCATTTTTTAAGACAAGCAGATTGTCTATATTTTCCTTTATTTCTTCCTTCACCTGTAATTCGGCTTTTACATCGATGAGCCTGGACTCCAGCTCGGGAATATGCCAGGATATTTTGAAGTCTGCATTGGTGATCTCTTTGTCAAGCTCATAGAAATTCACCTGGAAATAATTATTCCTGAACTGATTGACCATAAGGGCTTCGTAAGACCACCGGGTAGGCATAATTTCGGCCAGGAAGGGAACCTTATCGATGCGACTGATGTTCCGGTTGAGCTTTTCGAAGCTGAACATGGCTCCGCTCAATACCATCATGGGGATAATAAGCAAAGGGATAACGATATAGATAGTCACTGCCGAGTTGAAAGCGGAAGAAATGTTCAGTCCCAGCATATTTGCAAAAGCAGCAGTGGTGAAAAAGGCAAACCAGTATTCGAAATACATGTGGCGTATTTCAATGAGGGTATTGGCAACCCCAACAAACAGGAGTCCCTGTATGGCAGAGATGGCAAAGAGGATGGCAATTTTGGAGGTCAAATAGCCCGAGCGGCTTAACTGGAGAAATCGTTCGCGTTTTAGTATCTTTCTGTCTCGGAATATTTCTTCTGCACTGACGGTAAGTCCGAGAAATACAGCCACAATCATTGCCATGAAGATATAGATGGGAATGTTTTCATTTTCCCTGAAAATATAGGTATCGGAAGAAGGATCGGCAATGTAGCGGATGATGTAGGAAAGGATGAATCCGAGTGCCGGGGCCTCCAGCATGGTGAGAAGGATATACTGTCTGTTTCCGATCTTGGATAGGACATCCCGCTCAATAAATACTCTCAGTTGTTTAAACCATCCCGGGATGTTTAAGTTTTTCGGGGGTTTTTCAAAATCCCCTGGTGTTTCTTTTGTTTCCGCACTCGTTTTAAAATATTCATGCCACTGGGAAGGGCTTATTTTTCTTTGTTTTGTGTAGTTGCCGTATTCATCTACCACCCTTGCTTCCAGTATATTGAAAATCAGCTCCGGATTAACATTCCCGCAAACCGGGCATTCACCCATCTGGGAATTTATCTGGTTATCCAGCAGTTTGAAATACATGACTGCTTCCACCGGGTTCCCGTAATATACCATATATCCGCCTTCATCCATGATGATGGTATTGTCGAACATTTTGAATATTTCGGAAGAGGGCTGGTGTATAACAACAAATATAAGCTTGCCCATGAGAGTAAGTTCTCTGAGCAAGTCCATAACGTTCTCCGAATCGCGCGATGATAAGCCGGAGGTAGGCTCATCAACAAAAAGAACAGAAGGCTCGCGAATAAGCTCAAGGGCAATATTCAGTCTTTTTCGCTGCCCGCCGCTTATGGTCTTATTGAAGGGGGAACCTACCTGCAGGTCTTTCTGTGCGGTTAATCCGAGTCTGTCGAGCGTGGAATTGACTTTTTCTTTTATTTCTTTCTCTTTAAGTTCTTTAAAGCATAACTGAGCATTGTAATATAAATTCTGAAAAACAGTGAGTTCTTCAATAAGCAAATCATCCTGGGGAATGTAGCCAATGGATCCCTGGATTTCTTCTGACCTGATGTCGAAGCCATTCAAACGCACAGAACCGGAGGACGGAGTCATTACACCGGAAAGTACATTTAACAGGGTGGTCTTGCCGGTTCCGCTGGATCCTAAGATTCCTACCAGGTTGAAATGCTTTGCTGCAAATGATATATCCCTGAGTCCGTAGTTTCCGTTTTTAAACTTGAAGTCCAGGTTTTCTGCCTCAAAGAACAGCTCATTATCTGTTTTCACATCCATATAATAGGATGCTACATCACTGTAATAGATGGGTTTCCCATGAGGAAGGCGCACCGTACTTCCTTTTGAGAAAATGTAAATACGTTTTTTATGCAATCCCAGTCCATTCAGGTAGAGATCATCACGGCCATAATAGCGAATGAAATAGAGGTCAATATCTGGAATTCGCAGAAAATGAAGATCTCCTTTTTCCACTGGGCTAATCCCTTTTTTTCCTGAATTGGAGTCTTTTTTTGTGCTTAATTGGATAATATTTTCTTTTCCTGCCGGAAATTTTTCTTCACGGTTAAGCACATAGTCTCCGATGGAAGCATAAACCTGATTGTTGATTTTGAAGACTTTCGCCACGGTTTCGATAATAGCATGGCGCTGGGGTGTGAGTTTTTTTTCGCTGGCAATAAGTTCAAAAAGGCGGATCATCACCACCGTTTTCTGGGATTGATTAAGTGTTTTATTGATTTTTTTACATAAGCCCAAAATCCTTACTGAATCAAGGACTGAAGTAAGCTTCTTTGCATTGTTGGGAGCTTCCTGATTTAAACCTGCTTCTTCACGGAATAATTCAAAATACTCATCGGTTCCTTTTTCACCCAGTTGAGATTTCAGGAAATTCCAGACATACCTCTCCTCGCTTTCTTCAACACCGTCATCCTGTTTGGTCAGAATGGCAAAAAGTTGCATCAGGGCTCGTAGGATCTCCTCACTCATATAATGACTGGATTAACCGGAGTTTTTCGGGATTAACCTGCCTTTTCTTCTATAATATTAAACTGCAGATCAAGCATTTCGCTGTACTCAACACCTGCATCTTTCATCTCTTCATCATAAGAAGGGTAATACCAGTCTATTTCGACCTGATTTCCTTTTTCTTTCAGTTCTTCCAGGATCATAAATATATCCAGTAATAACTTCGAAGATGCTGTATTGAAATAAGTCATTTTGATACTGATGCTGGTGGCAGGAAGGGGATCTTCAATATACTCTTCAAACCATTGCAATACCGGCTCAAAGAAAGCCGATACATCTTCTGGAAGAGATTTACCGCTTATTTCAAACTTCTGTTGGTCCTTATCCAGAAAAATTTCCGGACTGTCGTCTGTGCCTTTTAAGTGTAGTGGTTCCATATTAATTGCTTAAGTTTTTCGTTTTATACTCGATGAAAATAAGAAGAAGGAATGGGAGCGGCTAACCGGGAGAAAATGAAAATCGAGGGCTTGTCCGGTTTTCCTTTTTATATCGATAAAGCCCAGGCCCGCACCTCCCTTCTCCGAGATCCTTCCTTCTTTCAATTGATCCCTGTAAAGACTATCAAGTTCTTTTTTACCCAGGGAGTTTACCTTCTCAAGAAAATCTTTAAGGTATTCAATCTTTTTAATTTCCACTATATTACCTGTAGTTATCAGGTAGTTGTCATGGTTTTTAGAGATGATCAGTATCCCGTGATTCAGGTCTTCACGCGTTTCACTATTTGTATGAAATGCATGTTTGGATATGTTCTGAAGACATTCAATCATTACATGATAAACTTTTTTGCTTACCTGTTTTTTTTCATCATTTTCCGACATCCTTCCCATAGCGATATTCGTAAATATCTTCATTAACTGATGATTCATTTCACCCTCGTAGGCAAGCGTGATTTCGTGGGCTCTGATTCCCCTGTAGAAATCGTAAACAAACTCTAAGAATCCTGTATTTAAACTTTTGCGGGTCATTATAAAATGAGATCAGTATTGGGTTACGTTCATATTAAAAAAAGGTTTTCGGTCAGAATTCAAGCCCGATCATCAGCACATCATCCAACTGTTTGAATTCCTTCATCCACTTGTTGAAATCCCTGTCGAACAGCTCGTGGTATTGTTTCATGGTATAACCGGGGTGTTCAAGGATAAGATCTCTGACTCTGCCCGGGCTGTATTTACGACCATAAGGTCCACCAAGCTGATCGGTAAGACCATCGGAAAAGAAAAATATTTTGTCACCGGGTTTATAATCGATATGGTGGTTAATGAATTTTTCATCCGCCTTTTTGAATAACTCAATTCCGCCAATGGCTTTACGGTTTCCTTTGAACTCGGTAAGTTCACCTTCTCTGAGAAATAAGAGTTGTCTGTGGGCTCCGGCGAAATCAATTTTAGCCTTATCCGGATGGACCTTACAAAGGGCAATGTCCATGCCGTCGTTGGTATCCATCTTATTTCCTTCCTGGTTCAGGGTTTTTCTGAATTGCCGGTGCAGAAGATCGCATATTTCTCCTGCATTAAGCGTACTTGCTTTTTTGGTCACATCTTTCAACAGAAAATAGGCAATGAATGAAAGCATAGAACCCGGTACTCCATGTCCCGTGCAATCAACTGCAGCAATAAAGATTGACTCGCCATTTTTAAAGAACCATGGAAAATCTCCTGAAATAACATCCCTGGGCTTGAAAAACAGGAAGCTTTTGGAAAAGCTTTTTCTAAGATCATCCATATCGGGGAGAATGGCATTCTGGATCTTCCTGGAATAATTGATGCTATCCTCAATCTTCTTGTTCTTTTCATTCAGCTCTTTTTCAATTCTCTTGATCTCGGTGATGTCATGCCCCACGAAAAGAATAGTCTCCAGTTCATTGTGGCTGAACTCGGGAATTGCATCGAAACTGATGATCCGATCAGTCATCTTTTTCCCCAGTTTCAATAGCAGGGTTATTTCCTGATTGGTTTTACGGGGTTGGGATTTAAGAGCTGCCAGTGTCTCTGTAAAATACTCTTTCAGATCGGTACTGAATTTTAGTTCCGATATATTCTTATTGATGATCTCATCTGCACTTAAAGCAATATAATCTTCAACAACGGGATTCACATAGTAAAACTGACCTGTAGCACTTAACCTGAGAATAAGATCCAGTGAATTTTCCGAGAGCGATTGCATCCTGGTTTTTAGCCTTTCTTCCTTTTCAGCTCTCATTCTTTCGGTGATATCAATAGAATTTACAATGACTCCCTGAATGGATGAATCGTTTAACATGTTTTTTGCTGTAGCCTCAAGGAATATCGTCTCTCCTCCTTTTTTAACGAAAGCGTATTGAATGGTTTTAGGATTATCCGGGAATGAAAGAGAATGTAAAATGAGGTCTTTAAGCGCGGCTGCCCCATCGCGGGTAAGTCTTTCAAAGTCTTTCCCCTCGCTGTATTCCTGTTCTGTATAACCCAGTATTTTGACTACAGAGGGGCTTACATAGCTCAAACTTATATTCTCATCATAGATTGAAATAAGCTCTGAGGCATTTTCAAGCATCCAGTGCAATTTTCCCCTTGCATTTTCAACTTCATTAATCTTTGCTTCCAATTGCAGGTTCGAATTCTTCAGCTCCTCCTGAGTTTTTTGCATTATTCTTGCATTTTCCTGCAGGGTTTGTTCATTGGCCTGAAGTTTTTTCGTCATTTTTCTCGATTCTGCAAGCAAGTCTTCGGTTTTACGATTCATCTTCAGGTTATACACCGAGCGGCCGATTATTTCGCCAAGCTCGAGTAAAAGCTGAATATAAATTTTTCGGATTTTAGGCTGGATGCTTGCAAATTCCATTACTCCCTGGAGTTTTTCATCGGAGATAAGAGGAACAAGGACAATGGATTGAGGTTTCTGATCGCTCAGGATACCGGAGCTAATGCTTATATAATCTTCCGGAATCTCGGTACGGTAAACAAAATCCATCTCATAAGCGCACTGGCCCACAAGACCATGTCCCATCTTAAATTCCTGGTTAAGATATTTTCTCCGGTTATAGGCATGAGTTGCAATGCATTTAAGTGTGTCGCTGTTTTCTTCATATAAATACATGGCCCCCTGTTCAACAGAAATATAATCACAGAGGCTTTCAAGTACCTTCCAGGATAATTCATCAATATTATTGTAAAGCCTGAGTAACCGGGAGATCATTTCTTTTCCTTCCGATATCCAGGTTTCATCCCGTTTTTTTCTCTCGGTTGCCCTGAGGTAACCCTGCAGATATTGCAAGGACCTTCCCAGTTCACCATTTTCTTCCGGTGAATCTATAGGTGTGCTGAAATCTCCCATACCTAGGCGCTCGGCATGGCCGGCATAATAATCATATATCCTTTTCTGTTTGTCCAGGAATTCTTTCTTTTTGTTTTGAAATCCTGTTTTCATGCTGCTATAGTTTTTCATGATAAGGAACAGAACAAAAGGAAGGATATCGAGTATCCAGAGGGCCGGTGATTTATGAATGATGCCGATGGATTGGAAAGACAGAGGTAAATCCCGGCTTATCATTTCCAGGCTCCATATCAGCAGCATAAGCAGGAGGCCGGCGAATAATATCAGCCAGGGAAGGAGGGCTTCTTTATCAGTATTGTTTATATGTTCTTTTTCTTCAGACATTTATCTTTTCTCTGAACTGAGTGAATTTTTTGCCGGCAAAAGTCATGAAAAACTTTAATGCATCGAGCTTCTGCTCCGAGATTTCTTTGAAAGTACTGATCTCCAGTAAGGCTAAACATTGTTTTTCATGCATAACAGGAATGAAATAAATAAATTTAGGAGACCTGTTGCCAAGTCCTGATTCAATTTTCCTGTAGTTTTCCGGAATATTTCTTATCGCAGCAATATCTTCTTTTTTAACGGCCTGACCCGGAAGAGACTCACCGGGTTTAAAAGCTTGAACATTGAGAGGATCTGTGACTGCATAAAAAGACCGGGGTTCAAAGCTGGAACTTTCGGTATTGTACTCATAAAATACACCCTGGACAATATCAAATCCCCGGGCAAAGTTGCCCAGGAGTTTTTCACCGAAAGTTTCCGTACTTCTTTTGAGCATCACGTTCTTCAGAAGCTTTTCAACCGAAGTTTTGGGATTGATGATCTCTTTAACCGGGCCTGTTTCCATTTTTTCACTCCGGTGATCTTTTTCTTCAACCGGTTTCTTTTCTTTTTCTTTTAGCTGAAATGTGAAGAAGCCGTAAATTCTAAATAGCAATAATAAATTCAGACTGAATGAAAGTATCAGAATAATGGGTATTGGACTAAACAGGTTTATTTCCCCCGCATTTAGTTTCCGGAAAAGCAATAGCAACAGAATATGAAGAATTCCTGAAACAAAAACGATTACCGTATATAGGAGCTCTTTTTTCAAATGAACATCAGTTTTGTTTATTGAGGTTATTTACATAATTCATAATCCCTTCTTGATCCATTATATGATCCGGATTGAACAGGTCAATCACTGCCTGGGGCATAGTTTTTATATCGGCCGATTTTGGATCCTGAACAATGGTGACACCCCCATGGTCATGAATCATTTTCATTCCGTGTGCTCCATCCATATTTGCGCCTGAGAGCAGGATGCCTGTTGTTTTTTCTTTAAAAACTTCAGCCACGGTTTCCATTGTAACATCAATGGAAGGTCTGCTATGGTTTACTCCTCTGTGGGTCGATAAGCTGAACCTGTGACCGTATTCCACCAGCAAATGATAATTGGCAGGAGCCAGGTAAGCCGTGGAGGGCTCAATCCTTTCCTTGTCAAAAGCTTCTTTTATCCGGAACTTTGTATAAATAGAAAGGGCTTCTTTGAATCCTGTCCTTGCTGTTTTTAATCTGTGCAGGCAAATAATAATGGTCCAGGGGTAATCTTTCGGCAGACTGATAAGCAGCCGGCTTACCACTCTGAAGCTTCCTGCTGATCCTCCTATGACCACTATTTTATTCATTCCCCTCTATTTTTTTATAAATTTTCTCCAGGGGATCAATCTCCTGAAGATTGGTATTTTTACTTCTGTAATCACTGATATCCTCTTTGAACCCGATAACCATGAACCCTCCGATCTCCAAATCTCTTACGAGTTTTTCCAGCAACAGGTTTTGATAATCGATGTTGAAAAATAAAAATCTGTTCCTGCAGATAATGAGATGGAAGCTGTTTTTATTTTCATGATCCGTGAAGTTGTGTTTTGCTTGAGATATTTTTTTCAGGAACTGACGGTCGAAGAAGTACTCCTTATTTTTCTGTATCAGGTATTTATCATAAGAATAATCGGGGAATATCTGTTTGATGTTTTTGGCAGAAGTTTCAAGGAGATTTTTTTCAATTTTGCCTTTCAGAATGGTGTTTTTATTTTTCCGGCTTATCCAGGTAAAATGAAGATCAATTTTTCCATACCAGTTCATTTCATTCATAAGAATGCATATGGAATAAAGATCACTTCCGCAACTGCTCTGGCTTATGAGCACATTAATCCTTCCGTGTTCACTGATCAGGGCGGGAATTATTTTATCTTTCAGGATTTCCCACATTTCAGGATCACGGAATAATTCTGCACTTGAATAGAAGACTTCGGAAAGGAAAATGTCGAAAAACTCCGGATCGCCATTGAGTGTTTCATAAAGATGATCGGCGTCCCTTAAACAGTTGTATTCGATTACATTATCTAGCTTATATCTCAGGGAAGTAACAACGAGGGGACTCAGATCAAAATTGTACTTTTCCTTCACCAGCCGGATTATATTTTTTGTCTCAACGATATTGGTCTGAGGCATTTTTATTCTTGCTTTTATCCAGTTTTTCGCGTAATCGTTCTATTTCTTTGTTTGCTTCCTCGAGGAGCTGGTATTTAAGTCTTTTTTCCGTGATATCCTGAGCAAGAAAATATATTTTATATATTGTTCCTTTTTCATCTTTTACAGGAGAAAAGTTTGACATTAACCAGACCTCTTCCCCGGTAGGTTTTGTTCTTCTCACCACACCGGAATAGGTTTTTCCTTTCACAACCTGCTCCAGTATGACTTCAAAATTTTCAATTTCAATTTCTTTCAGGAATAACCGTAAATTTTTTCCGAGAAGTTCTTTCGCAGTGAGCCCCGTAAGGTCGCAATAATTTTGGTTTACATCCATTATTAGGCCCTCTGTAGAGAATTCACATTTAACAATGGAATGATCGACAGCTTCTGATAATGAATGCATTTCAATATTTTTCCTCCTAATCTCTTCAGCCTGTTTTTTGAGTGCTTCCTGCTGGTGGCGTGTTTCTGTGACATCATAGGCAATGTTCAGTATCTTTAAAATTTTTCCTTCCTTATTCTGAATGGGAGTATAGGTCTGTCTTAACCAGATTTCCTTTCCATCGAAAAGACGGAACTTTTCAAGAAGAAATTTTGTCTGACCGTTCCTGAGGTCGCTCCAGAATTGTTTGTACTCATCGCTATGTCGGTTGGATGTTGAAAATTCACTATGGTGTTTTCCTATAATTTGATCAGTTGTGAGTTTGAGAAGGGAGGAGAATTTTTCGTTGATCTCTGCAAATCTGCCATTAAGGGAATATTCAGCCACCATAGAGGAATTATTAATGGCGTTGAGAATGCCACTGATCTCAAATTCTTTTCTTCTGGATTCTTCCTGTGCTTTTTCCAGTTCCTGCATATTTTTTCTCATGGCCTCTTCCTGTCTGGCCAGCTCTTCGGTCTGCATTCTTGATTGATGTAAAAGATGCATGGTTTTTACATTATTTTTGGCAGATGAAAGGGTAGTGGCGATGCTTTCAGAAAGTTTTTCCACGAATTCTATCTCATGTTTGTGCATTGTTTTCAATGATGCAAGTTCAATGATGCCAAAACTTTCCTTTTCATATACAAGTGGCACAATGAGCAGTGAGCGGGGCGGACTTTCACCCAGACCTGTGGTGATCTCTATATAATCATCCGGAATATCAGTTAAATAGAGGGTTTGTTTTTCCAGCGCCGAGGTTCCTGCAAGTCCTTCACCGGGAGCAATATGCTTTTTGAGGAATTTTCTCCTGTCGTAAGCAAATGCTGCAGCAAGTTCATAAACCTTATCCTGATGTTCTTCATTCAGAATGAAAACAGAACCATGACTTGCTTCCAGGTATTTTACGAGCTTATTGATAATCAGGAAAGACAGTTCGTCAATATTTTCCCAGTCCGAGCGAAATATTTCCCCGAACCCGGCAATGCCTTCGTTGAACCAGTTTCTTGTTTGTTCTTCCTCAAATCTTTGGCGATTCTTTTCTTCGGCCGAAAGGAGTTTTTGTTTCAGCTTTACAAGAGAATTCCCGAGGATGTCTTTTTCATCAAAATCTATCTCTTCTGTCTGCCGGTTATTCTCTCCTATACTTCCGGAAAAACTGATCTTTTCTTTAAGGTTTTTCGAAATATTATTGGTGTATTCTATAATTTCTTCTGTTTCTGTGTCGGAATGATTATGTATCGGTTCAGGAATTTCTCCCTGCGAAAGTTTTTTCATTGCAGGGATCAGTTTGTCAAATGATGTCAGAATTTTTGATGAAAAACGAATTAATAATGTGGTGATAAGGATTCCCGCCAGTAAAAGCAGAATATACAATCGGTTAAGGGAGGATCTCATATATTCTTCAGAAGTGAGTGCGAAAGTGTTTTTAAATGTTTTTAAATGATCTATTAACTGTGTATTATAAAGTAAGAGATTATTTGTCAGGCTGCTTCCATTGGAAAAACCTAATTTCTGATCAATCCTTAAAAGCTGATTGAGGTTCATTAACAGTTGTACCGGCAGATTTTGTTCTCCGATAAGTGTTGAATTATTCTCATCCTGTTGCAATTCCGAAGGAACAGAAACATAGACCTCGAGTTCATTGATCAAACTCTCAAGGATTTCGGGATCATTGTGAATGAGATAGTCATTGAAATCTTCCCCTATGGTAGCAGACATGTTACCGGAAAATTGAATTCCCGGTTGCATCAATCTATCTATAAGGGTATTGATCTTTAGGATGAGCCCGGAACGCAGATTCCCCTTTTGGGTAAGCAAATTTAAATAATCATTTTCGATACGGTTTTGTTCGTTACAACTTTCTCTTATCATTCTAATGCGACGGGAAAATTCGATATTTTCTGCAAGAAGCGGATCTGATTCAAGAGAATTAAGGTTTGTAATGATCTCCAGTCTTAACTGTTCCGTTTCGCCGTAATTATATCCTTCATCGGGCTGTCCGCCCAGAGAAGCGGCTGTAATCAAAGTTCTCAGGTTGGCTTCAATCTCTGATGCCCGGGTAATATTCTCATGGATCAGGTTATGGACTGAATGAATATGCCTGGAAGTATTTATTCTGTCAACAACAAGAAAACCGGCGAAGACCCAGAAAAGGATTAACCCCAGACTGATAAGAATGAATTTTCCTGATATAGAGTTATAGATTTTCCTCATTTATTTGAGACCGGTAAAGATATTTTCAGCTTTTTTTAAAGTAGACTTTATCTTCTTTTGAAAAATATGAAGCATACATTCCAATAATGGTTTCGTGAGCCCCCAGAACAAGGCATCCTCTTTCATTTAAATTATTGTAGAACATATTAAAAACCTTATTCTGAAGATTATAGTTGAAATAGATAATCACATTCCTGCATACGATGATATCAAAATTTTGTTTGAATGGATTGTCTTCCGTCACCAGGTCCATTTTTTTGTAAAAAGGCTTTTGTCTCAGAAAATCTTTCATTACAATGGTATCTTTATCCCTGTCTATATCGAAGTATTTCGAATGTTTTACTTTTCTTTTTTTTTCATCCCGGTTGATTACCCCGTTAAAATTTGAAACATAGTCTTTATTAAAGATGAATTTGTATATACCTTTTCTGGATATTTCCAGTACATCGGGATTCAGATCGGAGGCATAAATGTCTGTTTTGTTCAGGAGATTCATCTCATTCAGCAGGATCATCATGGAATATACTTCCTGACCTGTTGAACAACCGGGATGCCAGATACTTATTCTTTTTTTGCGGGCATAATAGGGGATAACTTTGTTCCTGAGGTGAAGCCAGAGTTCTGCATCCCTGAAAAGATCAGTTGTATGAACCGTTATTTTTTTTACAACTTCCTCCCTGAACTTATCGTCTTCCTTAATTCTTTTTACCAGGTCTTCAAAATTAATCCTGAAATCATTCATTATTTTAATGATCCTGCGGTTTAAGGAATTCATTGAATAGTTTGTGAAATCATATTCAGAACCTTCTTTGAGTGCATGGAGAAAGGGCTTTATATCCTTGACTTCCTCGTTCATTCTATAGCGTAATGTAATTTCAATTGCTGAAGATATAAAGATAAAGCAAATTTCCGAAAACCTTCGCTTGTAAAAGCATGGAAAAGCATCTGATTATTATTTGTTATTGCTATTATTTTTGTATCTTATCGGTCTAATGAATATTAATATTTGATCACCAAACCTTAAAGATAAATGGAACTAAAAGAAGCTATTGAAAAAAGAACGAGTATAAGAAGTTTTAGTGATGAGAGTATTCCGGTAAAGGACCTCAGAGAAATGGTACGCAGAGCCGGTCTTGCCCCCAGTGTCAATAATTATCAGCCCTGGGAGTTCATACTTATTGTCAACAAAGACCTGATGGAGGAAATTGCTGACCTTATTTCAGAAAAATATGATGAATTTCCTTTTAATAACTCCGAGATCAGTTCCAATGTCCGCAAACAGGTAGAGTGGTATTCTACTTTTTTCACCGGGGCTCCTGCACTTATTGCCGTAGTGTTGAAAGAGTATAAATCGGTGATGGAAAAAGGAACCAGTGTCAGTCATGATGAGATCAATCGCATGAGAAATTATCCTGATATACAGAGCACCGGTGCATGTATCCAGAATCTGTTATTATCTGCAGTGGATATGGGATATGGAGGATGCTGGCTGAGTGGTCCGCTAATTGCCAAGGAAGAGATCGAGAAGAAGCTGAACATAGAAGCCCCTTCTCAACTGCTTAGTTTTGTTACCATAGGCAAACCATCGAAGGACTTTAAGCCTAAGCCCAAGGAGGATCTGGGGAAGAAGATGAGGGTTGTGGGATAACTGAACACTTCCCCTGTTTTTGTTGTTGTAATTTTTAATTAAAACATAAACCACCAGAGCCATGAAAATCAAAAAACACTTTCTTGTTACCTTTTTAGTATTATTCTCACTTTCAGCTTATACCCAGGATTGCAAAATGTACTTTCCCGAAAAAGTGAATTCCGTGAGGGAAATGACAAATTATGATAAAAAGGATAGAATGACAGGAAGGGTTGTTCAGGAGATCCTGGATAAAGATGTTTCAGGAGGGGATGTTACCCTCACAGTAGCAACTGTAATTTACGGAGAGGATGACGAGGAATTTCATAACTCTGAAGTAAAGGTAGGGTGTTCGGATGGTGTTTTTAAAATTGATATGCGCGATTATGTCGGAGAGCTTATCAAGCAATATGAATCTATGGAGGTTGAGTTAAAAGGGGATAATCTTCTTATTCCTTCCAATCTTTCAAGCGGTGATGAGCTGCCGGATGGAAATGTCAATATTAGAGTGAGCAACAGTGGGATAACCATGGTTAATATGGATGTCAGCATCAAGAACAGGAAAGTTGAAGGACAGGAAGAAATTACCACAGAAGCCGGGACTTTCGATTGTTATAAGATCTCATACGATTCAGAAGCAAAAACCAATTTGTTTACGGTTACCACCGGTGGAGTGGAATGGTTAGCTCCGGGAGTCGGGGTAGTTAAATCAGAAAGCTATAATAAAAAGGGTAAGCTTACCGGTTATTCCCTGCTGACAAAGCTTGAAAAATAATCCTTGAGCTATTCAATTTCTTTTTTGAGGCTGTAATAGCTTCCTTTTTCATTGGTATGAATCTCTATCAGGTTGAATGCTGCCAGCTTGCCAAGGATCTCAATGGCTTTTCTTCTCTTTATTCCAGCTTTTTCAATAAATTGTTTTAGTGTGATGCTTTTGTGAAGGCTAAGGTAATCCAGAACGAGCTGTTCATCCGCCGAGTACTTCAGCAAAACACCTGACTTACGATGTTTATGTTTCCATGCCCTTAATTGTACAATATCTGCCAGAAAATTTTCATCTCCGGAACGTATGAATGCCATCCATTTGCCATCTTCGAGCATACACATGTAAGGTTTCTGATCACCTTCTCGGATATCCACTTCAACAATAGTTTTGCCTTCTATGTTCCACCTGTTATAGTTTACTTTAATCTCAGGTTTGCAGTATAAAGAGGCTGCAGAATCGATCATGTAATACTCTTCTTCCGACCTTACTCCTGCAATTTTACCGTTATCTTTCACTCCTATTAATAACTTTCCTCCGTCAGTGTTGGAAAATGCGACAAGCGTCCTGGCAATTTTCTTAGCATCACTGATCTCAAATTTAAAGTCAAGTTTCTGATGCTCACCTTCATCTATCAAATTCTGAATGTACTTGCTCATTTTCCTTTACTTTGAAACAAAATTAAATAAACTGGTTATAGTATAAAACACTTTCCGACCTGTATTATTATTCAGGCTAAATCGAATATTATTTTTATTTTTGAAGTAAACACAACTGCAAACCGGTATGTTTTTAAGATCACTGATAATAATGAGTTTATTGAGTCTGAAGCTTTATTCACAGCCGGGTGAATACAAATTCGAGCATCTTTCGATTGCCGATGGCCTTTCTCATAATTCTGTTACAAGTATTATTCAGGATCATAAGGGTTTCTTGTGGATCGGGACAATGGACGGTTTGAATTTGTATGACGGATACAGTTTCAGGGTTTTCAAAGCCGACCCATTCGATTCCGGTTCGGTATCGAGTAATAAAATCACCAAATTGTATGAAGACAGCCGCGATCGTTTGTGGATTGGTACCCGCAATGGCTTGAATTATTTTGACTGGAACAGCTTTTCCTTTAGAGAAATAAGCTTTGATAAATACACAGTGGAAGGTGAACCGGTTTTTGTTAAGGCTGTTTATGAAGACAGCGATAATTATTTATGGATAGGTACCTACGGCATGGGGCTCTATCTGTATGATCCGGAAAATGAAAATCTCAGTAAAATATCCCTTGAATATTCCGGGGGCAATATGGATGAAGATCTGGAGTCTATGGTTTCCGGCATTTACGAAGATTCTCGCGGAAATTTATGGATAGGCACCAGCAGAACCGGGATCTTTAAGATGAACAGAGAGAATTTTAACCATGAGTTTGTTCGTCTTGATACAGAAAACCGATTGCCCGAAAACTCTATGGTAAAAACCATTTATGAAGACAGGGAAGGATTTCTTTGGGTATGTTCAGAACGAATAGGCGTATTTCGCATCAGGCCGGGGGACCTGAAAGTTCAGCACTTCGAATATTCTTCGGGAAGGAATTCATTGAGCAATAATATTGTTAAAGATATTTTCCAGGATGATGAAGGATATATCTGGCTTGCTACAGATGGGGGAGGGATTAACATTCTTGATCCGTCTACCGGGTATTTCAGGCATTTAAAGTATGATGTTTCCGATGCTTCCTCTTTATCAGGAAATGCAATATACACGTTTTACAAGGATAACCGTAATATTTTATGGATCGGGACATTTGGAGGGGGAATAAATATTCTTGACCCGAACAAAAAACCTTTTTATCATTTCACCCAGGAAGAAAGTCAGCCTAATAGTCTGAGTCACCCTTCCGTTCTGTCATTCGAAGAAGACAAAGAAGGATTGATCTGGATAGGTACCGATGGAGGAGGACTTAATCTTTTCGATCCGGGTTCAGGCGAATTCAAGTCCTATCAGTATGATCCCATGAATGATTATTCCCTGAGCAGTAATGCTGTTACCTCTGTTTATGAAGATTCTTTCGGAAATCTCTGGGTGGGGACCTTTTCCGGCGGATTGAATTTGTTGGACAGAAGTATGGATAGGTTTTACAGGTATCTTAGGGATGAAAATGAACCTTTTACCCTTTCCAATGATAATGTCTGGGTTATTTATGAAACACGGACAAAACAATTGCTTATCGGTACACTGGGAGGATTGAATCTACTGGACAGGAAGTCAAAAAAGTTTATTCCGCTTGAGCCGGAAAAGCATACCGGATCATTGCGTCTTGAAAGGATACTGGCATTAAATGAAGACAGTGAAGGGAATATCTGGATTGGTTCAAATCAATTGTGGAAGTTGAATTTAAGGGATACTTCCTTTGTAAAGGTTCCTTTGATCATAAACAACGATACCCTTCAATGGGAGTATGATGTAAGGGAAGTCATGGAAGATTCAAGGGGAATTGTCTGGGTAGGTACCGAGGGAGGGGGTTTGTTGAAGTACAATGATAAACAGGAAAGCTTTATTTCCTATACGGTGAATGATGGATTGTCGAATAATGCCGTTCATGAGATCATTGAAGATGATTATGGGTTTTTATGGATAAGCACAAACGGAGGTCTGTCAAAATTCGATATTGAAGAAGAAGAGTTTCGGAACTATGATAAATCCGACGGCCTTCAGTCGAGCCAGTTCTCTTATTCGGCCGGCCTGAAAACCTCCGATGGTCTGTTGTATTTCGGTGGAGTCAATGGATTTAACAGGTTTGATCCTGCCCAGATCAAGGATAACAAAGATATTCCACCTGTGATCATAACCGATTTTCGTCTTTTTAACCGTCCGGTAAAGATTGGAGAAAAGGGTTTTCCCCTGACAAGTCATATATCAGAAACCGAAGATATTACGCTCAAGCATAATCAGTCTGTTATTAGTTTTGAATTTGCATCTTTGAACTATACCTCCAGTCAAAAAAATCAGTACCAGTACATAATGGATGGGTTTGAAGAGGAGTGGAATGAGGTTGGAAGCCAAAGGACTGCCACCTATACCAACCTCGACCCCGGTGAATATGTTTTCAGGGTCAGAGGAAGCAATAATGACGGCATATGGAATATGGAAGGGACAAGTATGAAGATCACCATTCTTCCGCCTTTCTGGGAAACAAAATTTGCTTTCTTTTTATACGGGATGTTTATAATACTTCTCCTCTTTTCATTCAGAAGATTCGCCATAAGCCGTGCCCAGATGAAGAACGAACTGAGACTTAAAGACCTGGAAAAACAAAAGATCGAAGAAGTGAATCAGATGAAGATGCAATTCTTCACCAATATTTCCCATGAATTCCGTACACCTTTGACCCTTATCCTTTCACCTCTTGAAAAGTTGCTGCATTACGATAATACTGATCCTGTTCACAAACAGTTGTATAAAATGATGCACAGGAATGCCATACGCCTGCTAAGTCTTATCAATCAATTGATGGACCTGAGAAAGATTGAAAAGGGACTGATGGATTTGCGCCTGACCCGGAAAGATATTGTTTCTTTCGTTAATGATATTAAGACAGCCTTTGATGAACTTGCCGGGGAGAAAAAGATCAACTTTGTTTTTTCCAGCAATATTCCGAATATGGAAATATGGTTTGATAGCGATAAAACGGAAAAGATTGTTTATAACCTGCTTTCCAATGCCTTTAAGTTTACTTCCGAAGGAGGAAAAATATCTGTAAAGGTCAAACTGAAAACTGCCGAACAGATCAAGTCCAGGCAAACAAGAAAATTCAGGAAAAGAGAAACGATTATACAGTCAAGCCTTGAGGCAGGATATATCGAAATTTCGGTTAAAGATAACGGTGCGGGTATTGCCAAAGAGAATCAGGAAAAAATATTCCAGCGATTTTACCAGGTTCATGATAGCACTTCAAAACAGCGAAACTCCGGTACCGGGATAGGTCTTTCTCTTTCAAGGGATCTGGCAAAGCTGCACAATGGCGACCTGACGCTTGTGTCCTCTCCGGGTAAGGGAAGCAAGTTTTCATTGCTGTTACCTATCGATCATAGTTATTATTCGGAGGAACAGTTCGTTAAAGAAGATCTCTTTAGCGTTGATCAGAATGAAATGGACATAATCCCTGATGAAACCTATTTGCATGAGAAAGAAAGCAAAACAATCCATGATCAAGATAATAGGGAGGAGCATGTTTCATCTATTCTTATAGTTGAGGATAACCCTGATGTAAGGAATTTCATCCGTTTGAACCTTGAGGGCGATTACAATATTTGTGAAGCTGAAGATGGCCGGCAAGGGATCGAAATCGCAAGAAAACAGGTTCCCGATATTATCCTGAGCGATATAATGATGCCGGAAATGGATGGTATTGAAATGGCGAAAATTCTTTACCAGGATGATATTTGTTCACATATTCCCATCATTTTTCTTACGGCAAAAACTGCTGAGCAAAATAAACTGAAAGGACTGGAAACCGGCGTGATCGATTATATAAATAAGCCATTTAACCCGCAAATACTCACTTTGAAGATCGGGAATATCATTGAAAAACAGCAGAAAAATGCAGAAAGGATCCGGAAATCCATGTTACTGGAACCCCATGAAGTGCAGGTAGAATCGATGGATGAAAAATTCCTGAAAAAAGCTATGGAAATTGTGGAAGCTCATATTTCCGATTCTGAATTTGATGTTCAGCAATTCGTTGCTGAGATGGGGATGAGCCGGTCTGTTCTTTACAGGAAACTAAGGGCAGTTACCAACCAGTCTGCAAATGAATTCATAAATCTTATCAGATTAAAACGAGCCGCACAACTGCTTTCAAAGAACACCATGAATGTCTCAGAAATATCCTATATGGTTGGCTTTAACGATCCCCAGTACTTCAGCAAATGCTTCCGCAAGCAGTACGGAAAAACACCCAGCCAGTATGCTTCAAACCCTGTATAATTAGCTTAACTGAGATATCAAACCATTAATTTGATACATTCTTCCACATCCCAAATTACTATTCAGGCTATTTTTACCATGGTTATGGCTGATAAGAAAAAATATAGACGTTTGCTCTGGATAGAACTGCTGCACCTTATTATATTGGTGGCAATATTGTTGTTCATTATTTACCTTCTGTAGAGCTAACTCATCCTGTTGAAAGGTCTTTTTCAAGAAAGATCATAGTTATTACTTAAGCACTGACAGATTATTAAATTTTCAACATAAAATTATCTTTTAGAATGAAAAAACTACTCTACGGCTTTTCTTTGACGATCATTATTCTTTTATCAGGTTATGCTTTGCCTTTGAATGGCCAATATTACAATGTGGAAGATAATATCCTTCCCTATGGCAATACTTTTGACTTCTGGGAGAAGGAACAAAAGACCCGTAAAATATATCATGTAGACAGGAATCATCCTCATGCTTCCGACGAAAATCCGGGCACAGAGGAGAAGCCTTTTCTCACCATAAACAGGGCAGCTCAAATCCTCAAGGCCGGTGAAAAGGTTTTGATCCATGAAGGGGTATACCGGGAATCTGTCCATCCCCTGAATTCGGGAAGCGGTCCATCCCGGATGATTATATATGAGGCAGTTCCTGGAGAGAAGGTGATAATAAAAGGTTCTTTTGCTATGAAGGAAGAAAACTGGAAACCGGGAAAAGGCTGGGTATATCGCAAACATGAACCTTACACCAACAAAGATATTGAAACCGATTACCAGGTATGGATGTATGAATTCGACGGAAAAGAATTCATGGGCTATAATCCTTTCGGAATGATGAATATTCTTCATGACAGGGAATATCTCCAGTACCAGAAGGTGAAAATGGACAGTCATTTTAAAAGAAGGGGGATGATTTTTGTTGACGGTGTCCCGCTCACCCAGGTTTTACGACCGGTCGACCTGCAGAAACATCCGGAAGGAGCATTCTGGACAGAACATAACGGAATGAAGGTTCATGTCAGATTCCCCGGGGGCAAAGATCCCTCAAACGCGGTTGCTGAAGCCACAAACAAGGAACAATTATTTGTTCCGGAAGAATATGGCACTGCTTATATTAAGATCAAAGGTCTTCATTTTTTGCATTGCGGAAATGGCTTTCCGATCCCGCAGCGTGGAATGGTTTCTTCGAACCGGGGAAATCATTGGATTATTGAAAATTGCACTATTGAGTGGGCCAATTCACTGGGCATCGACCTGGGGAATGAAATGTGGCATACCATAGATCAACCAGATCTTGGTTTTCATATTGTAAGAGGAAATGATATCCGTAATTGCGGGATTTCAGGACTGGAATCACTCAGGGCACCTGCCTTGCTCGTGGAAGATAACCTCTTTGAAAATATCGGATGGCAGGATGCAGAGCTGGCCTTTGAATCGGGGGCTATCAAGTTTCACAGGGCTTATGATTGTCTCATAAGAAGAAATGTTTTTCGGAATATTAGCTATGCACCCGGAATCTGGCTGGATTACAAATCCAATAAAAACTGCAGGATCACAGGGAATGTATTCAGCGATATTACAACGGCAAGAGGAGCAATATACATTGAAGTAAGCAGGAATTTGTGCAGGGTGGATCATAATATTTTTCATAAATTGCGAAGTCAGTATTGGATAAGCGGCGATTATGGAGCAGGTGGCAGTGCACTTTATACGGATGGCTCAGATAGTATAATTTTTGAAAATAACCTGGCGATCGATATAGAAAACACGGGTTATGGTTCTTACCTTAATGCTCCGAGAATAGTTGGCATGAGGGGAGGAATTACCCGTTACCATAAGATTCTTAATAATATTTTTATTGACTGTAAGAAGCATATGATCGAATTACCAAATGATGATAATTTTTCCAATGCTAATGTTTTTTGCAATCCAAGGCCGGGTTATCTCAAGATTAAAGAAAACGGATCCGATCTTTTGCTTGACCTTCAGGCCTGGAATCAACTTTTCGGATGGGAAGAAGATGGCAGGGTAACACGGGCAGAAGCTGATCTGGATACGGAGAGTCTTTTACTAAGTATCGAGTATGAGGGATTGGAGGAATTAAAAGAGATCAATGCAGGTCCGTTCACCGAAATTGAGAATATTGAGAATTTGAATATTGATCCGAGAAAAAACAGATAAATTTGCTGCTGATGATTTCCAGGTTATCAAAAATTACCCCAGGATTATTTATAATTTTTTCTTTATTCAAAGCTATAGCTTGTCAGGCGCAGGATAAGAATTATGAAGATGATTTTCAGTCGCGTGCAAATGTAATTCTCTCATATGCTGCAGACAAATATCAACTTCCTGCACCCAATTATTCAGATCCCGAAAAGGTTTACTGGCCTGCAGTTATTGCTCGACTTCAGCTTTATGGAGACGATGACCGGAAGGCCAATCGTTTACTGGATGATCCTGTATTCAAAAACAAATTGCCCTTTCATTTCATACTTGTGGGAATGGCGCGCATCATGCCGCTTTTTCCGGATGCTCCGGCAATGGAAAAAAATAAGCTACAGTATCTGAAAAATGTAGCTGC
This sequence comes from uncultured Bacteroidaceae bacterium, assembly GCA_964528675.1. Classification (GTDB taxonomy): domain Bacteria; phylum Bacteroidota; class Bacteroidia; order Bacteroidales; genus CAYRTD01. The sequence continues at coordinate 22,386 of CAZGTU010000039.1, forward strand.
CCGGAAAGATTCCTACAATCCATGGACCTGCGAAGGGACAGAAAATCATATAAACATGAGTCGCACCAGCGGATATATCTTTGCAGAGCAAATGCTGGATTATCCTGATCTTTTTACCGAGGCTGAGAAGTGGAGAATAATGATGAAAGACTGGTTGAGATATTATGTTAGAAGGGTGCTTAACACCGGAACAGGAGAGTTTAATGCCAGTACTTACGGGGTCTTTAATATTATCGGTTTTTTGAATTTATATGATTTTGCTGCGGATAAGGAGGTGAAAGAACTGGCAAAGAAGATTCTAGATTATTATGCCGTAGAACTGGCATTGCATCATTTCCAGGGAATGACATCGGGTCCGGAATCCCGGGGGGCACCTTCCTTACAGTCACTCAATCATGAAACGGAATGGTTATCCTGGCTCTGGTTTGGTGGCATTACAAAGGCCAGGGAAAAAGCTATGTTTAAATCCTTTACTGATAAAAGCCCGCTTCAGCCTGTTCATGCCGCAACCAGTTCTTACAGGCCACATTCGGAAATCCTGTCCCTTTACCATAATAAATTCACCGGGAATAAGTGGTATGAGAATTCTAAACCTTCTTACCTTCTGTATAAACATGCCTATAGTCGTCATTTTTTATATCAGACTCCCTCATACAGTCTTGGTAGTGCCATTTATCCCTATGGGGCATTTGCTACAAGTGCATATAAAAATACCAGTTGGAAATTTATCTCAGGGGTTGGAGAGAAAAAGACAGATCCCCAAATGCTTACCGGTGGGGGTGGGTATTATGCAGACCGGACCGGTATGGTCAGAAATCCATATACACAATTAGCCCAGTATAAAAATGTACTGGTTATGATGAACCTCTTGCCGGAAAATTATTTTCAAATACATAAAGAGATGGAAACTATCTTCCAAACCTGGAGGAGACAATGGGAGGAGGACTTCATAATACGTTTTTCGGCAGATGATGAAAAAGTTACAAAAGTTGGGAATCCTGTAAAGTTCATGGAACCGGATCTCGGGAATGGCAGATTGAACAGTGTATACATTTTTGGTTCAGATCCTGTTTCTGATACCCTCATTGATAATGTTCTTTACCTGGAATTTGAAAAAACCTGCGTAGCCATACATTCCATACATCAATCAAACCCTTTGAAAGAAAAGAAAAACCTTTTCATTGATTTCGGTGATCCCGGTGAATTGTGCGGATTGCTTATGGAAGCTGTTGATAAAGGTAATTACGGAAGTTTCCCGGATTATTTAGAAAGTCAAACAAAGAGTGGGAAATCCCTGAAAATTGATACTGATAATAACATAATTTCCTACTTATCACAGGAAGGATTTGAATTAAGGGTGCAATACAGGACAAGGGGAAGTTTTACCGAACCTGTATATGATTGGGGTTATGGCCCATTGATTTCTTCTCATATTCATCAATCTCCCCCCTATGTTCAGCCCGATTGGCCTGAAGGAAGAGGTCATGGTCGTGTGCCTTTAATATGGGTGGATGGCCGTCGGAAATACACTGATGATAATCCTCCCGTATATTGCGGTCCGGATTTAAGAATTGAAAGAGGAGATATTATATTTGGAGATAATTAAATTAGAATGAAAAGCACTTTACTGGTTCCCGGTTAAGTTCAGAGTGGATTTTGCTGAAGTTGAAGATATCAAAATTGATTCATTTATAACAATTATTTTTATAAATTGAGATTTAAGTAATAGATATTCAGGAAAATAAGATCTTAGAGGTATAAATAGTAAGTAATCCTCAGATTTTTTTTCTAAATTTATGAGCTGTTTCCTGAATGAAGTCTTCTGTTTTCAGGATGTTTGAAGAACGAAAAATTCAATTATGCGATAATTTCATTTATCCAATCATTGTTTTTGAACTTAACAATCATGCAATAATTTCAACATTACTCAACACGTAAAAACATAATTCTATGGAGAACAACAAAAAAGAGGAAAAAAAATCAGGTGTCAGCAGGCGTGATTTTGTTAAAACCACTGCTGTTACTGCTGCGGGATTGACCATTTTACCCAGTGGTGTCATAAGTGCCAAGGGTCGTAAAGCTCCGAGTGATAAATTGAATATTGCCGGTATAGGTGTTGGCGGTATGGGCTTTGCTAACCTGAAAAGAATGGAAACAGAGAATATTGTAGGTCTTTGTGATGTGGATTGGAAATACAGTAAACGAGTATTTGAGCATTATCCAAACGCTAAGAAATACAAGGATTACAGGAAGATGTACGATGAGCTTGGAGATACAATTGATGCGGTTGTGGTAGCTACTTCCGATCATACTCATGCCATTGTTGCTGCCGATGCAATGGTACGCGGCTGGCATGCCTACGTTCAGAAGCCTTTGACACATTCTGTTTACGAATCAAGATTACTTACAAAACTCGCAGAAAAGTACAAGGTTGCCACACAAATGGGTAACCAGGGTGCTTCAGGTGAAGGAGTAAATCTGACTACAGAGTGGCTGGCCAATGGTGAAATAGGTGAAGTTGAGCACGTTGAGTCATTCACTGACCGTCCTATCTGGCCTCAGGGCCTGAATGCTCCTGAGAATGGGATGTGGGTACCTGATACACTTGACTGGGATCTTTTTATTGGCCCGGCTGAAATGACTCCTTACCATGAAATTTACACTCCATGGAACTGGAGAGGCTGGTGGGATTTCGGTACAGGAGCCCTGGGTGATATGGCCTGCCATATTCTTCATCCTGTATTTGTGGGACTGCAACTTGAATATCCTATTGCAGCACAGGGTAGTTCAACCCTTCTTCTTAATGAAAGTGCACCGAACGCACAGATGGTGAACATTACCTTCCCCAAAAGGAAAGCACCTAAAAACTGGAAAATAAAATTACCTGAGGTTAAGGTTACCTGGTATGATGGCGGACTTCAGCCAGAAATGCCCGAAGGATGGCCTCCCGGAAGGGAAATGAATGATGCCGGTGGTGGTGTTATTTTCCACGGTACAAAAGATAAGCTTATTTGTGGTTGCTATGGTAAGGACCCATGGTTGCTCTCAGGGCGTACTCCTGATGCTCCCAAATTCCGTCGCAGAGTAGAGCTCTCACACGAGCAGGATTGGATCAGGGCATGTAAAGAAAGTCCTGAAAACCGCACTCCCACTTCATCTCCTTTCAGCGAAGCCGGACCATTCAATGAAATGGTGGTTATGGGTGTTATGGCTGTGAGGTTACAGGCACTCAATAAGGAACTTGAATGGGATGGTGAAAATATGGAATTCACCAACATTGGTGATGACGAAAACTTTAAAACCGTTATCAGAGATGGTTTCGAGATCCATGACGGACACCCGACTTTTGCAAAAGAGTGGACCGATCCTATCAATGCAAAAGAATTCTCGAAAGAATTGGTGAACCACAAATATCGTGATGGCTGGAAGCTTCCCGATATGCCTGCATAGGATTCTTTTCCATAATAATTAGTTTAAATAAATAGCCATCCGGGTTTTTGGATGGCTATTTTTTTTCTTTTGCGACATAATTCCCTTTTTGAAGGATAATTTTACCTGAAATAGAAATATGTTTGTTGTATTTTTATCCTTAAGAGAAAATAGTAATATCTAAAGTTCCGCACTTGATTAATAAGAGATGTTGCCACAGATCCGCCAAAGATAATGTCATTTGGCAACAAAAGTTGCCAAGCTGTCATTATCCGCATTTGTGCCAAATGTCACTGTTCCAAACATTTGATAAAAATGAAAAGAAGAAAAAAGTTACATTTTCATCAAATTTGCCATTTGGCACAAATATTGGCGGACAGGTTCACAGATTAAAATTATTATTCTCATTCGTTGTAATTAATTTTCGCGGATTCCTTTCTGTTTTTACAGAAAGCTTTCTGTGTCAATCTAATTTGTACAAATACAATTAATATTCTTAATCTATGAATTTTGAGATAGCGATCTCATGAACAGCCAAAGGCTTTGAGTAATCTGTGGCAACATTTATTGATAAGTGCGAAACTTCAGTTAATATGCTATAATATATATTGAGTATAAATCCGGATAATTAATGATTATTATAAAATGAAGAAATACTATTTTGTTATCACCCTGGTAATAGTTCTGTTTTCCTCCTGTACCTTCGAGGCGGTGGATGAATTAATACCTCCATCCTTGTTGACTTACGAGACAGACACTGAATATCCCCTGGTAATCGACTATTCTTATGCCGGTTATAAAAGAGGCCTGGAAAAACCTTCCTGGAAAGATAATGACCTGCCCCATATTTTCGTGGATAGTCTTGGTGCTGTTCCGGATGACGGAAAAGACGATATAGATGCCATTCAGGCAGCGGTCGATTCAGCCGGGAAAATTGGCGGAGCTATTGTCCGTTTTTCAAAGGGAAGGTACGATTTCGATGTTAATACAAAAGAAAGGTTTGTCAAGATCCCTTATTCAAATGTAATTATGCTGGGTGCGGGCGAGGGCTTGGATGGCACCACGCTTTATGATCATACACCTTCACAGACTCCTGTGCCGGGAAAATTGTGGCTGGCGGGAGTTTATCCATCCTTTTTCAGCGTCAGTCCGGTAGATTTGCTGGATGATTTTGTCCCCGGAGATGGAAAAATGAAAGAAATAGCCAGCCTGAAAAAGGGAGACAAGGAACAAACCTTTCTGAATATTACTGAAGCCAGTGGTTTAACAGAGGATAGAGTTTATCTTTTAACCATGTCAACTCCCGGCAGAAGTTTGCTGTCGGATCTAATTTATCCACTCGAAAAGGCCGGTGAGAATTATGAAGATCTTGAAGGCAGTTCTATATACAAAGTCAGGCAATTAATAGAAATTCAGAAAATTGAAAAGAACAGGATTTACCTGGAGACTCCGGTGATATGGAGTATCAAGGATAATTATGAGATAAAATTATGGGAGTTTCCTGTTGAATTTATCCGGAATACCGCAATTATCGGATTTCATATGGAGACCGCGTGGGATGAAGAATTTTATCATCATAAAAATTCCATTCATGACAATGGCTGGGATCATATAAAGTTCAATATGTGCAATGACTGTTATGCTTATGCGCTTATCCATGAGAATCCCTCCACAGCTTTCGCTGTAAACAATTCATTACAATGCAGTTTCTTTGAGTGCCGGATAAGAGGAAATACCGGGCATAATGGTTTTGTTGTCGGAGGATATTCCACCCGGAATCTTCTACATAATTTAAAAGGAGGGAAGGCTTTTCATACTTTTGGTATTAACGGATATTCTTCAGGCAATGTTTTTTACAACTGTTATTCGGAAGAACCTTCATCCATCGATTGCCATGGAGGCTTAACAGTTTATAATTTATTCGATAATATATACGGTGCTACCTGGGTACATGGCGGATCTTCCCGCAATCTGCCTCCTGCTCATGCCCAGAGACTGACCATCTGGAACTGGAAAACAGGCATGACAGAACCTTATAAAGGGCGTATTAAGCAAACTATAGCGGAATTCAGGGAAACACCCGGATTTTTCTTTGTAGGAATTTCAGGAATGTACGACCAGCCCTTATACATGCCTGATGATAACAAGGAATTACTTTCAGAAGATTATTCCGGTGAATGGGGGAACCTTTTGGATTTTAGGAATGATCCTCCTATACCTTCTCTTTATATGTTTCAAAGGTCACAGAGAATTGACGAAGAATTTATAATCCGATAAAATCATGAATAGAATTGTCCTTTTTTTATTGTTGCTGCTGTGTGCAAGCAAATTTCTGTTTTCCCAGGATGATAAAGAAAAAAATAATAAAGATCCCTATTTAACCGGGGTTTACTGGGATTTGAATAGAAGCCCCATGCAAGAAAAGCTCAGGTTCATGAAGCCTTTTCCGGTGGGTGTTGTATATTATCAGCAAAGGGGACATACCCTTGATTCCATCGAAAACACATTTAACCGTATCCACGATCTTGGCTTTACGGCTTTAAAACAGGTTTTACTGCCTTCTCCCGATAATCCTGAAAATTTCAGAAACCAGGTGTTTCATAAAGCCCTGGACATCGGGATTATTCCCTGGTATTATGGTAAGGGTGGGTGGATCAATATTACTGAAGATGTTATGAATGAGGCAGGATTAGATATCAGCCTTACCAGGGAAAATTTGCCGGCCATTCAATCTCATCCAAAAATGATCGACTGGCAAACCGGTCAGCTTTACCGGAGAGTGGAAAGGATGAATGAAAAACCGCCTAAACCGAAAGGTATGGGAGAACCCGGAAGGAACAGTCCTTTTATTCCTGAACGACTCTTACCTGAATTTTCGGTCTGGCTGGAAAAACAATACGGAGATATCGAAAGCTTAAAGAGTGCATGGAATGAAGGATTTACCGGTGACCTTGACTATGATGATTTTATGGATGCTGCAGCAGATATGAAAATTTCCGGTTATGACGAATTCGGGATTGGAACCGGTAAAAAGAGCAAAGATTTCAGAAGATACCGTGATGCAATGCGATTTCTTTCCAAACTGATCACTGATGATTATAAACGCACCATGGAATTATTCACGGAATGGGATCCTGAAGAACCGGAACGGACAGGAGGACATCAACTTTTCGAAAATCAGCCGATGAATGGCTGGGATCTGGAAGCCCAGGCTAAAGCAGCAACAGTCGGAGGTTCTTTTTATTCTTCCATTCATCTGACCCATCATTTTTTCCTGGTGGACAATGAGTATGTCAAACCTGTTTATATGCAGGCAAGAACTGTGGCTGATATGTTTAAAGGAGGATGGGCTGCAACCTGGGAGTCGACCGGAGGACCGACCCAATGGAGCGGAATGGGCAATTATACGGTCGATGAAGGTGTAATACGGCAGCTTATGATGAGTTATGTTGCCGCCGGACTGAAAGGTGTTGGTTTCTGGTCGTGGAACAGCAGGGGTGAAGGCTGGGAAACCGGTGAATATGCACTCAGTTCAATTCAGGGAGGAGTTACCGGAAGAGCCATTGAAGCAGGAAGAATATCACAAATATTGCAGGAGCAAAGATTTGAGCTATGGGAAGCAATGGATGAGCCCGTAGTAGGAATACTTTATTCCTGGGAGAATGAAGCTATGCTTGGCAGATTGTCTATGGGAACATACCCGCTTAGCACTCCTGTTTATGAAACAGACCGGGACCGGCAGTTCCGTCAGTATCACCCGGAGGCTAAGATCGGAATCAGCAGGGCACTTATCAATCAAAATATTCCTTTTGAATATGTTACGGAAAGAGATCTTGAAGCTGGACTTGCCGGCAGATACAGGATAATTTATCTCCCATATATACTGGCACTTTCTGATGAAACAACAGAAATACTGGCGGAATATGTTAAAAAGGGAGGAATTATCATTACCGACTTTCCCGTTCTTATGCTGGATAATTACGGAAGATTGAATAAACAATATAAAAATTCGGTATTCGAAGATGTCTTTGGCTTTCAGACAAGAGATTATTATCACACATATAATTCACCAAAAGAATATCATGGTCTTTTATTAAACTCCCAGTTCGGGGATCTGGAAATAACCCATGCGGAGGTTCAGGAAAGATTCAAAGATGGTTATCCTGCTGTAGTTCAATCATCTTTCGGCAATGGAAAAACAATAATGTATAATTTTGAATTATCACGTTCGATGTTCCGACCGGGTAATCATATCATGGAGGAGGAAATCGGAAACAGAATTAGGCGGCTGGCGGATGTTCCTTTTATGGTGAAAGGAGATGAAAATTCCATGGTTTACCGCAGATCCGCTCCGGATGCCGATCATTATTTTATTGTCAATAAGGGTGAAGAGGAGAGGGTCACTGTTGAAGGATTGGTTAAGAAATATCAAAATGCCAGGGAATTGCTTGATGATAAAATACTGAAACTGAACAACAACACCTTCAGTGTTGAGGTTCCCGCCAGATCGGCGGTTTGGGTGAGGTGTGAGAAGTAGCTATGGGGAAAAAAGACCTTCGAGGTTTTCAAAACCTCGAAGGTCTTTTTTTAAATATTATTCCGCTTTAACAAACCTTCCCGTAAAAAATCTATCCTCAACATCGCACTTCAAAATATATTGACCTTCCGGAAGATGCCTTATGTCCAGATGGATCTTATCGAGCGTGGAATTTAATTTTTTCTCCTTCAATAACTGGCCATTCAGTGAGTAGATCTTAATACTGACCGAATTGTCTGCCTCTCCGGGTATAGATAAATTGATAACATCACCGGCAGGATTCGGGTAAATACCGATGTTTTTATCCTGAAATGTTTTGTATCCTAAAACTATCGCTCTTACTGTATCGCCCGGATTTCCGGGTCCGAACATACCGGTCGATATCATACGATAAAAATAATCTACATTTCTTTCAATCTCTTCATCGAGGTAAAAGGTGCCTGAAACATTCAGCCGGGCAATTTCAATAAAATCCTCCGGCTCATTTTCAGCTCTCTCAATAATATATTCAGAGGCTCCGGTAGCATTTCCCGACCAGAGTAAGAGTATGTTTTTGTTATCATAATCAGGATAAGCTGTCAGTCCTTCAGGAGGCATAGTAATTTTTCCGGTTACACTTGAGGCAACAAGTTCAATTCCTTTATCCAGCCCCATGTTTCTACTGTACTTTTTTTCTTCAGGATTATTCCAGTGTTCATGAACTCCCAGGCTCGTTAACCGGGATCCGTCACCTTCAGGATCATAAAAGGTGCCGGAAGGAGGTTCATTTGCCTGAGCTGCTTCATGAAGATAATTATCAACATTTCCATATACCTCAGTCATGGTGGGTTCGTTACGAAGGAAATCAAGACCCACAGACTCAATGGCAACTCCGTCAAAGGAGGCAAAAAGGCTTGAGGTCCAGTCACCATTAAAAGGAGAAGATTCCCATTTGCTTGAACCTGTCAGTTTATCATACTGGGTTGGAGCTGCATACAGCGCATCAACCAGGAACAGCAAGGTTTTTTCTCCAAGGTCTTCATGACCCATGATATCCACCAGTGCATTGTATGTTCCCATAGCCCGCATATCAAAATTCCAATGTGTGGATTGATGAAAATCATGAACGGTAATATAAGGGTGAACTCCGGCTGCTTTTGGAGGGGAATGGGACGGGATCTCCTCACTATGTGAATAATAAGTTCCAAAATGATTCTTGGCACAGATGGTAACACCGGCCAGGTTGTGGCCTTTTAAATTACCAAGATTTATGATGTAATCTGCTTCAGAAACACATTCAGGTAAAAAGGTGGGATATCCTCCGCCTCTTTCAATGGTTCTTTCTTCAGACCATGCAAGTTCTGCATCATAATCTACCTTGAATTTTTTTCTTCTGTCACCGCCTGCATTGTCAACAAAGTTAATTCCGGGAAATGCTGTGGTAACCCTGTCAAAGATGGGAGCGGCAATATGCCTGCTAATATCATAAAATGTGATACAGGTATCCGGAACACCTGCTGTATTTACCAGTTGCCGGGCAAGGGCGAGGACCATCTGTGGCGAGGAATTCGAACGGTTATCATAGTCGCCGTGAGTGCTGGAGTTGTTCATATTCAGTTTAATGGCAATTTTTTCGCCTGCGACATAGGCACCTGTTTTCCCCTGTTTTTCATTAAACCATTCAAAGCTTTTTTTCCAGGCCAGGTTAATATCCTCCTGACCGGTAAGTTCCATTAATGATTTTTCAAGCATCCGGTTTACCAGGCTGTAATCTGTGCTTTTATCATCCCACCAATGACCGCTTCCTTCCCATGAGGTTGCATCTGGTTCGTAGATCCATACTACTCTTCCCGGGTGTATACCTCTGCCTACACCCATAGGATTATTTGCACCATCAGAGGGCGTATAACTATCCTGCAGCGTACCGGCAAATAATACCGATTCATTATTTAAGATAAATACAGACACCGCAACCATAACCGGAAGGCTAAAAAGAAGCGCTTTGATGCCTTTGGGCAGTTCTGAAAACTGTCTTAGTTTTTTAAAGATTATCCATGAGCTGATGATTCCCGTCAGCCAGGTAATAAATCCGGCAGCGATAGGAAAAGCCGCCTGCTGACAGGGATATGCCGCACGTGAAGGTTTTGGAATGACTCTGATTAAAAACCAGGCAAAGGCAATAAATCCAATGACAGGGGCAATATACGGACGAAATTTTTCTCTTCTGATTTTCATTTTCATTCTGTTAAATTAAAAAATAACCGCATAAAAACAGTTGATATTTAAATCGTTTTTATGCGGTTATAGATCTGAGGGTAAATAAGGAGAGAATCACACCCTCCTTACTTAATAAACTACTACTTAACTACCAAAGGCTCAACCGATTGATCATCTCCCTGTTTCACTTTGATCATGTACATTCCTTTGTCAAAGCTGCTGATATCCATTACACTCCGGTAATTCCTTGTAGCTTTGATTCCTGTTTCGGATTTAACAACTCTACCACTTAAGTCGTAGATTGAGATACTTACCTCACCGTTAATCTCATTGCTAAGAGATACTGTGATCTGATCAGTTGCAGGATTCGGATATACCTTAAATCCGGCTTTGTCTTTCAGATCTTCCACACCGTAAGTTCCGGGTAATCCTTTACCTATGGCGTACTGGCCATTCTGGATGTCAGCAAGTGAGAAGCTCAGCTTGTTACCATCCTGTGTAGCAGTAAGCCCGAGATCTGCCCAGTCATCATCCGGAGTTGCACGGTAAGAGAGTATGTAACCATCAGGGCCGTCAAGTGTTAATCCGGCTTTAGCGAAATCGAAGGTCATAGTGACATCTCCACCTTCTCCGGCTGTCTCAACATTCCACATTCTGGTCCATACCTTATTACCATCTTTAGCGATATCCATACCATTGTGAGCGGCAAATACGAAGTCACCTGCAGTTTCAAAACCATCGGACTGGAGTTCCAGGGTACCTCCGGTTGCATGGAGATGCTCAACATCATTACCCTCTGCAAGATTGCTGGCTTTACCTATACCAATCAGGTCATAAATGTATTCGGTATTGGTGTAAAGATTACCACCATCAAGTGGCAGGCCAAACTTGGCTGAAAGATACTCATGAATGATGGTTGTCTGGGCGGCATTCAATGTTGAATTAAAGTAGGCAAACTCAGCAACACTCATTGCCTGGAATCCACCCAGTATAGCAGTCGCATCCACCGAATTAATAGGATTTGCATAGGCAGTGGTTCTTTCCTGTAATCCATCAACATTAAAGTATGCGAGATCAAGATCACCATTCAGACCTGCATTCAGGATGTAGTAATCATCCGCATTGAAAGTCTGGTCGGAGCGCATGAATATATCCCTTGCAATTACATATTGGATAGTATTCGGATCTGCTCCTCCATTCATTTCAAATACATAAGCCTGCTTTGAAGGATCTCCGCCTCTTACATCACGTTTCTGATAAATCGCGGCGAAATCTTCAAAGAGTTCATTACGTTTCATAACAATGAAGAAGGATTGACCATCACCACCGTCAAGATTGTCAGCATCATCCATAATCAGTGTGCTCCTTTCCTCGGCTGCAGCACCCATTACGGCAACCCCTTTTCCGTTAAGAACATCGGGTTGATAAACCGGTGGTTGTTTCTGACTTTCTGCAGTTTCAGGTATGGCATTATCTCCGCCATCTACCCATGTATTATAGGCGTTATTTTCATTTCCTGAAACATCCGGCCATTCGAGAATTTCTGCACCATCATCGAAGCTTGTCAATGACTCGTTCTTTAGCCATACGCCCAGTTCAGGCTGACCGCTTCTTGAGAGGTCTTCGTATCCAACACCACCGGGTCCTGTTCCGGCTGTTCCGGTTGGAGGAATGATGGTATAGGTTACTTCTACAACATCTGTTCTGTATGATCCGTCAGAATTAAAGGCCTGTGCCTTGATTGTGGTTGTCTGATTCAAGATCAATGGTTCAGTGTAAATGGTAGCAGGATCACTTCCATCATCTGAATAGCGTATAACAGCTCCTTCGGGCTCTGCGGTAATTTCAACCTCTATAGGTGGCTGATATTTTGGTACCGGTGAGAGACTGAATTCAGGTAACCCGACCGGTACGATCATGTATGTACCTATTGCAACCGGACTTTCTTTGAGATCAGGTGCATAAGCAATCGCCTTGATCGTAGTTGTATCTGTAATTGTTACCGGTCCTGTATATTCAGTGGAGGCATCTGTTGGTTCTGTTCCATCAAGTGTATAATAAATGGTGGCTCCACTGGTAAGGGTCGAAATTTCAACATCCACAGAGCTAATGTATTGACCCGGAGGAGTTACAAATCTCGGCTGAACTGCCTGTTTTTCGTAATTAAGGATCAAATCAGGAGCTTTGTAGTTTCTGCCGGATATCCATGCACGGTTGTCAGGGGTTTCATCTTTACCTTTAATAACCACTGCGATGGAATCCTGACCTTCATCAATGGCAGCATTCACAAAGTCGGTGAAGGAACCACTGCTGAGATTGAAGTATCCGCCATCCATATCAGCGGTGGCTTCAAAGAAAGCATCTCCGGTAGCTCCCGGTTTATTATTCCAGGTTATATCATTTTCTCCCCAGTCAACATCATTCACACCGTAAACCTCAAAGGTAAATGTGGTGATATCGGCAGCGGAATTATGAACTCTTGCATATACTTTAAGCGTTGCAGAGATCACATCTTCATAAGCATCACTGATGTCGAACTTCTGGTATACCCATTTTGAAAGGTTGTTGGAATCATCATTGATAAGATGCTGATCTGCTTCACCACCATAGTTGGTATCTGGATTGCCCTGATCAACATATGAGTCGGCTACAATCGGTGCGCTCTTTTCTGGCGGCTCAACGGTGTAATCAAGGAGAAGTTGAGTTGCTGTTGGCTTCCAGTTGCTTTCCGCCATCCATAATCTTTGACCCGGAGTGTCATCTTTACCCTTGATCACAAGTGTAATATAGTCCATTCCGGCATCCACTGCTGCATTGAAATAATGCGTGAGATCGGCACTTGTCCAGGTAGTATCTTTACCCGAGTTGTACCAGGTCACATTTTCTTCTATCAGCTTCATTCCGGCTTCCGGCTTGGTATTCCATGTCAGCACGGATTCATCCCAACTGTTATCTTCCACAGCATATACATCGGCGTAGAAGTTGTCTCTCTGAGTACCGCTGTTATGCTGTGCAATGTAAAGACGCAATGCAGCATTACCCACTACTTCTGTGGATACTTCACTGATATTAAACTTGAGGTAAACTTCACGACTGGTTCCGTCTGCAGCCTTACGGATGCCCATGTCTGAAGAACCGTCATTATTTACATCAGGATTTTCTTCGTCCACATAAACATCTTCAACTACAGTTAAAGTATCGGCATCAGGAGTGAGTGATCTTGTGGCCACTTCAAGCATCGGGCCCCAGGCACCATCACCTTTACCCCCCATCCATTTGAAATCGGCGCCATCACCTTCTTTGTACTGGATGGCGACAGAAACGGTTTCTTCACCGGTGGCAAGAATACCGTTAATGTAATCAATAAATGCTGAACCATTCTCATTATAGTACTTCCTTGTAGATTCCTGATCCAGCACAACTGACGCAAGTTCGGTATCTCCAATGGAAGGTTTGGTATTCCATGTAACCGTGCGGTCGAAGTTATCTCCTGCCGGAGTAAGCATTACGGTCATTGTAGTTCCGTCATTCATATCCGAACGTGTGGAGAATGTGGCTGTTTCCAGTTCAGTATATGCCAGCCCGCTTAATTCGAATTGAACAAGGGCAATTACCTCTTCATCAGCAGTGGCCTGTCCTACATATATATTAGAAGCATGACCTACAGCAGAATCCGGATAAGCTTCATAGATCGTTCCGTCTGCAGTGGGGTAATATGAGTTTTCGTTACTGAACTCAAGCTCCAGCATGGGGCCCCAGGCACCATCACCTTTACCACCCATCCATTTGAAGTCTCCACCGTCTCCGGATTTGAAACGGATAGCAAAAGCTACTTCTTCAGCACCACTCATCAGTTTTGAATTAATATAATTATTCAATGCCTCTCCATTGGGAACGTAGTATTTCCTGGATGATTCCTGGTCAAGAACCACCGTGGCAAGCTCATCACTGCCAGTGGAAGGCTTGTTATTCCAGTTAGTGGTATCTCTTGCAAAACCACTGCCTGCGGATGTGAGCATTACTTCCATGGTAGTTCCGTCGTTCATGTCAGAACGTGTGGAGAAACTTGCTGAAGTAACTTCCTGGTAAGCAAAGTCAGAAAGGTCGAATTTTACAAGGGCTATTACTTCTTCACCATCTGCAGGCTGTCCGACATAGATATTGGAAGCATGAGCAACGGATGAATCAGGATATGCCTCATAGATGGTGGCATCACCACTTGCAGAACCACTGAATGCAGCCGGGAGTGTCGTTACCTCATCAAGCTCCAGCATCGGACCCCAGGCACCATCACCTTTACCACCCATCCATTTGAAATCGGCCCCATCGCCTTCTTTATATTGAATGGCGAATGAAACGGTTTCTTCACCGGTTGCAAGTATACCATTGATATAATCTACCAGCGCATCGCCGGTTTCTACGTAGTACTTTCTGCTGGATTCCTGGTCAAGCACAGTGGTAGCCAGTTCTTCAACAGAGATGGAAGGCTTGGTATTCCAGGTTGTTGAACGATCGAAATTATCACCTGCCGGAGTCAGCTTTACTGTCATGGTTGTACCATCGTTCATGTCGGAACGTGTGCTGAAGTCAGCAATGCCAATTTGTTTATAAGCAAGGCCTTCAAGTTCAAACTGGACAAGGGCAATTACTTCTTCATCGGCAGTAGCCTGGCTGACATAAATATTGGAAGCATGACCTACGGCTGAATCAGGATATGCTTCATAAATGGTTCCGTCGGCTGAGGGATAATAATTTCTTTCATTGCTGAAATTCATTTCGAGCAACGGACCCCAGGCTCCGTCACCTGCACCGCCCATCCATTTGAAATCGCCTCCGTCACCTTCTTTATATTGAATGGCAAATGCCACAACCGAATCACCGGCCATCAATTTACCGTTAATATAATCGGTGAGTGCAGTGCCTGTTTCCACATAAACTTTACGGTTCGACTCCTGGTCCATGACTACTGTTGCCAGTTCGGCGCCCGAAATATTGGGTTTGTTGTTCCATGTGGTGGTGTCGCGGGCAAAACCGGCTCCTGCTCCTGTTAGCATGGCAGTCAGAGTTGTCCCGTCATTCATATCCGAACGGGTTGAGAATTCAGCACTTTCAATTTGTCTTCCGGCAAATCCGGAAATATCAAATTTTACCAGGGCAATGATCTCATCATCACCGGTGGTATTTCCAATAAAGATATTACTTGCATGATTCACTGTCTGATCAGGGGAAGCTTCGTAAATCGTTGCATCACCGGCAGCATACTTCGAATACTGAGCATTTGCTGTCAGCAAGCCGGCACCCATAATCAAAAAGGAAAGTGCAAACAACTTTTTAAAATAGTTTAATTTTTCCATAAAAGATTAAGTTTTAGTTAAATGTCTTGATTGATATGATTTGTAAAATGTCAGTGTGGAATGATCGCACGGGATGACCCCGGGCTAAAAATTCCTTTTGTGGTGGTTGGATGGTTTTCATAATTATAAATGTATTAAATTTAACACAGGTAAATTTCCAATATGCCATCATCAAAAATATTTTATTTATTTAAAGGCAGCGTGTAATCGTGTGCCAAAGACAAGGGAGAATTGTGTCGGCTGGAGGGGTTAGACCATGGACCATGGACGATGGACGATGGACCATGGACCATGGACCATAGACCATAGGGGTTGAAATTAGAATATGAAGTAATTGATGACAATGTAGAAACGTCCGGTCCGGGCGTCTCAGGGATTATAAAGATTGATCATAAACAATGGTCGATGGATCATAAACATTATATTGTTATTCTCCCTGAAAATCTTCCAACCCGGTACCTTGTCCTCTCATGATATAGGTTGACAAGAAGTTTGGTTGAAAACTTTTAAATTT
>CAZGTU010000040.1:0-37254 GCA_964528675.1 uncultured Bacteroidaceae bacterium
CATTGCTAAGTGCCTGGAACTGGGAAAAAAAATACAGAGAAGAAATTGAAAATAAATAATACATGAAAAAAGTTCTTATTACCGGAGGAGCAGGATTTATCGGATCTCATGTGGTGAGGTTATTTGTAAATAATTATCCTGAATATGAAATTTTTAACCTCGATAAACTAAGTTATGCAGGAAATCTGGAAAACCTTATAGATATTGAAGAAGCAAAGAATTATCACTTCCTGAAAGCTGATATAACAAATACTGAAGAAATTGAGGAACTCTTTAACAATCATGATTTTGATACGGTTATTCATCTTGCTGCCGAATCACATGTAGACCGTTCAATCAGCAGGCCCATGGAGTTCATATACACCAATGTAGTAGGCACTGCAAATCTTCTGAATGCAGCAAGGAGTGTGTGGAAAGATAATTTTGACGGGAAATTGTTCTATCATATATCAACGGATGAAGTTTATGGAAGCCTTGGCGATGAAGGATATTTTACCGAAGCTACAGCTTATGACCCGAAAAGCCCCTACTCTGCTTCAAAAGCAGGTTCTGATCACCTTGTGAGGGCTTATTTTAACACATTTAAGATCCCGGTGATCATCTCCAATTGCAGCAATAATTACGGACCGAACCAGTTTCCTGAAAAACTTATTCCACTTGCCATAAATAACATAAAAAACATGAAAACCATTCCGGTGTATGGTAAAGGTGAAAATATTCGCGACTGGCTTTATGTAATTGACCACGCCAAAGCTATTGACCTAATCTGCCACAAGGGTAAAATTGGAGAGACCTACAATATCGGAGGCAAGAATGAATGGAAAAATATTGATCTGATCAGGCTCCTCTGCAAAATTATGGATAAAAAACTGGACAGGAAAGAAGGAACATCTGAAGAACTTATAACTTTTGTCAAAGACAGGGCCGGCCATGACCTCAGATATGCCATTGATTCCTCCAAATTACAAAATGAACTGGACTGGCAGCCTTCGCTGGTTTTTGAAGAAGGTCTGGAAAAAACGGTCGACTGGTACCTTCAGAACCAGGAATGGGTGAAAAATGTAATCACAGGCGATTACAATAAATACTACGAGGAGCAGTACGAAAAAAGATAGAGCAGATTTATTCTACAGTCACAGACTTGGCAAGGTTCCTGGGCTGATCGACATTACACCCTCTCATTACTGCAATATGATAGGCAATGAGCTGAAGTGGAATTACAGAAAGTAAGGAAAGCAATTTCTGGTCTGCAACAGGAATTTCAAGGGTGTGATCCGCTGATTTTGAGATCATTTCATCTCCTTCGGTAACCACAGCAATTACTTTTCCGTTCCGCGCCTTAACTTCCTGAATGTTACTGAGAATCTTATCGTATGAACTATCACGTGTAGCAATCACTACAACAGGCATGTTCTGGTCAATCAGTGCAATAGGACCATGCTTCATCTCCGCGGCCGGGTAGCCTTCAGCATGAATATAGGAAATCTCTTTTAATTTCAAAGCACCTTCAAGTGCAACAGGAAATGCATACCCACGACCCAGGTAAAGGAAATTAGTGGCATTCTGGTATTTCCTGGCTATTTCTTTAAACTTATCATTGAGACCGAGTATTTTTTCTATTTTCTCCGGTATAGAACTTAATTCAGAAATTAACTCACTATAGCGATGGGCTTTCATTTGCCCTTTCTTATATCCCAGCATAAACGCCAGCATGGTTAATACCGTCACCTGGGCGGTGAAAGCTTTTGTTGAGGCAACACCGATTTCCGGACCGGCATGGGTGTAAACACCGGCATGGGTTTCACGTGATATGCTTGATCCCACCACATTACATATGCCCAGCACGGTTGCACCTTTATCTTTGGCAAGCTGTATAGCGGCCAATGTATCGGCAGTTTCACCACTCTGACTGATTGCTATCACAATGTCATTTTCATCGATCATAGGATTCCGGTATCTGAATTCCGATGCATATTCAACTTCAACAGATACCCTTGCCACATCCTCAAGCAAATACTCACCTACCATACCGGCATGCCATGAGGTACCACAACCAATAATAATAATCCTTTTTGCTTTTAAGAGCTTATCTTCAACAGCATAGAGCCCTCCGAGACGGACATATGATTCATCAGCATCTATTCTTCCTCTGAAGGTATCCTTAATGGATTTGGGTTGTTCAAAAATCTCCTTCAACATGAAATGATCATAACCATTCTTTTCAATCTCATTGATCCCAAGATCCAGGGTTTCTATCCTGGGCTCAAGCTTTGTATTGTTGATCGTCTTTAGAATTAAACCATCACGCGATACAATGGCTACGTCATCATTGTTAAGATATATAACAGATTTTGTGTGTTCAACTATTGGAGTGGCATCAGATGCAAGAAAATATTCACCTTCACCCACCCCAAGTACAAGCGGGCTACTTTTCCTGGCAGCAATGAGTTTATCGGGCTCATCAGCGCACATCACTACAAGTCCATAAGCTCCAACCACTTTGGTAAGGGCAAGACGAACAGCAATTTCAGCTTCAAGCTGACCCTTTGAATATACATATTCGATAAGATTTGCCAGAACCTCTGTATCAGTCTCACTTTTGAATGTATATCCGTTTTCTTCGAGCTTGCTTTTAAGGGTGGAATAATTCTCGATAATCCCATTGTGAATGATGGTAAAAGTACCATTCATTGATGTATGCGGGTGAGCATTGACATCATTGGGCTCACCATGTGTAGCCCATCGGGTATGCCCAATAGCTATTGTTCCTTTGGTGTCCTTATCTCCGGTTTCAATTTCAAGATCCGACACTTTACCTTTTTTCTTAAAGGTTTTTATTTTAGAATCAAAAATTGATACACCGGCTGAGTCATACCCCCGGTATTCCAATCGCTTCAAACCATTAACTACAATGGGAAAAGCATCCTTCTCTCCTATATAGCCTACAATTCCACACATAATTTAAAGTTCAGTATAGGTGATCTTTAATTTCATTTTTCTGTTTGCCGCCCCGGGACCTTTCAAAATTACACGGTTTGCACTGATATTGCCGGGATCGTTCGAAGACAAAAACTGATAAGGAAGGCTTGCATTCAATACCAGGTCAAGATGATCTACATCTCCTTCAATATATGACTGAAGGTGAACACCGATATTAAAAACAAAGGCATCCTCAACAGAATTAAATTGTCCGCCGTAATAATCCTTGTTATTACTTTCATCTATACGGTAATCAAAAATTAAAGTTTGATCTTCCCCATTAAAAGCTAATAAATGTAAATTCGGGGGGTAATCATTCTCTGTTAGGCCATTATAAATACTATCTTCAACGGGAAGATAAAGTTCTGCGCGGTTAATAGCCAGTGGTTTTTTATCCAGCCATTCTTCAATTTCCGGAAAAGAGATCCTGGTATTCAATCCTCCCATGTCAGATATGAAAACAGCAGTATCAAGAGATGAATCTGGTCCAAGATATTCAGAAACCCTGCTATTCTCATAATCATGATAAAAAGAATTTACCCGTGGAGTAGAAGGTGCAATTATCATATCTATTGAGCGGGTAGTGGTGTCGTTTTCCTGGTAATACAAATTCATGAAAGTTTCTGAAGATGCCAGGTCAAAATAAAAAACAGCACCGGTATCACTAACATTATCGGTAGTTATATAGAGCCCCATAAAAAAGTCATAGAAATCGGAAAAATCAGCATAAACACTGTCATCAACTTCGTTAAACTTTTGTAAAAAATCCGGATCATCAATTTTGACTGTCACGATGGTATCCGACGGATCAATTTCTTTACTGGCAAGTTCAATAGGATTATACATTCCATCAGGTCGTTTATCAGAATAATGCACCTCATCACCTGCCAGCGTGTCTATCATCTCATAAACCCTCAGGGTCTGCACGCTGAAAGTATCACCGTAAAATCCTTCCACATTAAAACGAAGCACAAGCGAGTCTATATTGATCTGCTCAGGAACGGTTGAATCGCTTACAGCCAATTTTGTCATAAAATCGGCTTTGCTGAATCCGAAATTCGGATCATTATAACTGCCAAGCAACAGACGGGGTCGTAAAGAAGTTAATTGTGGCTCTCCCTCTGTTACCCGTGTTTCAATAAGAATATCTTCAGTGTATTCAGTATTGATGTCATCGGTGGGAGGAAGCAGATCTCTACCCAAAAAGGTGGGATCTTCTTCGCAGGAATTAAAAAAAATCAATACTGAAATTGCTGTCGCGGTAAGGATCTTGGTAGCGGTTCTTTCAACGCCCTTCAATCTTGATATGTAAATCATTCTCTTCTGTTTACTTTATTCTTTTAATATTTTCTCGTAGAAAACGGAATAAGCATCAATATATTTTTCCTGATCCTGATAATCGAGCACCGGTATGTCAGAATCATTTATTTGTTTCTCGACATGTGGCGGTAAGTGTTCGCTGCCTCTGATTATACCATCTGAATAACTGAATGCTGTTTTTGTCAAATTCTCGAAGGTAGGATCTTGCAGTTTAGCCATATCTTCCTCGTTTATTCCCTCGAATCTGAGCTTTTTAGCAAAATCTTCACTGAATCCCTGGTTTAAGCTTGTGTCATATGCTGAAAAAATAACTTTCGAATTTGTAAACAGGGGCTCATCACTGTAAGATTTCTTCAGGTACATCGGTAAAAGACCCGTAAACCATCCATGGCAATGAACAATATCCGGTGACCATCTCAGCTTTTTAACCGTTTCAAGCACTCCCCTGGCAAAAAAGATCATACGCTCATCATTGTCTTCATGGAAATTTCCTTTTGGATCCTTCACTGTATTCTTTCTATGGAAATAATCTTCATTATCGATAAAATAAACCTGCATCCGTGCAGCCTGAATGGAAGCAACCTTAATAATAAGCGGATGGTCGGTATCATCAATAATAAGATTCATTCCTGAAAGGCGTATTACTTCATGAAGCTGATTTCTTCTTTCATTGATATTACCAAACCGAGGCATAAAAGTCCTGATCTCCCAACCTTTTTCCTGAATTCCCTGGGGAAGGTATCTGCTGATCACAGACATTTCTGTCTCTGGTAAGTAAGGGGTAATTTCCTGTGAAACGTAGAGAACTTTTGTGTTTTCCATTTGGAGCCAATTGTTTCAAAACAATATGCAAAGATATTAAAAATAATTGAATAAAAGGGAAACAAGGCAATTTCGAAAAGTCAGATACACGGATATGCGGCTCCGACGCTAAGGGACTACCTCCTCCATAAAAAACTCTGGTTATTGATATCAAATAATTAATGAATTATTCAGGACAATAATTATTTTTACCAAAATTTTATTAAGCTTTTAAAAATTATCGTGAAAATCCTTGAAACTGCAGATGCGATAAAAACATATCGCGAGTCAGTGAAAAAAACATCAAAAACCATTGGACTGGTTCCGACAATGGGAGCCCTTCATGATGGTCATTTATCACTTATTGACGCAGCAAAAAAAGAATGTGACATTGTAGTTGTAAGTATTTTTGTAAATCCCACTCAGTTTAACGATCCCTTTGATCTTAAAAATTATCCCAGAACACCTGAAAAGGATATCAAAATGCTTTCTAAAAGACATGTAGATGTCCTGTTTTTACCAGGAATTCATGATATATATCCTCATCCCGACACGAGGGTTTTTAAGTTTGGTCCACTTGAAGAAGTAATGGAAGGAAAATACAGGCCCGGACATTTTAACGGAGTTGCACAGGTAGTGAGCATATTATTTGATCTGGTAAAACCATACAAAGCTTATTTTGGCCAGAAAGATTTTCAACAACTTACTATAATAAAGGAGCTCGTAAAACAACTGGATATGAATATTGAGATTGTCTCATGTCCCATTATCAGGGAAGAAAACGGACTTGCAATGAGCTCAAGAAATCGTTTGCTGAGTGAAAAGGATAAAAACAATGCTTCTTTGATCTATAAAACTCTAAAAGATCTTATGGAAAGAAAAGGCAAAATGAATCCTCCTGACCTTACCAAATGGGGTAGGAAAAAACTGGAAGCTCACCCTGCTCTGGAATTGGAATATCTTCAGATCGTTAACACAAAAGACCTTAAGCCTGCCAGGAAATGGACAGGACCGGAAGAACAGGTTGCCTGTGCTGCGGTAAAAATAAATAATGTAAGGCTTATTGATAATATGATTTTTCCTTAACTTTGCGCCTCGTTTGAATAGGAGAGATAATAAATTGTTGTACTGATGAATATTGAAGTAGTTAAGTCAAAAATACACAGGGTAACGGTTACGGAAGCAGATCTTCAATATGTCGGAAGCATTACCATTGATGAAGATCTGATGGACGCAGCCAATATAATCCCCAATGAAAAAGTGCAGGTAGTGAACATAAATAACGGGGAAAGACTCGAAACTTATGTGATTAAAGGGGAACGGGGTTCAGGGGAGGTTTGTCTGAATGGTCCTGCAGCCAGGAAAGTAGCTGTTGGCGATATTATCATAATTATTTCTTATGCCTTGATGGATTTTGAAGAGGCAAAATCGTTTGAGCCCAGCATTGTCTTTCCCGATACCCGAACAAATAAATTAATTTAGTCAAAGCATTTTGAAGTCCTATCTGATCAAAATAGCCAAATTCACTGCCTTCCTTGCGATTGGCATTGTATTGCTTTATTTTGCGTTCAAGGGAATTAGCCTGGAAAACCTGAAAGAGGATTTTAAAGAGGTTGAGTACTCATGGGTTCTCTTCTCATTGCTTTTTTCAATACTTGCGCACATATCCAGGGCATTCCGATGGAATCTTATAATCGAGCCCCTGGGATATAACCCCCGGGTGAAAAACACCTTCTACTCCCTGATGATAGGTTACCTGGCAAATTTTGCATTTCCACGCATCGGTGAGATCACGCGTTGTGCAAGCCTTGGAAAAAAGGAAAATATTCCCGTAGATAAACTCGTGGGAACTGTTATCGTAGAAAGAGTCATCGATCTTATGAGTCTCATTTTTTTGCTGGGCATCCTGATTTTCTTCCGTTTCGAGACCTTCGGAAATTTCTTCCGTGAATCGGTATTCATTCCACTGGGAGAAAAGATAACAAAAACACTCGATTTTTCGATCTATATGTGGATAATCATCGGAGGTGGTATACTGATCTCTCTGATTCTTTACCTTATATTTCGAGAGCAACTTTCACGGATAAAAATTGTCAGCAGGGGAAAAGATATTATCAAAGGTATAATTGAAGGTCTCAAAACCGTTTATACATTAAAGAAAAGAGGTAAATTTCTTTTGCATACTGCTTTTATCTGGATGAATTACTGGTTGATGACCTGGGTGGTAGTATTCGCACTTCCTGCTACCTCAGATCTTAAAATTATCGATGGCCTGTTTCTGCTTGTAATAGGAGGATTTGGCATGTCGGCACCGGTTCAAAGCGGAATTGGAGCTTTCCACTGGATTGTTTCCCGGGGCCTTGTTGCTGTTTATGCAGGAATAACTCTTGAAGAAGGACTTGTATTTGCCACGATCTCCCATGAATCTCAATCACTACTCGTCATCTTTCTTGGCACGCTGTCGTTTATTCTTCTTTTCAGGAAAAAGAAAATTTCAAAAAAATTATCTGCAGATAAAAAATTGAAGGAAGCTGTTTAAATGAAAAATCATCAAAAAATCCAGGCAAAGATCATCACGGGAGAAAAATTGCTGGAAAGAAACCTTCCCGGAAAGATGGTCTTTACAAATGGTTGTTTTGATATCATTCACCACGGGCATATTGATTATCTTTCAAGAGCGGCAGAATTGGGTGATTACCTGGTTGTTGGTCTTAATTCTGATGATTCGGTAAGGATATTAAAGGGGGAAGACCGGCCCGTTCAAAATGAAAAAGCACGTGCCGGCATCCTTGCTTCTTTATTTTTTGTGGATTATGTGATTATTTTCAATGAAGAAACACCCCATAAGATCATAAAACTTTTACAACCTGACGTTCTTGTAAAAGGTGGTGATTATAAAGCTGAAGAGATTGTCGGTTATGATATCGTAACATCCGGTGGAGGAAAAGTTGAGATCATAGATTATGTCGAAGGGTTTTCCTCCACTTCAATTCTTAATAAGTTAAAAAGATTCCGGCTTGATTGAACCAATCAAAAAAACCGGTGAAAAACTGCTAACTTTACTTTATGGCAAAGAAAAAGACTGTTTATGTCTGTCAGAACTGTGGCGTAGAATCTGCCAAATGGATTGGGAAATGCCCTTCCTGCGGAGAATGGAATACTTTTACCGAAGAAATCATATCCACAGGCAAAAAAAACATTTATTCATCCGAAAAAAAATCCAGTCTGAAAGTTGAAAAACTCAAGGATGTCAGAAGTCAACAAACAGAAAGGCTTATTACTCCGGATGGTGAATTTAACCGCGTACTTGGCGGAGGTGTCGTGCCCGGATCACTTATTCTCATAGGTGGAGAACCCGGCATTGGTAAATCGACGCTGGCGCTTCAGATCGCCATGAAGCTGAAAGATATTAAAACACTTTATATCTCCGGTGAAGAAAGTGCGAGACAAATAAAACTGAGGGCTGAAAGAATCGGAGGCCTTGACGAAAGTGAAACCCTGATATTAACCGAAACAAACCTGGAAAATATTCTTAATGTCACTAATTCTGAGCGCCCGGAATTACTCATAATAGATTCTATACAGACCCTATATTCCGAAAACATTGAATCTTCTCCCGGAAGTGTTTCACAGGTGAGGGAATCGGCTGCCCAACTTCTGCGTTTCAGCAAGGAAAATAATATTCCCGTTATGCTCATAGGACATATAACCAAAGAAGGAAGCATAGCAGGACCGAAAGTACTTGAACATATCGTAGATACCGTACTGAACTTTGAAGGTGATCAGCATCATCTTTACAGGATCTTAAGATCCATGAAAAACCGCTTTGGTTCCACTTCTGAGATCGGGGTTTATGAAATGAGGGGAGATGGCTTGAGGGAAATACCAAACCCCTCAGAAATACTGATAAGCCCGAATCCGGAAAATTTAAGCGGAGTTGCTATTTCTGCAACCATGGAAGGTATCCGGCCCCTCCTTATCGAAGCACAGGCACTTGTAGGAAATTCAGCTTACGCTACACCCCAGAGATCGGCCACCGGATTTGATCTCAGGAGACTGGGAATGTTACTGGCAGTAATTGAAAAAAGAGCCAATTTCAAGCTCTTCTCAAAAGACGTTTTTCTGAATATTGCGGGAGGTATCAAGGTGGATGATCCGGCCTCAGACCTTGCGGTGATAGCAGCCATACTTTCCTCCACAGTTGATATAGCTATTGAAAAAGAAGTTTGTTTTGCCGGAGAACTGGGTCTTTCCGGTGAAATAAGACCGGTTAACAGATTAGATCAGAGAATTTCCGAAGCCGAAAAACTGGGATTTAAAAGAATGGTAGTTTCCAGTTTCAGTAAAAAGGGAATCAATTTTAAGAAATATAATATCCGTATTGATACCGTTTCACGGGTTCAGCAAATTCCCAAACTGCTATTTGGCTGAAAGTTAAGATGATTACTATGAAAGCAGCACCCTTGTTAAGAGAAGATTATAATCAAGAAACGCTTATTTACCCGATAAAAAAACCGGAAATAGTCAGTGGTCAGACTTATTATTTTAATTCGGACTGCGGACTGGAATATCAGGTTACATTTGGGAAAAAAAGAAGGAATTATTTTGGTAATATTGTAAATTTCAGTGTTATTTCTGATGATTTTGAAGATGAATATTCTGTGACCAATAAGGGAGATGTATGGAAAATCATCAATACCATGATAGAGATCATCAGGATCTATCATGAACATCATCCTTATTCCCGATCCTATGAATTCTCCGGAGAATTCAAGGAAGGGGAAAACCATGAGCTGCCCAGCGTAAGAACACGTTTGTATCTCAGAGCAATACACAAAAAGGTCGATTTGAGATACTGGAGGATATTGGAAGAAAAAAACAAGATCATCCTGAAACGTAAACATGACAAATAACCTACTTGACATAAAAGATCTTGTAATTCAGAATAAGCTTAGCGGAGAATTATTGCTGGAATCGGTTTCATTCAATGTAAAAAGAAAGAAAATTACAGGTATTGTAGGTGAGTCAGGGTCCGGCAAATCAATTACTGCTCTCAGCCTGCTGAAATTACTCCCACGGCAGCTTTCAATACAAAAAGGAACTGCTTTATACCAAACAGGACAAAAAGACACAGATTTATTTTCCCTTACTGAAACAGACATAAACAAAATACGCGGTAAAGAGATATCCATGATCTTCCAGGAACCCATGACATCCCTTAATCCTTCTATGTCCTGCGGCAAGCAGGTTTTGGAGTCCATTCTTTTCCATCAGGATATCCCGATAAAAGATGCCCGGAAAAAAATTCTGAAACTCTTTGAAAAAACCGGTCTTCCTCACCCCGATAAAATCTATTCCTCTTATCCTCACCAGCTTTCCGGGGGGCAACGACAGCGACTGATGATCGCAATGGCTCTTATTAACGATCCAAGGCTTCTGGTTGCCGATGAACCTACTACAGCACTTGATGTCAGTGTTCAAAAGAACATCATTGAACTTCTTGGTGAATTACAAAAGGAATTCTCACTGACTGTCATCTTTATTTCCCATGACCTCAGATTGCTGGGAGAAATTGCCGATAATATAATCGTAATGAGGAATGGAAAAGTCATTGAGCAAAACACGAAGGAAAAGATCTTTACTGAAGCAAAAGCTGCATATACCCGCGGCTTACTGGAATGTCAGCCACCAATGGACAGGAAGCCGTCCCGCCTTCTCACTGTCGAGGATTTTGAATCAGGAGATCTTTCAAGAAATAAAAAGGCGAGTGTAACACCGGGTCGGGAGGAAAAACCGGGATCAGAAAAAGAAGTGCTTCTCGCCATTAATGACCTTTCTGTGGAATATTCCCGGAATTCCGGCCTGTTCCTTTTCGGGAAAAAGTCATTTCGTGCAGTTAATCAGGTAAGCTTCAATCTATATAAAAGAGAAACGCTTGGCCTGGTCGGAGAATCGGGTTGCGGAAAAACCACCCTTGGTAAAACCATATTGATGCTTGTCGAAAACAGCTCGGGAAATATCATTTTTAAAGGGAAGAATTTGAAGGAAATGAACCGCAGGGAAAAAAAAGCTTTCCGGAAAAAAGTACAGGTGGTTTTTCAGGATCCGTATTCATCACTGAATCCAAGAATGAAAATCGGAACCGTGTTAAAAGAAGCAAGAAAAATTCATTTTCCGGGTGAAAATTCTTCAAAACGCTCGGAAAAAATAATAAATCTTATCTCCAAAACGGGGCTTAATGAAAGGGACCTGCAGAAGTATCCCCACGAGTTTTCCGGCGGACAAAGGCAAAGGATAGGAATCGTTCGTGCACTTATCACCGAGCCGGAATTACTGATACTTGATGAATCAGTTTCAGCCCTTGATGTCTCGGTTCAGGCTCAAATCCTCAACCTTTTAAATGATCTTAAACAGAGTTTTGACCTTTCCTACATATTCATTTCCCACGACCTGGCAGTGGTTAAATATATGTCCGACAGGATAATTGTTATGAAAGAAGGAAATTTTGAAGAAATAGATTCCTCCCGGGATATTTATGAAAACCCCCGTTCTGAATACACAAGGAAGTTAATATCGGCTGTTCCCGGTTATCAAAATTCATCGGGCTCAACGTAAAGTTCACTTCCATTTGAAGGTGCCTGCCTTTCTACATCAGGACAATCAAGGATCATATCAAAATTAACAGGTTCCTCCCATGTATCTTCCTGGGTGATTTCCAGGGTGCTATCGGCATATACCTGCTGCATAAAATAACCGTATATCGGCAATGCCATATAAGACCCCGAACCCTTGGCAAGGTATTTAAAATGAACAGAGCGGTCTTCAGCCCCCACCCATGCGCCGGCAGTAAGTTTCGGGCTTAATCCCATATACCAGCCATCAGATTGATTCTGGGTGGTACCGGTCTTTCCTCCCAGCTCGGCTTCAAAATTGAAGAACCAGCGCAGTCTGCCGGCTGTTCCCTTATCCACCACATTTCTGAGCAACTGGATCATAAGATAAGCTGTTTTTTCCGAAATAGCTTCCACCTGCTGGGGATGAAAACTCGAAATTTCATTCCCGTGCCGGTCTTCAATGCGGGTAACATAAACCGGTTCAATATAGACCCCTTTGTTGGAAAATACGTTGAATGCTCCCACCATCTCTTGCAGGGAAATATCGGAAGTACCGAAAATTACCGAAGGAACAGGATCTATATGACTGGTGACCCCCATTTTTTTGATCACATCCACAACAGTCTGGGGGTTAAAACGTTTAACCAGCCATGCAGAAATATAATTTACCGAATTTGCCAACCCCCATTCCAGGGTGACCATTTTACCTTCCATATCGAAATTACCCGAATTCCGGGGTGTCCAGGTTGAGTCCTGATCCTGAAAAGTTACAGGCACATTAGGCACAAGATCGCATGGAGAATAACCTTCCTGCATGGCAAGGGTATAAAGAAAGGGCTTAATGGTAGAACCCACCTGTCGTTTCCCCTGAGTTACCTGGTCATACATGAAATATCGGTAATTATGGCCACCCACATAGGCTTTTACATGCCCGGTAGCCGGTTCCATTGCCATAAACCCTGCCCGCAGGAAATGCTTATAATAGCGCAGGGAATCCATCGGCGTCATTACTGTATCAATATTGCCTTCCCAACTGAAAACCGACATCTCCACAGGGGTATTGAATACTTCCATTATTGAATCCCGCGACACCCCTCTTGCCCTTAATTTTCTATACCTTTCTGTCCTGGCCATTGCCTGTGACATGATCGATCTAATATCCTCCCGTGTAAGATTTTCTGAAAACGGAGCTCGTGGATCTCCCTCCTTCTCATCAAAAAATTCTTCCTGAAGTAAGCCTCCAACATGCTTCTCTACTGCACTCTCGGCATACTCCTGCATTTTGTAGTTAATGGTGGTATAAATTTTTAATCCGTCCGTGTATATATTATAATTGGAACCGTCGGGTTTAAAATTCTTATTTGCCCAACCATACATCGGATCTTTTTCCCATTTCACAGAATCCTCCTGAAATCTTGAATAGGAGTAATAATTATCCTTTTCAGGTTTTGGAGCCATCAGTCTCTTTCTTAAAAATGTCCGGTAATGAGGAGCAAGTCCGGTAATATGACTTTGAGGAACATAATCGACCTCAAGAGGCAAGTTCTGCAATGAGTCTTTCGCTTCATCATCTATAAAACCGTATTTTGCCATCTGTGACAGCACAACATTTCTCCTGATGATGGAATTTTCAGGATTAATCAACGGACTATATCTTGTGGGTGCCTGAAGTAAACCTACGAGTACTGCCGCCTGCTCAGTCTTCAGCGAATCGGGACTTGAATCGAAAAACACCCGTGAAGCTGACCTTATTCCATATGTTTCATGGCCGAAGGTAACCGTGTTGAGATACATTACCAGGATCTCCTTCTTGGTATAAAACCGCTCAAGCCTTACAGCAGTAACCCATTCAGAGAATTTAATGATCACCAGATGAAAGGTGCGGCTTAATTTATTTTTCTTAAGATAATCTCTTGTTTTGTAAAGGTTTTTAGCGAGCTGCTGTGAAAGTGTACTTCCTCCCCCGGCATCCTGTCCTCCAATTATGGTGCGGATCAAGACCCTGGCAAGACCCCGTGCATCAACTCCGGAGTGCTTTTTAAAGCGGATGTCTTCGGTGGCTACCAATGCGTTTACAAGGTAAGGTGAAAGATCTTCATAATTAGCATAAGTTCTGTTTTCTATCCAATACTTGGAAAGAATCTTATTATCCTCGGTAATAAGGACAGAAGCAAGATTGCTTTCGGGGTTTTCCAGTTCACTGAAATCGGGAATATAGCCGATAACTCCATTCCCTATCAATAAAAACACAGTAATTACAAGAATAACCGGAACAAGAAAAACAGTCCATAAAATTCTAATATATAATTTCTTGCGGTCTTTATTTTTTGCCATATTTTTCTGGTATTTTGAACAAAAGTATAAATAATTTTTTATCAAAATTTGAACAATGTGGTTGTTTTTAATTTACTTTGCAGCATTTATTGAAGGTAATGTGTTATGAAGGAATCAAATCTTGTAATCGTCGAGTCGCCTGCCAAGGCGAAAACGATAGAAAAATTTTTGGGCAAAGATTTTCTTGTTAAATCGAGTTATGGTCATATTCGTGATCTTGCAAAGAAAAATCTGGGGATCAATTTAGAAAACAATTATAAGCCTGAATATATTGTCCCGAAGGACAAGAAAAAAGTTGTTGATGAATTAAAAAAACTCTCAAAAGAAGCCTCAACCGTTTGGCTGGCTTCTGATGAAGATCGTGAGGGAGAAGCAATTGCATGGCATTTGTATGAAGTGCTTAAGCTTGATCCTGATAAAACAAAAAGAATTGTTTTCCATGAGATCACCAAAGAAGCCATTAAGAAAGCAATTGAAAATCCTCGTTTCATCGATCAAAATTTGGTCAATGCCCAACAGGCAAGAAGAGTGCTGGACAGGCTGGTAGGTTTTGAAATATCTCCTATTTTATGGAGGAAGATCAAGCCATCTCTTTCTGCCGGCCGGGTGCAATCGGTTGCTGTTAAACTCATTGTTGAACGGGAAAGAGAAATCAAAGACTTTAAGCCCAGTTCTTCATTCCGGGTGAGCGGACTTTTTGAGAGTGATAATAAACTTGAGGAAACTCCCGGAAAAATATATGCCGATCTTGATAAAAGACCAAAAGACAAGAATACAGTCACATCCTTATTTGAGAAACTGGCAAACGCTTCTTTTTCAGTAGCCGATGTTCAGAAAAAGCCCGGCAAGAAGTCTCCTGCTCCTCCATTTACAACCTCTACCCTCCAGCAGGAAGCCAGCAGGAAACTGGGGTATTCAGTGGGGCAAACAATGGCAGTTGCTCAACGCTTATATGAAAGCGGAAAGGTTACCTACATGCGTACTGATTCAGTGAATCTTTCCAATACGGCCATTGCTTCATCAGCGAAGCATATTAAAAATGAATTTGGTGAGAAATATTTAAAAGTAAGGAAGTATGCCACCAAATCGAAAGGTGCCCAGGAAGCACATGAAGCAATACGTCCTACATACATGGATAAGCCCTCTGTTTCGGGGAGTAACCAGGAGCAAAAACTTTATGAGCTGATCTGGAAACGGACTCTGGCTTCACAGATGAGCGATGCACTCCTTGAAAAAACTACGATCAAGATTAAAAATAGCAAAACGAGTGATCTATTCGTAGCTACCGGTGAAGTTTTGAAATTTGAGGGTTTCCTTAAGGTTTACATTGAATCCAGTGATGATGAGAGCGAAGAAGAAACGCGCGGAATGTTGCCCCCTGTTAAAGTTAACCAGGAACTTTCAATGAACTCCATCACTGCTACACAGCGGTTCACCAATCATCCTCCACGATATACAGAGGCAAGCCTGGTGAAAAAACTTGAGGAACTAGGAATTGGCCGGCCTTCTACATACGCTCCCACTATCTCTACCATTCAACAAAGAGAATATGTAGTAAAAGAGGACAGACCCGGAAAAACCCGTGAAGTCATCGAAATCAATCTCAAGAATGGCAGTATTTCCGAAAAGACGAAAAAAGAAAAGCACGGCTATGAGAAAGCAAAGATCTTTCCGACCGACATAGGAATGATCGTAAATGATTTCCTGGTTCAGTATTTTAAAAATATCATGAATTATAATTTCACAGCATCTGTGGAAGAAGAGTTTGACAGGATAGCCGAAGGAAATATGGGCTGGACCGAGATGATCGATAAGTTTTACAACCCCTTTCATAAAACCGTTGAAAAGACAACTGAAGAGAGCGAAAAAGCCAAAGGGGAAAAGGTCCTGGGCAAAGATCCCAAAACAGGTAAGGATGTTCTCGTAAAAATCGGGCGGTACGGCCCTATTGCGCAAATCGGTCAATCTACAGACGAAGAAAAACCAAAATTTGCTTCTTTGCTTAAAGGGCAGAGTATTGAGACTATTACCCTGGAGGAAGCATTGGATCTGTTTAAACTTCCACGATCTGTGGGTGAATACGAAGGTGAGGAAGTAGTTATAGGTATCGGTCGTTACGGCCCTTATGTAAGGCACAAATCAAAATTCTATTCCCTGAAAAAAGGAATAGACGATCCTATGACAATCACCCTTGATCGCGCCATTGAATTGATTGAAGAAAAAAGAAAACTTGAAGCTCAGAAGCACATTAAAAAATTTGACGAAGAACCGGGGCTCGAAGTTTTGAATGGCCGATATGGCCCCTATATTGCTTACAAAGGGAAGAATTATAAAATCCCCAGAAGTAAGAAACCTGAAGAGCTGAGCCTTGAAGAAGCAAAAGAGATCATTGAAAAGGGTAATAAAAAGAAAAAGAAATGAACCTGAATGATTATTTCGATCCGGTGAGTCTTGAAAAACCGGAATTCAGTCACCTGAAGGCTGAAAGTACCATAAGCCGGTCGATTTCAATTCATACACCTGATGTTCCTGTTTCCAATATTGGAAATTATGACATTGCTGTTTTCGGGGTGAAAGAAGATCGAAATGCGTTCATACAGGGCTCAGCATCAGCACCTGATAAAGTCAGGGAACAGTTATATCTTCTTTCTTCACCTCCCGGAAAAGTTAAGATCATCGATCTCGGGAATCTAAAAAAGACCAATAATATTGAAGATACTTACTTCGCGCTCAGGGATGTTCTTTCAGAATTAATTAAAAAATCTGTTATCGCTCTGATCATCGGCGGAAGCCAGGATCTGGGAATAGGTCTTGCCCGGTCCTATGAAGAATATAACAGTTTCTGGAATTTCATCACCATTGACTCTCGTATTGATTTTGAAAATGAACCCGGTAAAATTCACTCCGGAAATTACCTCGGTCATATTACAGGATTGAAAAGCCAGAAATATCTCAGCATGGTGAATCTGGGACACCAGGTTTATTTTACGCCTTTAAAAAGAATGGATGAATTTGAAAACAAAGGCCATTTGAGTAAAAGGCTTGGCATATTACGAACCAACCTGAAAATTGCGGAACCTTTTCTGCGGGATTCGGATATCTTATCCATTGACATGAATGCTGTCAGACAATCGGATGCTCCAGCAGGCAGTTCTCCAAGTCCAAACGGCCTTTTTGCTTATGAGCTGTGCCAGCTTACCCGTTATGCAGGAGCAGCAGAAAACCTGAAAACTGTATTGTTTTCCGAGTTGATCCCCGAAAATGATCATAATGGCCATACTTCACATCTTGTAGCACAGGCACTATGGTATTTCATTGAGGGTTACTCCATTCGAAGACCCGAAGATCCGCGCGAAGGAAATATCAAAAAATTCATCGTGAGCACCTCTGCTGCCGATCAAAACATGATCTTTTATAAAAGTAATGACACAGACAGATGGTGGATGGAAATCCCTGTAAAAGATCCATTTACTGACCGGAATTATATAATTTCATGCGGTTATGAAGATTATCAGATGGCATGTACCAATGAAATTCCTGATCGCTGGTGGAATCTTATGCGCCGGTTTTCTTGAAAAATCTGCATTTTTTTTAAGCATTGAAAAAAGTTGTGAAAAGATTTTTATTCATTGCCAATAATTAAAACTTAATTTTTTTATTTTCGTTAATATTTTCCCGGCACTATTAACAATAATCTGTTAATAATTTTGTTTGATAGTAATAAAAATAGTTATTTTAGCGTTTTGCAAATTGCCTGCATAACAGTAATAGAGGGAATCTTACATAGGATGGGTAAATACGGCTTATTAATCATTTTAGCTTCATTCACATCACTGATAACGAATGCTCAACAGGATCCGGAATTCAGTCAGACCCGTTCTGTGCTTACTTTTTTCAATCCGGCTGCTGCCGGAAGAAATGACAGGATTTGTCTCAATGCTGTTCACAGGGAACAATGGGTAGGCTTCAACGGAGCACCTTCACAATCATTTTTCAGTGCCGATGGTGCATTTAGTTTTTTCGGTGTCGATCATGGCGTGGGACTTTCCATTGTAAATGATATTTATGGATTTAACTCAGATCTTGGTATCGGTCTTGATTATGCATACCGGATGGACCTGGGAGAAGGAAAGCTGGCCATGGGGTTGAACCTGGGTATAATTAATAAGGCTCTCGATCCTGAATGGAACATCCCGGAGGATCTGGGAAATGTTCAGGGCGATCCTCAAATACCTCAGAATAAGGACAGTAGAGTGGGTTTCGACATGGGTTTAGGAATTTTTTACAGTACAGAGAAACTTTTTTTGGGAATTTCCACAACCCATTTGAATCAGGCCCGTATAAGGTACGAGAACGCAAGCCCATATCTCGTTCGACATTATTATCTAACAGCAGGTTACAATTTTCAATTAGCAAATCCGTTGTTTGAAGTAATGCCAACATTTGTTTTGAAATCGGACGGGAAGGCGAATCAAATTTATCTGAATACCAATGTAAGGTACAATAAAAGATTCTGGGGTGGCGTTTCATATAGAGGCGGATCGGCAATAGTGGGAATACTGGGAGTGGAGTTATTTAATGGAGTGCACGTCGGATATTCTTACGACTTTTCAGTTACGAAGATTGGAAAGTACAGCAGCGGATCACACGAGTTGACAATTGGATATTGTTTTGATCTGAGTCTTGACAGGACGCCTCAAAAATATAAGAGCATAAGAATTTTATAATATTATTTAAAAAATATAGTTAGCTAAATAAACTTTAAAAATTTCGTTTTGAAAAGATTGTTTTTTGCAAATAATACCCAGAAAGTTATGAAAAAGACATTTTCCTTGCTGATCATGTTGGCAATCCTTGGCAGTTGTTCCAACTATAACAATGGGGAATTAGTTGGCGTTCAAGGCAGAAAAGCTTACACTGAGCCCGACCCCTACGGAATGGTATTCGTACCCGCAGGAAGTTTCATCACCGGACCCAGTGATCAGGACATTGCCTTTATGCAAAATAACGGATCAAAAACCGTTACGGTTGACGCCTTTTGGATGGACGAAACCGAGATTACTAACAATGAGTATCGCCAGTTCGTTTACTGGGTGAAAGACTCCCTGATCAGGCAGGCCCTGGTAGATGATCAGATCGAAGATTATATCCTGAAAGACAGGGATGACAATCCGATCATGATGAATAAAAATGGTCAGGAATCACCCCGTATCAACTGGGATACAGAAATTGAATATGATGATGAGAACGGAGATGTCCAGGCTGCAATAGACCGTATCGACCTGTATTATTCAGGCGATGCACAGTTCTTTGGCCGTAAGCAGCTCGCTGTTGAAAAACTCATCTATTCATATTACTGGATCGATCTGCAGCAAGCAGCAAAAAGAACCAATAAGTTTAACTATTCCACCCAGGAATACGAAGGTACAGTGACCAATCCCGATGGTACCATATCAGATGTTGAAGGCAGGCAATCTTTCGTATTCAAAAAGGAGATCCCCGTTTACCCGGATACCCTCGTTTGGATCTCAGATTTTACCTATTCATTTAACGAGCCTTATGCAAATCTTTACTTCTGGCATCCATCATACGATAATTATCCGGTTGTGGGGGTGACCTGGGAACAGGCAAATGCATTTTCAATCTGGAGAACCCAATTCCTGAATGCTGCCCTTGCAGGTCAGGACCAGCCATTCGTGCAGGATTACAGGCTTCCAAGTGACGGTGAATGGGAATATGCTGCCAGGGGGAATCTGACACAGAGCATGTATCCATGGGGTGGCCCATATACAAGAAATCAACTGGGTTGTTTCGTGGCAAACTTCAAACCCTTGAGGGGTAACTATATCGATGATGGTTCATTAATTCCTGCAAGAGTAGGTAATTATGCCCCCAACGAATATGGTTTATACGATATGGCAGGTAATGTATCCGAATGGACCAGCAGTGCCTATGATGAGTCAGCATGGATGTTCACACACAACATGAACCCTGATTATAAGTATAATGCTAAGCCTGATGATCCACCCGTTATGAAAAGGAAAATTATAAGAGGAGGATCCTGGAAAGATGTAGCATATTATTTGCAAGTGAGTTCAAGGGATTTTGAATATCAGGACACTGCTAAATCATACGTTGGTTTCAGGTGTGTTCGTTCTTACCTTGGTACAAATTAATTAACAATAATATTAGCTTATCATGAATGTAACTGAAATTGTTCAGAGTTCCGGATGGAAAAACTTTATGGCCAAACTCTATGGTATTGGCGCATCGGTTGTGATTATTGGTGCTATGTTTAAGATTATGCACTGGCCGGGAGCTTCACTGATGATTGTTGCAGGTCTTACAACCGAGGCAATTATTTTCTTTTTCTCTGCTTTTGAACCCTTGCATGAGGAACTTGACTGGACACTGGTTTATCCTGAACTTGCAGGTATGTCTGATCCTGATGAACTTGACGAACTCAGGGAAGAAAGCCTTGCAGGACGGGGTGTTGGATTGCAAAAGTTTGATGATTTGATGAAGGATGCAGATATTCGCCCGGAAACAATAAAATCATTGAGCTCAGGACTAACCAATTTGAGTGAAACTTCTCATAACCTGGCAGACATCACTGCAGCTTCTGTAGCAACAAAAGAATATTTGAATAATATGAAAGAAGCTGCTGCTTCAATTTCAAGTGTTTCAAACTCGTATGCCAGTAATTCCGGAGAACTTTCAGAATCTATCAATACATTATCCTCTTCATACAAGAATACAGCTAACATAGTCAATAAGTCAGGGCAGGAAATTGCAGAGAAATTTGCACAACAGTCTTCTGAACTGTCAAGTTCCTACAGCGAACTCACAAACACTGTAAAAACCGATTATTCTAATATAACGCAAGGTCATAAGCAGTTTAGTGAACAGCTCAACAACCTGAACAAAAACCTCAGCGAACTTAACGCTGCCTATGAAAATCAGGTTCAGGGTACCCGTCAGCACCTTAAAGGTAATGAAGGAGTTTATAAAGAACTCGAAAACATGATGCAGGATCTAAGGTCTTCTGTTGAGGAAACCCAGAGATATAAGGAAGAGATCGCTAAATTAAGTAACAGCTTATCAGAACTTAATAACGTCTACGGCAATATGCTCTCAGCAATGGGCGCAGCAAAAAAATAATTTTAAGTAATAATTATGGCTGGAGGAAAAGAAACGCCACGGCAAAAAATGATTGGTATGATGTACCTGGTGCTAACAGCCCTGTTGGCACTGAACGTCTCTAAAGACGTACTGGATGCATTCGTACTTGTTGACGAAGGTTTATCATCAACAACAAAGAATTTTGCCAAAAAGAATACTTCCTACTATGAGGATTTTGAATCTGCACTTGCTCAAAATGAAGAAAAAGTAAAAGATTGGAAAGAAAAAGCAGACGAAGTCCAGGTTAAAGCCCAGGAGGTTTACGACTTAATTCAAGAGGCAAAAAAAGCCATTGTTATAAAATCTGAAGGGGAAGATCCTGAAGCAATTCACGATGATGACATTAACCTGGAATATGTTAAAGGAAAAGACAATACAAGTATTCCTGCTGAAGTTATGATCCTTAATAAAAGAGGTGAGGAATTAAAAGAGAAAATGGAAGAATACAGGGAATTTCTTTTAAGCCTTATCGATGATAAAGAAACATATGCCTCTATTGTTGCGGCAATAGAAGGAAACCTGAATACCGATGCACCGGAACCTGATCCTCATGCAAAGGCTGAAGCTCATTCCTGGGAGTCAGAACATTTTGAGCATCTTCCCCTTGCATCTGTGATCACTATTCTTTCAAAAATGCAGTCCGATATACGGAACACAGAAGCAGATATATTACGTTACCTGCTCAGTCAGATAGATGCAGGTTCCTTTAAGTTTAATACAATTGAGCCCATAGTAATTGCCAATTCCGATTACATTTTTAAAGGACAACAGTATGAAGCACAGGTATTCCTTGCAGCATATGACTCTACAAAAATGCCACGGGTAAGACTTGAAAACGGCGACGAATTAGAAGTAAAAGACGGAAAAGGCATATTCACTGGGCCTACCTCAACCGTAGGAACCAAAAAATGGGGAGGAACTATTATCCTTGAAGCCGGTGACAGGATCATTGAAAGGAAATTTGAACGGCAATATCAGGTTGCAGAAGCCAGTGCCGTTATCTCACCCACAAAGATGAATGTATTTTATCGTGGTGTGGATAATCCTGTTGCAATTTCTGTAAGCGGAGTGCCCAAAGAAGATATTCAGGCAACCATTACCAAAGGAAATATAAGAAGAGCACCGGGAGGAGACTGGATAGTGAAACCCGTATCGGGACCAGAAGGGGAGATTGTTACCGTTAGTGTTTACGCGAATATAGAGAACAGCAGAAGATTTATGGGAAATATGGATTTCCGTGTCAAAAATGTTCCGGACCCTGTCGCTAAAATTGCGGGTAAAAGCCAGGGAGCTATTACCCTTACCGATCTCTCCAGAACTGAAGGAGTGGATGCAGAACTTGAAGATTTTGATTTTGAACTGGAATACACCATTCAAGAATTCACTGTATCCGCAGTTCTCTCCGGAGGTTTTACAACTCGTGAAAAATCAGAAAGTAATAAATATACCCAGGCCCAAAAAGATATTATCAGACAACTTGGTACCGGTAAAAACTTTACCGTAACTGATATTAAAGCAGTAGGGCCGGATGGAAGGGTAGTAACCCTTAATTCAATTGTTTTGAGAATTTTATAAATATCAATATGATGAAAAGAAACGCTCAGTTTTTAACAGTTTTATTCCTTATGGTACTGGGGTCATACTCGGTGAGTGTTGCTCAAACAGGTGTTAATCAGTCAACTCAGCCCGGAACACCTCAAATGATGACAGATACATCTGACATCAAGAATGTGTATGAAAGAATTCATATACGTGATAAAAAACCCATCCCTTATGTACCCATAAGAGAAGCAGATGTGATGTGGTCAAAAGATATCTGGAGGATTATTGATCTCAGAGAAAAAATGAATCAGCCCCTCTACTATCCGCTTGAGCCTATCAATCAGAGAATGAGCCTGTTTGGAGTGATCATGCACGGCATCAGGGAAAATAACCTGAAAGCTTATGCAGATCATCCAAACAAAAACTTTACAACCGATCTTCTGATGACTGAATCCGAAATAATTGAAAAACTCGGTGCCGATACTGTTTTCGGTGAAGTAAGACTGCGTACCCAGGAGGTCAAACAATTTCTCGTGAAGGAAAAATGGTTCTTCGATAAGCAACATTCTACCATGCGCGTCAGAATCGTCGGCCTTGCTCCGATCAGGGTTTACAATCAACAGATCACTCTCCCCGACGGATCAATCGAGGTTTCACCTGAAATTCAGTATGAGATCGCCTTCTGGGTTTACTTCCCTGAATTCAGGCCACTCTTTTCACGATATGAAGTCTATAATCCAAATAATGACTCCAATCCGATGAGTTTCGATGATCTCTTCATACAAAGAAGATTTGCTTCCTTCATCTTTAAAGAATCAAACGTATACTCCAACAGGGCGATTCGTGAATACCTGACCGGAGATGATGTCCTCTACGAAGCTGAAAGAATAAAGCAAAAGCTATTCGAATTTGAACATGACCTCTGGGAATACTAACCAACCCAACCATATAGGAAATCAAAAAAAGGTGTCTGAATTTTCAGATACCTTTTTTTGTTGTCCTAATGCATAAACCCCGAACCAATGGAAAGGTAAACAGTAAACGGCCCTTCGACTGACGCTCAGGGACCGAAGAAGAAAAGGTAAACTGTTGGGCACACACCTTAAAACCTTCAACCCTTAAACCATTGGAAAGTAAACAGTAAACGGTAAAAAGTAAACTGTTGGGCACACACCTTAAACTATAAACGATTAAACCCTTAAACCCTTAAACCCTTCAACCACTATACTCCCTTAAACAAACTCATCCCCCTCTTCCAGCTTCACATCATTTACAAAACTTTTAATCTTTTGTTCCTGGTCTTTCCTGCAAATCAATAATACATCCTCGCTATCAACAACAATGAAGTCCTCAAGTCCTTCAATTACCGCAAGGCGCTTGTTGTTTGCGTTAATGATTGAAGTCTTTGAATCATACAGATATACCTTATCTCCAATTATCACATTGCCATCTTTGTCCTTATCTTTCTGTTCGTATAATGATCCCCAGGTTCCCAGATCCGACCAGCCAAAATCAGCGGTCAGTACATAAACCTGATCCGACTTTTCCATTACACCGTAATCGATGGAAATATTCTTACAGCTTGAATAAGTTTCCTGGATAAATTGCTCTTCTTTATCAGTTCCATATACCTGTAAGCCTGCCATGAAAGAATTATTGATCTCGGGTAAAAATTCTTTGAAAGCTTTTATAATCGTAGGAACAGACCAGAAAAAGATACCTGAATTCCAAAAGAATTCACCACTTTCCAGGAACACCTTTGCCAGTTTAATATCCGGCTTTTCAGTGAATGTTTTCACCTTATTGAAAGTAATGTCATCGTCCTCTATCTTATCTTCATTATCTACCTGGATGTAGCCATAACCGGTTTCGGGTCTGTTCGGTTTTATTCCAATGGTAAGAATTGTGTCGTTATCACCAACAAATTTCAAACCCTGTCCGACTACGTTTCTGAACACATCCTCTTTTAATATCAAATGATCGGAAGGAGCAACCACCATTCTGGCTTCCGGATCCTTTACCTTGATCCTGTATGCTGCATAGGCTATACAGGGCGCAGTGTTCCGCCTGTAGGGCTCTAAAAGTATATTTTCCCCGGGTATTTCCGGTAATTGTTGTTTTACAAGATTGGAGTAATTAGCATTTGTTACTACATAGGTGTTTTCTGCAGGAATAATTTCATTGAACCTTTCAAAAGTCTGACGCAATAATGATTTACCCACTCCAAGTATATCAAGAAACTGCTTGGGATAAGAAGTCCTGCTAAGCGGCCAGAATCGACTTCCAACTCCGCCTGCCATAATAACACAATAATTTTTTGTATCCATTTTTTCTATTTTTTGTAAAGCGAATCTAAGGTATAAAAATCATTTTTACCAGAGAAATAAAATGATTTTCATAATCAGTCCATTCCGCTCGATAATGGTTTTAAAAGCTATTTCCATTGTTTGAATAATATTATTCGTAATTTTACAGCAAACAGGTTGATCATGAATTTTTTTCAAAGTGCAGGTCGATATTTCATTCTCCTTTCAAGGGTTTTTGCAAAACCCGAAAAACATAAAATTTACTATAAGCAAACCATAAGAGAAATAGAAAGCCTGGGAATAAACTCTTTTGGCATTGTGGTAATCATTTCACTTTTTGTAGGTGCTGTAATCACTATCCAGACCAATTACAATATTGAAAATCCACTTCTGCCCCGTTATCTCGTAGGAGTTACAGTCAGAGATTCCCTGCTCCTGGAATTTTCATCAACCATGGTTGCCCTGATTCTTGCAGGCAAAGTGGGATCGAGCATATCTTCTGAGATAGGAACCATGAGAGTTTCGGAACAGATAGATGCTCTTGAGATCATGGGCGTTAATTCTGCCAGCTTTCTTATTCTTCCAAAAATAGTAGCAGCGGTATTTTTCTTTCCCATCCTCTCACTTCTCAGCATGTTTGTCGGGATCTTCGGCGGCTATGTACTCTGCCTCCTAACCGAAGTGGTCAGTCCCGTAGATTACATTTACGGGATACAATATATATTTTATCCCCATTATGTGAGTTATGCATTGACAAAAGTGGTTTTCTATGCGTTTATAATTGTAAGTATTTCTGCCTACCAGGGCTATTATGCCCAGGGAGGTTCACTGGAAGTAGGAAAATCCAGTACCAGGGCTGTTGTTCACAGCAGTATTCTTGTGCTGCTCGCAAATCTTGTTCTCACTCAACTCATCCTTGCATGATAGACGTTAGAAACATATACAAACAATTTGATGAGAAATTGGCGCTGGAAGATGTTTCAGTGCGCTTTGAAAAAGGAAAAACCAACCTTGTTATAGGACAAAGTGGGTCCGGAAAAACAGTATTGTTAAAAGCAATCGTCGGATTGCATAATATCGATAAAGGTGAAATATGGTATGATGATCGTCTTTTCACCTCACTGTCTTTTAAAGCAAAAAAAGAAATACGTAAAGAGATCGGAATGCTTTTCCAGGGAGCAGCATTATTCGACTCATCTACAGTAGAACAAAATGTAATGTTCCCGCTGGATATGTTCACAAATCAATCCTACCAGGAAAAATTAAAACGCGTAGACTTTTGTCTCGACAGAGTGAATATAAAAGGAGTTAACAATCTTCTGCCGGCAGAATTAAGCGGAGGAATGAAAAAAAGAGTGGCCATAGCCAGGGCGATAGCTCTGAATCCTAAATATCTTTTTTGTGATGAACCGAATTCAGGACTGGATCCAAAAACGGCTATCGTTATAGATAACCTTATCAAAGAAATTACGGAAGATTTCAATATTACCACAATTGTTAATACCCATGATATGAATTCCGTAATCGAGATCGGAGACAAAGTGGTTTTTATCTATGAAGGAAGAAAATTATGGGAAGGAACTAAAGAAGAAATTATGAACACCGACTCGAAGGAGTTGAATGATTTTGTATTTGCCACAAGCCTTGCTCAGCAACTAAAGAAGAATTGATCCTGATGATAAATGTTTTTATAGTCACAGGTGAAAGGAATAAAGGAAAATCCAGCTATCTGAGCCGGCTGTACATTTTCCTGAAAGACTATAAATTAAAGATTGGCGGATTTATCAGCCCGGGTAAATTAAGTGAATCCGGTAACAAGGATTTTGTACTTCAGCTATTGAACGAAAAATCAATTATGCACCTTGCCTCACGGGAATATCATCGGGCTTATGAACAATTTGGCGCTTTCTTTTTTAATCAAGAAGCCATAAAGAAAGGAGATTCAATAATTGAATCAGAGCTCAAAAAAAAATATGATGTCTTTATCCTGGATGAAATAGGTCCGATGGAATTATCAGGGAAAGTCTGGCATGATACTTTAAGGAGAATCCTTGCCATGCATACCGGGATCCTTATCATTAGTGTGAGAAAAGAAATGCTCAAAAAAGTGATCGAATATTTTGGATTGAAAGAGGCAACTGTCATTGAAATAAAAAAGACAAAACCGGAAGCGGCTGCTAAAAAGATCCTTGACATTAAAAATTACAACAGATCAATAAAGCAATGACCGGCATCTTACTAGCAGGCGGCAAAAGTGAAAGAATGGGGATCGATAAAGCTTTTATAGATTTCCAGGAAAGAAAATTATATGAATAC
This sequence comes from uncultured Bacteroidaceae bacterium, assembly GCA_964528675.1. Lineage (GTDB taxonomy): Bacteria > Bacteroidota > Bacteroidia > Bacteroidales > CAYRTD01. Next base: position 27,395 of record CAZGTU010000040.1, read on the forward strand.
CCGCTTGATATTCTCCGGGAACTTTGCTCTCAGGTCATTATAAGCAGTTCTGACAAAAGATTCAAAATTACAGGACATGATGTGGTTCCCGATGAGATAAAAGATATAGGACCGATAGGAGGCATTTATACATGCCTTCAGAAAATAAAAGATGATAAGGCATTGGTCATGAGCTGTGACATTCCCTTTATTTCTATAGATTTCATGAGATTGCTTTCATCTGAGTCGGGAAATTATGATATAACAATTGGAATAAATAAGAATAAACAACCTGAACCACTTATCGGTATCTATAATAAAAGAATTTTGAAAAAGATCGAAGAACAGATATATTCGAAGAAATACAAAATAAGTTCTTTATTTGAAAACCTGAATGTTAAACTTATTGATCCACAGGCCATGGGATGGGATACAGATGAACTTTTCTTCAATGTAAACCATTCTTCAGATCTGATTGAAGGAAGAAAACGATATACTACGTGGAAAAGGAACAAAATATAGTCCTCGATGATAAATGGCTGAAAGCAGCGGTCCTGGGAAGCTTGTGGGCAAGTTTCGAGATCATTGTAGGCAGTCTCCTACATAATCTTCGAATACCCTTTGCCGGTACTTTTCTAACTTTCTTTGCTGTTATTTTGCTGATTTCATTCTCCAGGATCTGGCCACAAAGAGGTGTGATTATCCGCGCAGGAATTATTTGTGCACTCATGAAATCTATCTCTCCGAGTGCGGTAATCCTGGGGCCAATGATAGGAATATTCACTGAAGCACTGATCATTGAAATATTCTTAAGACTCCTGGGCAGAAACCTTGCCGGATATATTATCAGCGGAGCCCTGGCGGTTTTGAGTTCATTTCTTCATAAACTGGGTAATCTTTTGATAATATATGGCTTTGATTTAATTGAAGTATATGTGAATATGCTCAATTACGCAACTTCCAGGCTGAAAATGACAGGGTTTTCCGCATTGGAGGTTCTTTACATTCTTGTTGGGATATATTTGATACTTGGCGCAATCGGTGGTATAGCCGGAAGCTATATCGGCGTTAAAGCCTCTTTGAAAAAAAAGGTTTCCGGATCTTTTGAACTATCTGAAAATAATATCAATATCCTGAATTCAGAAGGCAAATATTCAATCCCTTTGCTTTTCTTTCACTTGATTTTCATAGTATTTAGCCTGCTTTTCTTTGAAAAATCAGAAACGCTTCTCTATAAAACAGGTATTACTGCTGTATACCTGGCTTTTAATTTATTGTATTATAAAAATATTGCCAGAAGATTACTGAAGCCATGGTTCTGGATGCAGTTATTAATCATTCTCGTGCTGGCCGGACTGTTTATGGAGACCTCCAACCCAAAAGATTTTTCCTTCACCAAGGCTCTAGAAAATGGATGGAATCTTTTCATAAGAGCCATCCTGGTGATAACCGCATTCTCATCGATCAGCACGGAACTTGCAAATCCTGAAATAAAAGCCCTGTTAATAAGAAAGGGATTCCGGAAGCTTTACATGTCCCTTCAGCTAGCCTTCAGCGCGCTCCCTGTTATGCTGGAAAGAAATTCCAATATCAGGTCATTTTTTAAAAATCCGGTAAACTCTTTTTCAATGCTTATTGCAGATGCAGAACAATGGCTAAATAGCTTTAAGAAACAAAATGAGAATTAATGGATTTAATTTTCAATTTTCGAATAAATATAAATATCTGTACAATTTTGATTTCTACATTCTAAAATCCCATCCTCCTTTAGCAAATCCCGCCAACTGCAAACTGCAAACTGCCAACTGCCACTGCCAACTGCCAACTGCCACTGCCAACTTATTCACCTCACTTCAATTCCTCATAATCCACATAATCCCCTTCATCCTTACTGATTTTTTTACCGGAATTTTTTTTGTTCTGTATAGTGATATCCCCTTCTTTCTCACCTTCTTCCGTTCTTCTTCTTGAATTACCGGAAAATGAAGGGAATATAGCTCTCCCGATGAGACGTATCAACAAATAGATAAGTGCGAATATTAATAGTAATCGTATCAAAGTCATAATTTTTAATCAGCCACAAAGATAATCATTCGTTAATAGCTTCGCAAAAATCAGACCTTAAGTTGGGGAGATTATAAATAGAGTTCAGGGTTAAGGCTTTTGTAGAGAAAATTCATGAATTCTCTTTACAAAATCAGTCAATCAAAGGCACATCATATACCTTCTCTTTCTTACAACCAAACATAAGATTCATTCCAATCTTGAAATTAAAATATTTGGCTTCGGCAGGAAAGAAATAAACGGAAGGACCCGTATCGGTAAGAAGATAAAGATTAAACGGAAAAGCTTTAAGGGCCAGTCCGAATCCGATATTCTTATAAGAGTTATTGATTATGGAGTAACTAACTGTTGTACTGACCATTTTCAAGGGATAAAAATTTGCCGAGGCAGTGAACTGTTGCCTGATATCTCCCTTATAAAAATCCGTCCTTGATAATAATCCCAGGCTAATTTTAGGATGTGGATAATAAGCACCGCCAATATACAATTTCGCAGGCAGGAAATTTCTGTATTCAACCTGGGAGGCTGTAAAATTATCATAGGTCGTCTCCAGTGAATCTACAAAACCTTGCATAAATCCCTCTTCATCAAGGATATCTATTTCTACTCCTTCGAAATCATACTCTGCCTGATGCTGAAAATTCACCATTCTGTCCTTCCACTTTATCGATCCAAAATCTACCAGACTTGCAGATAACTGTAACCAGTCATACAAACGATAATCCACTCCAATATCAAGCCCAAGGCCAAAATTCCTTGGATTGATAACAAGTTGGGTTATTTCTGCTGCATCGGGTGTTTCAGGATCAAAATTATCAAGGTTTCCCGTAATGGTTTCAAGAGGAGCTGACACCGCGAAATTCACATAATCGATAAGATAAGGAGCACTTGAATTTATAGAAATATCATTCTCTATTTCCCATACTTCTTCGCTTGTGGCAAGGCTGAGATCAAACCTTTCTGTGTAAACATTCGCCTGCCCGAAAAATAGCTTACCCCTGATACCGACTGTAAGCTGTTCGGAAAATTTTTGAGATATTCCCATCGAAAACTCATTAAAAGCACTCATGTCAAGACCAATATTCATATCGAAAAATTCACCTTCATCAGGCCCCACAATGGGTAATCTCAGATAATCATCCGAATAATCCATTCTATATGAGAAGCGTTCTCTTATATCAAAAGTAAAATAGGTATCCTCTCTGCGGAATCCAAATGAAGCAAGACTTACTGAAAACTCAGTGATGAATGAATTCTGATCATCAAGGTTGTCAAGGAATGCTTCTCCCCCAATTCCGTCCGGATGAAGAAATGTTACCAGGGAATCTATCCTGTCACTGTATTGTATTAAATCACCAAAGTCAAAAGAAGAATTACTGGCTCTCATTTTCATCGGAGCGAGACCCGGCAAACCGAGAAAAAAATCACATTCCGGCTGAAAAGCCGGATTTACCTGGTATACCTGCGGGATTCCACGCATAAAATAAAAAGAGTTCACATCCTGTGCATTTACACGGGATATCCCTGAAAGTAATACTATCAAAATAATTAGGGCAGGGCGAAACTTCATAATTTCTGTCTTTTTTGTGATTTATTTTTATTGGTCTCTGCTGTTAATACTAAGATCAGCCTTCATCTTTAGCTTAAAGTCGACTGTATAATAACTGTAGAACTTGACATACAGGTCTGATTCCGGATCAGCAGTTGTTCCAGTGGCCTGAATCAATAATTCCCTCGTAGGCTTGATTTTCTCAATCTTCTCTTCGGTAAATTCAACCGATTTGCTCTGTTCGGTAGCCTGATCAACTTTCGATTCTTCGTCCAGCGATGCAGGAAGTAAGAGATCGTCATTCGAGAACAATGAATCCAAAGTATTGGAGTTTTCATCCAGGAAATACACTTGCATTTTAACCTCCAGCGGCAATTGATTCACAGCATCCATGGTAAATCTTAGGTAATCAATTATATCGGTGCTTTCACCGAAATTTTCCTCGAAATCAAATGGATAAGTCTGGTCAAGCGTGAAACCTTCAGCTTTGATCCAGATAGGGAGAATCACCTCAAAATCAACAAGAAAATCACTGGAATCGGTAGCAAAGTTTTGTGTGGCATCCGGTCCTTCCGGATTGGTTACAGCCGACACTGCATAAGTAAATTCGCGGGGTGATGTTTCCATTACCTCATTAATGTTGGAAGTCTCCTTATTGATCTCAATCAGGGTATTTACAGTGTCTCCAACGGCATCAAGTCCCGGAGCTTCAATACTGAAAGGATTTACCCCGGGCTCAAAACTAACCGGTGTGGTTACATCATTTATACGGGAATAGGCCTCAAGTTCCGAAATATCAACCTGAACAGGTAAACCATAAGAATTTGCAATATCGAGATTGAACATAGGATTGGCGAAAAGTATCGATCCTCCACCAGCAAGCGTATCTGTATCAAAAATATCGATTACCACATCACCGCTGGAAAAAATCAACTCGTGATCACCCAGGTAACCAAAAATCGAGGAGAACTCAGGATCAACAAAGATCATAGAAATATCGCAACTTTCTCCCGGTAAAACAGGATTCCCGGAATTAATCAATTCAAGATCAAAACTAAGGGGTAAAACAGTAGTCCCCGGAACTGAATTATCGAGATAAATACTGTTCCCATCCATTGGAATTGTGCGACTGATACTGAAATTCCCGCTGGCATCACTTATCTGAATGACTTCCTGGAATGGTTCTCCATTTACCAGAATATTTTCGGAGCTAATGGTCAAAATACCGGTATGTTTGAAAGATGATTGAACATTTATAACCATATCCATGGTTTTAATTTGCATGCTGTCAATCCTTTCGTTATTAGCAAATTCGAATTCACCGTTTTTTTCCTTATGAAACCTGACGGTATCATTTAACCCGGCACTTATCCATTCCGGTAACAGGGCAACATCTGATTCAATGAAGAACTCGAGAAAAGTCTGATTGGGGATTTCCACAACCTCATTAGCCGGATAGGAGAACAACCTGTTGGCATAAGAGATATACAGCAGACTGTCATCAAATCGCTTTACATAATTAGTTCCGTCAATTTCGTTTAACACCTGGTCAAGTGATAATGAACCATAGGCTATGGGAGCAGCAACTCCCGGAGTTAATACGACCTCATCCGAGAATTTTTCAAAATCCCATTCCGGATCCAGGCAGGAATAGGTGAAAATCATAAATGCAGAAGTGAGGAGGAAAATGAATATCCGGAGGGTGATTCTATTCTTATTCTTCATATTTAGATGATTTGTGCTATTTTACGGAATAATTGTACAAAAAGTTATCATTATTTCCGACGAGTAAATTAAACCTGTCTTTCAAACCCGGAAAACTGCTTATACTGAATAATGATGAGCCCTGCAAAGGAAATCCCTGATACAATGAACCATCATTGTTCACCAAATAAATTCTTTCGGATTCACCTGCAACAATCCCGATTTTCTTATCAGCAGAGGAGAAACTGTAAATTACCGGTGGCAGATTGATCTTCTCCGGATAGAGCTCTGAAAAAATCAAGTCGGAAGATCCATCATATACCTCCAGTCTCGTACTATCCATAAAAATGTATTCCAGACGCCTGTCTCCATTAAGATCTGCGGGAACAAAAAAATGATCCTCACTCATTTTCTGCTCCATGATCTTTTCGACTTTTCCATCAAAAAAGAAAGCATATACATCTCCTGTTTTATCAGAAGCGATGAGCCTTTCTGTTCCTGAAAATCCCGAATTTAAATATACAGGATTATTCATTGAAAAATCAATCTGTTCAGAAGGTTTTACGCGTTTCCTTCCTCTCCGGTTAAGGATATACAGGTTGAATTCATCCCGGGCAACAATATAGTCTTTATCTCCAATACGGTAATGTTCCACCGGAAAATTAATCTCCTGATCAGCACGCCGGAATTTCCACCCGGTAACAATATCTCCGTGTTTATCATACATCAGAATATCACGGTCCACAGTAGGAACAGGAATCCTGTAATCAAGCTTACTATCATAATCAAAAAGGGACAATCCTGCCGAAGCCTTTTCTCTCAGATTTACCGGGAAGCTTTCAACATTATTTCCATTTCGGTCGATAAGGTGGATTTTACTTTCCGTATTAAACAGATATTGAAGCTTACCATTTCCATAATAATCCATTTGATGAACATTCCCCAGGATCGGGCCATCAATGGATTGTTTCCAGATAATTCCCCCACTATTGTTGATCAGGTAAATGATGTTTTTCTCGTCCTGAACAAAGATCTCTTTTTCATCATTATTATGATTGAGAACGACTGTTGGCTTTATGGAAAGGTTCGCTTCAAGCTTTCTTTCCCATACCGTATTAACAAATTCCCTTATCTTTCCAGTATAATTGATAAATAAACGGAAGTAATTCAGCTCATCTGCTACCGTATTTTGAAACCCTACAACGTTCAGTTTTTTCCAGGAATCCGAATGCTCTTCGATCACAGATCTTGTTTCAGGTTTCAAATTCTCAAGTATTTCAGGATAGTACTGTGAAGGATCAAAATAAATAAATAAGTTGGAACGGCTGGAGAAATTATCTTTCAATCCCTGGAAATAATCATCATTATCCAGGGTTTTCCCCAGTGTGTTCAGATATACAAATTCTTTCAGGTCGGCAATGGTTTTCGCAAATACAAGATGATTGTCATAAAAACAATACCACTCATAATTTGATTCAGGAAAAAGATCAGCAAACATTGCATTTTCTATACCCTTAAAAGCTAATTTGTAAGCCTCGAGTGAATAATTCTCAGCAATAACAATTTCTTCAGATTTTATCTGATCGGGATAATTTTCCTGAAAGAAATCTCTCAGAATATTCTCTGCCTGCCCCTGGCTTTTTACCGAGATAATTGCAAACTTTGAGAAAATGCTCATCCCTTTTCTTAATATGATCTCCGCAGCCTGACCACGGAAAAAGGAATAAAAGATCTCACGGAAATCCTGACCTTCTGACGGCTGTGAGTCACTTCTTTCCAGGTTCATCATAAACTTTTGTGAATCTGACACTCCCAGCCATTTGAAATAAACTACCGTGGATGGGATAACCGTGAACAAAGCCTGTTCAACCGGATCCTGACCTTCAAAAAGAGATAGTTGCTGAAATGTACTGTCATTTAAACTGGAAAACCCATTGAATAATAATTGATCGGGTTTTATCTCCACATCCAGAGCCGCAGAAGAGGTGAACCCGGAGAGATCGGGTAATTTGTTCTCATTGACAATCCATCCTGCCATCTGTTCAAGTTCATCAAAACTTATATACAGGTGAGCTTCCACATCACTACCCAGGGTTGTCCTTATTTTTTGAAATTCAGGTGATTCAAAAACATTTTCATTATGATTGATATGAAGTACCGATTTTTTTATCAATTCTTTAGAAGAAGCAATGATAAATAATCCCCTGGTTTCTGTGAACGATAAAAGATCCGGAAACTTCTGCATGAAATCCAGTGTATAAAGAGTGGAGTTTTCAAATTTCTCTTTATCTATCTCCGTTTCCGGGTCAATAAGCTTTAATAACTCATCGGTTGCATTGCGGTCAGGAGAGTTCAATACAAAAAGGAAATCAAGCTTATCTTCAGCCTGGTAGGCAGATATCAACACATTTCCCTCTACAAGCCCTTTGATGTCTTCCGAGTTTCTCGAGAGACTGTCAATTTCATGCATCAAACGGTTTAACTCTTTTACAGTCCAATATTTCTGGAACTCCTTCCAGATATTACTATGATTTTGTAAGGCAGAAGTCAATCTGTTATAATTAGATGTCTCCAGGCAGAAAACAAATTCAGGAGGAACTGCCTCGTGAGTGTCCATTCTTGAATAATTATTCAGCCTGAGCCATAAAAACCCATATATTATTGCCACTATAAGACCCGCAATCAATACAATAGATATGATCCTTCTTATTAAGCTACCCATAAAAGTCATCTTTAATATACCACCTGTTCCTTCACTTTATTTCATTCAAAAGTCCATTAAGACGTCCGATTTATTTAAGGATTCAAAATTGGCACCCTCAGGAAAGCACAGGTTATAGCAAATATCAGTATTTTCAAAGAAAATGGCAGCATTTTTTTTCAACATCTCTCTTTTTGTTGAAAATATTTTAAGTACTTTTTATAATTCTTTTACCTCAGGCATAACAGCAATGCTTAGAAAATATATATTCGCACAGCGGATGAAAATAAATATCAAATAATATGGAAAAAGTGCAGCCTCAGATTCATGATAGCTGGAAAGAAATGCTTTCGGATGAGTTTCAACAAAGCTATTTTCTCAATCTGAAACAATTTCTTCTTGAAGATAAAAAGAAATACAGGATCTACCCAACGGGTTCAGCCATATTTAATGCTTTCAACCAGACCCCTTACCCAAATGTCAAGGTGGTAATTATCGGGCAAGATCCATATCATGGAACCGGACAGGCCCACGGACTGTGTTTTTCCGTTCCCTTTGGTATCAAGCCTCCCCCTTCCCTGATTAATATCTTTAAGGAAATCAGGGACGACCTGGGGCTTCCGGTCCCGAATCATGGAAATCTCGATTACTGGGCAATGCAGGGAGTCCTGCTTTTAAATGCCACATTGACAGTACGTGCAAATCAACCCGGATCGCACCAGGGAAAAGGCTGGGAGGAATTTACAAACACTGTAATAGTCAAACTATCTCAAACAAAAGAAAACCTGGTTTTTCTATTATGGGGGAAATATGCCCAGAACAAAGAAGAACTGATTGACACAAACCGTCACCACATCTTAAAAGCACCTCATCCTTCACCTTTCTCTGCAAATTCGGGATTTTTCGGTTGCAAGCACTTTTCGAAGACGAATGAAATTTTGGAGAAAAATGGAGTTCAACCCATTGACTGGAGGGTTCCGGATGTTCTTTGAGGGGAAAGGCGGGGATTACTGTCATGTCGTTTTCTGACACATTACTATCCGGAATTTCCATTCACCGCGGGCGTCACCGCGGCTAAGGTAATTCGGGTCCTCCAGGCCCGTTAAAAAAACATCCTCGTTATTAATACATCATAAGCTTATATACACCATCCTGAGCATATCCATTTTTGTCAACGACAAAAAAATACCCTCCCTTCCCCGCCAAAGTCTCTGGAGAAGGCGAAATGGTGCACTCCCCAGAGTACGTAACTCCAAAACGTCTTGCAATTCAATATTCCTCTCTGTGGTTCTCAGGTACCCTGTGACTCAAAAACTCTTTGTGATTTAATTGCTTAGTGCCGATATTCGGGACAGCCTGTGATTCAAATATACTTCCAGGCATATTGCAATTTTAAGTTGACGCGTATGCCTGCCAATACGCAATCCTGTCGGATTGCAGAGATCCTTCCCTTCGGTCAGGATGACAGCTTGCTCCGACTTTGAGAGCGATGGAAAACAAAAAGGGGCGGCTACGATGATTAAGTTATGCTGGGTTTATCGGTGCCGCCCCTTTTTGTTTTCCATCGCTCCGTTATCAAAAATCCTGTGTCATTTCGACTGAAAGCATTTTGCGCAGCAAAAACGCTTGAGGGAGAAACCCCTCTCTCCTTCATATTCAAAAGATAATTACCATACCATTCCCTCGAGGCCATTGGTTCTCTGTGTAATATCCTCCTCTGTGGCCCTTAGTGTCCTCACCGTATACCCGGTGACTACTCTGTGAAACTCCGTGTAATTCTTCTCCGCGATCTCCCCGAGCACGCGACCCCAATACGTCCTGCTATTCAATATTCCCTCTGTGGTCCACTGTGTTAACTCTGTG
>CAZGTU010000041.1:0-37135 GCA_964528675.1 uncultured Bacteroidaceae bacterium
ACACGTCTGATTTTGGTTCAGAAGAGTCCAGGTTCGAGCCCTGGCGGGTCAACAAAAAAGCCGGCTTTTTGCCGGCTTTTTTTTGACCCGCCAGGGTCTCAATAATCAGAGCGATATCGGGAAGCCCTGGCATAAGTCAACGAACACCCGTTAAATAAGGTGTTCAGAAGGAGTTTTTCTATTTGAGGGACATAGAGGGAATTGTATTTGCTGATCCTGTCCTGTTTTAATTGAACGAATATCCATAATCAAATCGTTTTTGCATCAATTTTATCGTATTGTTTACCAGTCCCCCAATGAGCTGCCTCCTTTTAGCATCGTAAGCTTTAATTATGAGCTACAAGTTTTTGTTTTCTTTGAGGAATGAGAAAATAGCCAGATCCCAGGGTAAAGAAAAAATAAACAAAAGCTATTCCCCATCCCAGGATGTTCAATACCCCGGAAAATAACAGCATCAATGTAACGACAAGTCCAATTCCGTCATATACAAATAAATACCAAATTATCGCACGGCGGGCAAGGGAGTCTTCAGCATTGCGTGCAATCCAGGTAAGTACCAGGGTACCCATTAATGCTGCACCATATGTTCCTGATGTAAGTGCAGCACCTGAATCGAATGTAGTACCCAGGAGATTTAACAACCAGGCAGGAAAAGACAATAGTAATACGCCAAAAAATAAACAAACTATTGCCTTAATGATCATTAAAGTTTTGAATTTCATGGCATACCTCCTTTTTAATTAAATAAATAGAAAACTCCTGATTACTGTTATGAAAAAAATGGTAGAGAAATTAAAATGAAATACCGGGATGAATATCTATAAATACCTGATACAAAGAGTAAAAATACGTGTAGTGTAACCGGATGTCAATAATTTATGTTATTTTGTTCGAAGAATATTTTGCCACTTCAATACGACTTTTATGTCCAAAGTAGAGGCTAATTCAGCCAAAATAACAGCTCTGGTATTAACCGGGGAAAGAGTATTTTTATGGCGATTATTATATCTGAAATCACTTCATCATAAAATCAGCATGTAATCAGAATCACTCTTGTCAATACCCCTTCCGGAATAAAACCACTTTCGAATTATTTCTTTTTGACTTTCCGGGAGGTTGTTCCCCTTAAGATTTAAATGTTTTAAATTATTTAATTCCATGATTTCAGGTCCTGGCCTGGTAAGATTATTATTGCTTAAGTTCAAATATTTGAGATGGTTTAATTCGGCTATTTGAACAGGGATTTGATCAATCTCGTTTCCAGATAAATCAAGATGTACAAGGGATTTTAAATTTTTTATGGTTTCGGGAATTTTAACTAATTCATTTTTTGTAATTGTAAGATGGAGCATTTTTCTAAGCTCTGTAATGCCTGTGGGAAAAGAACTCAGTTTGTAAGCAGGAATAAACAGATACCTTAAATTTGGAAAGACACCTAAGTTCTTGGGGAGATCTTCCCTATCATTAAAAAGAACCAGCATAAGCACGATTTCAGGATTGGCTCTTGCCTCTTTTATTGAGTTAAAAGATTGTTGCCTGTTTATATGATAAGCACTCATTGCAATCCGGAATCCTTTTATTTCGGTATTGTTGCCGGCTAAAGTGAATTTTGTACCAGGAAAATCCTTATTAATAAATAAAGGGGCCCCGGTTTTATCATCTCGAAAATGAATATATGGAAATATACCAAGCGAATCTTTTTTGGCTTTGGTCAGATCAACACAATGATATATCTCTTCATTTTTGTATGTTTCTGCCACCCATTCTCCTACCTGGTTGTTGAACCCCATGAGATAGTTATCAGATTTTTGACAAATGGGAAAAATATTTTCCCTGTATTTGTTTGCCTGGGATTCCTGCTGATAGAATAAATAATCGTGCATTATGAATGTATCAGGTAAAGATTCACCATAGAATTCCGGATTATTCCTGTAATATGAATACAAGCCGGATAAATACTCAGGATAATCTTCTGCTTTTATATTCACGGGCAATGCATCATGATATACTTCCGGGTAATCGCGATAAACACTTTCCAGCCATGAAAGATAGGTAATGTAGTCTTTATTTCTTACTTCGTAACGACTGATGAAAAAAGGGTCGTTTTTAACATCTCCCGGAATATAAACCATTTCCGGAGCATGTTTATTTATTTTTTCCCGGATTAATTCCTGTGCATTTGAAAAGTAAATGCATATCATATTCATTATTAAAAAGCAAAAGATACTTTTCATATTTTAAAAATTAAAATGAATGCCAGTACACCCCGATTTAATTACTATGTAAATTTATTTTTAAACCTTATTCTTTCAAAAGCACAGAAACACCCAGTGTCAGCTTTGGAACTTCAGGGAAATCTCCCTTAACAAAATCAAATAAGCGGTAATCGCATGTTAGCGCCACATTTTTATAGCTGATTCTTCCGAAAGCAGAAAAGTTTTTAAACTGGTGGAGTCCCCTGGTGCTGAATTTTCTTTTATCAATATTATATGCATGTCTGAAAAATAAAGGGAAATTGTACATAGCACCCAGATCAACCGACACCTTTTCAACGGATTTACCCCCTTGAGATTCGAAAAAGGAAATCTTGTGGTAAAACCCCAGATTTAAATTAAAATTGGAGTACCTCTCATTTTTCGCAGGGGCGGGAGGATACATTGTCGTATCATCATTGAAGGCTGTATAGACATATTCAACCCCGTAAAGGAACCATAGACTGAAATGTTTCCCGTATTTTAACATTATTGAACCTATTCCCATATTCAGGATATATGATTCCTTGATAAACGGATCTTCATTAATCATGTTGGGGCCATACGATAAACCTATGTAACCTTCAAAGTTTGGTATTGCTTTGTAAATAGGCTCATAATAGGGTTCTCCTATATCAATCAGGTAATTTGAAATGGTATCCGGTTTTGACATCATATTATGTCTTCTTATTAACAAGGTGTCATTCCTGTAAATTTCAAGATCATAAACACCCGGATTCAATTCTGCAATTTCCAGGGTTTCTCCCTGAATAAAGCCCTCGATCACAGGATTGTCTTCTGAAAATAAAACATACTTACATTCATCACAACATTCACAATCAAACGAATTAGCCATTATCACTTCCATCCTGCCTGTTTGAGCAAAAACATTTACAGTTGCAAAAATGAATACAATATGTATTATTGTTTTCTTCATAATACGGGTTTTAGATTAAAGATGAAGCACAAAAAAATGACTCTGCGCGGGTTAATTGATTTTTATTGCCAGTAAAGGATTATTAAAACTAATCCTCCGGGCAGTTCTATCAGCAATGTAAAACTATGTGCATTTGATGAAAGGAGAAATACCCAAGCTTGGGCATTTTTTTATTTTCTACTTCTCCTGTTTTCCATGATCAGAAAGAGGTGGATATGACATGACGGGGATCACATATATAAATATACAACATACAAATTGAAGGATACCTTTAAACCTCTGACTCAATAGTAACCGCCATGGCATAGGAAAAAATATATTTCATTTCATTTAATAAAATGACTATTTTCAAAAAATGAAATCAATAATCCTGATCATTTTATTATTTCTTCCAGGGCTTCTGATGGGGCAGGATCACTATGATCTTATTTTTTCCGCCAATGATCAGACAGAAAAGTGCAGTGAATGCTTGCGGCTTATTAATAATAAACCTAAAGAAGTCATCTGGGGTGTTGATCATGATAGTGATTATAATCTGTATTTTTCTATTTCCAGCAAAGCCTTTTTCAATAAGATCTTTAATGGAGATCAGGATGGAATTGCCATTGATATAGTAAACAGAAAAAGATACGACTGCTCGAAAGAAGTAATAGAAAAATCTGATATTAAGGGTAGTTTACAGAAACCCATCTACCGGGATGAATTGATTAAAAATCAGGTGACATTGGATAACGGTACTTTAATTATGCCTGTCGGATCAATACCTGCAAACCTGAGAAATGAGGATCTGGAATTTAATTTATTATTCCTCAAAGATCAATATGTGTGTCAGTATATAAGAACGTATTCACTGAAAACTTCGCGTTGGAAATTACTGGATATGGGTTTTTATTTTAACAATAAAGATAATCCTGATAAAGATCCCCTTCAGCAAGAAAGTTCTATATTCCAAGAGAAAACCATGCAATTTGTTATTCCTTTTGAAAAAAATAAATCTCAATATGATGAAAAAGATATAGCTCCATTGTATGATTCACTCAGGCTTACAGATTATGAAATAGAGCGAATATTCATCAGAGCATATTCGTCGGTAGAAGGCAGTACGGAAAGGAACGAACAACTGCAGCATGAGAGGGCTCAAAGTATTGTTTCCGCCTTACAGTCATATCAGAATTCTCCTATTGACACAGAAATTCATACCTCAGAAAACTGGGTTGAATTTCTTGATGATATTTCAGACGGCCCATATGATTATCTAAAAAGTCTGGATAAACAGGAGATAAAAAAAAAGCTGAATGACCAGGGTCTTATTGCCGAACTTGAACTTTATCTTAAAAACCATCGCAAATCCATTGTAAATATTGAATTACAAAAAATAAATGAATATAGCGTGAGGGCTCCTCATGAACTGATTACTTTGTTTAATGAATCTGTAGTTGATGAGAATATTGATAAAGCCCTTGAAATTCAAAATGCCATATTCAGGAAGATCCGTGGGAAGGAAATGCACCCGGATGATATCGGTAAGCTTGAAATACCCCAAAGATCCGAGTATAGCATATTATTAAATAAGAATATAATATTCAATTATTTAAGTTTTGAAGAAAGTATTTTCGATACCTATAATAAGTTGATAGAGCTGAACAGGTTAATGCCCGGGAACGGTCATATTAAGTATAATCTGAATGTGATCAAATTGAAGATGTGGCCTTCAGTTGAAGATATTGAAGATCCATTTGAATTTAAGAAGAGTATTAGTGAGCTGGGGAACTATGGAATTCCTGAGTATCTTCTTATCAGAATGCTGGTCAATTATGAAATCATCAGAAGCGAGTATTATATGAAGCATGGTGAGTATGGAAGGAAAGATGAATCTCTCAGATATATTTATTCTGTGTATTCAAAGCTCAAGCTCAATGAAGACGATATGCTTTCCCTGGCCCAGTTTTTTGCCTCGTATAACTGGATTGAGATGGCTATTAATATTTTAAGAAAGAAAGTCAGCGAAATAGGAGTAGATGAAGATCTTTTATTTTACTTTATCAATCTGACCATTTTAAGAGAGAGATATGTTAAAAGCGAGGACTACAGAAAAATTATGATGAATGCTTATAATATTAACCCCGTTCGTTTCTGCAATATGTTCAATTCAATAAAGAATGGAGGCATCACATTCCAGCTTCTTGAAGATGATTATCTGAGAAGATATTATTGTGAGAACTGCAGGTAAACTTCATCTTTCATACACATTCAAACCTATTTCTCACCTACTCAAATGGGTTTTATACGCACTCAGATAAGTTTCTTCATCACTTAAACCTACTTCTCACACACTCAGATGAATTTCTTCACTAATCAAACCGGCTTTTTCCTTCCTCATGCACCGCGCTTCCAATCTATATAAACACCATTTACCCATTCACAAACCCAAAAAATATCCCTATTTTAGCCCAACAAACTTACAAACACAAAAAAATGAAACAACTACTAACCTTAAGTATCCTGGCTTTTGGCTTTTTTTTCTCTCTAAGCTCCCAGGATGATCAGCTAAAGGATAATATCCTCAGGGAAAGAATCAACGAACACCGTAAAGGTGAAATCATCGTCCTTGCTCCTCCGGGTTCAACTATTGAAATAAAGCAGCTCGATCATGAATTCTGGTTTGGGGCCGCCCTCAGCAACAGTATTTTCGATGGTACAGCCTCTGTGGAGGATATCCAAAAGTACAAAGAAGTATTCCTGGAAGACTTTAACTCCGCCGTAACCGAGAATGCCGTAAAATGGGGCAATATGGAACGGCGCAAAGGAGAGGTGAACTATTCCGTGGTGAATGCCATGCTGGAATGGACGGAAGAAAATGATATTCCCCTGAGAGGACATAATATATTCTGGGGCATTCCCAAATTTGTACAGCCATGGGTAAAGGAGCTCTCGGATGAAGAACTTGAACAGGCATTGAAGAATCGCGCCGAAACCCTGGCAGCCCGATATAATGGACGAATTGCCGAATATGACCTGAACAATGAAATGATCCATGGTAATTATTATGAAGATAGACTTGGTCCCGGTATTACCAAAAAAATGGCTGAATGGGCGCAGAACGGCGATCCCGGTATAGAGCTCTACCTTAATGATTACGATATTCTCACCGGCAAAAAGCTGAATGAATACATGGCCCACATTCGTGAGTTGCTGTCAGAGGGTGTACCTATTGCCGGTATTGGTGTACAGGGACACCTTCATGCCAAAAGTTTCGATCGTGAAGAACTTCAGCGCTCGCTCGATTCCCTGGCGGTATTCGGACTCCCTGTAAAGATCACCGAGTTCAACATGCCCGGTCAGCGCTCCATTTATTACTTGAACAAGAATAAGGAAATGACCGCTGCCGATGAGGCACAAAAAGCAAAAGACCTGGTTGATTATTACACCTTCTGTTTCGCGCATCCCGCAGTTGAGGCCATCCTGATGTGGGGTTTCTGGGAAGGCGCCAACTGGATACCGGCATCTTCACTCTATAATAAAGACTGGTCCCCAACCCCTGCAGCAATAGCCTATAAACAATTAATCTACAATGACTGGTGGGTTGAAGAAACAGGTACTATAGCAGAAGATGGGAAGTATATTTTACCGGCTTTTTATGGGAAATATGAGGTTAAGGTGAATGATGAGACCAGGGAGGTGAATTTGAAGAAGGAAGAGGGGAGGGTTGAAGTTAGGTTTTGAGATATTGTTATTTTAGAAGATGAGGAATTGTGGTTAAATGTTGTGAATAATATGTGAAAATTCAGAATCACCAATTCAGAATCGTCCGTAAATTAAAAAAATTGAAAAAATACATGAATATTTGAAAAAATAAAATCAATATCAATGGAAAAATCATCCGCCATCAAAGAAAAAATCGAATCCACATTCCGACAGCAGGTTCAAAAGGATAAAAAAGTAAAAAATGCTTACCTGCTTGTTCATTCCGAAAAACTGGGTATAGAACTTAATATTGCTGAAGGTAGAACCGGGGAAGTTCCCGCACATCCCGATCAGCCTAACCATCTGGCATCTGTGGGTAAATTGTTTACTGCAACCCTCATTGGGATGCTTTACGACAAAGCTCTGCTTGACTATGATGATAAAATTGCAGATTACCTGGATCCCGACCTTATGAATGGCTTGCATGTTTATAAAGGAAAGGACTATTCAGGAGATATCACCATCAAACAATTGCTGAAACAAACATCCGGATTAAATGATGTATTTTTTCCCCTGGTTGAGAAAATGATGAAAGACCCTCAGTTGGAATATACAGTCAGGGAAGCTCTGGAATGGGGAAAGTCAAACACAAAGCCTGTGGGGAAGCCTGGTCAGAAGCATTTTTATAACGATACAAATTATCATTTGCTTGGCCTGATCATCGAAAGTGTTACAAAAAAGGCTTTTCATGAAGCCATGCACGAGATGATTTTTGAGCCTTTAAACATGGAAAATGCCTGGATACATGGCTATTCACAGCCAATTAAAGAAACTCAATATCCCCCGGCTCATATTTATTTATACAACATAAATTTCATCGACAACATGAGAATGGCTCAGATCGATTATGCCGGAGGGGGTGTTGTTGCTCCACTGAATGAATATCTCATATTTATGAAGGCACTTGTGAATGGCCGCCTGATCAAAAGAGACACCCTTGACAAGATGATTAATGATGACATTAAGATGGGATTTCCTGCTATCGGGTTTGATTATGGCTATTCCATCTGGAAACCTAAAGCCATTCCGTTAATGCTACCTGGAAAGTATTATTGCTGGGGCTGTGTGGGGGTTACAGGTGCCTTTATGTTTTATCATCCTGGAACCGAAAGCTTTGTGATCGGCACATTTAACGACACATCCTATACCTCCAAAGCATTGAGATTTATGTTGACGAAAGTTATTAAGCATTTATTGAAATCGGAACAGAATAAAGCATCTTAAGACCATGAAAACCTACATAATTTTTAGTTTGCTTTTTTTCGTGATCCATTTTGTCTGTTACACCCTTGCAGGAATCATTGATCTTCAACTGGCGAAAAAAATGTATGCCGGCAAAAACCGCTTATATAAGTCCTTCTTCAGAGATATGGATGATAAAAAAGAAAGTCTGCGTATTTCGAAACTATTGATCCCTTCACAATTTATCAGGGCATTATTAATGTCCCTGGTATTATATCCTGTATTACCTTTTTTGGAAGGCCTTTCATTTGGAATGCAGTTTATATTTATGGCTTCATTAATGTTTGTTTATGCAGATTTTGCCAGTGCCATTCCATTTTCCAACACTATTGAAGGCCTCCTATATCTGAAAAAAGAATTTGTAGAAAAACGGGTATTCTGGACCATACAGCTTGAAGCCATTTTGTATAGTCTCATGTTTGGATTATTATCGGCCTGGCTTTTGATTTGAGGAGATAAATTGAGCTGAATAAATATATTCGTTTAGCCTAACTGCATAAATGAACTCATTAAAACTTTTCATAGAAAAATACACTGATCTGCCAGTCGAAGATTGGGAAATTATAAAAAAATCCTTTGAGCGGAAAGAATTCCTCAAAGAGGATATAATTCTCACAGAGGGTAAAATATGCAGGTATTTTTATTTCCTGGAAGAAGGCCTGGTAAGATTTTTTATTAATCATGATGGTGAGGACATCACAACTTACTTCGTAGATTCTCCATACTGCTTTACCGCAAAAGAAAGCTTCCAAAATAGAGTGCCTTCCAGGGAGAGCCTCCAGGCTTTATCCGGATGTGTAATATGGCGAAGTCCTCGTGACAGGATTCAGGAACTTTCAAAGATCCCCTCCTGGGAAAGATTTATGCGATATTTTATTAATGAGGTTCAGGCTTATATCGAAGACTTGATGATTACAAATAAAATTCTGCTGGCAGAAGAAAGGTATTTGAAACTACTGGAAACACATCCTGATTTAACAGACAGGGTTCCGCTTAAATATCTTGCGGGTTTTCTGGGTATTGCGCCACAATCCTTAAGCCGGATCAGAAAAAAATATCAATTAAATACGTCTGATTAACATAGGTTAAGTATGCTTATAATTCTGCACCATATTTTTGCCGAAAATATTAAGTCATGAGTCTTCAAAGTCAAGTTGTTAATTTTCTGATGAATTATTTGAAGATGGTAAGAAGTTTTCTATAAAAGCAAAGGAAGCAGGCGTGGATATCACATTCAGGGCAGGAGAAAAAATGCTGCATTGTTATCCCTTAATGGCTCCAATGTTTCCAGAGGCCACTGAAGCCATGAATGAAATAGTTGAATTCATTAGAAAAAGTCTCAAATGAGGTTTTCGAAAATTTCAGTTTTTCCAGGAGGATTACTCTTTTTAGCCCTGCGAATAGTGATTTTTATTAGCCTAATAGTTTTGACGAATAAATTTAATCAAGCCCCTTCCTTAATCAGAAGTTAATATTATTTTTAGCTACTTTTTTAAACCTACTTATAATGAAAAATAAAAACACAATATCTGTTTTAGTAGTTTTCATAGCCTTGCTCTCGTCTCTTGCAGCAGGTTTCGGAATTTTCTCCGACTTTGGTCCCGGTGTATTCGAATATGAAACCATTCGTGGTCAAAGCATTCAAATTTATGGGAAGGGGATCTATCAGCATATGTCGGTCGATGTAGCGATACAAGGTATAGCCCAGGATTATGTAACCCTCTTCCTTGCAATACCCTTGCTGATAATATCATTAATAGCTTACAGAAGAGAGTCCTTACGGGCACACTTCCTGTTAGCGGGTACTTTAGCTTATTTTTTGGTTAGTTATTTATTCTATACGGCAATGGGCATGTACAACATCATGTTTTTGCCTTATGTCACTTTGCTGGGCCTGTCTTTCTTCGGTTTTTTTCTTACAATGAAAGATTTATTTCATCACGATATGCCGGAGATTTTCTCATCAAAAACGCCGGTTAAATTTGTT
The DNA here is from genome assembly GCA_964528675.1 of uncultured Bacteroidaceae bacterium. Classification (GTDB taxonomy): domain Bacteria; phylum Bacteroidota; class Bacteroidia; order Bacteroidales; genus CAYRTD01. The sequence goes on from CAZGTU010000041.1 coordinate 10,163, forward strand.
GGCTGGTTTCTTATTATTAATGCTGTTTCAATAGCCTTTTTATGGCTCAACATCATTGTTCCCCCATTGGTGGATGGCACAATTTATCCCGCTGAGCTGAACCATTACACTACCCTGATAGTTCAGGGCTTCGATCTCGGATTGTTACTCCCAATTTGTTTTGTGTCAGGTCTTTTACTGCTCAGAAAAAAACCAAGTGGCTATTATTATGCTACTGTTTATCTTGTATTTCTCGCCATTTTCATGACTGCCCTCACAGCAAAAATCACCGCAATGGCATTAAATGACGTGAATGTAATTCCGGTGATCTTTATTATCCCCTCAATAAATATTATCACGATTGTGAGTGCTGTATTAATGATTAGGAATGTATCTTCCCCTTCATCGGATGCTCAGGGATTATGGAGGTAATGCACGCAAATAATAACTAAATCAATGAAAACAATCGTTTACTTCTACTCGCACAAAAACAGCAACAGGTATTTAGCAAATAAAATTGCCACTGATTTAAAATGCGAAATTGAAGAAATTAAGCCCCGATTAAATGTTCATTTGCTAATGCTTATGGGAATTAATTTTGGAAACAGAAAACTTAAAACCAAAGTTGAAGACTACGAAAGAGTTATACTTTGCGGTCCAATTTGGATGGGGAAATTTATTGTTCCTTTGAAAAATTTTGTGAATAAGAACATAAACAAAATCAATAAACTGATATTTGTAAGCTGTTGTGGAAGTACTTTTGACAAAAAAGACGAAAAATTCGGACATAATCTGGTTTTCAACCAGGTAAAAAATATTTCAGGAGATAAATGTCAGCATTGCGAAGCATTTCCCATAACTTTAGTGCTGCCCGATGAGCAAAAAGATGATAACGAGGCTTTTATGAAAACCCATTTGAACGATGCGAATTTTAAAGGCGAAATTGTTGGGATCTATGATAATTTCATCAGGAAAATACAGGAATAATCTCATTTTCAATCGCAAGCACACACGATTTGTCCCGGAAACTTTCGGGTTGCTTTTTTTTGCCGACCCGCTCTCATTGTGTGCGAGGAATTTAGTATTTTGACAGGAAATTTAATTGTTACCAGCAACAACTTCAAACACCATTAGAAACCAATGCATGCATTTCTGTCTGTCGGATTTTTTAAGGAATGATAAACCGGATGTAAAATGGCAAATAACGATACTAAAGAATATATCTCCTGGAGCTCTTAACATATACTTGCTGAGGCGAATGTGTAATTCAAAATTTTTTATCTTAACTGCTGGGTGGTGGGGGATGGATATATAATTTAGTTGTAGCCAATGCTGGAAAAATTAAAGGCTACTTCTGAATCAATAATATTTTGTATTTTTGATAAAAACCGATAGACTTTATGATTACTGATAAACAGAGAAGAAATCAGATAATTAGGCGGATTCAAAAGATATCTCCGGATAAAATCAAAAAGCTTCAGGATTTTATCGATCAACTCGAAGAAAACACGCCGAGTAAAAGGAAAGTATTGTCTTATGCTGGTGCCTGGAAAGATATTGATGAAGATGTATTTAAAGACTTGACTGAGAATCTTATTTCAAAACGGCAAAAAAATAAAAGAAGATTTGAAGACTAGAGCTTTAATAGATACCGATGTGTTATCTTATTATTTTAGAGGAGACAAAAATGTTGTCAAGCATTTTGAGAATTATCTTAATACATACGAGCAAATAGAGATTAGCATAATAACCTATTATGAAATTATTAGTGGACTACAAGCAAAAAATGCATTCAAACAATTAGAAACTTTTGAAGAATTTGCCAGCGATAATCTGGTTATTCCACTGACCGAGAATTCATGTAAAATATCTGGAGAAATCTATTCGATTTTAAGACATAAAGGTGATGTTTTAGATGATATTGATTTGTTGATTGCAGGAGTTGCTATTGAAAATGAAATGATTTTAGTGACAAATAATGAGAAACACTTCCAAAGAATACCTGATTTTAAAATAGAAAACTGGACGCACAGGCTATAACAATATAGAATTTAAGACACAGTTGAGCCCAAAGAAAGCAGTAAGAAAAATTAACTTACTGCCTTTTTAACTCAATGCGAAAAAAGAGAGAGGTTTCTCACCCTCCATTAGCAACCAATGCATTTCTGTCTCTCGGATTATTTAAGGAATGATAACCCGGATGCTATGAAATCGCTGCCGCGAATATTCCCGGAAGCATTTTAGTTGGAAATGTATTATGTGGATAATATTAAAAATGATCTGAACTTTTTTAAAACTGCAGAGGGGAGACTTTATCTGGAGAATATAGATTTTCTGTTATGCTTTTGGAAAAGAAGTAGCTATTATACAGAACCTAAGATTACATTTAACAGGGAGAAAGGGGAATCAGTATATAAAAAAATCAAATCATCTTTTTCACGTTTCCCTCACCTAGAAAGCCCATCCCACACTAACATCAATCCACGGCGTGAATGAATTTGTAACTGCATTGAAATTAAAAATGGGACTGATACCTGCTCTTGCAACAAAACCACCTTCCTGTTTCTGGTAACGGTAACAGATAGATGGGATGTATAATAATCGTAATTCTTTATTTGTCTCATCTTCTGTGTAATTGTACTGGTCTAATAAATAGCCTGTTACATTGGCGCTGAAATCCAGGTGATGCATTCTTTTTCCGTAAAGGAAGAAGGCCGCTACCGGTATGTTGTACTCTCCGGGAAATAAAACGGGTGAAAAGCTTGTTCCCATTCCTCCTTTAACACCTAAATTATATTTTTCTTTCCGTATTAAATGTCTTTCATAGATCACCGAAAAATACATACCCCCTCCGCCATATGAAATGCTTATTGCATTTCGGGCTTCAGGAGGTTTGTTTCCGGTTTCCATTTCCTGCGCGTTGAGGGAAATAAAAAGGCCTGTGAATATGAGGGTGAGATAGATGTTTTTCATAATTCTACAGTTCTGAACTAATTTCATTTAACAATTCTTTTATACCAAAAGGGGTTGTATTGCAACATATTGAAAAGGTTATTTTATCTTCCGGATCGTAGGCGACGATGCTTTCAAAGCCGGTGATTTCCCCCTCGTGACCCCAGTGAGGACGGCCATTTACATTCATCTTGAACAAGCCGGAGCCATATCTTCCACTGAAAGATATCATTTGTTGCAGGCTTTCCTCCTCAAGTATTCCTCCATGAAACAAATGATGAATAAATGAGGAAAGATCAGTTGAATTTGCACACATTGCTCCTGCCGTATATCCAAGGGTAGCCCATGAGGTGTTATCCGGCTCAGTTTTGTGCCATTCACCCAGCGATAAGGCAAAATGATGCACGTAGCCGTTTACAAGGTTCGAAGGGGTTTTCATATAGGGAACAAAATAGGTGTCGTTGAAATTATAGGGTTCGAGAAGGAGCCCGGAAAATAACTCACTTATATTTTTATTTGTTGCTTTCTCAGCAATCAATCCCAGGAGGAGATAGTTGGTGTTCGAATAGGAATTTCGGGAGCCGGGTGAAAATTCCAGGTCTTTTTTCATACAACTCTTTGCAATATTTTCCGGATTCCATTGTTTTCCCGGAAAATTGGACGATGAGATAAAAATAGCAGGGATGGTAAACAGATCAATAATTCCGCTCGAGTGATCCAGCAGGTTTTTAATGGTGACACCCCGAATGTTTGTATGCTCAGGATAGTACTGCGAAATATCCTGATCCAGTTCTATGTAGCCCAATTCAGCCAGTTTCAATATCAGTGCCGAAGTATAAATTTTCGTAACACTTCCCATTCTCAGGATATGATGGTTTTCAAGATCGTTTTTCTGTTTTAAATCTGTAGATCCGAGTGAAATATTCCAGCTTTCATTCAGGCTGTCTCTTATACTTACCTGGATTCCTATCAATTCCTGTGAGTTCATGACATTGCATATGATTTCAGTAATTCTTTCAGCCTTTTCAGCGTTTATTGCCGCTGTTGTTTGATAGGGTATATCATCTTGACATGGGAAGTCCTCAATCTTTTCACAGGAACTGAGCAAAGCAAACAAACAAGCTGCGATTATTAGTTTTTTTATAATCATTTTTTCTCTTTTTAGTTATCTGGCAATGAATTTTTTTTAATGTGTCAAAGTAGAACTAAAATAACTGTTTAAATGTATCCTGTCCTGGAACATTTCTTCCAGTTTGAGCCTGGCATATACCTGGTGATCAGCTCCCACAAGAAACAATAGTTTTTTGCCGGGATTGGCTTTTACCACATTGGCAATATTGATGGCGATTTTCTCATGTCGATCCATGTAAGACTGAAAAAGTTTTTCGTGGGGTGAGCCTTTCAGGAACTGACCGAGTTCATGATAATATGCAATAGTCAGTGAATCATAGCTCCCTGTCACCACTTCTTTTATCGATGCTGTCTTTGCAATGTTGAGTTTATGATTGTATAGTTCATCCAGGATAGCGGGCTTGTTGTTAAGAAAGGCCGTATCGGATGAATAGGTTTTCTGCCAGACAATATTGGGGAGATGTTCAATGATAGAGTCGGACATAATCATACCCTCAATACCGGCGTTCCACCAATCAATACCATAAACTACCCGATCTTTGTTCCTGTTGAAAACCTCTGTCATTTCATAGGGGTAATATTCGCCTGAAACATTGCTGTTCATATCTTCAGGTCTCACCTCAATGCCGATAATATCAGGGTTGTACTGTTCAATAAATTGAAAAAGTGTATCGTATGAGTAGCTTGGGTTTACCTTATGATATCCGTGAAGCGTTCCGCAGATTGTCACTTCTGTTTCTTTCGGATTACATGCCGTGAAAAAAATGATTAGCGCTGAAAATTGTAAAATTCTTAATGTCTTGATTTTCATGTTTATGATTTTTAGGTTCTATAAGGTTTTGCTTTCACTGGGAAAAATTATTGTTAACAAAAAACTTGCCTGGGAAGGGTTCCTGAGAAAGACCGCAAAAAATTTTTTGACTCACTTTTTAATCCTTCTTCGCTCCGATAGCTATCGGAGCTACGGCGGACGAGATGTTTGGTCGAATTGGCTTCGCCGAGCTCGTAAACTCGGTTCCTCGGAGTTTTACTCCGAAAACAAGGGTTCAGGGTTCTACCCTGAGGTTTAATACCATTTATTCTATAATCGTTTCGCTTAGAATTCATTTAGCTTTCTTAAAATCCTTTTTTAGGTCTGTTCTCCTTGAATGAATTATTCCGCTCAATGCGTTGTGTTTTTTTACCGGATGCAAAAGTGTAATTGAGCTTGAACCATACCGGGAAAACGGATATTTGTATATTGTCTTCGGTAGACTGACTGAAATTTCTACCGGAAATATCGTACCCCCGGTAAGTGAATGTCTTGCTGAAGGGTATGGCTGAAGTAATTCCGGCTTTCAAACGGTTGAAAAATGTTTTTTCGAGTGAGACAAAATACAGTGCATCTTCATGATAATCATTCTGTATGCGGGTTTGCCGGCTCATGTATTGAGCTGAAAAGGAAAAAGCAAAATCATGTTTTAACAAAAGGATTGCCGATAAAGAAGACTCAAAATTCACTGCCTGTTTATTTTCAATATGATGTGCCTCTGCCAGATCATTACCATAAGTTTGAACATGATAAACCCGGATGTCAGGATTGATGCTTATATTTTTATGCAGTTTAAAACTCCCTGAGGTATTGATGCCTGTGTGGCTTATATCACCTGGGTTGTGAACTTCTTTTTCCAGATACAAAGCATCTTTCATCAAGGTCAAAATTTCAATGACATTCTGATTATATTCGTAAAACAATCCCGTTTTTAGAAAACTGTTTCCAAACACAAGGCTGTAATCCAGCTTTATATTGTGATTGATTGTCGGGCTCAATGCCGGGTTGCCCTTTTTAGTCGCATAAATATCCATGGTTTGCAAATTGGGATTCAGTTGAAAAACAGATGGTCGCTGAATTCCTTTTCTATAAGAAAGTCCTAAATGTTTTTTACCTGAAAAGCTGTATTTGATATGCAGAGCCGGCATTATGTGCATTTCATTTTCCTCTGCAGTCTCATGAAGATATTGCAAATATTCTGCCCTCATGCCGGCATTTGCCTGCAATTTGTTCATTGTAAAATCAGCAGAAAAGTATGCCGCCGAAGTACTTTCCGTATAATTAAACTCTGTCATTAGCAGATCATCTGAATGATCCAGGCTTTGCTCAATTCCGGTGTTTATGCTAATTTTTTCATTCAGAGGAAAGCGCAGATCTATGCGGGTTTTCAGTAAATTATTGTACGGTTGAGAATGGCTAAGCTGTTCAGATTCGCTATCCTCTTCCCTGAGATGAAGCCTGTTTTCCGATCTGAGCATATAATAATTGGCATCAACACTCAATTCTGTACCTTCAGTAAATACGTGTTTATAAAAAAATGAGCTATAAGCCGAGGTGTTTATGTCATAATCGTCTTTTATATAATGAATGGATAGATCCTCCGAGTCATTGATGGATTTGCGTATGTGAAAATTTCCGCTCTGTTCATTTGAAAAACGGCTGATGAATCCATAAATATTGAATTGATTCTTTTCATTGTGAAAATAGTCGGCACCAAAATGAACTTTGTGCGACCAGTTTTGCTGGTAAAGATTTTCGTTTTTTACAATTGCATAGGAAGTGTTTTCCTGCGAAAACCTTCGTTTATCTTCGGTTTCAATGTCGAAAAAACTAAACCCGCCATTGTAGGAGCTGTATAGTGTTAATTTATCGAAAGAATAGTTTAAACTAGCGGAAGGGAAGGAAAACACTTCATCATTGGCAGTGGGTAAATTAGCGTAAACATGTCCGCTTATTCCTGTGTTTTCATTCTGTTTCAGTATCACATTGATTACACCCGAAACTTCAGCGTCATATTTCGCCCCTGGGACATCTTTTATTTCTACCCGGTCAATTTTCTCTGCACTTATTTGTGCTAAATAAGATGCATCACGCTCAATTCCGTCCACAAAGAAAATAATATTCCGTGACCCGTTGAGGGAAATATTCTGAAGTAAATCCACCTGGAGGCCCGGAATATGCTGCATCATGTCTACTCCCGTGTTTGAAGTTGATCGCATAGCAGAATTCACATAATAGATGGTTTTATCAAGCTGTTGTTTTGCTTTCATACGTTCTTTTGTAATTACCACATCTTCAAGTTCTATTTGTTTCTCTTTCATTATGACTGTTTCCAGATGAATTTTCTGCCTGTCCGATAATTCGATCTTCTTTTGAAATGGAAAATAGCCAACAAAACTTGCCATAAATAAATAAGTCCCCGGTTGATTGTATTTGAGTTCAAATGTTCCGTCATCGCCGGAAACTGTTCCTGCAATAATAGAAGAATCGGCTGAAGACAGAAGGGCGACATTGGCAAACATAACAGGCTGCTTATTATTGTCCTGCAATTGCCCGCTTAGAGTGAATTCCTGCTGTGCATTCAATAAAACAGTATGCATTATGAAAAGCACAACTAGTGCGAAATGGATGTGATTGCTTGAATATTTCATTATTTCCTTTTTTAAATTGATTTTCAATGATTCAAAGGAATAAAGGAACACGGCATAATCCTAATAACTGGGAAATACAGACAGGAAATGTGATGAAATACAACAACAGTTTTCCGTTTTGTTATAAAATACAAGAAATGGTATGAATGGTCAGGGCTTGTCAGGAGGATGTGTCCATCAATTGATCGAATTCTTTTGTGTTTTTTCTCGATACCGGGATTGTATCGGTGGTGTATTTCAATTTCAGAAGATAACCTGAGCTGTTGCCTTTTTTCGATTCCACCATGTTGAGATTAATGATAAATCCTCTGTGGCAACGAAAGAAAAACGGAATGTCCTCCAGTTGCTTTTCGATATTGTAAATGGAGTTGCGGATAGGGATCTTTTTTGTTTCCCTGTCTTTATGCAAATGAAAAACAACATAATTGCCTTCCGAAACCGCAAACAAAAATTCATTCGCATTAAAGTTAAGCGATTCCTTTTTTAGTTTTGAACGAATATTTACTGGAAGGCTCTCTTGTTTTTGGTCCTTAAAATTCTTTTCGGTTGATTCAAAATCCAGGAAAAGAAATTTGTAATTAATGGCTGAAAAATAGACGAAGGGAAAGATATAGATCAAAAAAGAATATTTGCAGGAATCCCAAAAAGTGGCAAGATTCCAGCGGCTTTCAATGGCAGGAGGTTCAATGGCAAATGCGAGGAAGTAAATGGCAATACCCATAAATTGTAAGACAATGTAAATGGAAAGTAATTCCTTACCGATTGTCCATCTTTCAATTTTAGAAAAGAAAGGAATTTTCTTCAACAGAACTATTGAGAGGCCACCAATAATAGAGCTGCTTAGAGTATAAACCAGCATTGTAAGCTCAAAACCGAAATAAAAACTTCGCTGAGCATTGAGAGGGTGATATATGAGGGTAAAAACAAAAGAAAAAATAAATAATATTAAAGCACCCCTCACCGGTCTTCTGAGAATATAGTTTTGCGGATATTTTGTTTTCAGACTAAAGTCTTTCATTTAAAGCTAATCATTTTAATATAGTTATTGTCATATTTTCAAAACAGAGCTTTATAACTTTTTTGCCACGTTTTTAAATCAATATTCCGGAATGTCTCCAGTATCTGCAAACATAATTAAATATTTATTACAATCTTTTTTTGAAAAAGACGAAGGATCAAGGCCTACTCTCCCCAACTTCACCCTACAGATCCTCCAAATAATATCTCCCCTCAACAAACTCCGCCGGAAGGTCAAGCTTTTCAAAATATTTCAACATAGCCATGCAGGCATATTTTTCGGTAGTGTAGTGAGTGGCTCCGATAAGGTTTATTTTTTCTTCTTTCGTTATCCGGTGGAATTCTTCTGTGAATTCATGTGTGGGTACATGGCGGGTGTTGCCGGTGATGTACATGTTAATGCCCAGCTCAACCAGCTCTCTTGCGACAAAATCGACACTCCCGCCTCCTGCTCCTATGCCTGTTCGCCCGTCCCTTATTTCTTCGTCTCCATGCTGTATCAACTTTACCTCATGACCCACACTGGAGGCTACATGTTCTTTTAATTCTGTGGCAGTCTTTATACCGGTTTTGCATATTACCCCAACCTTCATTCCTTCATATTCAATAAACTCATCTACGATCTCAAGATCCAGATGCCTGGCCAAATTAACAGAGGTTGAGTATTCTCCGTTTTTATCCAGTGGTGAATGCAACACGTAGAAGGAAATTCGCTTTTCTTTTAGCAGGGAAAGATAATCGTTGGGTATGTCATAAAAGGGAAAGCCCTCCATAGTGGGGTCATAACCCATGGCGTGATGAGAGAACAGCAGGATATCGTTTTGATTTATTTCAAAAAGTATATCCAGTATTTCCAGATCAGGCATAGTAGCTGTGTAGACTTTCTTTATTTCGTTGGTATTGTCAAGGACCACCCCCATGTATTTTTCTTTAAAATCTGGATGAATATAGCTGTTGAAACGCATGAAGCTCCAGTCGTCCTTGAGCTTATCGATCTCGAAGTCCTTATCGAGACGGGAATATAATTCTTTTGCTTTCATGGGAGTACAAGGTATAGGTTTGTGAGAAATAAATTAATACCTTACTTCTAATATTCATGTTTTTTTGGCAGAATATTTTAAAGCACCTTCTGTAAGATAAACCCTATAGGCGCTACGGAGGCATGAAAAATATTTAAACTTCAAAAAATTATTGGGTTCTGGCTTGTCCAGGTTAGGGATTGGGGATTGAGGATTGGGAATTTTCAGGACGGGTCATACCGATTACTGTTTACCATTTACCCTCTTCCCCCTACTCCTCAATCGGATTTCCAATATTATAAACATTCCAGTACCCCGGATCATACCAGGGATCATCCGCAGTATACAGGTAGCCATCCATAACTGTTAAGCTTCCTCCTACTCCGTAGATCTCTTCAAGTGTTCTTTGAAATACACCTTTATGGTTGTATACATATACAGTATTACTATAGGCATTCCAGGTATAGATATAACTGTAATCAACAGTTACTGCCGCTGCACCTCCGAAAACATCGCTGCCGCATGAAAGGCCGGTGATGGTTTCCCAGAGTTCCCCGGTTTTGAAATCGTAAACTTTAAGAGTGCCATTGTAAAAGTCATACATTTTCTCTCCATCCTTTGAAAGAGCGAAGGACCCGTCTTCACTTTGCATGATGGAGCGATATACAGTATCGTGCTTTTCATTTTCAAGATCGGTGAACCTTAAAATGTGTCCCCCTTGCACAGAGGCATATAAGTAACCGTCCGATTTATTATATTCGAGTCCTCTACCCTTCAAATTATCAAATCGATATGATCCCAGGCGAATGTTGTCATTATCATATTTATTGATTTTTGCAGCAGAAGCCTCCCCGCTTCCGATTGTGTAATAGTACTTACCATCCGATGCAATGCCTATGTTGCTAACCTGATCGGTAAATCCGTCTACCCATACCGGATCATGTAAATCGGAATACATCATTGACAGGATCTGCACATCTTCATCGGAGAGACCATTTCGTTGTACTGCATAGCCTGTTCCATCCTTTTTTGTGATTGTCGACTTGCCGTTTTTAGAAAAGGCTTTTGAAGAATACATCATCACAGAACTGAAATCAAAGCCTTCAGTTATCATGCTGTTCGGATATTTTTGAAAATTATGTTTCTGCTCTTGTACAATGTTATCCCATACAATTGTTACATAATCATCCCTGTTTTTTTTACTTTGTTCATGAATCAACCCGAGCGCATGACCCAGTTCATGAACTACCGTCCCCGTTGTACCCCAATCGGCCAGCCACAGATTCTGCTTTCCTCCAATCATTCCAAGTTCAGAAGCACAACCATCGTCATCCCAGATTATTTCGATGTAATCTTCTTCATCGGTTCTTTCCTCGAATATAATATCCGTTCTTTGTTCATAATGCTTAATGGCTTCGGTTATTCTCTCTGTTCTCGGCACATTATCAGCAATAACATAATAAGCAATTCCATAAGGCCATCTTTTGCTATCGCCTTCAATTCCACCACCTGCAGTTGATTTTAGCGTTGAGGGATCTATGATAATATCTCCCTGGTAAACATAGACACCATTAATTAGCTCACAGGTGATCCGGGTGCCATTATAGGTGATGGAGACAGTATCCCCGCTGGTACTGGGAAAAGCTTCTTCTGCATAAAGAAGCTCTTCTTCATTTAAAGAGGGAAGGGGATCGTCTTCTTTGCTGCAGTTCGTAATTGAAAGAAAAAAGCATGAAAATAAAAGGATGGGCATTAAGTCTTTCATATTTGATAGTTTTAGGTTTCTCCTTAAAAATATAATATGAGCAGGGGGCATGTCAATGAAATTGATGATTTTTTTGGAGAGAGGGGGGAGAATGTGGTGGGAGAATGTGGTGGGAGAATGTGGTGGGAGAATGAGGTGAAGATAATGAGGTGGGAGAATGTGGTAGGATATAACCGGTCTTCGCAGGCTAATATCTATTCATTATTAATTATTTACCAGAGCCAGAATAAATTATAAATAAACATGCTTTATTGATTTGTTTGCTTACCTTTGGCGGTCATAAAACACATAATTTTGAGGGAGAAGTAGTAATGAGAAATTTTAAAATTGGAGGGATAAACATAGCCGTACCCATAATTCAGGGTGGTATGGGGGTAGGAATTTCAATGTCCGGGCTGGCATCTTCGGTGGCAAACCAGGGTGGTGTAGGTGTTATTTCGGCTGCCGGGCTAGGCCTGGTGCATCGTAATCCTGCGCTGAGTTATCTGGAAGCCAACATGGAAGGCCTGCGAATAGAATTGCAAAAAGCCAGGGAGAGAACGAGGGGTGTTATTGGTGTGAACATTATGGTTGCAATGACCAATTTTGCTGATCTTGTACGTACTGCAGTCTCAGAAAAAGCCGATATTATTTTTTCAGGAGCCGGATTACCCCTGGATCTTCCTTCATTCCTGAAGCCGGAAAGTTTAACAAAACTGGTTCCTATTGTTTCTTCAGGAAGGGCTGCAAAGATCATTTGTGAAAAGTGGAAATCAATGCATAATTACCTTCCGGATGCTTTTGTTGTGGAAGGTCCAAAAGCCGGTGGTCATCTGGGTTTCAAAAAAGGCAAGCTGGATGATGCCAATAATTCCCTGGAGGAACTTGTTTCTGATGTAGTAAAGGAAGTCAGTTTCTATGAAGAAAAGTACCATAAAGAAATACCTGTTATAGCTGCCGGAGGCATTTATACCGGTCAGGATATTTATAACATCATGCAAAAGGGTGCCAAGGGTGTACAGTTAGGCACCCGTTTTGTCACTACCCATGAATGTGATGCATCAGCAGAATTCAAACAGGCTTATATTGATGCTTCTGAAGATGACATGGAGATCATTCAAAGTCCTGTAGGTATGCCCGGCCGTGCCGTAAAAAACAACTTTATTGATAAGGTCAAACTGGGCCTGAAAATGCCTATAAAATGTCCTTTTCATTGCATAAAAACCTGCGATGTTTCCAGCAGTCCTTATTGCATTATCACTGCTTTGTACAATGCATACAAAGGCAATATGAAAAGCGGCTATGCCTTTGCAGGTAGTAATGCATATCTGGCAACAAAAATCAGCTCCGTGAAAGAAGTTTTTAACGAGCTTGTAGCTGATTTTCAAGAAGCGTTAAATAAGGCAAGGTAGGGAGGAGGATTAAGGGATATTTCAATTTTTCAGGAATAGTGTTATTTAAAAGGCTCACCCCTATTGACCTGTTATTTGAATTATCAGCAATGTAAAATTTCCTGTTATCATTGTTTTTGTTGTTGCTCTGGCTGAACAAATTACCCTGAGAGGATAAATAGGAAAAACACATTACCAGTATTTTCGTCAGATAGGCAGATAAATTTTCACCTGGGAATTTCGCTTTTTTCATATAGAGTGTTTATAAATGTCGAAGATATAATAGTATTTATTAATCCGTGTATTCAAATTTAAGTGTAAATAATATTTCTGAATTTTCAGAAGTATGTGAACCTGATCCTAAAATAACCTGAAGAAAGAGGATTGCTCTTTAATCCAGTGGCCACAAACAGAATAATAAACACACATGCTTTTTATCGTTGATGCCTTATTTTGCGCGATTCTTTTTGATTTTTAAAATGGTGTTTTTAAAGACATCTTAAAAGTATACATAAGAGGATAATCTATCAATACCCGAGCTTGGGTATTTTTTTCGATCTTACAAAGGATAACCATACCGCGCTAAGTCAAGATTGTGTTCCTCCTGTAATTTCAAATTATTTGTATGGTAGTGCTCAGATAAGAAATCGATTGTTTTTTTATTGATCAGGAGTCTTCTGCCCGATATTCTTGAGAACAGGTAAGGATCAATTAAGCGTTGTAATGCATACCTGATCTTCCAGGTTGTAAAATTGTTGGGAAGAATGGCACAGGAGGGTCTGTGATTGCTGTATGTGAAATGATTAATAAATCTGAGCAATCGGATACTTAAATTAGACAGGGAGATATTGGACTGCCGCGGATTTAAATTTTTATTGTTTTCGATATATGTTCCGTTTGTGAAGTTTTCTAATTGGCGGATAACTTCAGCTTCATTTTCCCGGATCTGTTCAGATAAAATGACAAGCACATTTTCTTTCCCGAAAAGACTGGAATAATAATTTATCAACCGATAGAAATTCAAATGGTCCAAATCAAATGAATACCTCCAGCCTTCAATGAAATGGTTGAAGCGGGCAACCCCTCCCTCCTGGATGTATTGTCTGTATATGGAATCGATCAGTGCAACCTGATTTCTGATGGTAATGATAATTTTCGACACATTGAGCTTCTTCAGGTTATCGGCGATCTCTTTAGCATTTATACCGCTGTTGTAGAACAAAGGACCTACAAGCCCTTCCTGGGAATAGAGTATTCGATCATGCCCGAGTGAATTAAGTTTTTCCTTTATCCTGTCCAGATCAATATCAAAGGATGACTTTGATGCCATGCCGGGAAATAAGTTCTCTGAGAGATAATCATAATATTTAAGGTTCTGAATATTCGGATAGATTTTTTTCTGAAGATATGTCGTGCCGGTTTTATGATATCCTATATGAACAATTATTTCAGGCATTTCGAATTATTAATTGAAATCATTTTGAAAATAGACCAGGGCTTTCGCTGAAGAACGCATTTGGAAAAAAATTTTCAGTTCAATATCTCATTGAGCGCTAAATTAGAAAAAATCACAGACTCATTAATATGAATCCTTATCAATCACCATTATTTTATGCCTGTCCATCTCCTCCCAGTACTTCATAGCCAGCTTTTCGATATAGCGCCAGTATTCTGAATTTTCAAGGCCGTAATTTTCGACCCCATATTTAATGTCTTTTTTCATTTGTGCGGCTATTTCGGATTTCACTGAGATCTGAATTTTCCTGCCATTAAATTCAAACACTGCCCCGGGCACATTGCTGACACTGTCCGAAATGGTGATCAATCCCTGGCCGATGGTCGAACCGGTGCTGATCTGAAGTCCGTCGTTGAAACAGCTTAAGGGTGGTTTGTTCCCCGCAAAACTGGTAATCTTTAGATTATTGATGCCTATATTGAAATACTCCATGGCCCGTATTCCCATTTTTGCTCCTATGATGGAATAGATCCCGGTATGACCGTGAATTTCATTGGTCAGACAGATGGCTTTCCATTCAACAGGACCGAATTTTTTCAAGGTGGAGTCCAGCATCTCTGCATAGCCCGGCTGGTACAAGTTTTGATCTACAGGGAAATCAATAAACACCCTGTTGTTCACTGCGGTAGAAGATATAAGTAAAGTACCGATGGCTTCATTAATAAAATCTGCCGGTATATTTGGATTAATTGAAGCGGAATGGATGTTTTCCTGCACATTGACATCAAATATTAAAGGCACTGTAAGATAAAGGGGTGCCAGATCTTCTCCCATATGTAATAAACTAGTATTCACTTTTTGGCTTACAGGGGGACGGTTGTGTACATATTCGATCTGCCTTGCATAAATGGAATTTGTATTTTTGATCTCTCCCAGGTAGTTTTCATCAATGATAAGATGCCTGTTATTATTGCTGACCAGATCCAGTCTTATTCCGCTATCTTTAAGATATCTGTAACTTTCAGGAGAGTCAGCTTTTTCTTCAGTTAACCCCTTCTTAAACCAGATGATCCTTTCAATTTGATTTTGTAAATCCGGACGGGATTTAAGCACTGCATAGTAAGTGTCAAGAGAGCCAAGGGCAATAAGGTTGACTTTTGTTTCATACTTTTCCAGGATATCGATCAGAAGCTTTTTTGAATCCGGGAAATGATTGAAGTTCCTGACGGTTTCTTCATAACTCCAGGGAATCTCGCCATCAAAAGAAGAGCTGGAAGAAATTTTGGTTTTCGCACCATTCCCGACACCTGCAGGAATCCCTTCGTGATAAAAGCTGTGCAGGATACCTTTCACTTTTTCATATGTTTGCTCGGGAGCCAAAGTGCCAGGGGAACAACTAACCGCCAGGACCCGTATGTCATTCCCTGCCAGAAGCATGGAAATAGCCCTCATGTCGGCAAGATTCCCATCGGTATCGATGATGACATGATACCTCGGGTTAGCGTTATGTGCAAATACCGGGTTGCCCATGAGAATGAAAAGAAATATAATATTAAGAAATTGTTTTAACATTGGCATGTATTTTACACATCTATTTTTACGAAATCTATATTAATAACTTGAATTGGAATAATATTATTATTTGGAGCCTGGTTTTGTGTTTGTTTTCAGGCATCTTATCTATTCCCATCTCGACTCGATGACCGATCCTACCACATTCTCCTACCCCATCATCCTACCACATTCTCTCTCCTAAACGTCACCCACAAAAACACCAGCGCCATAATTGCACCTATCAAATCTGCCAGTGGAAATGCCAGCCAAACACCGTCGAGGCCGAGATTGAAAACGTAGGGAAGGATAAGTACCATGGGAGTAATCAGCAATACCCAGCGCTGAATGGCAAGAATGAAGGCCGATTTTGCCTTTCCCATGGCCTGGTGAGCGCCCATGCTTGCATGAGAGATGCCCATGAGCCACATCATGGCAATGACAATGCGCAATGCCCTGGGACCAATCTCGAGTAATTCTTCATTGGTGGTGAAAAGTCCGAATATAGGTTTGGCGAATACCAGGAAAATTACCACTGCTATAAGTCCGTAGGCTATTGCATATAAAAATCCCAGTTTCAAGGTTTTTTTGATCCGTGCTTTTTGATCCGCACCGTAATTATATCCCACTATGGGTTGCATTCCCTGATTCAGGCCAAAAAGGGGCATCCCGAAGAACAGGGTGATCTTATATATTATCCCGAAGGTGGCAATGGCAATGTCACCTCCAAGGGCTCCAAGGGTGTGGTTTAATATTACATTGGCCACACTGCTGGAGGAACGCATGCCGAAACCGGAAATTCCCACTGAAATGGCCGGTTTCAATACTTTTTTATCAAGTCGCAGATTGCTGATCCTGAACTTTATCAGATGCCTCGGGCCGGTAAAATACCATACGAGGTATAACAGGGTAGTGAATTTCCCTGTGATGGTGGCAAGTGCCGCACCTTTTATGCCCATATCCAGTGGAAAGATGAAAATATAGTCAAGAACTACATTCACCAGCAATCCGATTAGCATGGCGTTCATCGCGTCACGTGCATTACCCTCAGCACGCAGATAATTGCTGCTGCTTACGCAGAAGGGGAACCATATCATACCAATGAAAATGATCTTTCCATAATCGCTGGCATATGGAAGAATGGTGCGGGTGGCTCCGAAAGCCAGCATAATAGGATCGGTGAATATCAGACCGATGGTACTGAAAAACACGCTGATCAGGATGATCATTAAAAAACCATTGCCTGCCGTCTTGTTCACCTCGGAGATCTCTTTTCTACCCAGTTGCCTGGATATCAGTGTTCCTGTTCCAATCCCAATGAGATGAGCAAATGAAGAAAGAATAGCAACGACAGGAAGTACGATTGCTACTCCTGCAATACCCTCGGCTCCCACACCACGACCCACGAAGATCGTATCGATAATATTGTAAAGAGCATTGGCGAACAGGGCCAGCATAGAAGGCATAGACAACTGTATCAGGAGCCTGTTTATGTTTGCTGTGCCGAGTTCTTCGTGGTTTTTGGGCATGGAGATTTTTTATTTTGAGGGGGCAAAGGTATAAAAATTGGGTGAGTCACTTTTTTGGTGAGTTACTTATTTGTGTTAATTCCTACCCGCAATTGCGCATAAGCAGTTTTGGCAGGTGGGTGTGGATAATATTTATATTCATTTGTAGATCCTTTTTTCTAAATTTGAAATTTCATTCAAATTTCCGGGTATGAAATTACGATATTTACTCCTGATCACACTGCTTGTATTTCCATTCGCTTTGAACGCTCAAAGCATAAAGGAGCGCATAGAAGCATTCAAAGAAAGACGAAAAGAGAAAATTGCTGTCACAGATAAATACCAGGTATCCGGGCCGGTGCTGAGCTATGGGAGCCTTCAGGATCAAAGGATAAGTCCCCTTGTATACCCGGGTCCGGGTGCAGGCATTTACTGGAGAAGTTTTAAGATAACCCCGAACTGGACAACCATTCATGATCTGAGGTTACAATATAACCATCTTCAGGGGCCATCAACCCTGGGTTCTCAGTTCCGGAGTCCGCAGGGAAAGCTCGAAAGTAATATCCTGCGTCATATGAAAAATGATTTATGGGCTGTGGGAGGCGGCCTATCAGGTGATTACATGGCGAATTTTTATAGCAAACTCGAGAACGATGCTTTTCATGGAGATGGTATTGTTTCGCTGAATGCAACAGCTTCCTTTACCAAAGATTTTCAACTGCTGAAAAAGGATGCCTGGTTTCGTTCATCTGCCACCTTACCTTTTTTCTCATATATCAATCGTATTCCTGACTACAATATAGGAGGAATGGAACATATTTTTGCCGGACCTTTATCCTTCAGGAGAATCAGCATTAAAGCAGAGCTTATCAAGATGATGAAGCATAGCGAAGAGAACCGGGTGAGTATTTCATATGAATGGGATTTCTGGCATCTGCAGAATGAGGAGGAAGGATTGCCGGTGAGGGTTGCGAATCATAGGTTGAGGATCGGGTTTTGGTTGAAGAGGATGTAGGAGAATGAGGTGGGATAATGAGGTGAAGATAATGAGGTAAAGTTAATGGGGTGAAGATAATGAAGAAATGAGAATAAGCAAATTGTGGTGACCGGTCATCGTAGCAGTGGTTGCTGAGCGGCGGTTACTGAGCGACAGTCGAAGTAAGTCGAACTAAGTCGAGATGGGATAAGGATTGAGAAATTTATTGAATAAAGATTTGATTGAAAAAAGAATTCAATACAATATGAAAAAACTATTACTGTTAATGGTCGGGTCGGGGATGGTATTTTCTTCCTGTGAGAAGTTGTTTTATGATGAGGAGCCTGCAACTGACCCCATGAGTGTTTTTCTGCAGACATGGGAGTTCACGGACCGGGAATATAGTTTCTTTGAATATAAGAACATTGATTGGGATTCGGCCTATGATGCTTATCAGGATCGTATATATCCGGAAATGGGGGAGGAGGAACTGTTTGATGTTCTCGCTGATATGCTTTTTATGCTTAAAGACGGGCATGTAAACCTGAAGTCGCCTTTTGACCGTTCAAGGAACTGGTTCTGGCATCTGGATTATCCTGTTAACTATGATTTTTCGCTTTTGCAACGATATTACTTTGAGGGCAGGGAACAATATGCCGGTCCCTTCATTATTATGGATTTTGATGATGTAGGATATATTCATTATCGCAGTTTCAGTAATTCTGTTTCGGAGGGAAATCTTGATTATGTGATTGATAAGTTTAGAGATCACAAAGGAATAATAATCGATGTAAGAAGCAATGGCGGAGGGTCCATGTTCAATGCTGTTAAAATTGCCCGCCGCTTTACCGACAGGAAAATACTGGCAGTGTTAAGACAGGATAAAACGGGTCCGGGGCATAATGATTTTACCGGCAAGTATGAAGTTTATGTTGAACCACTCGAAGACAGGGAGACTTTCCTGAAACCTGTGGTTATCCTTTCCAACCGTCTTTCCTACAGTGCCACCAACTATATGATAGCAATGATGAGAGAATTACCCAATGTAACCGTCATCGGCGATAACAGTGGAGGTGGCGGAGGTATTCCTGCCTATACCGAACTCAGCAATGGCTGGTTGCTGAGGGTTTCTTCCACCCGCATTTATACCCCAGACGGATTCAATATTGAAAATGGTATTCCTCCGGATATTAAGAAAGATATTTCAGAAGAAGATATGGCTGATAATTTAGATAGAATATTGGAGCATGGACTTGAGTTTATACGGAACAGATAAACTTGAACTGTGAGTATACACAG
This sequence comes from uncultured Bacteroidaceae bacterium, assembly GCA_964528675.1. Classification (GTDB taxonomy): domain Bacteria; phylum Bacteroidota; class Bacteroidia; order Bacteroidales; genus CAYRTD01. The sequence goes on from CAZGTU010000041.1 coordinate 29,648, forward strand.
GGAGAAAGGGGAATTGCATATTTCGGAGTGGGCTCAACGATTAAAGGATTAAATTTTATACTCCACTCCTGTCAGGCGCTCTGATTCCTCCCACAACCTGGCCGCATCCTTACGATCATGAGAAGCTGCATTGGATTCGACGCGGACCGGGTAACCCTTGAATTCATTCTTTCCGTCCGGGCCATAATATTCGCCTCCCTTTACATTCGGGTCGACCGATGCCCTGATCTGCGGTAATGCCCCCGATGTCTGATCCTGTGCGAGCCATTTTAACACAGGAAAAAGCAGCTTGAGCAGAAGTTTCTTCTCGAGATATCGCGCAAGATTTGTCATTGCCACTCCGGGATGAGCTGCCACGGCAAGAGTATTGCTGTTATTTCTTTCAAGTCTTCTCTGGAGTTCATAGGTATAAAGTAAGTTAGCAAGCTTTGAGCGTCCATATGCCCTGGTGGGACTATAGTCCCTGCCGTTCTCGAAAAGCAGATTATTAAAATCCATTTTGCCTCTTTTGTGAGCGTTACTGCTGACATTTACCACCCTGGATCCGGGAGTTTTTTTAAGAATGTCCATCAGTAAGCCGGTCAGAGCAAAATGTCCAAGGTGATTGATTCCCATTTGCCCTTCAAATCCATCTTTTGTCCTGAAATACGGACTCATCATGATACCTGCATTATTCATCAGTACATCCAGTCGGTTATATTTTTTCCTGAATTCTGAGGCAAATCCTTTTACCGATTCAAGATCTCCCAGATCAAGTATCATGACTTCAATAGTCGCGCCCGGGAATTCTTTCAGTATTTCATCCCGGGAATGTTCACCATTTTCCTTTGAACGGCTGGCCAGTATCACTTCTGCACCCTTCATAGCAAACGCCTTCACTGATTCATAACCCAAACCACTGTTCCCACCGGTCACGATAACGGTTTTATCTTTTAAATCGGGTATATTATCAATTGTCCATTTTTCTTTCATAGTTATTCATTCATTTTGTCTTCAAAGACAAAATCCCACCGAATTTGTTCACTCCTACCCATAAACCATTCTCTTCCCCTCACTTCCCACATTCCCTTGCCAGTGCTGCAAATGCTCCAAGGATCTTCTTAGCCAGCAATACATCATCGGTATAGATTGTGAATTCACTCTCAAAGTCCTCAACTTCACCATTCTCATAGGGTTTAATGAGTTCTTCTTCCCCTGTGGTAACCAGTATGACCTCAATCAATTCGTCATCGACAGATAATTCTGAATTTCTCTCAAAGATGTCTGCAGCAAGAAACTCATAGATATATTCATTGGTTTCTCCGTCTTCTTCGGTTATAAGCCTGGTATATTTGAGCTTGCAATTGCCTTCATCAAGGACTTCAATTTCTTGTTCGTATTTTTCTTCTGCCAGTTTGATATCGGGTATGTTTTGCTTAAGAAAATCAATTGCCTCATCACGGGTCATTTCCGAACGATTTTCCACCATTGAATTTTCTTTGAGATACCGTATGGCAGCCATGAAGTTTTTGGCAACCAGCGGGTCGGCAAAGTAAACCTCTGCATCGTCGGTAAAATCTTCAAGCTGTTCATTTTCATATTGCCTGATGAAATCTTCATCGGTTCCTATCGGTACAGTAAGCCTTCCTCTACTGACATCTATCTCGAGTTCTTCAAGATTGATATCTTCCGGATAAACGCGATATTCAGTTACCGTCACTTCGCCTTCATCTTCTTCAGTCAATGTCCTTTCAATTACCAGCATATTTTCATTTTCCTTCAGTACTTCCAGCTTTTGCTCATATTTTTCATCTTCCCTGAATAGAGGAGCAAAGTTTTCGGCAAGCCAGAAATTGATTTCATCAACAGATTGAAATTCGACGATTAATTCTTCACTGTTGCGTATTGCTATTTCAAAGGCGTTTATAACATCCCTTGCATTGTCAATATCAGCCATATGGAATTCAAGGTCCGATTCATAGCCGGAAACACTTCCTTCGGATGCTTCACGTATGAAATCACGATCGTTTTTTGTTTCCATTTCCACGGTGATTTCATTTTTGGATACATCGAGATTCAGCTTATCGATTATATCAAACAGGTAAAATGAATAGGTGGCCTCTTCAGTCTCGCCGTCTTCGTCTGTTTCCCTCACTGTCAGATCAACTATGCCTGCAGGATCTTCTTCAAATTGAATGCTGTTTTGATAAATGTCATCATCAATTTTCACCTCACCCATATTTTCCTTTACAAACTCCAGAGCTGCTGTATAACTTTCCCAGGTGGGTCTTTCTGGCATTGTATTGCTTATGAGATAGGAAAGTGCATTGACAATTTTTCTGGCCTCTTCAATATCATCTGCATATATGATCAATTCATCCGTAAATTCTTTTCCATCAGGACCTTTCATTTCAATATAATCTTCACCCTCCCGCACCGGAACTTCAATGCTGAGTGTTTTACCCGAAATATCCAGGTTTACTTTCATTGGATTAATATCATTCAGATCCATCACATAATTGAACATCTCCTGTTCGCCATCATCATCAGAGGTGGCGAAAAATTCAACCAGGTAAGGCCTTTCGCCTTCTTTGAATTCTTGTTCCCACTTAACATCGTCATCCATGGCTTCGCCAATATTTTCGGAAAGCCAGTTGAAAGCTTCTTCACGATCTGTCCAGACAGTCTCTGTTTCCTTGCATTCTGAAATATTTTCCCTGAAATTTTCAATAAATGAGCGGGACATATCAACCTCATTCATGGTGAGTTCTATCTCTTCGGTATATTCATCAAATTCACCTTCCTCATAATAAGATATAAACTTCTGGGAATTCTTTGTTTCCATCTCTATGGCAATGGATTTTCTTTTAGGATTGAATTTCAGGGTGGCCGGATCTATATCGGAGAGGTAAAATTCCCAGTGCCGGCTTTCGGTTGAACCTTTTTTGTCTGTAAGAAGCTCCTCGATCTTGATTTTACAATCATTGCCGTCAAGCTTGTTAAACTTATAGCGATAGGTGTCATTCCCTACGGGCATTTCGCCGGTATAATCTTCCAGCCAGGTAACATTATCCTGGGCAGTAAGGATTTGTGAAATAAACATCAACGAAATAAAGGGAAGAATGGTCAGGTACTTGATTTTTGCAGACATATCACAGATAGTTTTTTGTTTAGAAACAGTAAAAATAAAGAATTTTAAAGTTCATGTCCATAAAAAACATATTTAAACAGAGAATTATTAAACATTGGGTTTATCATAAAGTTTAAGGTTCTCCTTAAATTTCCATATTTTTAGGCTCAAATAAAACATCATGGACAACAAACTTTCCGATTACATACGTTACCGTGTCATTGACCACTGTATTACTGAAAAAGGTCTGGCAAGCATTACCCAGCTTATGGATGAGCTTGGAACTGCGCTTGAAAGTGAAAAACCCGGTGAGGAAAGAGTGAAAAATGATATTGAAATAATGAAAAAGCCCCAACCTGAAGGTTTTGCGGCTCCAATCGAATATGATGAAGCAAAGTCGGGTTATTATTACCGGGATAAAAATTTCTCGCTTAACAAAATTCCTTTAAATGATGAGGAAAATGAAATATTCCGTCTTACAGTACAATATCTTGATCAGTTGAAGTCTCACAAAAACATTCGGGGATTGAAAGCCCTGATCCAAAAAATAATCAATACCCTGAGGATTCGTAACCTGGGACGAAAAAACGGTGACCTGGACTTTGTTCAGTCTGAGATTTCCCACAGTTTCGGAGGAAGCCAGTTCCTGATTCCCCTTATTCGCTCCATTCAGGACAAGAAGGTGGTGCGGATCTATTACCAGCCATTTTATGAGGATAAGCCTTATTTTATCATTGTTCACCCTTACCTGCTCAAGGAATACAGAAACCGCTGGTATCTGATAGGGTTGAATGAAACCAAAGGAGAACTCAGAACTTATGGTCTTGACCGGATCTGGGAAGTGGAAGAACTGGAACAGGAATATATACCTAAAAAATTCAATGCAAAAGATTATTTTCGAAATACCGTTGGTATTATATCACCAATGGGAGAGCCTCCCGAGATCAGGATTGCAGTATTACGACATCAGGCTCAATATCTGATAACTCAGCCATTGCACGAAAGCCAGTTCATAGAATCGGAAGATGATGAAAAAGTGATTTTTGGCTATAAGGTTCATCCAACCTACGAGTTCAAATCCATGATCCTCGCTATGGGGTCTGATGTAAAGGTGCTTTCTCCGGTAGGTTTTAAAAAAGAGGTGTTGAGGGAGTTGAATGATGCGATTCTGGGGTATGGGAAGTAGGGGATGGACCATAGACCATGGAGAATAGACCAATGGGATGAGGAAGAGATTTCTGCTGGCATTTAAAGCTACACTGTGGGATAAAGGAATTAATTGAGAATAGTGTCAGGAGCTGGCACTGCCATCAAGGTTAAATCGGAGCTCCTTAAAAATATTATTGAGAAGAGTCTTTAGTAGAAGAAAAGCCCTCAATGGCAGAGTTCTAGTTTGCCGGAAGATAAACAAATACCGATGTGCCCCTGTTTTTCTCACTCTCTATTCGAAGATTTCCATTCATCAATTCTGTGAATTCTTTTACCAGCATCATTCCCAGACCTGTTCCCTTTTCACCTGCGGTGCCCTGGGATTGCTTTGCTGAATCCATTTTGAAGATATTTTTAACTTCATCAGCATCCATTCCCACTCCGCTGTCTTTTATTTCGACACAAACTTTATCAGTTGAGGCGGCACATGTTTTGATCCATATTTTTCCTCCTGACGGAGTGAATTTTATCGCATTGCTTATGAGATTTCGTAAAATTGTATTCAAAAGGTCCCTGTCGGCCCAAACCTCGAGCTCATTTGAAATCTCTTTTTCCAGAATGATATCTTTTTTTTCCAGCATCGGCATGAAAAGCTCATGGATATTATCAAATAATTTATTCATATTGAGAGATTCGGAGCGGACCTTTATTCTTTTGGTCTGAGAACGGGACCAATCCAGAAGATTATCCAGTAAATTACGGGAACCCATTGAAGACTCGTGTATGTATGATATCATTTCTTTTTTACGATTATCGGAGAGGGTATCAAATTCTTCTTTCAGCAACTCGGAAAATCCCAGCAATGTATTGAAAGGATTCTTAAGATCATGGGCAATAATGCTAAGGAATTTATCCTTCATGGAATTGAGCATGTTCAATTCTTCATTGTTTTTTGATAATTGATCACTCTGAATCTTTAACTCTGTGGTTTGCTTCTGAATTTGGGTCTGTCTTTTTCTTAACAATAAATTAGCGCTTCTTAATTCATTCCTTTGTTCACGAAGTACCGTGTTTTTCTGGCTCAGTTGATTGGTGCGTTTTTCAACTAAACTTTCCAGGAGAATGTGTTTTTGTCTGAGGTTTTTCGTGTAGAACATTATCGAGAGAATGATGATGGCAAAAATGAGGAGGACAAGGGAAATTCTGAACCACAGGGTCTCCCAGAAAGGGGGTTGGATATGAAAATTGAGTATCCTGTCACTGATATAAACCTCTTCCTGGTCGGTGGTTACTTTCAGTGATAGGCTGTAATGACCGGGTTCAAGATTGGAGAATAATATCTCCCTGTTTTTTTCCGCTTCTATCCAATCAGAATTCAAAGGTTCAAGGATGTAGCTGTATAAATTATTATCATTATTGAAATAATTTAATGCCACATATTCAATCCCGATCATGTTCTGATTATAATTCAGCAGGATTTTATCATCTGCTGATATTTCCGGACCTCCGGGAGTTCCCGGGTAAACTTCCTCCCCAAAAATTTCTATATTTTTTATCCTGATTAAGGGTTCCGGATCAGAGGGGTTAATTTCTTCAGGATGGAAATAATCAATTCCTTTATCTCCTCCAAAAAAGATCAAACCATCAGAATTTACGGAAACAGATTGCAGGTTAAACGATTCTGACTGTAGGCCGTCATCTATATCGAAATGTCCGATTGTGGAAAGCTGAGGCGTGTCATATGGGGTTTGGAGTAACTCGAACTTGATAATGCCACCGGAAGTACCCGCCCAGTATATTCCGGTGCTATCCTGAATAAGACTTTTGATTTGCATAGGTTTAGTACTCATGCCCGGATTAAATCTCTGAAAACGATCCGTCCCCCTGATGTAAAGATTCAAATGATTAGGTGTACCTATCCAGATATTTCCCTTCAGATCACGATAAGCAAAGGTTGTTGTATTTTGAGCAAGGCTGGACTGTTGTTCTGTTTTATAATACCGTTTAATTTTATGGTCTGCTTTAGAAATCCTTGATAATCCATGGGCAGAGGTAACCCAGACGAATTCATCACCATCCAGACAAATATCGTATACCCAGTTATTACTTAAACCTGTATTATTTTCAAGCTCTGTTTCTTGTGTAAAAATTTTTATATCACCATTTTGCGTATTATACCTGTATAACCCTTTCCCATGAAGTGTAAGCCAGATATCACCGTTTTTATCAATTTCAACATCCCGGATATCTGCTCCCTCAAATTTTTGTAAAAAACTTTCAGCACTGCCGGTAACAGGTTCAAATCTGAAATTATCAGGATTAAACTTTTGAAGTCCCCCCTGCCATGAAGCACAATATATTTCCCCGTTTAATGCCTCAGCAATGTCAAATATTGTTCCTGGTGGATTTGGACTGAAAAGCGATGAAATTTCTATGCTATGCCTTTCCCCTTTCATAATATCATGCATTTCAATATAACCTCCCCTGTATCCAATCCAAATATTTCCTGATTTGTCCTGGAGAATGGAGGTTACATCCATATGACTCAGAGTATAGAAGTTGGGCAGGCCCACAAGCATATGTCTGAACTGCTTGTTCGGAAATGCATAACTGATCCCGGCATTTGATGTCCCTACCAATAATATCCCGCTTTTATCTTCATACGAATGTTGTAACGGGGTAGAAGCAAGGCTTCTGTTGTCTTCAGGTATATTCGTGAATCTTTGATATTCACTGTTTTCAGGATTAAAGCTAATAAGGCCATTGCTACTTGAAATCCAGAAAGTTTCATCTGTGGAAAGCTCTATGTGATGTACAGGAAATGGAACAATATCATTTAATATTTCAGTTTTTCCACTGTCTGGGTCATATTTAATAAGGCCGGCTCCGATAGTTCCCAGCCATAGTTTTTCCTTGTGACTTATAAGTGAAGTAATTAATGTTTGATAAGAATCACTTGCATAATCCTGTAAGTTATAATGACTGAATTTTTGGTTTTTGGGATTATAATGACTTATCCACCAGTTTTCATAAGCTATCCATATTCCCGTTCTCTCATCTGAAGTTATTGCGGAAATCATCGGACTCACAAGAGAATTTTCAGAAGGGATCTTAGTGTTAAGTAAAGTATCCGGCAGGGCTAAGGTATTAAACTCAGGCTCCTGTTGTTTTTTATAAAACACTCCTTCTGAGGTGGCAACATAGAGGACCGAATCTGTATCCTCAGTCAG
>CAZGTU010000042.1:0-35669 GCA_964528675.1 uncultured Bacteroidaceae bacterium
CCAACATTCCAATAGCTAAAAACAGCAAAAGGGTTGGAATACCAAATTTAAAAGACGTCTTGCCGGCTATAATACTGATAAAAAGCAATAAAGAGCCAACCAACAGTATGTTTTCAATTGTCAAATTCATTCTTTTCCCGGTATCTTTCCCAAAGATAATTATTCTTTGTACTCTTCCTAAACCCCTTTTCAGAATACCACACCAGAATGCACCTGACTCCCATGAAAACAACCATGATTGATGGGATTGAATGAAAATGCCCGAAAGAGAGCCTGGTTAGCAGAAACTTCGAAAAAGGAGGAAATTATGATAACTCAAACAAGCACTTTTAAAAAAAAGTTGTTTATTTGCAGGAAGTAAATTTAAAATTCTACTAACCTGCCCCATTCAATTAATCTGGATAAATGGATTCAGAAAAAACATACAGTTTAACAGACCTGGTTGAAAAATATACAGAGGACTTGTATTCCTGGGCAGTATATAAAGTCTCGGATTCGGAACTGGCCAAAGACCTTGTACAGGATACTTTTTTGGCAGCCGCCGAAAAAATTGATAGTTTTAAAGGTCAAAGCAGCCATAAAACCTGGTTATTTTCTATTCTTAACCATAAAATCATCGATGTTTACAGGAAGAAAGTTAAACAACCCCTTCCAGCTGAGAATGACGTTTTTTCAAAATTTTTTGATGCAGGCGGAGACTGGAAAAAAGAGGAGAGGCCGCAGAATTGGCAAGAAGATGAAGGTCACCTGCTCGACAATTCCGAATTCCAGGCTGTTTTGAAACAATGCATGGGAGCCTTACCGGAAAGATGGTCTTTTGCCATAAAATCAAAATACCTTCTAGATAAAAAAGGTGAAGAAATATGTCAGGAACTGGGTATTACCCCTACTAACTTTTGGCAAATCGTTCACAGGGCTAAATTGCAGTTGAGGGATTGTGTGGATACGAACTGGTTTAAAAATTAGAGAATAATGAAAAAACTAATGCATATACTTTTTCTCTCATGTTTGAAAGCTACCGAACTGATTGAAAAAAAGATAAACTTCAAGCTGAACAAAATAGAGGAGATGCAGCTAAAAGCACATAAAATGATGTGTAGTGCCTGTACCAATTACGAAAAACAGAGCAAAATTATAGAGAAAGGCCTGGAAAAAAGCAATGACCCTAATTTTTCTCAGGAAGACCTTGCCTTGCTTAAAGAAGGCATCCTTCAAAAACTTGAAAGATTAAAATAGACAAAGGAGAGATGATAGCTTTCATATCTTTGTTCTTTGTGTCTTCGTGGGAGATAAAAAAGACACCTCCCAAAAAATCAGTACCCCACCCTGTCAGGAATCAATCCCTTTCCGACTATCTGTTCAAAATTATTAATTATGAACAGAATTACCTTGAGTCTATTATTAGCAGCATTTATAATAACAATCTGTGCCCAGGAAACTGAGTATACAAACCTTGGCTCCCCTGAATTCCAGAAACTTTTTAAAACAAAACCCGGTACATTGCTGGATGTGCGAACACCCTCAGAGTTTGCCAACGGGCATATTGCAGGGGCGGGTCAGTTAAATTATTATGCCTTTGATTTTAAGCAAAAACTATTGCTTTTACCAAAAGACCAACCGGTTTATCTCTATTGCAACACGGGCTGGCGAAGCCAACGGGCAGCCGAAACACTTATAGAAAACGGGTACAGCCGGGTGTATAACCTTGAAAAAGGTATCATGGAATGGAACCTCGAAGAACTACCGGTGGTAATTGAACCCAATGCAAAACCAGATGAAAAAAACAAAATGGAACCGGATGAATTCCATGCGCTTATTCAGTCGCACAAACCTGTATTTATAGATTTTTATGCCCCATGGTGTGCCCCATGCCGAAAGATGATGCCGTTGATTGACAGCTTACAAACCGAGTACAAAGACAAAATAACCATAGTAAAAATTAATGTGGATGCCAGTAAAAAGCTGGTAAAAGAATTACAACTGGGCAGTGTGCCTTTTCTGATTTTATATTACAAAGGTTATATTGCTTTTTCGCACTCAGGTATCGCTTCAAGAGAACAACTCACAAATCAGTTTAACCCCTATTTCTAATTGTTTATGCAGATTAGAAAATATTTACATCGATTATTCCTGTTGTGTAGTATTTCTTTTGTGCCTGAAAATCAATTGCAGGCCCAGAATAATGTAAAGCAAAAACGAATAGGATTAGGAGGCACCCCAATATTGGCATACGACCCTGACCTTGGATTACGTTATGGAGCTGTTATTAATCTGTTCGATTATGGCAGGGTGAACCGGTACCCAAACTATACACAATACCTGAATGTAAAGGCATTTAATTCAACCAAAGGAACTTCCAACTTATCTGTGATTTATGAGACAGAACAACTTGTACCGACATCGATTGTGTACTTTGAAGCCTCTTTTATCAATGATACCCAACTGGACTTTTTTGGCTTTAACGGAATTAAATCGATTGTAAATCAATATTTTATAAACAAGGAAAGCACATCGTATATTAACCCGTTTTATTATAACCACCATCGCCGGTTAATTCGGCTTCGGACCGATTGGCATAAACCTTTGTCAGGAAAAAAATGGAAAACATTATTAGGGACTGGTTGGGTAAAATATGGTATCAGTGAGCTCGATTTCAATCAGTTTAAACTACCTCCGGGCAGTGATGGCCAACCTGCCAGTGAAGTAAGTTTATATAGCCGGTATGTTGAGTGGGGCTTGATACAAGAGGAAGAAAAGCATGGTGGTTCTGCTTTTAATTTTTTGGCCGGAATAGCTTTTGACACAAGAAACAGCCGGATTAACTGTACAGAAGGTATTTGGTTTGAAACCTATATCAATATTTTTTCAGGAACGAATAGTAAAATACTGTTTGGGAAACACATACTTACCTTTCGTCATTACACAGAATTGCCCAGGTTAAATTCTGTTTTTACATGGCGTGTGAGCAGTCAGCAAAAAATTGGAGGAACCATTCCTTTTTATATGCTTCCGGTTTATTTTGACACCCGTCAGAATCAGGATGGTATCGGAGGAGCTTTTACAGCAAGAGGGGTAAACCGAAACCGCATCACTGCCAATGGATTTGTTTCCAGCAATATGGAATGGCGTAAAGGCATCATCCGGTTTAAATTGCTCAAGTTAAGCTGGGAGGTAGAATTATCAGGCTTTGCGGATGCAGTTTTTATAAGCCGGGAATACCCGGTAAATTACCAGTATATTCCAGATGCTGAAATAGCGAATCACTTTCGGCCTGCCCACAACCAGCTACCTGTAATAACTGTGGGTGCCGGGACTTATCTGATTTATAACAAAAACAATATTACTTCTGTGAACTTTGGCTGGTCGCCCGACAAGCGTTTTGGAAATACCGGTGTTTACATAGGTTCATCATTTCTTTTTTAAATGACTTGTATACAGTCATTTAATATTTGAATGATCATCAGAGACAGCCATGCGGTTATTAATAAGATGTTAAAAAACCACAGAACAGTCAGGTATTGCGTAAAGCGCTACTATTAATCCAAATTGAATACATTTCTAACTAAACAAATAAATAAAATGGCAAAAATTGGAATTATAGTTTTTTCAGATACAGAGAGTATTGAAGCACTTGGAAAAGTTTCAAATGCTTTTATGCTGGCAAGTGAAGCTTTGGAAAATAACGACAACCTCAAATTCATTTTTGAAGGGGCCGGCACCAAATGGATTGCTGAACTGGAAAAAGAAGACCATAAACTTCATGGGCTTTATAAAGGACTTAAAGATAAAATCACAGGAGCCTGCTCATTTTGTGCACAAGCCTTTGGAGTAAAAAACCAGGTAGAGAAATCGGGCATTCCATTGTTGAGTGAGTACAAAGACCACCCAAGCCTCAGAAACCTTGTTACGGAAGGCTATAGCATTGTTAGTTTTTAGCTTATACCTGTCAGTTTTGCCTTTACGGGCAACTGATTAACAAACATTAATAACTATGAAAAAGATATTAAAAATAGTCGCAAGTGTAGGAATCGCAAGTATATTAATCGGTGGAGGAATTGGTCTTTACATGTTAAATATGCCCCACCGAGATGTACAATCGGCCAGCGCTGATTACAACTTAAAAAGCAGCGAAATTGTTGCTGAATACCTTTCTGACAGGGATGCGGCAAACCAAAAGTACCTGGCACCCGATGGCAATTCGAAAATTCTGGAGGTTACGGGTACCATTGCTAAAATTTCAGAAGATTTTAATGGAAACAAAATAGTGCTGCTAAAGGAAGCTGGCGAAGCCGCCGGTGTAAGCGCCACATTCACTCCCGAAACCAATAAAAGTACGGTAGGATTATCAACGGGTCAAACCATTACAGTTAAAGGCGTAATCCGCTCAGGCGCTTCTTACGATGAAGACCTTGAGTTATATGAGCATGTCATTATTGAAAAAAGTGATATTGTAGAAAAAAAGTAAGCATCGAAAATTAAAAAAAACAGAAAAAAATGAAAAAATCAATTTTATTATCAGCAGTTGCAGCCCTTTTAATTTCAGTTGCAGGATTTAGTCAGGATTCGGAGAAGTTGGTAAGCTCAAAAAGCCATATTAAATTCTTCTCCACAACTCCGGCAGAAGATATTGAAGCCAACAATACAGCTTCGGTGAGTACCATAAACAAAACCACCGGCGAAGTGGTCTTCTCAGTGCCCATGCAGGGTTTTGAATTTGATAAATCGTTGATGCAGAAACACTTCAACAATGATAAATTTCTTGACACCCAAACATATCCAAAGTCAAAACTCAATGGCAAAATCACAAATCTCAATGAGGTCGATTTTTCCACAGATGGCACCTACAATGCAGATGTAGAAGGTGAATTAACCATTAAAGGAAAGACTAATCCAATTAAGGAAAAAGGGACAGTAACTGTTGAAGACGGCAAAGTAAAAGTTTACAGTCAGTTTGATGTTACCCTGGCCGATTATGGGATTGTATTCAAGAAGGGCAAGCCAGCCAGCAATATTGCAGAAACCATTGAAGTTACGGTGAATGCGGAGTATTAATCAATAATCAGAAACTTTAAACGATGAAAAAAAGAAGTTATATAGCAATTGCAGGGGTATTTTTTATGGCGTTCTTATGGGGAACGCCCCTGCAAACTTCCGGCAATAATCCGGAGACAGGAATTGATTTCCACCAGGGTACGTGGCAACAGGCCCTCGAACAAGCCAAAAAGGAAAATAAATTGGTTTTTCTTGACCTGTATGCGACCTGGTGTGGCCCTTGCAAAGTACTTAAATCAAAAACCTTTCCCGATGCAGAGGTCGGTCAGTTCTTTAATACAAACTTCATCAACTATACAATGGATGCTGAAAAAGGCCCTGGTGCAGAACTGGCCGGAAAGTATAACATCACGGGTTATCCAACGCTACTCTTTATTGATGGCAACGGTAACCTTGTAGCAAAAACAATGGGGTATCATACCCCTGAACAATTGATAGAGATTGGGGAGCAGGTTGTTAGGAGGTAAGACTTTGTGTGCTTTGTGCTTTCGTGGGAAATAAAACTGTAGACTTTAATGCAAGAATAACAAATATGAATCTTCAGGCAACACATATAAAATTTAAAGTTTTCGGGAGAAATCTGCAAATCTGTCTCTTGTTACTGTTGCTATTATTGTTGCCAGCAACCTCTTTGCAGGCCCAGACCTGTTGTTCCGGCGGGGTACAGCTTGGCGGAAGTCTGGGACTGGGTGCCGCTGATTCAAAATCATTGGAGCTGTTGTTCACTTATGATTATAATGCACTCAACCACCTGGTTCATGTTTCTGAAAGACTGCTGGATGATACAAGGACACGTACCACCCAATCTGGAATTCTTGAACTTAATTATGGGTTAAACCAACGGTTTTCGCTAACCGCAGTGTTGCCTGTTGTTCGGCAAACACGTTCAATAACGGGTTATGCTGGAAGCGAAGATTTTATTGCTGTACAAGGACTTGGAGACATGGTGTTTTTGTTGAAATACAGGGTAATTGCAGCCAATATCACAACTCCCCTTCAATGGGTTATTGGAGCAGGGCCAAAACTTCCAACCGGCAAAACAGATTTTACCAATACCCAGGGCTTAACTATGGCAGCCGATATGCAACCGGGTTCAGGTTCTTTGGATGGAATCGCGTGGAGTTTTCTGCAAAACGACAGGTTATTTGTTCCCAACCTGGGAGTAACATCGGTGCTTACTTACCGATATTCAGGGACTAATAAAAATTACAATGATGTCCAGAACTATCGTTTTGGCAATGAATTTCAGTTCAGTTTAGGTGCAAACTACAATTTTGTTGCCGGAATACCGATAAGTCTGTTTTTATTTGGGCGGTACCGGCATCAAACGCCCGATTATATTGACGGAAATATATTTCCCTCTTCAGGTGGGCAATGGGTTTACGCCATTCCGGGTGTGAATATTCAATTTATGAATGGTATGTCCATACGAATATCTTCTGAATGGCCCTTAAACCGAAAACTGGAAGGCACACAACTGACCACTGGATATAAGTTTTCTGTGGCGGTTTCTGCTACAATTCCAAACCAAAAAAGGAAAGTAATAATAGTTAAATACCGTTAGTATCATGAAAACATTCAGCATAGCAAGTTTATTTTCTCTTTTATTATTTTTCTCTTGTGCGAAAGATGATGCCCCAGAAAATAGCAATGAAAGCACAAATCAAACCTACTCCGAATGGCTGATACCACGAAATGAGGTATATGATGGCGGGCCGGGTAAAGATGGGATTCCGGCTTTAACAGAACCTGAACTGGTTTCTGTTGACGACATTACCTGGCTAAAGAATGATGATCTGGTGCTTGCCTTCGCAGATGGAGAAGATATTAGGGCTTATCCGCATCCTATACTCGACTGGCACGAAATCATCAATGATAAAACTGAAAATCATTCAATATCTGTTATTTATTGTCCATTAACAGGAACCGGCATTGGATGGAACAGAATTCTTAATGGCAAGGAAACTACCTTTGGTGTTTCGGGTTTGCTTTACAATTCCAATATAATTCCATACGACCGCTCCACAAACAGCAACTGGTCGCAACTATTGCTGAAAAGTGTAAATGGAAGTTTATCAGGACAAAAGGCAGAAACATATAACATGGTAGAAACCTCATGGAAAACCTGGAAGACAATGTATCCGGCCTCAAAAGTTGTTTCAAAAAATACCGGTTACAGCCGTTCGTATGGCTCATATCCATACGGAGCTTATCGTGAAAATGAAAACCTGATTTTCCCTGTAAGCAATTCCGATAGCCGTTTGCATCCCAAGGAAAGGGTTTTGACAGTTTTCAATGGCATTGAAGTAAAGGCGTATACCTTTGAAAAGCTGGAGGAACAAAACAATTTGATTTTCGATAATTTTCTGGGAAGCGAAATATTTGTTACAGGAAGTCAACAGGACAACCTGATGCTTGCATTCCAGACTGAAACAGAAGATGGTACACCACTGGATTTTCAGATTATTGAAAACCAGCTTCCAAAAATCTTAACAGACAACGAGGGAAATACCTGGGATATTTTTGGTCGCGCAGTATCGGGCCCCAGGCAGGGAGAACGCCTTAAATCCATTCCACAGATGATGGGATACTGGTTTTCTTTTGCCGCTTTCTATCCTGACATTAAATTATATGGCAGTGAAGATTAAATCTTGTAAACAGAAAAAAAGCTTTATGCCCTTTGTGGCAAATAAAAAGAATAACCATGAAAAAATCAAAACATATCCTACAACTGCTTGCTATGATTATGGTATTTTCATCATTTACTCCAGACGGTGCGCCCGAGGGTGAACATGAAAATTATTTATTTAAGATCAACCGCAGCCGTGATGCAGATGAAATCTGGTACACGGTGAATATAAATGAATCAGGAGTTTTGGACAAAGAAAAACCCATAGAAGCTTTTTGGGTGCGGAAAACAAAAAACAACGAAAGAGAACCCCTAAGCTGGGTTCAAAACAACTATGCCTATGGCATTCAAGTTATACAGCCATATAGCAGGGTGCACGGAAACCTCAGGTTTCAGTTTGTTTCCTACCCACAGCAAACGTTTGAATTAAGAAAATCCGTTAATGGACAGTTTCAAGTATATACAAATATCGATACTATGGAGATAGAAGTTGCCCGGATTTTTGTGCAGATTGATGGTGATAGTTTTTTGGTACCTTCTGTCTCCCATATTAAACTAACCGGGTATGATGTTGCTTCATCCAACCTGGTTGCCCAAACCATAACTCCATAAAACCATGGATATAATTACGATTACAGGAATAATAATACTAACGGCTATTATAGGTGCACTTCCTTTCGGGTTGGTTAATTTAAGTGTGCTTGATATGGCTTTTCACAAAAACCGGCACACAGCATTAAAGGTTGCCCACGGGGCATCATGGATTGAGGTGCTTTACGGAATACTCGCATTGCTGGCAGGAACCATTATTGCCAAAGCTATTGAGAATAGTCCTATGGTTAAATATACCGCAGTGCTGATCCCCCTTTTTGCAGGGCTGTTTTTTTTGTTTAAAAAAGGCGACCAACCGGACTTACATAATAATAAACAAGGTTATTTGAAAGGCATTGTCCTGAACCTGCTCAGTGTGCAGGTGCTACTTTATTGGGTAGTGGCCATTACGTGGTTAAAAACAAGTTACCTGCCTGAGATAACACCCGGCTTTATCATCCTTTTTATTGTCTCGGTGTGGGCAGGCAAAATGGGGGTATTATGGTTATATGCACCATTGTGCAAATACATTTAAACAGATAGAATACACAGGCAATTGATTAATGCTTAAACACATTCTTATAAAAGGATGTGTTTTTTTATTTTTTCTGTCAGGAAATTCAATTTATTCGACAATACTTCCAAAACTATAAGAATATGAAAACTACAGCAAAAGAAAATCTTTACCAGTTAAAGGAATTACTTGAAAGTATTGATAATGATCAATACACTGCCAAACCTGATATCCTTTCGGGAGCATCCATAGGACAGCACATGCGTCATATCCTCGAATTTTACCTCTTGCTGGTTTCGGGTTCGTTTACCGGTACCATCAGTTACGACAAGCGTGAGCGGGATATACGCATAGAAGAAGACACCACCTTCGCTGTCCAAACCATTGATCGTTTATTAACCGGCATTGACACCCTGGATGTCAAACAACCGGTGAAACTGGAGGCTGATTACAGTACCGGTGAAAATTCTCAGAAACTTATTGATAGTTCCGTAAGCAGGGAACTGGCTTTTTGTATTGAGCATAGCATACATCATCAGGCATTGATAAAAGCAGGATTGATTGCACTTAAAATGGAGCATTTAACCACCGAACATTTTGGGATAGCTTATTCGACCCTCAAATACCGTAATGACCAATGTGCACAGTAACCTACATACCCAATGTCAGAAGTGATTCCTTTGTGCTCACCTCCAACAGGGATGAAAAGGCATATCGGTTTACTCAACCGCCGGCGGGATACCACCACGGGACGAGGAAAGTTAGTTATCCAAGGGATGTAAAAGCCGGAGGGTCATGGATAGCCATAAATGAAAACGGGAAGGTTGCATGCTTGTTGAACGGTGCCTTTGCTCCTCATCATAAACAAGAGTACCAAACCATTAGCCGGGGAACCGTACTTGTGGATTTTACTGCCTCGGAAAAAAATAATCACGAGCATTTTGCCGCCAAAGATCTTAAAAGGGTTGAACCCTTTACGGTAATTTCATTCAGGTATAAAAACAAAATGGTACAGGATTTTATTGAGTTTATATGGGATGGACACAGTAAGCATTTCCGGCAGCTCGATAAGAACAGCCCCTATATTTGGTCATCGGTTACCCTGTATAACGAAAAACACCGGCATCTGAGAAAAGATTGGTTCATCAGGTTTTACGAAGAAAACAGGGATTATATGACCGCTGAAAAAATTATGGATTTTCACACCGGCAGACACAGCCGGGATGATTATGTAAATATCATCATGCAACGTGAAGCTGATTTAAAAACAGTAAGCATCACCCAGGTTACAGTTGATGACAAGATACTGAAAATGCAGTATACCGACCTTGTTCGGCAATTAGAAGAAGTCTGCCATTCTTCAATTAATCCAACACCCCATCACTCCAGGTCTTCTTTAGACTATGATACTCTCGGATAGTAAAATACAGCTATAAGACATGGCTCAACCAGTAATTCAGAAAATGAATGCAAAAATAAATCATACAGGATATGCCATAGCCCTGGCCTGGCCGAAGACATATTGCAAACAGCCAGGAGCATGGTACGATCCTCTGACTTTATTGCTGGGTATAAATAAAAACCATTATTATAAAGTGGGTCATGCTGCCCTGGTATTAATCAACCCAAACAACCTGATAGCACATTACTTTGATTTCGGAAGATATCATGCCCCTTACAAACACGGAAGGGTGCGAAGTGCTGAGACTGACCATGACCTTAAGCTAAATACCCGCCCGGTAGTTTGTCTTACCAAAAACAGGATCGTGAATTTCAGGGAAATTTTAACTGAACTGCAGCATAATCCAGCCTGTCATGGAGAAGGGGAACTCTATGCCGCCTATTGTCCGGTAAACTTTGAAATGGCTTACAACAAAGCCAGGCAAATGCAGGAAGAAAGTCCCATACCTTATGGCCCGTTTGTGCCGGAGGGAAGCAACTGTTCGAGATTTGTTAATACCGTAATCAGGGCAGGAAAACCTGATTTCAGGTACTGGTTTGGCTTGACCTTCAAATTACCGCTTACTCCTACTCCCATAAGTAACGTGAATTCTTTGGAAGATAAACAAATTATGCCCAAACTCTTACAAACTGATCCATTTTTCCCGCTTAAAAAATTAAACAGAAAACTTCTTGTTTCCACATTGCCTGCCCCGGAAAAGCATCCTGCAATACCTGGAAATGCCCAGTGGTTGAGTGGCGAAGGGGCAGGTTCTTGGTTTGTATGTGAGCTCAAGGGATTTTTACTTAAAGTGACGCGTTATTCTCCGGAAGGAATAATTGAATGCACAGGATTCTATGAAAACAAAAATGCCATCAGATTATTAAATACGCACACATCATTCAATATATCTCATCCAAGCAACTGCAAATTAATATCACTAAAAATTTCAAATACCGAAATTCCCTTTCATAGAAAGGGTACCTAAAAAGCTATAAAACAATGAAGTCGGTACCAGTGATTTTTAATAACAGGACATTTCAATCTGACGTGATGGTTTGTTTTTAACATATTTCAGTTTGGGTAGTTTCAGGCACAATATCCGATTCTGGTATTTTGCATCAATTTTTTAATACCTACATCTCCGTATGATTAGATCAAATGTTCAATTGATACTGATACTTTGTAAATAGATTTCTGCATGCCCAGATATTACTTGTGGGGAGCCGGAACAACTATTTTCGCTCAGGATATTCTTCCCTGCAATTATGGACAGGAGTTAATTGGATATTTTCTTACCGTAAAAGCCTTGAGAAAACTCAATAATTTTCTTTATCAAAAAAAAGTCCTAAATTTCGTTAACCAAATATCCAAGCCTGAAGACATGAACCCGCTGCAAAAAAAATAACATTAAAAGCCTGAATTTTGAAAATACCTCACCAAAAAATCCATGTGCTTATCAATTGCCTGAAAAATTCCGTTTTTATGCGATTTTTCATGCTTATGATAGTTCTTTTAGTAATGACCGCGTTGTCAACATCTCATGGTTTTTTAAAGAAAGGATCATGGAATGATTTGCGATGGCTCAACAAAAGTTCCCTGTCACCTGCTTCTGGAGAGGCTATGATATCCAGAGCCGAAGATATTATGAAGGTATTTCAACAGGCTTCGGTTTTCAATCCGCCAACGGGAATGAGAATAGTTCCCCTGGGCGAATTTCATGAAAGCATTGCATTACCGGAAAATAAAAAAGGGCCTGAGCGTGTATCCCTCCAACTTGGAATCAGAATACCACCGGAAGCTAATCGAACTGCCGCAACTCTGAATGTATGGATAAATGACCCCCTGTTTCTGCTTGGAGTTCCTGTTCTTAAGGATAAGATGGGGGAAATATTCATGCTTCCTCCCCTAACAGGAAGCCTGGCCGGTCAAACCATTTATTCCCGGACAGCACATCCTCCGGGTTATGAGGAAAAATACCCCTCGAACAGTATGTTCCCTTTGTGGGCTCATGATATTGAGCCATTTCTCAGGGAGGTGATCAGACCAGGTTTTAAACTGGCCAGAGGAACGGTTACAACAATTTTCACTTCAGGAGGAAAAGCTTTCTGGAAGCCTGTGAGCCAGGAGCGCTGGATCAATGCGATGATCGAAAAAGCGAAGACTGAACTGGCCGATTTCAGATCTGGTATTATAGCCATGCAGCAGTCAGATGTAACAACTGAGCAAATCAATCAAATGAAAAATTACCTGGAAAGGGTCAGAGCTATGTTTGATGAAAAAGAGATTATAGCAAGACATAACAGCTCTGTTGAACAGGCAATGTCTTTTTATAAGATGATGAAAAGTACAAACCCGGAGGAAGCGGAAAAGTATTATCGAAAAACCCTTGAAGATTCGGATAAAAATCTTCAGCTACAACTCGATCAGGCGGAAAAAAGCAGGGCAGAGTTAGAGGAATATGAAGACAAATTGATAAAATCCCTTTTAGCCAGAGAAGATATATGGATTGGAGCCGATGCTTCAATAAAGGGAGGGAACTGGGAGGCTCTGGAGGAGACAGGTAGAACACATAATATTGAAAAGCTCATTTACCTTGCCGATGCCGGCAGGGCAATTTCGAAACTGGAAGCAGAGTTAAACGGATTATCAATCGCAGAGCGAAAAGCCCCGGCATATGGATTCGAGCTGCCCCCCTGGAATCCCCTGGGGACACATAAAAATGTTATTGCCATGCCTTTTGAAGCAGAACGTCCCTCCGGGTTAGTAGATTCAAATTCGAAAGGTGCCAGGGCTCTTGTCAGTCTTGATCCTGGCTTTTTTAATTATAATACAGATGATGCATCTATAGGGATCCTGGGCATAGAGTGGTCAGGATATCACAAACTCAATAATCCCTCAGGAGAAGGAACAATGCCCCACACCGTCTGGAGTGATCTGGACTGGGAAGCTTTGGAGGCTTTTATCGATTGACAACCTGGATGAGCCAAACCTGTTTTCAATGCTTATGCAGCAGATTAACAGAAATACTGAGTATATAAAACTGAAAAGGCCATCTCATTGCTGAGACAGCCTTATTTTTAGCATAGTTTTTCCTGATCTCGTCAGACAACCATACATTTCTCCAGTTCAACGCTCACCGGAGTTATGTTCTGCAGATTATCGCTTACCGGACAGCGCGACTCAACCTCATGCAGCCATTTTTCCAGAATGGATTCATCTGCTTCAGTTTCCGGTATTAGCTTGACAACGATATTTTTATACCCGGCACGCTCTTCATCACTTTTCCCGAACAATTTGGCAGGATTCAAATTACCTTCCATTTCTATTTTAAGGTTCTTTAATTCAAATCCCATCTCTTTTGCAATAAGATGCCCCATCACATTCAGACACCCGGCAAATGCTGCCAGGACATATTCAACCGGATTGGGAGCTACATCTGTTCCGCCAAGAGCTTCAGGCTCATCTACTACTATCTCAAAATTACGTGCTTTCACGATTGTTTTGGCGGCGCTTGCACTTTGCGCATCAATTTTAAATCTTAAATCACTCATCATTATTTATTTTTAATTGTTATTTGTTTCACAGTACAAATATAACGAAATATTTTTATTGTTATTATATTAACATTAAATATTTATTGGCAGGATCAAAAACATACCGGGTTTCAATTTATCCCTGAACATACCGTATCTGGATGTCTGGAAGATTTGAAAATACAAGCAGATATGTCTGTCGACGATGAAATAAGAATTGCCCTGGATCTGGATAATTGCATCATCGAAACCTACAAGGCACTTATTTAAGAAGCTGATATTGTAGAGGTTAAAGAAGTCTTTTCCAGATTATTGAAAAGATTAGAGAGTGAGGAAAAAAACCTGATGCGGGATTCTTTATGGTTATTTGATGTCCAGACCTCACTGAGATCGCCAGGATAATGGTGATTTTCTTGCAAGTTGCCACCATGACATCCGGGCTTTTCACTTATTTACCTCCTTTTACTTTGGTCATTGTAATAATACTTGATTTGTATTCGATTATTTTGTAAATTAGGCACTTAACTGAACCTGATAAATCTTCATGCAACATTCAGGACCAACGATACCGGTTCTTATTCACCCTTGCTCCCTGTGCGGTAATGTCCGTATTTTATAATTAACTACCCCTAAATCTGACAAACTACCACTATGAAAAACACAATGCTCTTATTAGCGTTCCTGGCTATGTCTTTTTGTGTTTCGAATGCCCAGGAGCCTGCCGAAGACCCTCTAGCTGAAACCTATATCATAAGTAACGGAGGGGGTGATGAACTGGCTACCCTGGCTTCCTGGTATCCGGGAATAAAGATCCTGAAGTATTATAAAGCTCATGAAAAATATTCTCACGATACGCTCATTGAGACTTTGACATGGAGGGCGGAAGGATATTGCGAAATCTCTGATATGGATCTTTACGACCTGGACAAAAATAATCTGGATGAGTTTATTTTCGCATGGATCACCAATAACATGGTCAAAATGGCCGTGCTGAAATTGGATAATGCAAACATGTACGTTGATCCGGAAAATGCATGGGAAAAAATATCCCTGGCGGAGAAATCATCACCGGCGGTTTATGAACCGGCACATTGGTCTGTAATGAGAGATATATTCGTCAGAGGTGCCAGGCTTGATGCAGACTCAACCGGTGAGTTTGTGATGGCTTATTGGGCAGAGGATGGCATGATTGAAATTACTGCCTACGATGTAGACTCATTACTTAATATTATTGAGATGGGATCGCTCCGCGACCAGCTGGTTACAGAACCCCCAAAAATGAATTTATGCGAAGACATGACCTCACTGTTTCATTTGCAATGTGTAGATTTTAATGGCGATGGAATCGACGAGATCCTCCTTAGCGGACGCAAAGCAATTGATCCGGAGGGATGGCAGGTTTTTACCAATGTATATTCATGGAACCAGAGCAGCGGAAATCTTGAAGTGCTGGATAAAAAAACAATCTATACCCAAACCGATCCTGGCTACGATATCGGGAATATGAATTCTGCTGTGGGATATTTTCATTCTACCGACAGGCAATCCGCCGTGGTCAGCATCTTTCAATACCATACTGATGTTTATGGCAGCGGAGTAAACCATGACACCATCTCCAACATTCTCCTGCCATTTAAAATGGATGATCAATTAAATGAAATTATACCGGGTGAACCCGTCTTTCAGCGACAGGATACGGTTCTCCCAAGGTGTTATTATGAGCGCACAAGTACCCTGACTGGCTTTGATGTAAACAATGACGGCAAAGAAGAGCTTTTATCCTCTTTTGCCTTTTACGGCAAACTGCCAACCCTCAAAATATACCAGGGAGAATCTTCAGCAGGATTCTCATTGTATGCCGATCTTGACAATGCCTCTGAAGAATTTTACGGAACTGTGGGAGTCGGAGATTTTCGAAGGGATTCGACAGTTGACAACCCTCAGACCGAATTAATCATACTTACGACTGATGGCTGGACTCAGAGTGCAGGGAAGATGTACCAGATAAGCACGCATTCAGACGGATCTTTTGATAAGCTGGAATTAATAAATGATTACCTGGGCACGAGCGATGATCTGGGACTCCAGAAAAAATCCTGTCTGATACCGGCCAACCTGGACCAGGATATTCGCATTGGTAAGCCGAAACGCTATTCGTTTACCAGCATCCTTCAGCCACTGGTAATACTCAATGCACCCCCTGTTCATTTTGACATTTTCGATTCAGAGTCATATGATGTCTGCCATAGCTATAATGAGAATAAATCAGAATTTGTGGCAAAGTACATCAAACAAACCCAACAATCAACCGAAGTCCGAACAGAAGTCAACCGCGACTGGAGCCTCTCTGCAAGCATCAGTTCAGGCTTCAGTTTCTGGGGTGTATCTGTAAGTGCCCACCTGAGTCAGACCTATGGCGAAAAGTTCTCTAAAGTGGAAGGATCGTCCAGGACAGTCACCGTGGGTTTTGAAATCGATGCCAGTGTTGACGACCAGATATATGCCACTGTGATGGACTATGACCTGTGGGAGTATCCTGTTTACGGTAATAATGAAATCCAGGGACATGTGCTTGTGGTTGACCCTCAGATCGTCAAGAACAGCTGGTTCGACAGTAAAAGCTGGAAGGGATATTCTTACATACCGAATCACGAAGTAGGCAATATCTTATCCTACAGACGTTACCCGATGCTTTCCGACAACCCCTTGATGGTTGAAAAGATCAAGGGCGACTACGGTCTGGAAACCAGCTTCCTGCTTAGTGGAAATTCTTCCTACGAATGGTTCCTTAATTTCACTGACTTTACAGATCAAAATGTTACCACTACAAAGGAATTTTCACGCGACTGGGGAGTATCGGTAAGCGGATGGGGCTCCGGTTTCAGTCTGGATGGCAGCTATAACAGTGAAGATATCAATACTCAACGTACCACCGTAGAGAATGGTATTGACCTCAGTGTTAAAATGGCTTCCGTTGACATGAGCTTCGGAGAAACAAGGTATGAAGTGACTCCTTATGCCTACTGGGCTTCCAATGGAGCCCTGGTAATCGATTATGCAGCGGCTCCCGAACTGGCAGGTCCGGGTGGAGAAGACACCTGGTGGGATAGCCATTACGGTTATTTTCCTGATCCTGCTTTCATCCTCCCCTGGCGCTACGATCCGGAGAAAGGTTATAGCGTATCGGAGGTCAAACGGAAACAAACCAATGATATACAATTTCATCCTGAAAACCCTGCTGATGGTGATACAGTGACTATCCGTGCCCGGGTTCATAATTTTAGCCTCCTCCCCACCCCACGCCCGGTGGGAGTCAGATTTTTCCTGGGAGACCCCGATGACGGGGGAACACAGATTGAAAGCATAAACGGGCTTACGGAGATCTTCACCGCTGAAGTCATAGCTCCACGTGGCCGAGAGGAGCTGGAAATGAAATGGAAGGTACCTGATGGCACGCCTTCTTTTCCCCGCATCTATGCTGTAATTGATAAAGATGACCAGCTAATGGAGATCCATGAGAATAACAACATTTCATGGAACATTATGCAGAAAACAACAGGTAGTATTATTGATGATATTGCGGAAGAAAAGGTGCAAAAGGAATTCTTTGCGGCTTATAATCATCCCAATCCCTTTAGCGAATTGACACAGATAAGATTCGATCTTCCCGCAACATCTCATGTGAATATTTCTGTTTACAATGTAATGGGGCAGCGCTTTACAACCCTTGCCGACAGACTAATGATCGAGGGTCTTCACATTGTGGAATTTAACGGAATGAATTATCCACCCGGGATCTACTTCTGTACCATAAGAGCAGGAAGCTCAAGGCAGGTTATCAGGATGATTATGAAGTGAAGTGGGGGATAATAGGAAAGCTGAATTAGTACATTATAACAAATCCCCGGAAGCTTTTGCAGCCTCCCTGCAAAAAAGTATGAAATATTGCGATCTTCACCCCGAACATCCAAAAAAACTTATTACCATACCTAAATCACTGTTGTTTTTTTACACACAACATGTGAATAATCTATACAAAATCATCCATCTTCATATTTCCCGGTTTTAAAAATAAATTAGCTATATCCTTCTGCCCATCAGTTGTGCAGTGGATAATGAGAATATAGTATATTTTATTTGTATAAAGCAGGTGTGATAGTTGCTTTAATTATTCCAGGGAGTTTTTAATAGAAAAAAAATCAAAGCAATGTTCCGGAAAAAACCATTACCAGAATTATCACTCATTCTAATACTTACTTTAACATTCAGTTACTCATCAAATGCCCAGTATTTTGGCAAGAACAAGGTAAATTACGAGGTATTCGACTTTAAAATATATGAAACTCCTCACTTTAAGATTTACCACTATATTGAAAATGAGGAAGAACTCAAAAATTTCGCACGTTTATGCGAGCGATGGTATGATCGTCATCAGAAAATATTCAGGGATACTCTGAAAAAAAAGAATCCGGTCATACTATATAACAATCATGCCGACTTTCAGCAAACAACCGTAATCCAGAGCCTGATTGGTGTTGGTACCGGTGGGGTAACTGAAGGTTATAAAGAGCGCCTGGTCATGCCCTGGGCCCCGTCAAATAAGGAAACAAACCATGTGCTCGGTCACGAAATGGTCCATGTTTTTCAGTATAATATGTTCAAGAATAGTGACAGTCTGGGGCTCAGAGCAATAGGAAATGTTCCTCTCTGGATGATTGAAGGTCTTTCAGAATACCTGTCTATAGGACGATATGATGTAAAAACCGCAATGTGGATGAGAGATGCCGTTGCCCAGGATGATATTCCCACTATGAAAGAAATGACCCGAAATATGGTCGATTACTTTCCATACCGCTATGGTCATGCATTCTGGGCGTATTTTACCGGTAGATATTCCGATGCAGCTATTAAGCCACTTTTACTCGAAACCGGAAAATCTGGTTATAAAAGAGCAATGGATAGTCTGCTGTTTATTCCGGCCGATTCACTTTCCAAGCTATGGATAGAACAAATTAAACAAACACATAGCCCTTACCTGGAAGGCAAGCAGGATTCTGTAGGGGAACTGCTATTTGGGAAATCCAATGCAGGCACAATGAATATTGCTCCTTCAGTAAGCCCGGATGGAAATAAAATGATTTTTATATCCAACAAGAATGTAATCTCGACCGACTTTTACCTTGCTGACTTAAAAGAAAAGAAAATAATCGATCGCATTACCAAAGTTGTAAGAGAGGCACATATTGATAATTATAGTTACCTTGAATCGGCAGGAAGCTGGAGTCCGGATGGTGAGCAATTTGCAATAACTGCTTTTATAAAGGGTGAAAACAGGTTATTAATTGTAGATGTTGATGAAGAGGAGATTGAGCAAACAATCAAATTTGCAGAACTCGAAGCATTCAATAATCCTGCCTGGTCGCCCGACGGAAAGAAAATTGTCCTGACCGGATTACAAAAAGGGAAGAGTGATCTTTATCTTTACCATATGGATACAGGTGATCTGGAACAATTAACAGATGATGGCTATTCGGATTTACAGCCTTCCTGGTCACCTGATGGCTCCAGAATCATTTTTTCTACTGACCGCAGTGATCAAACAGATCTGGAGCAATTAACATACGGTCCTTACAAGATTGCTGAGTATTACCCCGAAACAAAAACATTAAACACCCTTGATATTCTTAATGAGGCAAACCTGATAAATCCAAAATATTCTCCGGAAGGAGAGGAGATTTATTTTGTTTCGGATGCAGACGGATACAGAAATATTTATCAGTATAATATCAATAATAATGTTATAAAAAAAGTAACAGATCTGAAAACGGGAGTCTCGGGTATCACGGAATTATCGCCATGCTTCGATATAAGCGGGGAAAGTGAAGAACTGGTATATATACTTTATTCAAATGATGGTTACCAGATCTATAAAGTTGATCTGGCAGATCTTGATGGTCCTGTTTTTACCTCTGATGATGTAGATTTTGCAGCTACAGAACTGGTATCATTTCCCGAAGAAGAGTTAAGGGATGTTATTGTGGAGGATCTACTTGAATCACATCCTGAAACTGAACCTCAAAGATTCGATATGGAACCTTACGATGGGAATTTCGGACTCGAATCCATCGGAAATGCAGGAATAGGAATTGGTGCAAGCAGGTATGGTACAGGAATGGCGGGAGGAGCAAGTTTCCTGTTTAGTGATATTCTCAGGCGTCATCTCCTTCAGACATCAATTCAGATATACGGACGAATTTACGATATTGCAGGACAAGTATTCTACCTGAACCAGAAAAACCGTTTTAACTGGGGAGCATCTTTCAGTCATATACCCTATAGGTCATCCCGTTCATTTCTGACCCTGGACACTCTCGATCTGCCGGAGGAGGAATTAGTTGTACAAAATCTAATATTAATCCAGCGAAGGACATTTGAAGATGAACTCAACATAATGGGACAATATCCTATATCAAAAAAGCTTCGCTTCGAAGGCGGCGCAAGTGCTACCCGCTATAGTTTCAGGATTGATAGCATCAACAATTATTATAGAGGAAACGTTCGCATTGACAGGGAATCGCAACAGATAGAAGCTCCGGATCCGTTTTATTTATATCGTACTTACCTCGCATATGCAGCAGATAATTCACAATTCGGACTCACTTCACCCATGAGGGGATATCGTTATCGTATCCAGGTTGAACGTACATTTGGGGAATTAGATTATTGGGGATTCCTAAACGATTACCGAAAATATTTTCTACTTCACCCTGCTGCCCTAGGTTTTCGCATTATGCATTACGGCCGGTATGGTAAGGATGCAAATGAGCTTTATCCGATGTTTCTCGGAAATGAATATTATGTAAGAGGTTATAGCTACCGCTCTATGAGCAGAACAGAATGTAGTGGCGAAGACTGCCTTAACGTGAATAATCTATCCGGCAGTAAAATGATCGTTGCAAATGCTGAATTCCGTTATCCTTTAACCGGACCTAAAAGACTGGCTTTAATCAAATCGAGAACATTCTTTACTGACTTTGTATTATTTGCCGACGGAGGCTTATCATGGTTTAATTTCGATAATATTAAATTCAGATGGGATCCTGTAGAGGGAGAAAAACATATCCCGGTATTCAGTGCAGGCGCAGCCCTCAGGGTGAATCTTTTTGGAGCCCTGGTCCTCAATGGATATTACGCCTATCCTTACCAGAGAACAAAGTCAAAATCCGGCGGAGTGTTTGGATTTTACATCTCGGCAGGATTTTGAAATTCTGTTCAGTTAAGAATTGATAAATTTATTGTTGCACAAAAAAGGAAAATCAGGAATTAACATAAATCAAATATCTATCGCTATGAAAAATTTACTATTAATTCTGCTGGTATTAATCGCCATCATAATGATTATTCTGGGAATAAGAGCCGGTTCACTCCCACCCGCATTTACCGGTATTGGATTTATATTGATTGCCGCTTTATTTTATAAGTACACTTAATATTCTTATTATGACAGCCTTTATCTTAAGATAATTTTCCTGACCCTGTCAGGCAACCATACATTTTTCCAGTTCAACGCTCACCGGCGTTATGTTTTGCAGATTATCACTTACCGGGCAACGTGATTCCACTTCATGCAACCATTTCTCCAAAATGGACTCATCCGCTTCTGTTTCTGGTATCAGCTTGACAACGATATTTTTATATCCGGCACGCTCTTCATTACTTTTCCCGAACAATTTGCCAGGATTTAAATTTCCTTCCATTTCTATTTTAAGGTTTTTTAATTCAAATCCCATTTCCTTTGCAACCAGATGTCCCATCACATTCAGACACCCCGCAAACGCAGCAAGAACATATTCAACCGGATTGGGAGCTAAATCTGTTCCACCAAGAGCTTCAGGCTCATCTACTACTATCTCAAAATTACGTGCTTTCACAATCGTTTTAGCAGCGCTTTCACTTTGCGCATTGATTTTAAATTTTAGATCATTCATTTTTATTTGTTTTTATTGTTATTCGTTTCACAATATAAATATAACGAATATTTTTTATTGTTATTATATTAACATATAAATATTTGTTTATAGATCAGCAAACAGGATGCGTTCTCAAACATATTGAACTTATGTTCATTTGTGTGGGTTATTTTGTATATTTATAGTGTATAGTAAAATATACTACTGCCCTACACATTCTTGAATTAAGTAATTTCGAAATACATCCCTCTGATCCTAGCTTTACAAAGTCTCTAAAAAGATAGTTTTTTTACACTGCGCTGATTAAGGTATTCTTTAGTATTAATTGATAATTAAAAAATTGGAGATATGAAATCTTATAAACAAGTACGGGAAATCCTCGCATATGTCCGGTTATTTCACGGACAGATGAGAGAATTTTATGAGCGACTGCATAAAAAGGATGAGCAACAAAGAATTAAGATTATTCTTGATTTTTTATGTCGACATGAGAAACACAGAGAAGAAACCCTGGCACAATATGAAGCAGAAACCTCCAAAAAAATACTGGATACCTGGTTTCAATATATACCTGAACATACCGTACCAGAATGTCTGGAAGATATAGAAATACAATCAGATATGGCTGTTGACGATATAATAAGGATGGCCCTGGATTTGAATAACTGTATCATTGAAACCTACAAGGCACTTATTGAAGAAACCGATGTTGATGAGGTTAAAGAGGTCTTTTCCAAATTATTGAAAAGATTAGAGAGCGAAGAAAAAAACCTGATGCGGGATTCTTTATGGTTATATGATGTGTAAACCTGAAGACACACCCTCATTCCCCCGAATTTATGCTGTGATTGATATGGTCCAGCCCTAAAAAATATCGGGTATGAATGGAAACAGTTTATACATCCAGAGATTTCAGTGTTCTCTTCCTTTGAGCTTTGAGCTTTCTCAAGGTTTCATGGATTCAGAGGTTTCATTATCCTCACCTCATTATCTTCACCTCATTATCTTTACCTCATTATCCTCACCTCCTCCTCTCACCATCAAGATAATTGGACAGGGGATCGTCAGTACTGGTGTTGATTGATTTCAGCCATTCGATGAGAGGTTCACGGTAATGAATATAGGTATCAACCGGATCTGTATCGTAAGTGGAGAAAGGATAATCATCACGCGAATACAAATAATTGTTTGTGAGCACGGTGTAGACCTGTTCATCCCTGATTTTCGTACCGTCCGAAAGGGAAAAGCCACCGATTGTGGTCATGCCTCCCATATAGATATCTTCGGCCAGTGACAGTACTTTAAGCTGCTCTCCTGTAACTTCAAGTTTTACAATCGTATTTTCGAAAGGTAACAACCCTACAATGGTAGCCAGGGTTATGGGGCCCTCGGCAATATCCTGCCTTATGCCTCCGCCATTGGTCAGGGATACATCAGCCCCGGGAAAGGTATACAACCAGGAATCGCACACCATATTTCTCATTTCGGGCGAAGTCTGTTCAATGGTCAAATCAGTATAGCCTATTTGCTCCGATAATTCTTTATCTGTTTCTTCCTGCCAGTATTCCACAATTTCCTGAATGCCTGCATCGGTACCATTGCTTGTATTTTCAACAATCTCATATTCAAAATTCGACGTGGTTGAATCATACAAATGATAATCGAATTTCACCTTACCGTACGCTCTCATACCGCTTCCGGTTTGCATTAAAAGCACGCCATTGCTCACTTCCATATATTTCTGATGACAATGACCACCTCCCATAACGCTAATCCCGTTCTCCCATGCCACATCTACCAGGTCTATCATCTCGTCATAACAAATATGTCCAAGAACAATAAGCACAACGGCACCTTCTTCCTTCGCTTCCGCTGCATATTCAATAATGGCTGCTTCATAATCGGTAAAGCTGTAATCTTCCACATTTGCAGGAAAAGTGGATACGGGTGTCGACAGCGATGCCAGGCCAATAATGCCTACTTTTACGCCATCGATCTCTTCAATTATATAGGGTTCAGCAAAATCGGGGATCTCATTGGTGGCAGTTTCCACAATATTGGCAGCCAGCAAGGGAAAGGTCTGTTCTGATAAACGTTCTTCGAGTACATCCACCTTAAAATCAAATTCGTGATTACCGATGGCTGCTGCATCATAACCCATAGCGTTCATCACCTCCACCATCGGCTCTCCCTGGAACCAGGTGGATATGGACGGACCGGACCACATATCGCCCCCACTTAATACCAGGTAATTGTCGGATGTGTCGTAACCTTCCCGTTCTTTCCATTTATACATTAAACCCGGTGCCCCACCATAATCTTCATTCGGAGCCAGCCAGCCGTGCTCGTCGTTGGTATACAACAGGGTGATACTGACGATGGAATCTGAGTCGGCCAGATCTCCGGATCTAACTTTACCGCTGCCATTCTCACATCCTGAGAGTAAGAGCAGCAGGTAAGTGAATATGGCCATATTCTTCAAATGCTTCATTGATCTGTTAATTTGACTGCAAAGATAAGGACAAAAGTTAATATCAAAATTCAAAATCACTGGGAAGGCACAATCGTTTTGAATAGGGGAAAAATAAATAAGTAATTTGAAGTTTCATACTCAAGAGCAGCAATAAATTTAACTTCTTCATTTTGATTTGGATTTTATTTATTCAGCGAAGTTAAAATGGTGGGTATGCGAAGTCAATCAATTGTAAGATTTTTAGATGAAGAAAAGTTTAGAGGCTGGATACATCAGTCCACGTCAAACATCATTTTCAATTCCGATAATTTGATATAATAATTCCGCTCTTTCAAAAAGAATGCTTCCATATTATCTACCAGAAAATTTGTCTCAATTACATATTCAAAAAATGTTATCTGTCCGGCCTGTAATAGTTGAAGATAGCTGTCAGTTAACGGTTCCTCACTTATAATCTGTTGTAATTGCTTATAATTATCATACAGAATTTGAACTTCATTATATAAAGAAACCATTTTTGTTCTTAGTTCGCTTGCTTTTTGCCGATAATTCGCCTCTGACCATTCGTATTGAAGCTTTGCATATTGAACTTTGTTTTTTTCCCTCCACAGGGGAATGGAAATGCCGGTATGTATACCCTGTAGTTTTTGGTCGAGAATGTTTTCCGATTTATACCCGGCTTCCATTGAAGGCAAACTGTTCATGCGTTGATGTTTTATTTCCTTTTCGGATTGCCTGATTTTCAGTTGTGCTATTATCAGATCCGGACTGTTTTGCGGTAAATTGGATACAAGCGTGTCCAATACAGGAGGTTCCCAATCTGAAGGATATTCGCATACCAGGTTGTCAACAGGATTTCCCCCGGCTAAATGTTCCAGATACTGAAGCTGGACCTGAATATCAGAAAGGATTTTTTGCCAATCAGCCCGGATACCTGTGGCATAAAGCCTGGCTTTATCATATTCCGGTTTCGAAATTTCGCCTCCTTCAAAACCTTCTTCCATGAGATTGACAAGTTTTTCAGCATCTTCTTTTCTTCTTTCCAGTAAAGTTCTTTTTTCCTGGAGCCAGACCAGGTTGAAATACCTTTTCCTGGCCTTATGCAGAATTTCCCTTCTTTCTTTCTCAAGCAAAACCTGTTTCTGTTGATAATCCAATTTCTGAACCGCTGATTTTGAAGTATAATACCCGGGTAGCTTAAAGGACTGAGTAATTTCAATTTCCTGCTGGTCACCCATCACTTCCGGGCTCCCAAACAGGTAGTTGTAAATTACCTCGGGATCATCAGGGTAAATACCTGTACGTGCCCTGACTTCCTCTGACTCTATCCATTTTTGCAAAGAAAGCAACCGGGGATTATGCTGTTCAACGTTTTGTAGCAAAGCCCTGAGGTTTTGACCATAAGCGGAAGCAGTAAATGTCAAAATGAATATTATATAAGATAATTTTTTCATTTTTAATCCTCCTTATTTTTAGTAAGATGATATACGGCAGGCACAATAAAGATATTCAGCAAGGTGGAACTGAATAAGCCTCCGAGTATTACAACTGCCATGGGACTTTGAATTTCGTTACCCGGCTTATTACCGGCAAATGCCAGTGGGATAAGTGCCAGTGCGGCAGTCATTGCTGTCATCAAAATTGGGTTCAGCCTGTCGAGTGAACCGTGAATAACAGCTTTATGCAATGGTTCCCCTTCTTGCTGCAGAGCCTGATACCGGGAAACCAGCAAAATTCCGTTTCTTGTGGCAATCCCGAATAGGGTAATAAAACCGATAATTGCGGGAATACTCAACATACCGGATGTAGCCCAGATGCTGATAACCCCACCGATTAAAGCAAGCGGAAGATTGACAAGTATTACTGCTGAAACTGTAAGATTACGGAACTCCATGTATAATAGCAGGAAAATAACAAGAATTGCCAGCAAGGAAGTATAAAATAATAAGCTTGAAGCTTTTTCTTCGCTCTCGAACTGGCCACCATACTGGATAAAATAGTTTTCGGGCAAATCGATATATTCATCAATTGTGTTCTGCACATCATTTACCACACTTCGTAAATCACGACCTGATACATTGGCAGAAACCACTACCTTTCGCTGCACATTTTCCCGGCTAATGGTGTTGGGTCCTGATGCTGATACAATATCGGCCACTTCTTTCAAGGTCACTTTGTTCCCGGTATGGGTATCGATCAGTATATTTTTAACATTTTCAATAGACTCACGATAACGACTGTTATACCGTAATACAAGATCGAAACTCATATTCCCCTCATAAACTTCCGAAACTTTCTCTCCTGCAAAAGCCACATCGATAAATTCGGCAAATTCATTTACAGGAATACCATATTGCTTCAGCATTTCGCGCCTTGGCTTTATCTGCAACTGGGGAATTTCGACCTGTTGCTCCACATTAACATCTACCAGACCTTCAATATCCGAAATATTCAACTTAATTTGATTTCCCAGTGAAAACATCTTCTGCAGGTCTGTTCCAAAAACCTTGATGGCTAAATTTGCCCTCGTACCGGAAAGCATGTGATCGATACGGTGCGATAGGGGCTGACCGATGGTAATGTTTATGCCTCGTATGGTTCCCAGACGGTTTCGCAGCTCTTGCAGGAAATCCTCTTTTGAGCGACCATTAAGACTGAAGGGAACATCAATTTCAGAGGAAAATACACCCTGTGCATGTTCGTCCAGTTCCGCCCGCCCGGTTCGCCTCACAATGGTATTGATCTCCTCCATTTCGAGCATTTCTTGCTCCAGCATCAGGTTCATTTTGTTGCTTTCTTCCAGTGAGATTCCCGGTAAACTAACCGTACTGAGAGTTAACATCCCTTCATTAAATTCTGGCAGAAAGCTTCGCCCCAAATTGAAAAGAACAAACATGGATGCAATAAAAAGAATCCCGGCAGCCCCGATCATTGATCTCTTGAAGTTTAATGATCTTTCCAGAACTTTCCCATACTTTTTATTGATCCAGCGTACCCAACGACTTCCAATTTCGTGCTTTGCCAGTTGTTTTTCACCGGTAAGCAGGTAGCTGCATAATACAGGAGTTAAGCTTATGGCCACCACCAATGAAGCAAACAATGAAACTATAAATGAAATTCCCAGCGGTTTCAGCATGCGGCCTTCCATTCCCGAAAGAAAGAATAAGGGGATAAATGCTACAATGATGATCAGGGTCGCATTGAATATCGATGCCCTGATCTCTTTGGATGCATTATAGATTACTCTCAATTTGGCTTCCCGTTCCTTCAGAGGTAATCGGGCATTTTCCTTCAGTCGCTTCAGTACATTATCCACATCAATGATGGCATCATCTACCAGCACCCCGATCGCTATAGCCATGCCTCCCAGCGACATGGTGTTTATAGTGAGTCCGAGTGCCTTCAGGGTAATTACCGTTACCAGGAGAGAAAGTGGTATGGCGATCAATGAAATAACAGTTGTTCTGAAATTGAGCAAAAACAGGAAAAGGATAATACTTACAAAAAGCCCTCCTTCGAGTAAAGCACGGGTAACATTATCCACGGCTCTTTTTATAAAATCTGCTTGCCGGAAAATATCCGTCCTGATGTTTATATGCGCCGGGAGGCTCGCTTTTAATTCCTCCATGGCATCATCAATCTTTTCGGTCAGCTCCAGGGTATTGGTATTGGGCTGTTTCAATACTGTCATAACCACAGCAGGCTTACCATTCAGATAGCCAGCCCCGATTTTTGGCGGTGAACCAATTTTTACAGTCGCCACATCATTAATCGAAACAGGTTGACCATGCTGTATTTTTATGACTGAGTTACCAATATCCGAAAGCTTGTTTGTCCGGATCACACCGCGAATGACATATTCATTTCCAAAATCGTTCAAAAAGCTACCCGTAGCGTTCTGGTTCAGATGTTCAGTAGCTTTGAAAAGCTCCATAAAACTCACTTCGAAGTGGTTCATCTTTTCCGGATCGGCTTCCACCATATATTGCTTATGTTCTCCACCCATCACCACAACCTGGGAAACCCCTCCCAGGCTCAATAAGCGATTCCTGATCTGCCAGTCAGCCAGGGTACGCAACTCCATGGAAGATATGGAGTCCGACGAGACAGTCATTACCATAATTTCTCCAATGATGGAGGATTGCGGGGCCAGTATAGGATTACCGGAATTCTCAGGCAAGTGCTCAGCAACCGTTGCCATCTTCTCACTTACTATCTGTCGGGCTTTATATATGTCGGTGTTCCATTCAAAATCCACCCATACTATGGAAATCCCTGTGGCGGATGATGAACGCACCCTTCGCACATCTGTTGCCCCATTAACCGCAGTTTCAATGGGAAAAGTAACCAGACTTTCCACTTCCTCGGTTGCCATTCCATGTGCCTCCGTAAGAACCACTACCGAAGGGGCAGTAAGGTCTGGAAACACATCAACTTCCATTTGTGTAGCCACATAGCTTCCACCCAGCAAAAGGATAAAAGCCATGAACATCACAAGAAGCCTGTTCTTTAATGATAAATCTATTATTTTGTTTAGCATAATGTTTTAATTTGGGGATTGGGGGTTGGGGATTGGGGGTTGGGGGTTCTTTCTAAAGTATTAATCATCAATCCGCTATTCACCAATCCGTTAATCATCAATCCGCTATTCATCAATTCGTTATTCATCAACCCCTTAATCACTAATCCGTTAAACACTAATCCTTTAAACACTAATCCGTTAATCATCAATTCGTTATTCATCAATTCGTTATTCATCAATTCGTTAATCACTAATCCGTTAATCATCAATCCGTTATTCATCAATCCGTTAATCATCATCCCTTTAATCACTAATCCGTTAATCATCAATTCATTATTCATTATTCATCAATACTTTAAACACCAATCCGTTAAACACCAATCCGTTAATCCCCAATCCCCAATCCCTAATCCCCAATCCCCAATCTCCAACCCCCAACCCCCAATCCCACCTAATGCGTATGCCCATGAAGCGGCAAATCCCCGGCCATAGCAGCCAGTTTAATCTGGTAAGCACCTTCGGTAACAATTCGTTCACCTGCAGATAAGCCCGAGGTAATTTCAGTACGAAAGCCATCGCTATTAGCCAGTTTAACCTCCCTTTTAACAAAGGATTCACCCCCTGTTTGAACAAATACGTAATATTGACCCTGCTCTTCAATTATTGAAGACAATGGAACCACCATGGCATTTTCTTTCTTTCCGGTTTTCAAAAAGGCTTCCAAAAACATACCAGGCATTAATCTTCCATTGTTTTGAGCTGAAAAACTAACCGGTATCCGGGTGGAGTTATCATTCACAAAAGCGGTGTTTGAAATTAGCTTTCCATTAATCTCTTCCAGGGAAAGGGTCTCCTTTTTATCGCCATAAGAAAAGTTAGCATCATAAACGCTGCTTACTTTTTGAAAATCGGATTGATTGACAAATGCCTCAATCAACACCCGGTTTTTGCTGCTGATATTAAGGATAACCGAACTTTCATCAACATGCTGACCATTACTGACATTTACACTGCTGATAAATCCATCAATGGGTGAGGATACTGTTAAACCATTCTGCGAAACCTGGCTGGCCAGACGGTAATAACGTAAAGAATCCTGCTTGTATTGAGATTCAATTTGTATGAATTCTTTTTGGGAAACCACCTGATTATCAACCAGTGGCCTGGTACGGGTATAATTGGCTTTGCTTTTTTCAAAGGCTATTCGGGATTCTTTCAGCCTGGCATTCAAATTATTCTCCAGACCGGAGCTTGTGATCACTGTGAGAGGCTCCCCTTTTTTAACCGACTGTCCGGCTAAGGCAAGAAGGTTTACCTGTCCTTCTGCTGGGGCATTTAAAGCAAATGAATACTGAGGTTGCCCCTTCACCCTGGCAGAAGTATGAATTACAGAATAAAAGGCTTGCAGGGAAACCTTCTGTGTTGCGAAATTAGTTTTCCAGGCCTGTTCCTTGAGGAAGGTAACGGCATCTTCATTTTCTTCTTCACTAAATATTTCATTAGCTTCTCCGGCATCAGAATACACTTGAATTTCAGAAATTTCAAAACTTACACTTTCTGATGGCAACTCCAATTCAAACAGCATTTTGTATGTACCTGTCTCTTTCGGTTGAAGAGCAGGGCGGAAAATGCCAGGGGAAGAAGGAGTCTCTACACGGTGTCTGATCCCTTTATTACCGCGTATTAAGCTGACAGTAACTCTTCCTTCTGCAACAGGCTCATAGGTGCTCAAATGAGTGAAGTGGGCAGCAAAAATGCTTTTTTGATTCACAATCAGGGCAGGGAACTCAACAAAAAGCTCATAGTTATCTGAAAATAAGGTGTAACTATATGTAGCTGCCTCGCTATCATGTTCCACATGGTCGACATGTCCACCAATTACATCATGTGAGTGTCCGTGAGAATTTTGATTTTTATGGCAAGAAAATAGCAAAACCAAACCCGTCAATACTATATATGTTATAATTCTCATAGTTATTATGATTTATACTATTCCGGAGCAGACTGCCCCGGAATATACTTTTATAATGTTCATGATCATGATCGTGTTCATGATCGTGTTCATGATGATCTTCTGTTGAAGTATGTGTGCTATCTCCAATAACAAACTCTTCCTGTTCTGTATGTTCATGATCATCCATATGCTCATGGTCATGAGCTTCCGTACCATGCTCATGTACATGGTCGTCCGATTGTTGAGAATCTGAGCCACATGATACAGATAGAAATACTGCAAATACAGAAAAGAGAAATAAAAAAACTAATTTTTTCATAATAGATTGATTTAGAATGAATTTAAAACTTGAAGTTTTTCCCTTGTTTTAGAAATCCCGAATTGAGCCAGGCGTAGCTATTAGAAATGGTTAACACCGGATTAAGCCCACAATGCTTCCGGAACTATTCTGCTTTTCATGTTCAAAGTTTGAAAAATGATTGTGCTTTACCTTAAGTTCAGGCAATAGAAGGAGGAGCCCGTAAGCCATTGGCTCCGGGTTCATAAGTAGAAATTATGAGAAATGGCAAATCGACAAACCGTGTCAGATCAGTTTCGGAGGATGGAGGAATGGTCGATATCTGATCCTTTAAAAAAAGGAAAGTAATTACTTTTTCCTTTTTTGACGGTTTCTCACCAAAATTAAACCTGATGCAATCAATACCATCGTTTGAATTCAGATGCTGGTGAAATGGAAGAGAGCGGTTTTGTTCGTCATCCCCTTCATTTGAATTATCATGATGATGACCATCATTATCATGGTGATGGTGATCCTTATGGGCGTGTGAATGTTTATCAGTATGAGGGTTAAGATGTGAAATTTCATTCCATTCATCATTATGATGATGAGGGATCATCTCATGGCCAAGCAGCATCAGGAAGGCCAGCAATGATGATATGGAATAAATCTTCAGTTTCACAGATACAAAAGTAGACAATTTATAATCATTTCAAATACCAACATTGTGTGATTTTGCTTTCTGTATCTTTATTCCAGTTTGTAAGTCAATTAACACTAAAATCTAAGGGAATTCAAATGTGGAAGCAATCAACCTATCCAACCTCTTCGCAGGTTGAGCGGGCTGCAAACCCTGAAATTGAGGGCATCGCCTGCCCTTATCCATTTACATCCGGATTGTCATTCCTTGAATAATCTGACAGACAGAAATACCAATCCTGCGGATTGGGAGATTCCTCACTACTTCGACTTACTTCGACTGTCGCTCAGTAACCGCCGCTCAGTAACCGAAGTTACTAATGACAAACATCGGATGTATATTGAGTGAGGGAATCCTAGCCCAACGGGGCGAAATCACTAGCACAGGGTGTAGCCCTGTGTACAAGGACGATAATAATTCCGGTACCACAATTTGCCATCAAATGATTGCCAATTTTTATTTTTTACCGCACGGATATATTAAACGGTTGTAATGGATTCGAATGCCCCAACCATATCACCCAACGTTTTCGTAGGGGCAACCCCTTGAGGTTGCCCTTTTTTGTCGTCAATATTTTGGGGGGCATGGGTGTTTGGGGGGCATGGGTGTTTGGGGCGACCACAAGGGTCGCCCCTACGGGTTCCAAAATGGGGTGAAAATGATTGGGCATTATGATGTATTCATGCAATTGGATATTTTTTAACCCGTTGGGGCAATTGTATCCATTCAGTTTCAACAATTCGTCCGGCATCATTTGATATCATTTTGCCATTTCCGATATCGCCAAACAAACATTCCCGATTTTTTACACAAATGCAGGGCCATAAAACGATAATAAACTGCATCATCTACCTTCACCGAAAATCCCCGGAAAATCTTATTTTTACAATTTAAATATTCTTGCCGATCATGAAAAATAAACTCAACAAATACAGCCGTAAAATTACCCAGGATGAAAGCCTGCCGGCAGCACAGGCCATGCTTTATGCGATTGGTATGGATGACAGCGACATGGAAAAAGCCCAGGTGGGGATCGTAAGTACAGGTTTCCAGGGAAATCCATGCAATATGCACCTGAACGATCTTGCCGGTGAGGTTAAAAAAGCAGTTGACGAACTGGAAGACCTGTACGGACTTATCTTCCATACCATCGGGGTTAGCGATGGCATCACCAATGGGACAGAAGGTATGAAGTATTCTTTGCCTTCCCGGGAAATCATTGCAGATTCGATCGAGACGGTGGCAAGTGCACAGTTTTACGATGCAGTGATCCCGATAGTGGGTTGTGATAAAAATATGCCGGGAGCCATGATGGCCCTGGGCAGGTTAAACCGTCCTTCCATTTTGCTCTACGGGGGTACAGTGAAAAAAGGGAACTGGAAAAATGAGGACCTTAACATTGTATCGGCCTTTGAGGCCTATGGCAAAAAGATCAAAGCTGAGATAAGCGAAGTGGATTACCGCGGGATCATAAAGAACAGCATTCCGGGTGCAGGAGCCTGCGGAGGCATGTATACGGCCAATACCATGGCTTCTGCCATTGAATGCATGGGAATGAGTCTGCCCCATTCTTCTTCAAATCCGGCTGTGAGCAGGGAAAAACATCAGGATTGCCAGAACCTGGGGAAGGCAATAAAAATTCTGCTGGAAAAAGATATCCGGCCGAAAGACATCATGACGCGCCAGGCTTTTCTGAATGCAATCACACTCGTGATGGCCCTTGGCGGGTCCACCAACTCGGTGATACATTTAATTGCCATGGCAAAATCTGTGAATGTGGACCTGACAATCGATGATTTCCAGACCATCAGCGATCAGACCCCTTATCTTGCCGACCTGAAGCCCAGCGGAAAATACCTTATGGAAGACCTCCATTCCGTGGGAGGCACTCCGGCGGTTATGAAATACCTTCTGCAGGAAAACTTTCTGGATGGAGACGGTCTGACAGTTACAGGTAAAACCATGGCTGAGAATCTGGATAACGTCCGGGATCTTACCACCGGTCAGAAAATCATCATGCCGGTAGACAGGGCAATAAAAAAGACAGGCCACATACGCATTCTGTATGGAAACCTTGCAAGCGAGGGTGCTGTGGCTAAGATCACCGGCAAGGAAGGAGACTCCTTTACAGGTCCGGCGAAGGTCTTCGAGGATGAGTATGAAGCGATAAAAGGAGTGGGAACAACTGTCAAAAAAGGCGATGTTATCGTTATTCGGAATTCGGGTCCCAAAGGAGCTCCCGGGATGCCTGAAATGCTAAAGGTTACAGGAGCAGTGATGGGTGCAGGCCTGGGCAGGGATGTTGCCCTCATCACCGATGGCCGTTTTTCCGGAGGATCCCATGGCTTCGTGGTTGGACATATTACACCTGAAGCCGTTGAAGGCGGACTCATCGGTCTTTTGAAAGACGGGGATATCATCACGATCGATGCTGTTAACAACCGTCTGGAAGCCCGTATTGATGAGGCTGAAACAGAAAAGCGCAAAAAAGCCTGGACAAAGCCTCCCGAGAGTGCAAAAAGCGGCATGCTGAAGAAATATATCAAGCTTGTTTCCAGTGCATCGGAGGGCTGTGTGACGGATGAGGGCTAAGCAGCATCGGAAAGGCCAGCGGATTACCGCTACAAGTCCTGATGGCAACTATAGACCCATAGCAACCGAATACAATGGCAAAAGGTTTAACCAGCCCAACGACTTATGGCCTGATCCGAAAGGAGGTGTATACTTTACGGATCCAAAATATGGTGGTGATGACGATGAACTTTTCCAGGATGGTATGCATGTGTATTATATCAGCCCGGATCATTCATCCGTGATCAGGGTATGCGATGATCTTGAAAAGCCCAATGGGATACTTGGAACTCCCGACGGAAAAACATTATATGTAACCGATGCCCAGGCAGAGAAAACATATAAGTATGACATTCAACAAGATGGTTCACTAACCAACAAAACACTTTTCGTTGATATTGGCTGTGACGGAATGACCATTGACAAAGAAGGAAACTTATACATGACCACCAGTGGAAAACAAGCAGTAGACATTTTCTCCCCTTCAGGTGAGTTACTGGAATCCATCGAAGTTCCGGAAAAGCCTTCCAATGTATGTTTTGGCGGAAAAGACAGAGATCAACTCTATATAACTGCTCGCACTTCAATTTATAGAGTTGAATTGGATACGGAAGGGGTAGATTGATGAATCTTAAATCAATAACAAATGTCAATATTCGCGTAATTCCGAACAACTGAATTTTCCTTTAATTCACCCTCTTCAAAAATATGTTTAATTTGTTCACTAATGGTTGATTTTGCTTTATCAAACAACATTGCCATTTGGTCTTGCTTAAGCCAAACGGGTTCATCAATACCAAGCAATTCACGGATCCTGAGAAATGCTGTTGATAGCTTACTGATTTGTTCATTTCCATC
The DNA here is from genome assembly GCA_964528675.1 of uncultured Bacteroidaceae bacterium. Taxonomy (GTDB): domain Bacteria; phylum Bacteroidota; class Bacteroidia; order Bacteroidales; genus CAYRTD01. Next base: position 35,089 of record CAZGTU010000042.1, read on the forward strand.
CTTATCCGTTTTATTTATGGTCTCAGCAAAACCCAGAATGCTATAAAACTCTGGTTTAATGTGCTCAACCCTCCATATCTATTCTTTCTCCCCCCCCAATAAAAAAAATCAAAAAAACCTGACAGGTTTTTGCCTTATACGACTGCACGGCATATCTGGTAAATTGCCTGAATATACTCTGTGATCAAAATATTCAATATATGCCAGAAGTTAAGCCTAAAAATAAGGAATGAGATATAAAGTTTAATAGTTTAATGCGGGAAATCTGCATAAAAGCTAAAAAAGAAGCCAATTATACAGCTACAAGATATCTGCATATATTAAATGACCATGGTAGCCTTAAAATAGCTACAAATTCTTATAAATTCTTAAAAAGTATCAGAGCATCCTTATTTTCCGAAAGTAATGCATTATTGTTACCAAAAGTGGAACAATGTCAATTTCCGGTTTTAAAGCATTGTTATTTTCCGTTTACACCTTGTTTTGGTTTTGTCTGTGCCGATCCTAAAATCATCTCTTAAGCTGGCATTTATTTCAACTCATAACTTGTACTTCTTCCTCCTGCTTCTTCTTTTTTCAAT
>CAZGTU010000043.1:0-35619 GCA_964528675.1 uncultured Bacteroidaceae bacterium
AAAGGGGAGGGGTCTTCTTTTCTCAGGTTGATCACATATGCAGCATAATCCGGATTGGAGGTCATGGAACTGGTGTTTGCCCATCCTGAGCCCAGGGCAACTTCGGTACTGGCCAGAAAATACAGATGTTTTTTATCCTTGTCCCAGACCGGGGAAAAGGCATCGGCCAGTTCATTGGTAACTGGTTTTATACTATCGGTTTCGGAGGACCAGATAAGTATTCTCCTGAAATTATTAGGGCCTGATTTAGCGTAAGCCAGGAATTCTGAGTCAGGAGACCATGCAAGGCCCATGGAGCCTCTTTCCATGTTATTTCCGGCAGTATCAATAGTTTCAATTTGTTCTGATTCAACATCGAGAACTCTTACCAGAGCATCGTCATCAACGAAAGCAATGTATTTTCCATCCGGTGACCATACCGGTTCCCATGCCATTTTGGAGATTCCTATAGAAAGTGTATCAGGATCAGACAGTCCATCCTGAGAGGTCAACATGAGGGAGTATTCCTCTCCGTTTGCATCGGAAAACCATGCGACCTTATCTCCTTTGGGTGACCAAAGAGGTGCGCGATCGGCAATTCCTGAACTTTCTGTCAGGTTCCTGACATCGCCGTGTTCCACGGGTACAGTAAATATCTCTCCGCGGGCTTCAAATATCGCTCTTTTGCCTGTGGGACTAATAGATGCTGAACGTATACTTTTGCTTACATCTTCCCATTTGGTCGCTGCCCAGGGGAAATCCCCGGAAATATCTATTTCAATCTGTGTAGTTAATTTTGTTTCAGGATCGAATAGAAAAATATAACCTTCTCTTTCAAAAACAAGCTGGTTTTTTCCGGATAACCACTTGATATCTGCTCCTTCATAATCGGTTAATTGCTCCAGATTCTTCGTATCAGGCGAATAAGCCCATATATTCATGATCCCGTCGCGGTCGGATAGAAAATAGATCCTGTCATCCATCCATACAGGATGAATATCTGTTGTTCTTTCGTTTGGAAGCAATTCTTCGGAATGATCTTCCGGGTCCAGGATGATCAGCGGGGTGTTTTGTCCGCCCCTGTAGTTTCTCCATTCCCTATCCCAGCGGCTGACACGCTCAATCACCATTTTATCTCCACCGGGTGAAAAAGAAGCCCGGTTAGTCCATTGTTCCGAGAGCAGGGTAGAGGGACCTCCCTCGATACTGACAGCCCAGAGCCGGTTTACCGGCCGGGGAGCAAAATCCCTTCCCGATGCATAAATAACTTTTGCACCATCAGGAGTCCAGCCAAGAGTTTCGGCTGAAGATGGATGCCAGGTAAGGCGTTCCGGCATTCCGCCTTCAATGGAAACTATATACACCGCATGAGATCCTGAACGATTGGATGTAAAGGCGATCATTTTACCGTCGGGGGACAGTTTCGGTGATTTTTCAACGGCAGGTGTGCTTGTTATACGTAACACCTCACTTCCGTCAATCTTTGAAATCCATACATCTCCTCCATAGGTAAAAGTGATATGAGTATCACTTACAGAAGGTTGTCTTAAAAGTCTTGTGCTTTGACTTTTAAGATTAGAAGAGAGAAAAATACTAATTAACAGGATCCATACTATCCGGGATGAAACCTTAAACATAAATAGATCCCTAAGGCAGGAAAAATAATTTTTCATAGATAGGACTTTGTTAGAGTTAAGAAAGTTGAAGATACTGTTTTTTTGTATTCGAAGGATGTATCTGGGGAGAAAAATGGAAAGATGGTGGGTTTAAGGGTTTAAGGATGATGTTTTTCTTCTTTTCTTCCCTCCAGCTTCCAGCTTCGAACTTCCTCAGGGGCTGAAAGCTTAATAGAACTCCACGACAGTACTCATTATCCTACCTCATTATCCCACCACATTATCTTTACCTCATTCTCTCCCCCTCACTTCTCCTCTTCCTCCTCCGCAGTACCCGTCATAGGTACAAATCTCACAGGAAATTGTTTTTCTTCGAATAATCCGCCATGTTTTCCTTTTCTGACAACAACCAGCATCTGGGTTTGTCCTTTTTCGCCGACCGGGATGACAATCACTCCTCCTGGTTTTAATTGATCAATAAGAGGTTGTGGAATGTCTTCAGGTGCACAGGTAACGATTATTCCATCATAGGGCGCATATTCCTCCCAGCCTGCATAGCCGTCTCCGGTTTTGGTTTTAATTCTTGTATACCCAAGTTCTTGGAGGGTTTGGAATGCTCTTTTTGCGAGTTCGGGAACGATTTCGATGGTATAAACATTGGGGGTCAATTCTGCCAGAACTGCAGCCTGGTATCCACTTCCGGTACCGATTTCAAGGATTTTATCGCCCGGATCGATCTCAAGCAATTCGGTCATATGACCAACAATAAGAGGTTGGGAAATGGTTTGTCCGAATCCGATCGGAAGAGGTGAATTATTATAAGCCTTACTCTGGAGATTTTCAGGTACGAATTCATGGCGAGGTGCGTTTCTCAATGCATCCAAAACACGTTTATCTTTCACCGGGATGTAAAAGTGATTGGAGATCTCCCTTACCATCCGGTTTCTTTCATTCATTCTTTCTGTAAATACCGGGGGTTTCCAATCGGATGTATCCTGTTGTATAAATGAGTTTAATTTATTAACAGACAATGCATTCTGTGTCATAAAGAAAACTACTAAAAAGATTAAATTTAACTTTATAAATATTTTATTATTCATCATTATTGTTTTAGGTCCAATATTCAATTTTGTAAAATTAAAAGAATTAGACTTGGATGTAAAGTTCTGACCGGAATCATTTTTAACAAAAACTGTACAAAACTTTAATTATTTCATTATGAAATTGAAAAATTCGATGATAATTTTTATTTGCCTGCTACTCTGATATTAGGGTTTTTATTTCTGACTACCTTTGAAAGACATAATTCCAGTGCACAATGCCGGGAAACCAGGCATTTATCAGCCACAGAAATTCCGTTGTCCTTTCCTTATGCAAAGCTGAACCGGTGCTGATGGATGAGTATAAAGAAAACTCCGAATCCATGGCAGGGAATGAAAAATACTTGATCACAAGTTATTTGCAAATATGTGACCTATTTTTTAAAAGGAATGGTAAACGAAAAGACAGATCCTTTTCCCATTTCGGATTCAAGCCATATTTCACCACCCAGCATTTTTACATAAGCTCTGGTAATTGAAAGTCCCAGTCCAAATCCGTCTTTTGCTTTTGTATTATCGGTTTCTGCCTGTGTAAACCTTTCGAAAATGGCTTCTTGCCTGTCAAATGGTATTCCCGGGCCGGTATCTTTGACATAAAACCAGATTGAATCTTTAATTTTCCCATAGCCGATCTCAATACTTCCTTCATTTGTGTATTTTATGCCGTTTTTAATCAAGTTGGTGAGAATGGAATTAAGTTTGGACCGATCGGTATATAAAATAGTTTCGAATTCAGGAGACTTCTTTGCCAGGAGAAGCTCCAGTCCTTTGCTTTGTGCTTCGGGAGCAAAAAAATTATATAGATTTTCGATTTCCTCATTTACATTAACCTCGCTCATCGAAACTTCCACCTGTCCGGTTTCAATCCGGGAAATGTCAATAAGGTCGTTCACAGTATTCAACATTCGGTTCCCGCTTTTTTGAATTATATCAATATAAATCTTTTGCTGCTGACCTGATAAATCCTGATCTTTAAGCAATTCAGTGAAACCAAGAATGCCATTCATCGGGGTGCGTATCTCATGACTCATATTGGCAAGAAAGGCAGATTTAAGACGGTCACTTTCTTCGGCTTTTTCCTTGGCAATTAAAAGTTCTTTGTTAATATTCTTAAGATTTTCTTCGGCAGTCAGTCTTTCTGTTATATCACTGCTCCTGCAACTTATTCCCGTAATCTTTCCATTATCACGAATAGGATGCAGGAAGATCTCATAATGCTTTTTTCCTTCCGGAAATTTAAAAGTCTCAATTTCAGATACCTTTTCCCCCTTTAAAACCTTATTATAGCGACCAATCCACTTCTTTCTTTCTTTTGACTGGATAAAATCTGTGATTCTCATACCCTTTTTCAGTACAATGCCGAAAATCCTGTGAAATTCCATTTTGAAATGATTATTGAGAGTGAGAATCCTGTAGTTATCATCAACGGACCATACGGATTTTTCAGTACTTTCTATAACTGATGCAAGATTTGCTTCACTTTCTTTAAGGGCTTTTTCAGCCTCCTTTCGTTTGGTAATATCTCTGAAAAGTGCCTGCATTCGACCGTCCATCAATTTTTTGGTATTCATTTCAACCGGGATTAACTTTCCCTCTTTGCTTCGAATATTCCTTTCAATAATTACACTCTGGCCTTTTTTTACAAGATCATACCTTAAAGGATGGTTTTCAAGTTCTTCTTCGGTGAATAAAACTCTAATATTATTTCCTATTAATTCCTCCTTTAAATAACCGGTTAAAGTACAGATGCTTTCGTTAGCCTCTACAATTCGTCCATCATCTATACCTACCAGTATGCCATCTGCTGCCTGTTCAAACAAACTTTTGTATCGCTCTCGATGTTCTCTTGCTTCATTTTCAAGGTTCTTCCGCCGGGTAATATCCAACAAAGATGCAATGCTGTTCCGGGTACCTGGAATCAGGTCTATATAAAGCAGAATATCTTTGACAGATTGATTGGCGTCAATGAAGTTGAATTCATAACTTCGCAGTGCTTTTTCACTATCTTTTCTTCTCAGCTTATGTTGATTTTTCATCCTCTCCAGGTCCTCTTTCACTACATATTCCTTCCAGTTTCTTACATTTTCGATTTCATGGAGAGGAGTTCCAGCCAATTCTGAAAAACGCTGATTTGCAAGAATAATGGTACCTTCTTCATTAATTATACATGTTGCAGCCCCGGTATTTTCAAAAATAGCTTTGAAGGTTTGTTCACTTTTTTTAAGTTCTTCCCTGGCCTGTTTTCTTTCTGTTATATCAGTAAGTGTGCCGGTTATGGATATAACTTTGTCATTTTCCATCAGGGGTGACTCTCTTACTTCAACCCAGATTATTTCACCGTCTTTTCTTTCAAGCTCAAGTTCATAGGGAGGTTGTTGTTTGCCGGTTTCTACAGCTAGCCGGGTAGACTCGATTCCCGACTTATTAACCGGATTATCGGTGAGAAATTCAGTCCATTTGATTTTTACTTCTGCAGGGGTGTAACCCAGGAGGTTTTCTACCTGCGGACTCATATAAAGAATTAGATTCTCAGTTGTATGCGTGTAGAAAACATTGGTGCTGTTTTCAATAATATCGATACTGTTTTCAAGGCTTAGCTCAGAAGGTTCTGATTTATTGTTTTTTATTTTCCTTAGTTCTTCCTCCAGTTCTTTTACCCTTTGCTCCAATTCCTGATATGTGGGTTGAGTTAACTTCATGATTAAGTTATAATGTAATAATAATCAATATTTTAAAGAATAATTTTCTCAAACCTTCTAAAAATATGAATTGTACAAATGACTTCAAAAATAGAATATTTTTTTTAACAGGGGTAGGATTGAATTATAAATAAGGAAAAGAATAAGTTGGATAGTAAATAACTATATATTAATAGCTTATATTTATTGGCCTAAATATCAATAAATAAGTGAACAGGTATTTTCTGAAGATAAATATATTTAAACGGGAAGGTTAAAAACCCCAGGGACTAAATTTCTTAGTCCTCAGGGCTGAATTTACGATTTTATCAGGAATGAATACTCTCACTAAATATATCTTTCAGATCTTTGGGTAATTGAGCGGTGACATCTTCAAATTCACCTTTGGAGACATATTTCCCCAATTCTTTGATCACAATACGGACAATTTCTCCTGTTGATTTTTCCCAGTTGAATTGCTGTTCACCATATTGATCCTGATGCTTTTCCACTTCTTGAAAAAACTCTTCTTTGGTATTGATACGTGAGGGCTTTTCCCTGTATTTCCAATTATCAACATAAATTCCTTTAAGGAACATGGGCAATTGTGCCAGTAAATTAAAAGATTCTCCAATGGTTATCCTTTCGCGAAGGGTATGTAATACAGCTCGCAGGATGATCCCGGATCTGGCTTTTTCATCGGGATGACCCAGTTGTTGTGCAAGTTCTTTCAAAAATAAATTTCCTTCCTGTGCAAATTTGTCAAAATTAATAGCCATAATTATTTTCTCCTGTTTTTTAAATTTAACTTATTATTAGTTATCAGAGTCCACCATTATTGGGATTCATCGTCTCTGTTTTGTTCTTCAGACAGCTTTTGAAGGGCATCCTGAAGATTTTGCAGTTCATCTCCTGCCTGGTTGAAGTTCTTTTGCTGCATATTTTCCAGATAATTTTCAAATGCATTATTTGCCTGATCTATGAGCTGCTGAATTGTTTGTCTTCCTGCTACTCCGACTTCTTCACCGACAGGTTTGGTTGTACCGGTAATCAGGTTTTTCAATGCCTCATCAAAAGTCTCAGCATAACTGAGATTATCATTATGCATTACGGCAACCAGACGTAATTCAGGGTATGCAGAGGTTTCTGATTTCAGATAAATTGGTTCAACATAGATTATTGTGTTATTAATAGGTATTGCAAGTACATTCCCTCTTATAACATTGGAACCTCGTTGATCCCATAATGTTAACTGTCCCGAGAGGTATGAATCCTGGTCAATTTTTGTTTCCACCTGTTGTGTACCCAGGATCCTTTTCTCCTTGGGAAATTTATAAGCCAGGAAACGACCGTAATTCTCATCATCGCACATTCCTGCTATCCATCCGATCATAACCTGCTTATTTTTCGGAGTAAAAGGAAGCATAAGAATAAATTCCATTTCATCAGATCCCGGTGGCTCCCACATAATGTAATAAGGTTCTACCGGTTGAACCTGATTGTAATACTTTTCCGTGGCTCTTATCCAGAGATCTTCCTGATTATAAAATACAGTAGGATCTGTCATATGGTATTTGGCGTAAACAAGCCCCTGAACAAGTAACATATCTGCCGGGTAACGAATATGCTTCCTAAGTTCCGGAGATAGCTCCGTTTTTTCCTTAAGTAAACCGGGAAATATTTTATCGTAGGCTTTAATCAGGGGATCGTTTTCTTCGAAGATGTAAAAATTCGTATTTCCGTCATAAGCATCGACCACAATTTTCACGGAATTGCGGATATAATTTTTCCCTATTAAATCGGGACTTACCAGCCCATAGCTGTAATCAGGTTCGGCACCACCTCTTTCATCTGTGTTTCGGAAGGATGAGAATGGTTCACTATAGGGATAAAAACTGGAATGGGTATAGGCATCAATGATCCAGTAGATTTTCCCTTCGTTGATTACAACATATGGATCATCATCAAAATAAAGAAAGGGAGCCAGTTTTTCAGCCCTTTCTACAATTTGCCTGTGCATCATCAGGCGACTTTCTTCGGTAGTATAGCCGGAAAGCAGGAAACGCGTTCCACCGTATTTCCAGCCATACAAAAATTTACGCCAAAAATTTGAGATCATGACTCCTCCATCACCTGCGTAATGTGCATATATATTCTTCTCACCACTGGGATAATCGAATTCTTCTTCTTCCGAATTGGCAATTACATAATTTGTTGATAGTTCTCCGTAATAAATCTCGGGACGTTCGATTTTCAGACTTTCATATTCACTTACCGGTGGTATATCTTTGATTAGAAGATTCGGTAATCCTTCTTTTGTAAATTCATTTACAAGATTAAGGACGGCGCCATGACCATGGGTATATTTGAACCGTTTATTGACAAAAGTCTGGCTTCGGGCAGGAAGGTTAGCAGGTTGCATTTCTCGGGCCGATACCATCACTTCCCGGTATTCACCATCAATGGTATAACGGTCAATATCTACATCGTGAAATTCATAGTAGAGCCTGATTTCCTGGAATTGCTTAAAAACCGCATCAAGTGCTCTGTAATCCCATAACCTGATATTATCAAATAAACTTCTGTTTTCGTCTACAATTTGTTTTGAAAAACTTTCTGATACGGCAAATTCTCTTTCTTCAACTTTATCCAGATGAAAACCGGAACGAGTAAATTTAATGTTGCTTTCTATATAGGGCTTCTCCACTGTAATTTCATTGGGTTCCACTTTAAGCCATTGGAAAAGCACAGGGACCAGTCCCAGCAAAACTATCCAGGAAGCAATTACCCAGGAAGCAGCGGAATATATGGGTGTTATAACCGATTCTTCTTTATCCCACCTGAACCTGTACTTTCGAAGTAAATTCCTGGGACCCGGAAAAAATAACATAATCCCTGCAGCTAAAGCTATTATTGCTACTATAAACAGCATGGGTAAGCGAATCTTGTCGTCGGTCCATCCCGGTCCGGAAACGATTCCATAATCAGAATATAATAAACCATATCTTGCGAGAAATCTTCCAAATCCCAGTACAATGAATATAATTCCGGTTGATATATAGAAGGAATTATAGTTTGCAGTGTTTTTCTGAAAATTAAAATTTATCTGATTCTCATTTTTTATGTCGAGAAAACCAAATACTGAGGCCCCGGCTGCTATAATAGCAATAATCAGCAAGTGATTATATCCGGATTGTAAAAGAGGGTAGGTGAACAGATAAAAACTTGTGCTTTGATTTAAAATTGGTTCTGCGAGTTCAGTAGGAATACGGTTTATGAATTTCAAAACGATTTCCCAGCGTCCAAACCACCAGAAACCACTCAATAAAGCCCCGGCAGCAATGGCAAAGCGTCTGATATATCTTTTGTCGTGAGTAATGCTGAAAGTCAAAAGATATACAATTAGTCCTCCTAATATGAAAGCGCCCAAAAACAATGCGATCTTTGAAATCCATTCGGTCCAGAATCGATTATTATATCCCATATGATCGAACCATAGTTTTTCTCCCCAAAAGCCCATAAACCAGAAAAAAAGAAGAGTAAACAAGCCCAGAAGAACTCCTGTTACGATCAAAAAAGTTTTTTTTCTACGCGCACCCCTAACAGCGATTATGACTGCGGCTAACAATAATAGAATAAGTAGAATAGTATACATAATAAAATTTTAAAGGTATGGTCTTTATCAATTACTTTCTTCATGTAAATCTTAAAATTCAGATTTTCACTATCCTGTATAAATAATATTTCAGGTTGATAAATAATTTGCAAGAATTAAACCATGAATTATATTCTTCTTCTGGAAAGAAAAATTGAAACCGGGCAAAGACCCGAAACTCCTTCACCCGGGGGAATTAAGCATGGATTTTAGAAACGGTAGACCATTTAAGGAATCTGGTTTAACTATTGAAAATTCTTTCATTTTTTGTGATAATAATCAACAACTCACTACCCCCAATCGAGAAAAAATTCCCCAAAAGCTCAGTTTATCAATTATGGCCTTTGTCAGAAGAATAATGATAATAATAATATAACCTACAAATAGATAGGGATTTAAGAATTGAAGAAGATAATTTGAAACATTTTGGTATATAATTTTCATTCGTTTACATAGTCGTAATCGAAAAACTAATAGTTTATAATGAAAAAAGAAAAAGAGACAGTTGCCCAGAGACATGATTTAATGACAAAAGCACAATTTAACCGTCTGGCAGAATACCATGGGTTAAATTGTATTTCGTTGTATATTCCTACTTTCAGGGCAGGAGAGGAGGTCGATTCTCATAAAGGAGAGTTAAGACTAAAAAACCTGATCAAAGAATTGAAGAAAAAACTGGAGGAGAAAAAATTGAATTCAAGGGAAATAAACAGGTTAATAAAGCCTCTTGAGGAGTTAATTGAAGATGTTCATTTCTGGAGAAATCAATCCGACGGACTGGCATTATTTCTAAATGACGGGAACATGGAGACATTTACTTTACCTCTCCACTTTGATGAATTTATTTATATATCAGATCATTATTATCTCAAACCTGTGGTTTCACTTTTCACTGATAACGGAAAATTTTATCTTCTTACCCTGAGTCTAAAAAATGTCAGGTTATTTGAAGGATCTAGACATACAATAACAGAATTGGATGTGAGTGATATCATCCCCGGTCAGTTAGAAGATGTGGTAGGTTATGATTATGAGGAAAAATCTCTTCAGTTCAGAACAGGTCATGGTGGAAATCCAGCTCAGAAAGATGCCGGAGCATCCTTTCATGGTCATGGTTCAGGAAAAGATGATGAGCAAAATGAAATTGATAAATTCTTCCGGGCTGTTGATGAAGGTGTGATGAAAATTCTTCATGATCAGAAAGATCCTCTTATTCTTGCTTGCGTAAAAGAATATTATTCAAAGTATAAAAAGGCTAATAATTATAAATATTTATATCATAAATTCATTGACAGAAATCCGGATAATGATGATCCTGTATTCTTACATGAATATGCATGGGATTTACTGGAGGAAAATTTTAAAAAAGAGCGAAAACAAAAGATAGAACAATTCCTGGATCTTTCAGCCGGAGGAAGGACTTCATCGGAATTGAAAGAAATAATACCAGCTTCAGTTGACGGAAGGATAGATACATTGTTCATTCAACCGGACAAAGAGGAATACGGAATATATAATCATGAAACGCATGAGGTTCTGATGGGTGAAGAACATACCAATGCTGCTGCACTTTTTAATATGGCAGCAGTCAATACCCTTCAGAATAGCGGGCAGGTATTTAAGTGCAGTCCTGAGGAGATGCCTTTAAAAGACACTGAAATTAATGCATTATTGAGGTTCTGAGATAATTAAAGGGACGAAAGTATATTTTACCTTACAAAAGCAAGTGGATTCATAATTGCCATTGGGTAAGAAATAACTCCAAGTGTGGAAAGTGTGGAATTATTGCCCAGTATCCACTTAATTTCTCCATTGTGTAAAACTAAATATGAAAAATCCACTTAAGATAATTATTTCATTTTCAACCTTTTTATTTTTTATACGTTTTAAGTGTTACCAGCTATTATTTTGGCACAGAATTGTTGTTATATGTAATTAAATTATGTTAAACAAAATATTGTTTTTGACATGAAGCTATATACCGAGTCAAATCGCAAATGGAGAAACAGGTCTGTGAAAAAGAAATTTTATCATACCGAAAGTTTCGATTCTCCGGATACCATAACTGAGGGCACCCCTTTAGAAAAAGAGGAAGATAAAGATTCCAAATATGCTTTTGTGGTTCCCTGGCAGATGGACTGATAACTGTTGATTTTAAAATTTCAGGGGAATTTACATATCTTATCTTGAGATTTATATGCCCGCGGAGGTGAAAAAATGATACTTAATGAAAAAAAGTGTTGTTTTTCTTCTCTGCGGGTTTTTTATTGGGGATTGGAGAAAAGGGATTTGGGGTTGGGGGTGCGTGTTGGGGGTGCGTGTTGGGTTGGTAATAAGAAATTAGCTGGGGATCGAACCCAGGACCCCATTCCGCCTTGGCGGAGAGAGGTGCTCTACCAGCCCATAAAATAAAAAAAAAGGACAATGAAAAATTCACTATCCTCTGGGTGGTGATTCAGCTGGGGATCGAACCCAGGACCCCATCCTTAAAAGGGATGTGCTCTACCAGCTGAGCTACTGAATCGTATTTTTTCCTTATTTTTAAGTAACGGGTTGCAAAGATATTGCTTTTTGAGAAAATCCAAAAAGAAAAGCTGACTTTTTCTTAAAATTGGAGTATTTTTTCCGGCCGGTACTTTCTGAGCCATGATTTAATGATATGCCTGACTTCACGGTTATCATCTGTTTTTTTGATGCATTCTTTGAGCTCCTCTATATTCAGATAACTGTCGCTCAGATCAAAATAACCATATCCTTTGTAAATTCCCTTCTCGATCAGCACCACTGATCGTTCCGTTATTGCTCTGCCTTTATCTATAACCAGTATATTTTCATATTCGAAAGAAAAAGATTCAACCAATCGCCGGGCTCTTTCATTATATGTTTTAACCGGTTCTTTCCCTATGCAGGCACCGTTGCACTGTCTTATATCATAATGAAAGCATGAGCCTTCAGTCTGGTAAAGTCCCGACAATTTTTGGCAAAGCCAGTGCTTTTCCACCAGGGAGGTAAGCATATTGATACCTTCCTTTTTATTATTGAAACCTGTAATAGCAACGGAATTTTTTTCTCCGGTCTTTTTGATCTCAAAATTAATATAGCCGCTTTGATCATAATAAGAATAAAGTCCCCAGCCGGAGGAGTTTCTTCTTTGCGCCCGGTTATAACGAGGCTTGTGTTTTTTTATCTCTGCCGATTCAAGAAGAAGGGCGATCAGCTCGCTTCCGGTAAGCTCAAAGGATATCCCCGCGATTTTTTCACGCAATTCCATTGACCTGCGACTATTCCGATTTCCAAGGTGAGAGAGGATACGGGTATGGATATTCTTACTTTTTCCTACATAAAGAAGATTTCCTTCAGAATCATGCAGATAATAGACACCTGTAGCTGCAGGTACTTCACCAATTTTTTCAGGAGTCAGGAACCCGTTAAGATTCTTAATTTTCCCTGATGGGAAGGGGGTAGAGATGGCTCCGGAGGTTAATTCCCGATCTTTTTTCAAAAGCAATTCAAACAACTGGGTGGTGGCATAAGCATCTCCAGTTGCCCGGTGTCTGCCGTTGATCTGGATTTTAAGTTGTTCACATAATTTTCCCAGGCTATAGGAACGGAAGCCGGGTATAAGTTTACGACTTAATTTAACAGTACAAAGTGATTCACGGTGGTAATCATATCCCAGGCGTTTGAATTCATTCTGGATAAATCCGTAATCGAAATTAACATTATGACCCACGATGATACATCCATTCGTGATTTCAACGATTTTTTTCGCTATCTCAAAAAATTTCGGAGCATCGACCACCATTTCATTGGTAATTCCAGTGAGGCCTGTAATAAAATGGGGAATATTCTTTTCAGGATTAACAAGGCTTGAGTATTCTTCAATTATGCTTTTACCATCGTGAATAAATATGGCAATTTCTGTAATTTTCTCATGCTTCGGGCTTCCTCCTGTAGTCTCAATATCCAGAATTGCGTAGTTCATTGTTTATAATAGAAGAAATATAATTTTTTTTAATATTAATTGATTTAGCAAGATCTGGCAAATAAAAAATGAAAGAGTTATTAAAAAAATCCATAAACAAAAATATCAACAGACGTTTAATTGGAGTGGCACTAATTAAATTTTACAGGATCGGGATAAAAATGGGGATTTCATATTTTTCCTGTAATTATACAGGGCAGACAGACCCTCAGGGTGTTTTCTTAAGTCGTTGACATTCTGCGAGGAAGGTGGTTTGTAACGGTCTTAACAGACCTGTCCAGTAAGAACTCAACACTTACTTTCCAGGTACCTGTAAAAGCCAGAGTAAATATTACGCTTTATAGCATATCAGGTAAAAAGGTCAGTACCATTATTAACGAAATGAAACAAAAAGGAAAACATTCTTTAGTTCTTAGCAGAGACAAGTTGCCTGCAGGATTGTATTTTATAAGAATGCAAAGTAATGATAGCTTAAACATCGTCAAACTGATAATCCTTAATTGACTATCAAGGCATATCGCCAGTTATTTTTTTTCTTCTTTATTTCCCTTTGCGCCGGTATCTTTTTCACCTTCTTGATCCTTTTTTACATTTTCCTTTTTTGGGGTTTCGCTGGTGGGTTTGGGAGGTGATTTTGGAGGACTTTCCGGCGGGGTGGTTTTCTCCTCTGCTTTTTTCTTTGGTTCAATTCCTTTTCCTGTTTGCTTTACAGATTCTGAGATATTTGAAGAAGCCGGGGGTGTGGCAGTTTTCTTTTTCTTCCTGGGTCTTCTCTTACCATAAGATCCGGAAAATAGCTTTCCTCTTCTGGTTTTTATATCACCTTTTCCCATACAATTATTTTTTTGGTTCAATCAAAGATAGTGAAAATAGGGAAAAGAGCATAATTGGGATGAGTCGTTTTCCTGGTGAGTCATTTTATTGGTGAGTTGTTTTATGTGGATTAGGGTTGAAAAGTTTAAGAATGAAGAAAATAATGATGCATAAATATCACAGGGACAGGTCATAGACTATAAACCATTAACTATAAACCCTTCAACCCATCAACCCTTCCCTGCCCGCCAACGCGTTTGCTCGCGCTTCGGCAGGCGGAAACCCTTTAACTTTTCAACTTATAAACTATCTTAACAATTCCCTATATTCCACAAAAAACGCTTCAATTTTCATCATATTTTTATAGAAAAAGGGAAATACTTCGGGCCAGGTTTCTTTATTATAAATGTTGACATCTTTTTTTGCCAGTGAGATCCTGCTGATGGATTTTCCGGTGGGAAGGGTGTGTTCCAGTTCCCAGTTGAGTGTCTTACCAAGGTTTTTTTCCAGAATACTTTTAAGTTCTTCCAGTTTGCCGAAAAGTTGGATTCTTTTATCAAGATTGCGTGTTTCAATATCAATCCCGACAAGTGCTTCCGTAGTGTCAAAATGAAACTTTAACTTCAACTGTTTGATACCGGTTTTATTCATTATAAATTTTGCCGGTCTTCCTTTTTGCCTGCGACGGAGGGCAGCATATTTCTCAAATCTGTCCCAGAATTCAAGTCTGATTTCTTTGGCTTGGTCCTTACTATACATTTTTTCAGAGCAAATATTTCTGAACCATTCTGTCGATTTCCGGGATTTTGATAGGTTTTGAAATGTAATCATCGCAACCGGCTTTCAGTGCATTTTTTCGGTCATTTACCATAGCATAAGCCGTCTGGGCAATAATAGGAATTTCTTTATTGAACTCTCTGATTTTTCTTGTGGCTTCAAGTCCATCCATTTCAGGCATTTTTATATCCATAAATACCATAGCGATGTCGGTATTTTCCCGGCAATATCTCACGGTTTCTTTTCCGGTTACCGACCTTATGGTCTTGAAAGGGTATTTTGTAAGAATTTCTTCAATAAGTAAATAATTTACTTCATCGTCTTCTGCAATAAGAATAATTAAATTCTTTGGTTTGTCCTTATTTGCCGGCATAGTTAATTGGTGTTGAAAAAAAAGGCATAAAAAACCATTAAAATTGTAGCTTCTTATCCCAATAAAAATTATCCTCTGCTTCAAAGTTACGTCTTTCAGAATTAAAAGTTTTATTCCTGGCTTTAAAAAAGGTTAAATTTCCGGTTTTTTTCGTTCACTCTTTTTTTGTGATTGCATTTTTTTATTCTTTAATCTTTTTTCTTTTGAGCCCCTGGTGGGTTTAGTAGGTATTCTTAGAGGATCTTCCCTGAGGGCATCCTCGATAAGGTCATAAAATTTTTGAGTTACCAGCAACCGGTTTTTCATTTGAGTCCGACCTTTTTGAGAGCTTAACCGGAGCACACCGGCTTTTGTTAATCGATTGCCCAGATTTTTTATTATCCTTTCTTTTTCTTCTTCATTAAGAATCTGTGATTTCCTTACATTGAAAGAAAGATTTACTTTGGTATTCACTTTATTCACGTTTTGCCCGCCGGCTCCCTGACTTCGTGAAAAATGATATTTGATTTCCGGTGAAAGATCCATGGTTTGTAGTTCTTGTTCAATGATTATAACATTGCAGCAAGTAAAGAGTTTTTCAAAATCAATAAGTGATGGTATTGTTTTAAATCAAAATATAATAATACAATAGAGTTCGACTAAAATGTTATTAAAAAAGAGGGCTACTCCTTAAAAGGTTTCGCCCAATGTTGTAGGTTTGTTTTCGCTAAAAAATAACAACGACATGAGCAAAGATACAGAGATAAAATTTTTCGGACAGCCGATTTAAACAGATAAAGGTCACCAAAACAATACGGCTAAGGAAAGTATGCTATCAGGATGAAAAAAAACCGGTATTATGAATTCTTAACCAATAACTTTGATATCACAGCAGAAGAAGTGGCATCCCTGTATAAAAAACCTAAAGTTAGCCATAGAATTTCATGATGTCTAATTATGAATAAACAAATTAAAATTAGAATCCTAAAAAGCTTGGTTTCCTGAAAAAAATAAATAAAATTGCATTCCTAACCAAATTTACAATCATGAAGCAGATATTTTATTTAATTATTACAGCAATGCTGATTCTGGTATCATGCACGGGTAACCAGGAATCAAATACAGTCAATCCAAATGCTACGGAGGAAACACAGAAGCTCCTGGCTGATATTTATGAATGGAGCGGAGAATACATGTTGTCCGGTCAACACAATTACAACCGATCTCTGAATCGATCATTTGACTCGATAGAATCGCTAACCGGACAGGTACCGGTTATGTGGGGGAGTGATTTTTCCAGGGAAAAATATAGAGATGAGATGGTAAATATGGCCATTGAAATGCATCAAAAAGGTCATATTATAACCTTGATGTACCATCAGGGCTGCCCGGTTGATACTATACCTGAAAAAATCAATCCTGTTCGTTATGTAATGTCTGAAAAAGAATGGCAGGACCTGATTACTCCCGGATCAAGATTTAATGACCTGTGGCTGAAAGACATTGATAAAGTTGCCAAGCATTTCAAAAGACTGGAAAAAGCAGGAGTTCCTGTGCTCTGGCGACCTTATCATGAAATGAATGGAATGTGGTTCTGGTGGGGAAATAAGCGTGGTGAAGATGGCATTCAGGAGCTCTGGAAACAGATGTATGACCGTTTTACCAATTATCATGGTATAAACAATATTATCTGGGTATGGAATGCTAATGCTCCGAGAGACTGGAAAGATGATGAAGCTTATGCTTATGAATTGTTTTATCCCGGTCATGAATACGTGGATATTCTTGCTGCCGATGTGTATAAAGGTGATTACAAACAATCCCATCATGATGATCTCCTGGCGCTGGCAGAAGGAAAACCTATTGCCTTAGGGGAAATAGGAGTAGCCCCGGATCCTTCTATTTTTCAAACCCAAACACAGTGGGCGTGGTTTATGATGTGGGCAAGCTGGCCATGGAAGCATAATACTCCGGATCAATTAAATGCTTTATATAATGTAAGTAAAGTAATTAATTTTGAAGAGTTTAAGGAAATTAAATAATTTTTAAATAAGAGTCAAGCTGACATCCCGATTAGGAACCCTAAGCATGTGCTTAAGCCGGTAAAAGCCTTAGAGTAGGCGCATGGCGAGGGCTCGCGATCAGTTGGATGTCAGCATTTGGCAATCCATTGACCCTCCATCTGCCTGGCATTATCAAAGACTTCGGCAGACTTACCTTCTGCTTACTTCTCGTCACCCCAATCCCCCTGTTCCAATTCCTAACTCTTCCTGAGCCCATTTCCTGAAAATCCAATCTTTATTCCCCCGATCTCCCGGAAAAAATTCTTGCATTATGAGAATATTCTCATTAAATTTGTAGCAAAAATATAAATGCCCAGAAAGAAACATTCACGAAAGGTGGTATCTCCTCCGAGGTTTAAATCCTACGTCCCCAGCGGATATAAAAAGGAGAAAAAAGAAAAAATACATCTTTTGTATGAAGAGTATGAAGCATTAAAACTGAGCGATTATAAAGGTCTCCATCATCATGAAGCATGTCATTTGATGGGAATTTCGCGACCGACATTTGCGCGTATTTATGAAAGTGCAAGAAAAAAGATTGCTACTGCACTGGTTGAAGTGAGAGAGATACATACAGTTTTTGGAAATGCGGAATTCAATGAGAACTGGTATTTATGCAATGATTGTAATGCAAGATTTACAATAAAAGTTAGAGGGAAAGATAGCGATAGATGTCCTATCTGTTCATCCAATCAAGTTCATCAAATCATTAAATAAAGTATATGAAAATTGCAATAACATCGACAGGTAATGATCTTAACTCTGAATTTGACCAACGATTTGGTCGTTGTGCCTGGTTCTGTATTTATGATAATGAAACAGGACAGACAGGATTCATTAAAAATGAACATGCAGAAGCTCAGGGGGGTGCCGGCACAAAAGCTTCACAAAAGATGGTTGAACTGGAAGTGGAGAGAGTAATTTCCGGTGATTTTGGTCCGAAAGCCAAAGAAATACTGGAAAAATTTGATATTCAAATGGTCATTTTGCCGGATGGGCCAAAAATTATCTCAGAAATTATTGATACCATTCAATAGTATAGATTTATTAATGTTTAAAAAATTATTATTATGCCAGGATTAGATCATAAAGGGCCTCTTGGACAAGGTCCGAGAACCGGAAGAAAACAGGGAAATTGTGCCCCTGATAAAAACAGCAATGATGAAAAAAGTATTTTTCCTCGCTTCGGCTGGGGAAAGGGTACAGGCAGAGGAAGAAGACGTGGTAATCGCAAATCCGGTCGCGGATTCGGCCTTGGTTTGGGAAGAGGCAGGTTTGAAGATTGAGGTGAACTGTTTTTTTTGAATTATGCCTTTAAAAATAGCTGTTGCCAGCGGAAAGGGAGGAACAGGTAAAACCAGTGTCAGTCTTCAACTTTACCGGGCAATAAAAAAATACTGGACCTCCTCTGTTCAGTTGGCAGATTGTGATGTGGAAGAACCCAATGATCTGATTTTCTTCCCTTCTGCTATAAATATATCCAGTGAAAAAGTACATCAACTCATTCCTGAAATTAACCGGGATGCATGTACGTATTGCGGAAAGTGCCAGGAATATTGCGAGTTTAAGTCGATAATTATCATTCCGCCGGTTGAGTTTGCTGAAGTTACTCCCGAATTATGTCATTCCTGTGGTGCCTGCTCCCATGCCTGCGAATTTGATGCCATACGTGAAATCCCTTATCAAATAGGGAATATAAGTGCTTATTCTTTAAATGGGAATGATTATCCTGATTTAATTGAGGGAAAGCTGAAAATAGGTTCTCCCATGCAAACCCTTCTCATACGTAATCTGAAAAAGAAAATAAATAAAGAAGCAGAGGTGATTCTCTATGATGCACCCCCCGGCACCAGTTGCCCGGTAGTTACAACGATTAATGATGCTGATTTTGTGATCCTGGTAACTGAACCAACTCCTTTTGGTCTTCACGATCTGAAACTTACCATTGAGGTGATCAAAGAAATGGACAAGAAATTTGGTGTTTTCATTAATAAAGATGGCATGGGATCAAATGATACAGAGAATTTTTTGAACTCAAATAATTTCGAAATCCTCGGGAGATTTCCCTTTAACCGGACTTTCGCAAACGATTATGCAAGGGCAGAGGTAATGGAAAATATTCCTGAAGAAACAGAATCTGTTTTTAAAAATCTGGCTGAAAAAATGCGTGCAAAGCTGTCTTAGCATGAAGGAAATAACCATATTAAGCGGAAAAGGCGGAACCGGAAAAACCAGCATAACAGCAGCATTGATAGCTTTAGCGAAGAGTGCTGTCTTTTGCGATTGTGATGTTGATGCTGCAGATCTGCATTTATTAATGAACCCTGAGACCAGGCAAAGTTATACCTATACAAGTGGTTCCACAGCATTGATTGATAAGGAAAAATGTTCAGGTTGCGGGATATGTCTTCAAAATTGCCGGTTTGAAGCCATTACAAAAGATGAAGATGATGATTATTCGGTAAATCCGTATCAATGTGAAGGATGCCGGTTATGTGAAAGACTTTGTCCTGAAAAGGCTATTATAACAGAAAAATGTCAAAATAACCACTGGTTCATTTCCGATACCCGGTTTGGTACATTTATACATGCCCGCATGGGCCCGGGAGAAGAAAATTCAGGAAAACTCGTCGCCCGGCTCAGAAAAAAAACCAGGGAAATAGCGGTAGAAGAAAATTTGGATTTTATTATTAATGACGGTCCTCCGGGCATCGGTTGCCCGGTTATTTCCACACTTACCGGCACCGACATTGTTTTAATGGTAGTAGAGCCTTCTAAATCGGGTTTTCATGACGCGAAGCGATTATTAAGTTTATTGAAAAGCTTTGATGTTAAAGTTTATGCAATCATCAACAAGCTTGATTTGAATTATCCTTTAAGTATGGAAATTGAGGAATATTTAAAACAAAATTCGGTGCAAATGTTTCCCGGAATACCCTTTGATAATAGATTTACTGAAGCTATGATGGAAAGCAAAACAATCACGGAATACTGTCATGATTCCCCACTTTCCGGAACTTTATTACAGATCTGGGAAGAGATAAGCAGTACATTTTCTCAATAGACTCTGGATAGCATTCCTAAACGATTCTTTTTAAAAACATGATTAATTTTCTTTATTTTGTATGTAAATCCACGGAAAATGAAAATTATCGTTTTAACTGAAAATCATGCCGGCGGAAAATACGGTGCCGAACATGGATTATCCTACTTTGTTGAGTCGAAGGATTTTAAATTTTTACTGGATACAGGACATTCAGACCTATTTCTTAAGAATGCGAAAAAAGGCGGCATAAATCTCAATGAGGAAGTAGGTACCATAGTTCTTAGTCATGGTCATTGGGATCACGGAAACGGCCTGGAATTTATACTAGGAAAAAAACTTATATGCCATCCCCGTTCCTTTATGAAAAGATACCGGAAGGGAGGAATTGATAATATTGGCCTTAATCAACCCAGCAGTTTTTATTACACCAATTTCGATATAGAAGAGAGCAGGGAACCGGTGGAAATTTTTCCTTCTGTTTACTTCCTGGGAGAAATACCGAGAAGAACCGGTTTTGAATCTCGCAAGACTCCGTTTACGGATGAATCAGGCGATCCTGATTATGTGTCTGACGACTCTGCAATTGCTATTGTCTCGGACAATAAACTCAGTGTTTTATCGGGTTGTGCACATTCGGGAATTGTAAATATTGTAAACTATGCACGAGAGATAAGTCAGGTTCACGATTTAAAAATGGTGATTGGAGGATTCCACCTGAAACACAGGGATGAGCAAACCGGCAAAACCATTGAATTTTTCAAAAATAACCGGCCGGAAATTCTCATTCCGTCTCATTGTACTGATCTACCGGCATTATCTCTGTTTCATGATACATTCAAAATGCCTTTTTTAAAAACCGGAGATGTCATAAATTTTTAATTACCGGCCTTTTTTTCCAGTGCTTCAATCTCCCTGGAGATCCTGTCAGCTTCAGCATATAAAGCATCTGATTTTTTACGATCGGAGTGAGACAGTTGATAAGCCTGCTTCATTATTCCGGCATGTTTTTTCCTTAATTTGTCTGCTTCACTTTTGGGTTTAAATATATTAAGCATCTTTTTTCAATTTTTGGTTATTAAACTGATCCTGATAATTGAAGACCTTTTCAAGAAATTTATCTGCTGAATTGTATTTTAAATTATTTTCAAATACCATAAAATCCATACCGGAACGCAGTTCAAAGTTCTTATCTTTCTTTTTAATCTCCAGCCTATTGAATGGAATTATCCATCCAAAGGTTTCAAGAAGTGAACGAAAAAAAACGATGATCCCTCCCGGTCTTATTTCAATATTGATATAGTTCAAATTATTATCCAGCATAAGCTTTTCCATAAATGAATTACTCGCTCCGGTAATTAAATATTTAGGAGACCCTGTTCCTCTCATCTTAAAACGTTGAATAAGAGGATAAGACTTTCCGACCAGACGGTTGATTTCGTTTTTAATATCCGGATTATTATATGTTACATTCCTGAGTAGTGCATCCATGGTGTTTTGATAACACCTTTTAAGATAAATTGTTTAATTTCAGGATTTTAATTTGCGAAACGACCGGCCGGAATCAGGAGGTTTTATGATGATTTCGGAATTACATTCAGGACAAATATATATCTCACAACCCGTGCAGGCAAAGCAGTTTCCACAGGATTTGATAAAAAATTCCTTTGTGCCTGAAAAATTACATGAAGAGCATGTGATATGTTCCCCGAAACTGCTCAAAATACTAATCTTTTGTAGGCCAAGATAAAAAAGAAAACATATTTTTTATTGATAAATCAAATTTTCATGAAATTTCCTCGCAATAGTTTTTCATGAGGTCGAGGTATCTTTCGGCATCTTCAATTTCCCTGGATTTTCCCCCTTCAGTTTTTTGTGCATTGATGAGTGAAACTTTTGCTCTTATATTTGCACGGTAAGATTTATAATAGGTAAATAACTCAATATGATCCCTGGGATTTCCCATTCCATAGTCATTACAATATCTTTCGAAAAGACGTTCAGAGAGTTTTTCCTTCTCAAAATAATCAAGATCTACACCAAGAAATGCCACTTCATTTAAAATATCTATATGTCGGTATTCTTTGTCAAACTCAATACAATCGAAAATTACCGGTTTGTCATAAAGAAAAATATTGCCGGCATTTAAGTCACCATGCACATCTTTCCTATAACCCGATATAACCCTTTCATTGAAATATGCCCGTTTTTTATTCAGGTAAGAATAGGATTTATCAACACATTTTGAGACCATATCTTTTTTTTCCTTTCCGTAATTCTCTTCCATAAAAGCATATTGAGAACTAATATCTGCATATTTTTTATGAAATCCTGTTGTATCAAATGCATTTTTTATTACCCGGGCATTTTTATGGAAACCGGCTATTTTTTCAGATAGTTTATCAATATGGTTTTCATTCACCAGGTCTCTTTCCAGCATACGGATCATTTCTTTTTCATTATCCATACGCTTCATTTGAACGGCATAATCAATGACATCTTCATTATCTGTTTCGCTGGTCATGTTTTTTGTGATTGGAAGAACCTTTAAATACATCTCAGGTTCCATTCGTCGGTTTAATTCCAGTTCTTCGTAGCAGAAATGCTTTCTTTGTTCCAGTGACGAGAAATCAAGAAAAGAATATTTCACCGGTCTTTTAATTTTAAAAGCGTAATTGTCGGTTAAAATGATCCATGAAATATGAGTTTCTTTTATTTCTGCATTTTCGCAGCTATCGGGTAAGCCACATACTTCCACTATTTTTTTCACTTGATTTTTATCCATAATTTCTCTTTTTCTTTATGTAAGTCATGGTTTCATCTATCAGTTTATTAATATTTCCATCTTCATTGTACAAAACCAGGTGATCGGTTTCAGGGAATTCGAATTCACTTTTTAATTGCCCGTATACCTTGAAATCTGCTTCACTGTATCCTTCCCTTTCTTTTAAACGTTCTTTCACCTTACTTTCAGAAGCTCTTATTTCGACCAGGTAGATTTCCGTATTATTTTTATCAGCAAGATTGAAGAAATCTTCTCTTCTTTCTTTTTTATGAAAAGTGCCATCAATAATAAGATCGTTATTATTTTTTAAGCTCCTGAAGGCCAAATTTTTAAGTTCGTCATATATTTCCTGTTTTGAATCTTCATCATATTGGCCTGTTTTTCCAAGCTGATACCTGATCATATCAGTATTCAGATATGAAGCCTTAAGCTTTTCTGCGAATTGTCGGGAAAACCAGGATTTACCGGTTGCGGGCAGACCAAAGACCAGTACAATCATAATCTGTTAAGTTTTTGACAAACACTGAGCAGGTGTTTGGAGTTGTCTATCATATGCATATCCTCACAGGTATTGATTATGAATTCCATCCATTTTTTCTTCAGGCGTTTATCCAGGTTGTGATAGAGATGCATATTTTCTCCGAAAATACCTTCAACTCCTACAAGATGAATAGGTTCGAGTCCTGCTTTCCATACAAAAGGCTCTATTTCTTCCGGAAAGGAAAAATATGCATTGGTAAACCATTCCGTGGCTTCAACAAAATTATTATCAGTTCCTGTTTCCCAGAGGGCATAAGCTCCATTTGTTTTTTCAATCCCTTCCGGGTTTCTTTTTAATCCGTATAAAAGAGCTGCAACCCTTGACATAAAGGCAAGATAAATATACCCTCCTGATTTTACCGCATTTTCAGCCATATGAAGTAATCGCAGTCTTTTTTCCTGATCAGTGAGGTGATAAAGCGGACCCAGAATGAGAATCGCGTCCCATTCTTCTTTTTCCCAGATATCAGATTCCAGTGCATTGGCGGTATCGGTATGGATAACACCCGGATGGCTACCTATTCTTTGCATAGTCAGTTCCATATTGTTTTCCGAGAGATCATTAAGTCCAAGTTTATAACCTTTATCGAGTAGTAACCGGGCATACCTGCCGGTGCCACAGGAAACGTCCAGAATTTTACTTCCGGGCTTTACATATTTCTCTATATATTTTAAGGTGATTGGAATTTCAAACACATTTTCCTCCAAGCGCTTGTCTTCGTATTTCACATGCCGTTCATAATAATCTTTTACTTCATTCATGCTTATGTTTTTTACTCCACTATCAGCCAGCCTTTCATTCCGGCCTGAAAATGCCCGGGAAATGTGCATACATACATATACTTTCCAGCATCTTGAGGAACTGTGAAAGATATCGTTTCCTCTTCTTCTCCGGCCAGCATTTCGGTTTTCACGATAATCCGGTTTTCCAGTGAAGGATCGATATAATCATTGCTTTTATTGTCGAGGCCTTCATTTATAAATGATTGTGCATTGGTATTCTTTTTAAGCAATACCCAGTTATGCGCCATTTGATTAGCAGGCAGATCGCTTATAGTTTTCAGGGTTATTTGCATTCTTTCTCCGGGCGAAGCTTTTATTTTTTCAACAGAATACACCAGACGGTCATATCCCTTAATAAAGACGGATTTTTTAACATCTGTTAATCCGGTCGAGATTAGAAATAATATTATGACAATGAGCGAAAAGCCGGTTCGTAGTTTAATTTTCATATTCCTTATTGGTTTGATAAAGTTTCCCAAAAAAAACTCACATTTCTACTGAACGGATAGATTATCAACAACATCAAGCACACCTGCCGTATATAATGCTGTATTATATGCCTCCTTTTTCACTGCGATATTTGCAACGGATCCGGATAATTCAACAATGCTGTTTTTCACACTAACTGCGATATTGTTTTCATCAATAAGAATACTTCGCTCAAATGCTCGTTGAATATCTTTCTCTATATCTCTGTCGAGAAGAGATTTACCTAATTTAACAGAGATATTATTATCAACTTCAACCACTCCATGAACAGAATTGGCAATGGATTCCACCATATGCTTTTCCCACTTCGATCTAACGGTGCCAGTTAATGTTACCGTTCCCCTGCTAACACTAAGTTCTATATTCTCAGCATTGATCATATTATTCCAGGCAAGCATTTTCGTTATATTTTCTTTGATTTCATTATCATCGGGGATGGTTACAGAAGGTGGAAATTTAACACGAAGATAATTCTCCACATTGGCCACTCCGCCAACCTGGTAAACATCTCTTTCTGCAGCTAATTTGGATGTGTAATTCGGAACAGTGCCCTTCAGTTGTACGGTATCGTCTTCGATTTCGATCTTAATGTCGATATTGTTAACACTGTCATCCCAGTTTAAGTGGTCAATAATTTCCTGTTTATTAATTCTCGATTTATTTTCTTTCACAACAAATGTTTTTAAGGTTAAAAAATTTTTTAAATGTGATAACATAAGTACCAGATTCATTCCAAATGTTTCGATGGGTTTTTTATCTATTTTTTCAATAATTATAAGAAACAGATATTCAATTGGTTTTGCACCTCTTCCCAACAAAATCAACCCTGGCTTCTTTACTTTGTCTGTTGAGATTCTGACTCAAAAAAGGGAAATAATTCTACACTAATTTAGCTCTACTACCTTATTTAATCGCATATTAATCTTATTAACCTATTTCGGATCTAAATCATAGAGACGGTTATAGCAGGAAGGGAACAAAGAGATCGGTATTCTGAAAAAAAATCAGTCTCATTTTCGTGATAAAATTATATATGGTATATCATTTGGACATCTCTCTTTCATTATGGATATTTTAAACGAACTCGGCATACTGTTAGATGTAGTCATTTCAGTCATTTTATGTGGTATAATCGGTTTTGAAAGAGAGAGGGGAGACAAGCCTGCCGGCATACGAACCAACATGATCGTAGGCGGAGCTGTAACCTTGGTTGTGATGCTTGGTGAGGTCATCGTTTTCAGATATGAAGGGCTGGGTCTGGGTGAATTTATCAATGCTGATCCCACAAGGATAATACATGCGGTTATTATCGGGGTCAGTTTTATTGGAGCCGGAACTGTTCTTCAAATCAGGGAAGAACAAAAAATTAAGTATTTAACTACGGCTGCGACTATTCTTTTTTCAACCGGTATTGGTATTGCTGTCGGTCTTCAGCAATATATTCTGGCAGTAGGAGTAACTCTGCTCATTGTTTTTATTAATTCCATGGTTGTCTATATTGACCGGAAACTGGAAAAGAGAAGAAAGACAAAAGAACATAAAACAAATCCCCGATGAAGATAATATAAAAGCCTAAAATTATTTGCTCATAAAAACGGGTTTTATAGTTAATTTTATGCATAACATTTTAACCCAATACTTGTTACTTTCTAAACATTTTAAAATGAAAAAACGCAGAAACTTTATCATTTTGAACCTGTTTATTCTGATTTCTTTTCAGGGCTATGCCCAGGAAAAAATTGAAAGAGAAATTGGAGTGAAAAAAGATGAGGTTCCCCAGGCAGCAGTTGAATTCATGGAAGATGCCTTTGAAGGAGCGAGAAAAATAAAATGGTATTATGAAGAAACATCCGGCAAACAAAGTTATGAAGCCAAGCTTCAATGGGAGGGCCGATTGAACAGTGTCGAGTTTAATACAAATGGTTTGATTGAGGATATTGAAAAAGAATATGATCTAAAGGAGCTTGATCCATCAGTACAGCAGCAACTCCAGGAATGGTTTAGTTCAAATTTCTTGAAATACAGAATCAGGAAGATACAACAACAATGGACCGGCACTCCGGATGATCTGGAAGATGCAACGGATGAGAATGAAATGGATAATATAACCATTCGCTATGAGATCGAATTTTATGGAAGAAATGAGGAAGAAAGATCCCTCTGGGAGGGATTATTTGATAACCGGGGGAACTTCATTGAAAAGAGAAAAGTTATTCTTCGTCCAACCGATAATTTAAATTTCTGATGCGCCATTCATTTTTTCTATTCATTATATTTAGCTTTACCCACCATAGCTTTTATGCCCAAAACTCAGAATTTTCATCAGGTCTGTTGCCCTCCATTACATTCAGCACTCCTTTTGCTGAGAATTTTCAATTCACCGCAAAGCTTGAATCCATGCAGGAAATGTTTTCCAACGATTACAAAAATGGAGATTATTACGAATATTCATATAAAAGAACAGATTTACAAGGATTTGTTACTTATAAAATCAATCCTTTCTGGTCGACGGCCGCAGGATATCAATACAGGCTGGTTAACGCCAATGAAAATGCTCATCGAACCATTCAGCAGTTAGCACTGGTTCAGAGAAAAACAGGTTATCGTCTGGGGCACAGATTCAGGGCCGATCAGACTTTTCGTGATTCAGAATCCATCGAATACCGGTTTCGCTGCCGACTTTCTGCAGAATTTCCCCTTCAGGGTCTTGAAGTGGACCCCGGAGAATTCTATCTATTACTATCCGACGAAGCAATTTTTAGTCTACAGGATGATGAAAAGGATGTTGAAAACAGACTTGTCTCGAGTATGGGGTATTATTTTAGCTCAAGACACAGATTCGAAGCCGGTTTGGATTTTCGCACCGACAAAATATTAGTGAATGGTAGCCGCAATCGTTTATGGATTAACCTGGGATGGAAAATGAAAATGTAAAAAATACATTCCTCACACTGACACCAATTTAGGTTTTTCGTGAAGAAATTAATCTGATGTATCCCCATATTTACGGAACAAAAATAACCGCATTTCGTAGATACTAAGAAAAAAGAACAAACCTAAAATGCCAGATCCTTTTTTTTCAAATAATTCCGCAGATTCGGAGATAAAAGATCCGGTTTCGGCCTCAAGAGTAACGGCTATAATTGAATTAATGGAGTTTTCCGAGCTTGTAAAAGAGGACAATATAAAATTCCTGAATGAATTTTATCATGATCTTTCACAGGAGATGTATCAAGCAAGAAGACAAAATTATTGTTTGGGTCTGAGAGTTCTGGAACCTGAAATACAGATATTCTCCGAACGCATTATCTTAACTTCACCCCTGTTTCTTGAAAAAGACTTACCTGAATTAAGTTCTGTTGCTTTCAAGTTATTTGTGGACTTTTGTAATCTTATCCTCTCTGTGGCACTTAAACATGAAATTGCTATCAAAGGAATGGGAAATATCGGTAATAATTACAGGGGAATGGTTTATTCAGGAAATATGACCCGTGCCCAGGCAAGAGAATCCATGGTATTATCAGATATTCTCAAAGTATTCACATTCGAAGAAATCTTTCCGGAAGGGTTTGGTCAGAAGATCATGCCCCCCGTCAATATTCCTTACTTTTATGGTGAAGATATAAGCAATTCCATCATACAGCTTTCTTCCATCAATGACATAGGAATATTTATGCCATTGGATATTCTTGAGAATCCCTGTACTGAGATTACAGTTTATTCTGATATGCTGGTTGAACAAAAAGTTGGCCGAAGAAAGATGTATGCCTGCAACTGGAAGACATGGGTGGAAAAAAATCCGGAAAACCATTCTCTGGAAGATATTCGCAATAACCTCCTGGATTTGAGTAACAGTGAAAACGGCAGGGGAGAGGTCTGGAAAAGATTTATGGAACTTGAATGATTTAAACGCTGAAATATAATCAGCAGGTTTAAAAATCCTTTAAGAATTATTTAACATTAAAATCAGGTACACCTAAGATTGGAGAATTACATTTCATTCCCCAAGAAATTTTGTTTTGCTGAACTTAATGTTAATTCATGAAGACCCTGATTGTATACGGAACCCAGGTGGAATGGACCAGAAAGATTGCCGAAATTATAGCCGATACGCTAAAAGAAAGATATAATCATGAAGTAATCCTATCGGATTGTAGAATTTCTAATGACATTGAGGATAGAATTCATGATTTCGACCTTGTTATTGCGGGACATTCCATCAAGACAGGTTTCCGGAAAAAGGGAATAAAGAGATTTCTGAAGAAATACCGGTTTTCCATTTTGAACCTCGCAATTTTTTTTGCAGTAAAGGCTCTTCCTGAAACTTCAATACAGAACAAGTTATCCAAACAGGAAGCTATTGATAGGGGGATAAATAAGTATATTGAACCCCTCAAAAACCGTTTCCAGCTTAACACAATTTCAGACATAACTTTCGGGGTACCTTTTGAAAAAAATCCCAACACACCATTCAGCGACCTGAATGAGGAAGATATCAGAAACTGGGCAACCGATCTTCACGAAAAACTCATTTCAAAAAGTCTCTTATTGAATAAGGCTCTGTAAGCTCATTCCATCAGGGTAATATCAAATTCATCCAGAGGAATATAGGCAAGATTATACTCGCCGTCAACCTTCGTATTTACTGAAAGTCCTTCAGTGGCCCAGGCCATATCCATATTGACAATGATAAGATCATCTCCCCTTAATATTACTTCCGCTGGTTGATCCAGTCTTCCATTTTCACCGGTTACATCTCCATTCTTTTGCATGGTAGTGACATTTCCGGCTTTATCGATAGCATGTACTGCATTATTTAGAAAATCGGCTACATAGAAACGTTCTCTTCCCGGATCGTAGATCATTCCATCAGGTGCCAGCATATCGTTATCTGTTGCCCAGAGAACCGTCTCTGTAGCTTTATGATCCTCATCTACCGTGGACTTGAAAATTTTTCCTTCTTCAATCAATGTAGTGTAAAGATTTCCTTCATCATCGAAGGTCACTCCATCGGCTCCGAAGCCCATGTGATTATCGGATACCAGTGCAAGAACAAGATGCTCATCACCCTCTCCTTTTTCGTAGGGTTTCAG
The DNA here is from genome assembly GCA_964528675.1 of uncultured Bacteroidaceae bacterium. GTDB lineage: Bacteria > Bacteroidota > Bacteroidia > Bacteroidales > CAYRTD01. Next base: position 29,752 of record CAZGTU010000043.1, read on the forward strand.
AATCACCGGACTGTTGGATAACAATTCCTGCTGAGTGAATGCATACACACCGCTGATCAATGTATCATTTTCTGCTCTTAAGACTGATTCCGTAACATAAATTACGCTGTCCTCCCAGAAAACACCATTGGAGGCATTGAATCCGGCAACCACCACATCCATGCTTGTGGGTTCGCCATTTTCAACGTTAATGCGAACAAGTCTTGATTTATGGTCGTCGTCATAAAATATTTGCATGTCGGCAACATACAAATTTCCATCGGGACCATAGGCTGCATCCATAGGACCCATTTTACCTGTTTCTCTGTGATAATCCTCTTCCTTGAATTCATACCAGGGCTCAATGTTGTTGTTTTCATCTATCCTTGCCATAAAAGGTGGAAAAGGTTCTTCAATCATTCCCTTTTCCATCAGATGCTCATTGTTAAAATTAGGAACCGAAAGGATCAGGCTTCCGTCGGGAGCCATCGCAAGGCCATCGGGGGTATTGTACCTTTCCGGTAAATCAATAAAAAGTCTTGAAGCTTGCTGTACTCCTGCTTTTTCTGTCTGTTCTCTTCCTTTATCCTGCTGATTTTTGCAGGCTATTGAAAATGAAAACATCAATACCAGTAAAATATAAATTTTAATATTCATAACAATTTGTATTTAAGTATAATATGTCATTTTATTTCATCAAAAAATTCGTTCAAGATATTTATGAACTGCCATTATATCCATTTCACCAAATTCTACCTTTGCTTCTTCAAAAGTATTATAAACCACACTTCCGAGTGGAGAATCCATTCCCTTATCAGCTGCCAGTCTCAGATCCTTTGCCATGTGCCTTAATTCAAAAGCTGCCGGATATTCATTTTCAACAATCAGTTTACTTTTGATTTTTGTATAGGGACTGCTCAATCCACCTGCGTTGATAACTTCCAGGAAATCAGCCGGATTTACACCTATTTTCTGTGCAAATAATGTGGCTTCTGAAAGTCCGTGACTTAGAATGGCCAGGAATAAGTTAATAGCCAGTTTGGCAGAGTTTCCACTTCCTATATTTCCCATGTGGAAAACTTTTTTCCCCAGATTCTCAAGTAAAGGTTTCATTTCCTCATAAAGGGTCTTTTCAGCTCCTGTTATGATCACCAGGGATCCTTCTTCAGCCGGTTTAATGCTTCCTGAAACCGGAGCATCCATATATTTATGTTCTTTTTTATCACATAAACCTGACATCTCAATACCAAGGGTGGGAGAAATGGTACTCATATTGATAATTACTTTTCCCTGTACATCTGCAGAAAGCAATCCCTTTTCCCCATGAAAAACCGCCTTCACTGCTTCATCATCCGAAACCATTATGAAGATAATATCGGCTTTTTCAGCCAAATCACGGGGAGAATCGGATGATTCAGCACCTGCTTCTGTTAGCTTCTTCTCTTTGGATTTTGTGCGATTATAAACCACCAGCTTGTATTCAGCCTGTAACAGATTTCTCGCCATTGGTAACCCCATGGCTCCCAATCCAATCCAGCCTATTGTTTTTGATTTGATATTTTCCATTGTATTCAAATTATTATACTATTTTCAATCCTTATTCGAGGGATCTGCCTCCGAATAATGCTTTATCTCCTTCGTTGAAGGTATCTCTGGCGAACTTTGCCTGATGCCAGTATGGATATAGCAGAGGAATCTGGCTCACTTCATTCAGTCTGTTAATTTCGTCCTCCGATAATTCCAGACTTGTTGCACCGATATTATCCTTGATCTGGTCAATATTTCTACCTCCTATCACTATTGAACTCACACCCGGTCGGGTAAGGGTCCAGGCCAGTGACACCTGTGCACCTGAAACATTATGGTGTGATGCGATTTCATTAATTGCATCAACAATATTCCAGAGCCTTTCCTCATCTCTTATCGGGGGTTCTGTCCATCCTTCTGACATCCGGGTTACGCCTTCCGGCTTTTTTTCGCGTGTATATTTGCCCGTAAGCAAGCCCCCTGCCAGCGGACTCCATACATGAACACCCACACCCTGATCGACTGCTATAGGCAATAATTCATATTCTGCCTCCCGGGCTTCCAGGGTATAATGAATTTGCTGGGTTATGAATCGCGAGAGATTCTTTTCACGGCTTATATTCAACGCTTTCATAATATGCCAGCCCGAAAAATTCGAACAGCCGATGTATCGAACCTTTCCCTGCTGAACGAGGTGTGAAAGAGCCTCCAGCATTTCCTCCATAGGTGTTGCTCCATCCCATTCATGGATATAATAAATATCGATCACATCGGTTTGCAAGCGTTCAAGACTTCGTTCACATTCCCTTATAATATGGTAGCGTGAAACCCCGCTGTCATTTGGGCCGTCTCCGATGGGCATTCTGGCTTTGGTAGAAATAAGGACATCGCCCGGTCTTTTTCCCTTAAGTACTTCTCCTACAATTTTTTCAGCTTCACCATATGAATAGATATTTGCAGTATCGATAAGGTTTATTCCATTATTAATACACATGTCAATAATCTTTGAAGCTTCCTTTACCTGGTTATTTCCCAGTTTGGAAAAGCGGTCCTTACCGCCAAAGGTCATGGTTCCGAGTGATAAAGTAGAAACTTTGAGTCCTGATCGTCCCAGATATCTGTATTCCATGTTGATAAAGTTTTGTTTTTGGATTTATAAATCGGTTTCTATTGAATAGAAAACATGAAGGGGGGAAATGTTCATTTTGGTTTAGGGATTAGGGTTATGGGGTTGGGGATTCTGTATTTCATAAATGCGGTTTCGGATTAAAAAGATGCAGTGATAAGAATCCATGCCCCCTCCATGATAAATATAAACTTATCAGGGAAGAATATTTTGATATGGCTAAAACTGAGACAATAGAATCCCTTTCTCAAAAGATAAAAGAAGGGAAGGCTGTACTCAGTCTGTCCGATGATTAGAATGAATATCTAAAACTTTCCGGACATAGTAATTATATTGAACCCATCAGGTTTTTTTCTGTAGATCCCATAATGCTCAGATGCAGGGTTAGTTTCTCATTAAATCCTAAAATCTTAAACTCAACAAAAGGCTTATAAAACAGAACGCTTAAGAACATTATAGACAATCGTGAGTTAGAAATTATACAGACTGAAGTCCAGATGAATAGTCATATAATCATAAAACTACTATCATGAGCGAACTTATTAACAATTCAAAATATAGGAAAGAACGACTTAAGGAACTTATCCTGAAGCTTCATGAAGGAGAATCTGTTCAGAGTGTCAGACAGCAACTTATTTCTACCCTGAAAAATATTCCATATGGTGAAGTGGTTGAAGTGGAACAGGAGCTTATCATGGAAGGTCTGCCCGAAACTGAAGTACTTAAATTATGCGATGTTCACGGTGAAGTGCTTGAAGGCAATGTTGATCTCAGTGCTGCCAAAGAAATACCGGAGGGCCATCCTGTTGATATTTTTAAAAAAGAAAACACCGAACTAAGGCATGTTGCTGAAAGGGCTTCGGCTATGCTGCAAAAGATTCATGATGTAAAGGATGAAGATTTTGAAAAATTCAGGTTGGAGCTCCAGGGCAAATTCAATGAGCTGATGGATGTTGACAAGCATTATCAACGTAAGGAATATCTTGTTTTTCCTTACCTGGAGAAGAATGATATTACCGGTCCGCCCAAAGTAATGTGGGGCAAGCATGATGAGATCCGTGATCAGCTGAAAGGATGCATAGAATTATTGAAAACTCCTGAATTACGGAAACAGGATCTCCTCGACGCCCTTGACCTCCTTTTGTATCCTGTCTTAAAAGCCCTCGTTGACATGATAAAGAAGGAAGAAGAAATACTTTTTCCCATGGCCATGGATGTATTGACGACGGAAGACTGGTGGGATGTTCATAAACAAACCCTTGAGTTTGGATTTGCCCTTTATGATCCACAGGAGGAATGGAAACCTGAGGGAATGGAAGATGAAGAGGAAGCCGGTTCTGCTGTAACGGGTGAAGGCAATATTCAGTTGCCATCAGGAAGTTTCTCTCCAAAAGAGATCATGGCCATATTGAATACAGTACCTGTTGATATGACCTTTGTGGACAAAGATGATAGGGTTAAATATTTCACCCAGGGAAAAGAAAGGATCTTTGCCCGCAGCCGGTCTATCATCAACAGGGATGTCCGTTTATGTCACCCACCCGGAAGTGTTCATATAATAGAAAAGATCCTGAGCGATTTTAAATCTGGTAAAGCATCCCATGCGCCCTTCTGGATACAGATGAGGGGAAAGTTCATTCTCATTGAATATTTTGCTTTGAGGGATGAGAAAGGAGAATATCTCGGCACCCTTGAGGTATCGCAGGATCTGACAGAAAACAGAAAACTGAGCGGAGAAAAAAGAATATTATCATATACAGACAGTAAAACAGAGGAAAATGAGTAAACTGGTAATCACACCAAAGACAAAAATATACGATCTCCTGGAAGCATATCCCGAGCTGGAGGATACACTTATTAAAATAGCCCCTCAGTTCAAAAAATTAAAGAATCCGGTACTAAGAAAAACGATAACGAAAATAACCAATCTCAGTCAGGCAGCCAGCATAGCCGGTCTGAATGTCGAAACCATTGTCACCACCTTAAGAAAAGAGGCAGGCCAGTCTGCAGAATCCTTTGAAACGGAAGATGTTCATTACATCACTTCCCAACCTCCATGGTTCAATGAGGAATCTGTAGTAAACACAATCGATATAAACGAAATGCTGAATAAGGGCGAACAGCCTGTCCACGAAGTCCTTGCAGCCATAAAACAACTGAGGGAAGGCCAGATACTAAAGATCATAGCCCCATTCATTCCCGCACCCCTCATTGACAAAACCCGCAGTCTGAACTATGATCACTGGCTGGACAAGCAGAAGGGGGAGGAGTATTGGGTGTATTTCCAGGGAAGCTCGAAGCTGGAAGCTGGAAGCTGGAAGCTGGAAGGAATAGGAAGCTGGAAGGAAGAAGCTGAAAGCTATCCTTCGCCAAGGCTTCGGCGGATGAGGGAAGTTGGAAGCTGGAAGGAAGAAGAGGAAAAAAGCTCGTAGCTGGAAGGGAAGAAAGAGGAGGCTGACGGCAGTAAGTCAATAAAGATTATTTTTTTCTGCTTGATTAGCTTATGCTATTTATTAATCCTTTAATCATACTGGCAATTTCAATACCTTCTTCTTCGAGGGTTTGTAATTCTTCATTATTTATCCATTCCCGTTTATGAAAGATGTTTAGCAGGGTAATAGTTTCATACAATGATCCTCTTGCAATATAGAGAAATTGAATAAATTCTTTTCTTGAGTTGCGTCCTTTACCTTCAGCAATATTCATTGATATTGAAGTAGAACATGATTCCAACTGCTCTATAAGTCTAAAATGCTTTCTATCTGTATATAATTTTTCAGCTATGGAAATCACACTATCAGCAAAACTCAATGACTTTTGCCAGACATTAAGATCTTTGAAGCCGAAATTGTTTTTCATTTAGTGAAAAGACTTTGATTGTAATAATAAAGTTAATTTAAAAGTTCCCAAATCACAAAACAAAAAGCTAAAAAATGATGGCTTTATATCTTTCCTTATTAAAATCTTCCACTTTCTCTTCTTTCCCCTTCCAGCTGCGAGCTATTTTCTTTTTCTTCCTTCCAACTTCCAGCTTCGAGCTTCCTATTCCTTTCTCTTTTCTTCCTTCCAGCTTCCAGCTTCCAGCTTCGAACTTCCTATTCCTTCCTCTTTTCTTCCTTCCAGCTTCCAGCTTCCAGCTTCGAGCTTCCTATTCCTTTCTCTTTTCTTCCTTCCAGCTTCGAGCTTCCAGCTTCGAGCTTCCTATTCCTTCCTCTTTTCTTCCTTCCAGCTTCCAG
>CAZGTU010000044.1:0-3243 GCA_964528675.1 uncultured Bacteroidaceae bacterium
AGTGAATGTTATCGATACCACAGGCTGCGGTGATGTATTTCATGGTGCATATGCTCTGGCAGTTGCGAGAAATTATCCTGCAGAAAAAGCACTTTTATATGCCAATGCCGCTGCAGCTATAAAGGCTCAATACATGGGGGGCAGACCGGGAATTCCAACAAAAGAGAAACTGGATGGTTTTCTAAAGGATAATAAAGTTGTGAACGTAATTTAATATATAATTTTTTATAACGTCAGCTAATAGAAGATTCTTCAATGCCCCACAGTTTTCTGAATTAAACCAAACCATGAGCAAGAACACTATCGGAATCCTTTATGCCTCTTTCACAGCCCTTTTATGGGGATTTCTGGCAATTGCGCTGAAAGTTTCCCTGCAGGATCTTAATCCGGTAACTGTGGTCTGGTTTCGTTTTTTCATTGCCTTTACATCCTTGCTTATCCTGATGCTTATATTTGATCGCAGTTTCGTAAAAACATTTAAAAAACCTCCGCTCATTCTCTTCATTGCTGCTTTTTTCCTGGGGATGAACTATTTTGGATTTATTACCGGGATCCATTATACCTCTCCCTCTTCTGCCCAGGTATTTATACAGATTGGACCTGTAACACTTGGATTATCGGGTATAATTTTATTCAAAGAAAGATTAACCTGGAAGCATGTAACCGGATTCCTGATGCTGGTTGTAGGTTTCATCATTTTTTATTCCACACAGGTAAACGGATTAATCAAACAGAACGAGGAATTTACGAAAGGGATGTTCTTTGTTATTTTTGGTGGACTTTCATGGGCTGTTTTTTCGATATTTCAGAAAATACTGGTCAGGACATATAACACAAATCATCTGAACCTGTTTATCTATGGTTTTGCATCCCTGATGTTTATACCTTTTGCAGATTTCACCGGATTAGATCAACTTAATACAGGAGACTGGTTATTACTTGTTTTTCTCGGACTGAACACTTTGTTTGCATACGGATCTCTTGCATTGGCACTCAAATATGCCGAAGCCAACAAGATAAGCGTGATTATCACCCTGAATCCAATAATAACATTCGGCGTTATGGCCATGCTGGAAGCCGCAGCCGTTACCTGGATCTCACATGAAAACTTCAGCCTCCTTGCTCTCCTGGGAGCTGCTATTGTCTTCGGCGGCGCAGTGCTTGTGATTACTTCAAGAAAGTCCTAATCTACATTATTTTGCAACATAACCTCCATGGTCCATAGTCCATCCCCTATGATGCATCATTCATCGTCCATCGTCCATCATCCATGGTCTATGGTCTATGGTCCATGGTCCACCTTACATCTTAATTTTTTCCTCCAGCTTCTTCTTCCCCGAAAACAAATTCGAAAAAGCCAGCATTAAGCCTCCAAAAACGATCATAAACAGGCCCGTCCAGAGATTGATATTGATGTCCAGTGATTGTTCGTACATAGCATGTCCCTGGGTGAAAAGCCCAAAAACTGACAGTATAAGTCCGAAAATGACGAACATAAACCCAATTGGTATTTTAATATCTAAACCCATAATATTTATTTTTTTAAATTTCTACCAGAAAATAATACTTAATATAACTGCTACAATACCCACCACCCATGCAAGGAAACCAGGTCTCTGATACCAGTGCTTACTGTCATCAATAGTTTTTGGTGTAAGCTGATAAACCAGACCTCTGAGTTCTTCATCTGTTTTTGTTCTTTTAGTAGCAAGTGATATTACTATTGTAGCCACAAGTGCTACAGAGAATGCTATTATTGCAATCCAGAAATTCTGAGCCATTTCACTCGGGAATTCCTGCACAACGGCTCCAAGCCATCCTCCCTTAACCAGGGTGGTTGCTCCTTCGGGACTGGTGAGACCATGAACCATTGCTGCTGAAAATGTTCCTGTGAGCAATCCCCAGAATGCTCCGTGACCTGTGGTTCGTTTTGTGAACATCCCCATGAGGAATGCAGCAAACAGAGGTGCATTTATGAAGGCGAAGACCAGTTGCAGGAAGTCCATCACATTATTGAACATTGCCGCAACATATGCGGTAAGAATACTGACAAGCACTCCAAAAATGGTGGTTAGCTGTCCAACTCTCAGGTAATGCTTATCAGATTTTCCGGGTACGATATAACTTTGATATATATCATAAGTAAATACGGTATTGAATGCGGTCACATTACCTGCCATACCACTCATGAATGAAGCCATCAGTGCGGTTAACCCCAATCCGAGTACACCTGTTGGAAGAAAGCGTTTTAACATCATAGGGATAACCAGGTCATAATCATAGCCTGTACCTTTTACCGGCAAGTCAAAAGATTCATCACCTCCATTTAGCAAGGCCATTGCGATCATACCAGGAACAATCACAAGAAAAGGGATAAACATCTTCGGAAAAGCGCCAATCAGTGGTGTTTTCCTTGCTGCACTCATCGATCCGGCAGCCATAGCCCTCTGGACCACGAGAAAGTTGGTACACCAGTATCCGAATGAAAGGACAAAACCAAGTCCGAAGAGTATTCCCATCCAACTACCCATTGGGTGTTCGGGCGAGATATTCTTCCATGAATGATCGAATCCCTGGGTTTTTGGATTAAGTGCCAGATTATCTACCATTCCTTCCCAACCGCCAATCTGTATTAGTGCTATTATAACCAGGGGAAGGAAGCCTATAACGATGAGGAAAAATTGTAAAACTTCATTGTAGATAGCAGAACTCAATCCTCCCAGATAGGTATATAATAGTACAATAAATGCTGAAATTATAAGGCTCATATGAAAATTCCATCCCAGCAGGGTTTCCATCAGCAGTGCCAGTGCATACATGGAAATGCCGGATGCAAAAATTGTCATAATGGCGAAAGAAAAGGCATTAAATCCTCTTGTTTTTTCATCGAATCTGAGCTTCAGGTATTCAGGCACCGAGCGTGCTTTAGAGCCATAGTAGAAGGGCATCATGAAAATGGCAAGAAAAATCATGGCCGGTATGGCCCCAACCCAGTAAAAGTGCACCGTTGCCATTCCGTATTTAGCACCTGAAGCTGCCATTCCGATTACCTCAAGTGCACCGAGGTTAGCAGAGATAAATGCCAGTCCTGTTACCCAGGCCGGAAGAGAGCGTCCCGCTTCCAGGAATGCTGTAGCATCTTTCATGTATTTCTTCAAAGCCCAGCCAATTCCAAGAACAAACGCGAAGTAGATGATCATTATGGAATAATCAATTCCGGTAAGATTGAATTCGTTCATAGTT
>CAZGTU010000044.1:3343-35137 GCA_964528675.1 uncultured Bacteroidaceae bacterium
GTAGATGATCATTATGGAATAATCAATTCCGGTAAGATTGAATTCGTTCATAGTTCTGAGGTTAATTATTAATATTAATTATGAAAGCATTTTTTTTCCAAAAATAGAAACTAATGCTTATAAAACAAGGGTTAAGGGGGAAAATGTGGGGTGGGGGATGGACCATGGACCATAGACCATGGACCATAGACCATAGAAATATACTATAGATCAACCCCAATCCCCAATCCCTACCCCCCCCATCACCCCTAAAATTAAGCGTTTTTTTTACCCTTAATCCATTTTTTTATGAAAAATTTAAAACAATTGCTTAGTTTTAACCTCTGATTATAACTAACTAAAAAACTCTAAAACATGGCTTCACTCGACTGGATTGTTCTCGGACTCTTCGTTCTGGCCCTTATTGGTATTATTTTCTGGGTTTTAAAGCAAAAAGATAAAGATACTTCTGATTATTTCCTGGCTGGCCGTGATGCTACATGGATCGCAATTGGTGCTTCAATATTTGCTTCGAATATTGGTTCGGAGCACCTGGTTGGACTCGCTGGTGCGGGTGCAGAAAGCGGCATGGCAATGGCCCACTGGGAGATGCACGGCTGGCTTATCCTGCTGCTGGGATGGGTTTTTGTACCTTTTTATGCTAGAAGTGGTGTATTTACTATGCCGGAATTCCTGGAAAAAAGATATAATTCACAATCACGTTCCTTTCTGTCTATTATTTCCCTTGTAAGTTACATTTTAACCAAAGTTGCGGTGACGGTTTATGCCGGAGGCGTGGTATTCAAGGATGTTTTTGACATTGATTTCATCACCATCAGCGGCTATCAGATTGATTTTTTCTGGGTGAGTGCTATCGGTCTTGTTCTTATCACAGGTTTATATACAACCTTCGGTGGGATGAAGGCTGTTTTATATACATCGGTTCTTCAAACTCCTATTCTCTTATTCGGATCAATAGCTATACTCGTACTGGGCTTAATTCAGCTTGGTGGCTGGAACGAAATGATGGAAATAACCCGGTCAACTCCCGCTAATCAGTATGGCGATAGTATGGCAGATCTTATCCGTTCACCGAAAGATCCTAATTTTCCATGGACCGGGGTGATCCTTGGTTCTGCCATAATAGGTTTCTGGTACTGGTGTACTGATCAGTTTATTGTGCAGCGGGTACTCTCAGGACGTAATCAAAAACAGGCACGGCGAGGTACAATATTTGGTGCTTACCTCAAGCTTACCCCGGTTTTTATTTTCCTCATTCCCGGAATGATAGCATTTGCAATGACTCAGAAAATAGATCCGGAAACACAACGTCCATTGCTCGATCTGGCGAATAATGATGCTGCATTTTCAACCCTGGTTAAAGAATTATTGCCCAAAGGTTTTACCGGTATTGTAGTGGGTGGTATCCTGGCTGCGCTGATGAGTTCACTTGCTTCACTTTTTAATTCTTCAGCCATGCTGTTTACCGTTGATTTCTACAAACGGTATAAGCCAGAAGCTACCGAGAAGCACTACGTGAATGTAGGACGCTTTGCTACTGTAATAATCGTTATACTGGGTGTATTATGGATCCCTGTGATGAAAAGCCTTGGTAAAGTATTGTATGCTTATCTACAGGACGTACAGTCCTTGCTTGCTCCAGGAATCGCTGCAGTATTTTTGCTGGGTGTGGTTTCAAAAAAGACAACTCCAACTGCAGGATTTACCGGCCTTGTAGTCGGTTTTATCCTTGGTATGCTAAGACTTGGCCTTAAAGTATATTACGGAGACACTGTTTCGGACAGCTTCATTTATGAATTGATTGTGGCACCTAACTGGTTGCATTATGAAATTGTGCTTTTCCTCATTATCATTGCTCTTATGGTAATTGTGAGTTTCTTCACGGAGAAAATGGATCCCAGGAAAATTGAGGGACTTTATTTTGGCTCTGCCAGTGAAGAACAAAAAGCCATTTCCCGGGCCAGTTGGAATAAGTGGGATGTGATCAATTCTCTTATCATCATTGGGTTTATCATTGCATTCTATATTTATTTCTGGTAATCTGAAATTATGAATCACCCATATAAAGAACACGATCTCCACTTCGTTGCCGTAGATGTGATCATTTTCGGTTTTGATCGGTCACAATTAAAATTATTACTTATTAAACGCAACTTTGAACCGGAGAAAAATAAATGGTCATTAATGGGTGGTTTTTTGCGTAAGAACGAAAATGCTGATGAAGCAGCAGCCCGCGTTTTGAATGAATTAACCGGACTTGAAGATATTTATCTCGAGCAACTGGGAGCCTATAGCGATGTTAAACGGGATTCTGCAGGCAGAGTGATAAGCATTGCCTATTATGCTTTAATCGATTCCGACAGGTTCGATGACAGTTATGAAACTCCATTCCATGGCAAATGGTTTGAATTAAATAATATTCCAAAACTTATTTTCGACCATAATATTATGGTTGACAGAGCTCTGAAACGTTTGAGAAGGAGGTGCAAAACTCAACCTGTTGGTCTTGAACTTCTACCTGATAAATTTACTCTTCCCCAGTTGCTTAAAGTCTATGAAGCTATTTATCAGCAGGATTTCGATAAAAGGAATTTCAGAAAAAAGATCCTTTCCTTCGGAGTACTGAAAAGGCTTGAAGAGAAGGACCGTGAAGGTTCGAAGAAAGGAGCGTTTCTTTATGAATTTGATAAAGAAAAATATAAAGAAATGATAGAGAAAGGGGTGGAATTCGAAATTTAAAAATAAACTATAGCCCAGAAATTTGTATACTTTTCCTTTTTATTTTGAATATGTTCATAAATATGATATCTTTTCCTGACGAATATAAAAACAAATAGATATGCTCGAAGATCTGAAAAAACAGGTTTGTGACGCAAATAAAGCGCTGGTAAAACACAGGCTGGTTGTGTTCACATGGGGTAATGTAAGTGGAATAGACCATAAAAAAAAGCTGATAGCTATTAAACCGAGTGGAGTGGGGTATGATGAACTCAGACCCGAGGATATAGTTGTTTTGAATCTTGAGGGAAAGGTGATTGAGGGAAAATTGAAACCCTCATCCGATACAGCAACCCACCTTGAATTATACCGGAACTTTCAGAGCATCGGGGGTATAGTTCATACTCATAGCGAATGGGCTACTTCATGGGCACAGGCAGGACGTGCCATTCCTCCCTTTGGTACTACTCATGCGGATTACTATTATGGGGAGATCCCCTGTACACGTTTCCTTGATAAGGGGGAAGTGGAAGGTGAATATGAATTAAATACAGGAAAATTAATTGTTAGAGAATTTGAAGAAAAAGATCCGAAAAGTATTCCAGGAGTTCTGGTCGCAGGACATGGTCCTTTCTCCTGGGGCAAAGATGCTGCTGAAGCTATCCATAATGCCGTTGTGATGGAACAGGTGGCGAAAATGGCCTACCGGACCATTGCCCTGGGCAATAATCACAGGATTGACCAGTTTTTATTGGATAAGCATTATCATAGAAAGCATGGGAAGGATGCTTATTATGGACAGGATGAGGGGGGAGGATAGGGGGCAGTAGGCAGGAAGCAGTAGGCAGGCAATAGGCAATAGGCAATAGGCAGTAGGCAGTAGGCAGTAGGCAGTAGGCAATAGGCAGTAGGCAGTAGGCAATAGGCAGTAGGCAGTAGGCAGTAGGCAGTAGGCAGGTACCATAACGATATTTTCCGTGGGGCGAAGCCTTTGGCGAAGATCCCAGCCTGGGCGTATGATAACGATCACGGCAGGCGGTTTTTTCCCTAACTCACGGTCCCTGTGCGACGGTTGCTGAGCGACAGTCGAAGTAAGTCGAAGGGCCGTTTACTATCCAGAAACATACCCAGTACTTGATAAAAATTATTACAGGAATTTCATACGATATTATAATTAAAAATTTTGCATTTACTTATCTTATGAAAAAAAAACTTTATTTCTCATTTTTAATTGTTGGTTGATTGTTTTTCTTTTCCTGCAGTCAGGAAGTGGATAAGGAAAATAGGTTTCAGGAATCATACGGAAAGCAAATATAGTTTATACCCCTGATTTATTCCAGGTAGGTCATCCACATGTTCCTTCCATGGTTTCCAATGGCACTTTTAATCAAATTCCCCTATGGCTAACCGGGTATCTGTATTAAAAAGGAACAATCGAGTCTATATGACTTGAATGCCCGGAAAAAATCCCAAATCCGTTTTGAATGTTCGAATAGATCATCACAGGTTCTGCAAATGGATCATTTCTTGCCATTTCATATTCATCTATAGTCTTTCTATAGAGATATCCTGCTCTTGAAAGAGATAATAATTCAAGATAATACTTTTTACCTCGTCTGGGATTAAAGTCTTCAAAATTTATTCTCAGGGAGATTTCCTTACCATTGAACATCCGATCTTCAAACAGAAGTTGATTATTGTAATTATTATGAGAAGATAGCACAGGATCATCACTTGAAACTGAAAGCGACCTTTTCACCAGATGTTCGAATTCTGGTATTTCTTCTATATAATTGAAGACCGAATCATAGGAGTATACTTTAAATTGATAATAATTTATATTTTCACCGGGGTCATTCAAGGAAATTTCAAAATTCCCGGAAAGATAACCATAGCTATAATAAATATCTCCATAAAAACTTGAATCAATTATTGAGACTTTTGTTTTTGTGATTGGAACTGGCACAGGCAATCCATCTGAGGCTGAAAGTTTCTCTTGATAATCAGGTGATGTAACTTCGATTTTATAATTTTTTCCAGGTTTGGGCAACATGGCAAATCTGTAAAAACCATCCTCATCTGGATTTAAGATACTATCTAAAAAGATGTCTTCTTCAAATAATAACAAAGTAGCATTGTCAATTAATTTTAAGTTTGCATTATCAAGCACTGATAGACTCTTACTTACCTGGAATTTCCATGTACTATCCGGATTAAAATAACAGTTAAGCACTAATTTTGAGGGTCTGAGGGGGAAGTCGTCAATCTTTTCCGTTGTTTCACAGCTAAATACAGAGAAAGCGAGTAAAATAAGCGATAGTTTAAACAGGTTTCCGGTATTTTTATTTTGTAAAGTTAATGTTTCCATTGCACAGGTGTAAGAAATGAATAATTAAAAACTGAAACTCCATGTTGCGGAAGGAATAAAAGGAAAGAGGCTTACTCTTCTTAAGGCACGATTTCCTCTCATATCACTACCTATATAATAATAAAAAGGATTTTTACGATTATAGATATTATAAACTCCCAGGGTCCATGTTCCTTTTCCCCATTTTCTTTCTTTCGTCCTCCTGAAACTAATATCCATCCTGTGGTAATCCGCGGCCCTTATGGAATTCCTTGAATCTATATGTTCTATTTCGCCACTAAATTCAGTTGCAGTATAAAATGGCATGGAATGCATTCCATTAAAAGAAGAAAAACCATGATATCGTGTGTTATTTCCGTAATACCTTTCAGTAGGCAATGTATGAGCAGTACCCGTTCCAAAAACCCAGCTTGCCGAAAAATTCCATTTCTCACTTATGGGAAAACTGGCAACAAGCGAAACATCATGCCTTCGATCGTATTTATAAGGGAAAACTTTTCCTTCGTTAATATTGGGAAATTGTCTTTCGGTCCACGATAGGGTATATCCAATCCAACCGGTTAGTTTTCCGAATTTCTTTTCAAGGAATAGTTCCCCGCCATAGGACCATCCTTTTCCTGATTCAACTTTGTCTTCCCAGTTTGCATCCTGACCCATAAATGAAGAACCATCTTTATATTCAATCAGGTTATCCATAGTTTTGTAATATCCTTCTATGGAAATCTTGTATTTATCCTGGAAATGTTTGGAAATGCCCAGGGCTGCCTGATGGGACTTCTGGGGCAATATTTCATCGGTGGCAGGAACCCAAAGATCGGTGGGCAGGCCAATATTATTATTGGTAAGAAGATGAATATATTGCTGCATATATGAATAAGAGGCTTTAAGAGAAAATGATTTATTAATCAGATATCTCATTGCCAGGCGCGGTTGTAGACTATGATAATACTTGCTGTTTACCAAAAAGCCTGAATAATGTAATCCGAGATTGGCTTTCAGGTTATTACTTATTTTATAATCGTCTTCAATATATGCAGAGATCTCATTTGCATGTAAATTTTCCTGCCCTGTGATAGTATCAATATCTTCGAGTTCAACATCAACAAGTTTTATTGTTGAAGCTCCCGGCTTGAAGGTATGTAAGGTATTTCCTATTCCAAACCGTATGTAGTGATCCGGATCAGGGATGTAATCAAAATCAATTTTTCCTGCAAAATCCTCTATTCCGGATAAAAACTCAAGGGAATTAATCTCAGAAAAAGTGCCCGAATCGGTTTCTGCAATTTCCTGCATAAATTCATTCACTTTGAAATTATACTGGCTGTATGTAAGAGTGGTATTGCTGAAAAGTTTATTGCTGAACTGATGATTCCATCTCAGTGCCGAGGTGACATTCCCCCAGCCCAGTCCTGAATTCGATTCTTCAGTGAAAAGATCCCCGTCATATAAATAGGTATAGGGAGCCTGTTTGAGGTAAAATTTATCACTTCCACTATAAACACTTAGATACAACCGGTCATTATTGGAAAATTTATGATTGATCTTTGCATTCAGATCATAAAAGAAATATCCCTGGGACGTAGACTGATCCTGCCCACCAAGTGATCTCAAAAAAGGCTGAATCAAATAATCAAGGTACGTCCTTCTTGCCGAAACAATAAATGAAGTTCTATCCTTAATGATAGGTCCTTCGAGTGTAAGTTTCGAGGAAATAAGCCCGATCGATCCGCTGCCGCTGAATTTCTTCATATTTCCCTCTTTAAGACTGATATCAAGTACTGATGATAATCTACCGCCATAGCGGGCGGGAAATCCTCCCTTAATAAGTTCAATATTATTGATTGCATCAGCATTGAAGACTGAGAAGAAACCAAAAAGATGAGAAGCATTGTAAACCGGTGTTCCATCCAATAAAATAAGATTTTGATCAGGTCCGCCACCTCTTACATATAAGCCGCTTGCACCTTCTGTTCCCGATTGCACCCCCGGAAGTAATTGTATGGCCTTAATCACATCAACCTCACCCAGTAGAGCAGGGATTCTTTTAATGTCTTGAACCGGGATATTTATTGAACTCATCTGGGTTGAGTTTATGCTTCTGCTGAAACTGTTTGCAGAAACAGTTACTTCTTCCAGATTAATGGAGGGCTTTAACTCAATGATCTTTTGATGGTCTTCTTTCAGTTCAATATCAATTTCTTTTGTCTCGTATCCAACATAACTGAAATAAACTGTATGCGCACCTTCAGGAAGTGAGATACTGAAGAAACCATAAGCATTGGATACTGTACCAGACAGATCATTTTTACTGAATATATTGGCACCAATAAGTTTTTCGCCGGTTTCAGCGTCTTGAATATAACCGCTCAGGGTGTACTGGGGAAAACATGTGTAAAATTTGAAAAACAATACAAAGAGAAGGAAGAAGGTCGGTTTCATTTTTAAAATTTGGTTTAGTTCTTCGGGTAAATATCAGGTTTTAAGATGTTAAGTTTAATTAAAAAGGTCTAATAAATCCTATTTCCAGTAACCTGTCTTATTCTATTGAAGTGTCATAAAGAACTAATCTTCAACCTCTCCCACCATATGACTCTTTTTCAGTTTTCGCTCAAAACTGATTTTTCCGATAGGATTAATACTGCATTAAACGATGTTTAGGTATAATTATTATGATAGCATATGACTGCTGTATCCTATGTTAATAATTACACCCGGGTTATGAATATGCATCAAATTAGGTCTAAAATATACCTATGTATCAAAATAACAACAATTTAGGGCTGGTGTTTTCTCAGGTTGACCCGTATTTCAGTTGAGGTTTCCCGGAAAACTATTTCAAAAACTAATACGAAATAATATGAATAAAAAAATACTGAACTTACACTTCAGGTAAATTTATAATATTTTGGAACTCAATAATTTTATTCTACTTTTTCTTAATGCGGCCCTTCGACTTACTTCGGCTTACTTCGACTGTCGCTCAGTAACCGCCGCTCAGCAACCGTCGCTCAGGGACCGCCTGACCCAAATGTGCTAAATTTTATTATAGTGAGGTGTAGTTTCGAAAATGTTGTACATCCACTCACCCACCCTCAATATTCTCAACATACAACTCATTCCCCTTTACAATCTTTGTGCTGGATGAATTACAGGCCGGACAATAAAAATTAGCCCAGAGGTTGACTGAGTAAGCGTTGATCTCCGATTGAAGTATTAGATAAGAATTCACTCAAAAAGTTATTAAAAAAGTTCGACAGGAATTTAAACCACCATAGACATCACTCCCGCAATAACTCCATAAATGATCATAGGAACTACTGTCCTCTTCAATATATAACCCTCTTTATTCCCCAGTGCAAGCACTGAAGCCACAGCAACAATATTATTAATACATACCATATTCCCCATGGCACCTCCAACCGACTGCATGGCCAGGATGGTCGTCCTGTTGAGATTAAGGGCCTGGGCGATTGAATCTTGTATTCCTCCGAAAGTAAGATTGGAAATAGTAGCAGAACCTGAGAAAAAAGATCCCAGGGCGCCAAGATAGGAGGCGAAAAATTGCCAGCTCTGACCGGTTACATCGGCCATACTTTTTCCAATTAGAGTGACTGCTGAATTTTCTCCTCCCATCATCATAAGGCCTACGAATACAAGTGCTCCAAGCAGGGCTAGGGTAGGACCACGCATCTGGTCAAGGGTTTCATTAAATACGGTTTTGACCTTATTTGCTTTCTTTTTGTAAAGTAGGAAGGTCAAAAGTGAAATAAACGCAAAGGGCACAAGAGAAGGAACATACAAAATGCTGTGAGCCCATTCAACCGGTGTATTAAATATCCTTTCCAGTCCAATCACAAGAGAAGCACTCAGGCTAAATTCTCCCAGTGAACCCAGATCAAGATGAAATGCCGGTGTTTCTGAGAGTAAAAGAGGCTTGATCCCAAGTTCAGGTATTCTTGTCAGGATAAGGATCAGGATAGTCCCCCAGAGCGGGAAACTGGCTTTCAGGAGCTCTTTTACTCCAGGTTTATCAATAGAGGGAATATTCTCTCCGTCATCATGCAGAAGTTCACTTTTCCCTGTTGGTTCATGAACTTCCACCTCCTCAGATGAAAGTCCGATCCTGAATTTTGCCAGGATAACGGTAAGAATCAATCCGATAAAACCTCCTATAAGAGAGGGGAATTCATAGCTGAAGCGGGCAATGATTAAAAAGGGAATTATCGTCAGCAATATACTCAAAAGAATGAAAAGCCAGTTTTTCAACAGAGATTTTGGTTTTACCACAAGAGCCAGTGCCATGATAGGAATTACCAGTGCTGCAACTGAGTTTATAAGGGCTGATTTAAATCCGATCATGAGCATTTCTGTCTGGCTAAGCTCAATGGTCGAGAATCCGAACCAGGTAGGTGTGCCCACTGCACCGAAACTCACAGGGATTGTATTCATAATAAGCACAAGAATTGCGATCCTTACCGGGGGAAATCCCAGTCCCACCAGTATTGGTGCCGCAATGGCAGCCGGAGTTCCGAAACCGCTCGCTCCTTCAATGAGAAAAGGGAAAGCCCAGCCAACAATCATTAACTGTGCAATCTTATTTTCAGAAATGGTATTCAGCCATATCCTGATAGTAGAAAGGGCACCAGTAGCCTCCATGGTGCGAAACAGGAAAATTGCTCCTGCTATGATCAGGATGGGTGTCCATGCCACCAGCAAACCTTCCAGAACAGTGGCATGAACCAGCAAAGCATCATGCCTGAAAATAATGAGAACGATGAAATAGGTGACAAGAGCAGTCAGTGGCAGAGCCTTTGATGAGGCCATGCTATTTTTCTTCGTAAGAAGCCAGATGAGCAGAATTATGGGTAAGTAGGAAAAAACAAGCTGCCACATTCATACAGGTTTTATTGATCCTTGTTTATAATGAATGCAAAATTAATGAAATTCGAGAAGAGTATGAATATTTTATTATTGTGACAGAGCATTACTGGTTGTTTTTCAACTTTTCAGATATCCAGAACTTAATAACAGATTGCCGGGTTACGCCTAATTTTGCAGCCTCCAGATCAAGTCTTTGTATCATCCACCTGGGAAAGTCAACACAGATTCTTTTGGTTTCCAACCCTCCCCTTTTTGCCGATTCCAGATCAAGATATGAAGTTATATCCTTCTCCTCATCAAAGAGTTTATCAAATTCTTCTGTTGAAATAGATTTCTTTTTCATTTCTTCTCGATTTTCTTACTGAGATAATCCTGATTGCATCAGTTCTTATGGTGAAAATGGCCGACCAGACGGAATCTTTATATTTAGCAACTGAAGTTTCGCATTTATCAATTAATGTTGCCACAGATTACTCACAGCCTTTGGCTGTTCATGAGATCGCTATCTCTAAGTTCACAGATTAAAATTATTATTCTCATTCGTTGCAATTAATTTTCGTGGATTCCTTTCTGTTTTAAAAGAAGGTTTCTGTGTCAATCTACTTAGTACGAGTGCAATTAATATTCTTAATCTGCGAACCTGTCCGCCTTTGGAGGATCTGTGGCAACATTTATTGATAAGTGCGAAACTTCAGTATAATAATTAGATATTGTTATGAAATTGACTCAGGAGCTATTTGTAGAATTGAGTTCATGTTTCTTTAAATTTTTTTATATATTTTCACTCTGCCGCTTTTCCCCTCATGCAGCAATTGATAACAAGATTCCAAACAATTATATATTTTCTGATTGCAGTTATCTTCTGCGATCTGTTCCTCATCACTTAAAATGAAAACATAATCTATAACTTTTTCTTTATTTTCTCCACTTACCCAGTTTATACAAATACTATCATTTTCAATGTCTCCGAATAACAGTTGAGGCATATCCCCATAATTCCATTTTAAAGGAAAATAGTTGAGGGTAGCTTCATAATTTTTCAAAATTATCATAGGTTTATTTACCCCTGAATAATTTGAAATATGATTAAGTATAAAATTATCTGAACTTATTATTGGTAATACGGTGCTGTTAGGTTTAAGGTATTCTGAAGCAGTATTAATTTCACCGGCAATTTCACAGTTGTTTGAAATGGATTTTTTATTATGCAGAATTAATGCAAAATTGACATAAATGATAATCGTAAAAATAATCATTCTGAACCAGAAATTCACTTTTTGCGATGCCAGCCCGATAATCAAGAAAAGAAAAAAGAAAAGAATGAGTCTGTGCGTAATAAAACCTCCTGTACCTATGCCATCAGGAATAATGAACACAAGAATTAAAATAACAAAGGAAATTATCAGCCAGAGAGGATTTCTCATTTTGTATTCCCTGTTTTTTGTAGAAGCAAGAATTTTAGAAATTATAAAATACAGCAGGAAAGAAACCATGATATAAAATATCCATTGGGTAAATATATTTGCCTTGCCATAATTAATGCCTTTCGCCGGAGATACTGTTTTCAGGAATGAAATGATTTCCCGGAATGAGAAATATTCATTCGCTACATTGTGTACTGGTGAATTGAGAAAGTACAATATGGTTATAATTAATCCGGCAGATAAAGCCAATCCCTGGAATAAAAAAAGCCTGGAAATATCCCTGGTATTCGATTTATAATAAAATTTGTTTGTAAGAATGTATGAGATATTTAAAAAGAAAAGAACAATCAGAAAAATTACAAAAACAAATAAATGGGATATAGATATCAGGGTACTGATTATAGTTAAGATAATAACATTTTTGATAGTCAGTCTATCCAAATATTTTATCCATAGTCCCAATCCCCAGAAAAATAGAACCAGACCTATATTAAAATTGTAAAAACCGTAAAAAAACAGGAATGAGTAGGTAAATGGGAATACTAAATACAAAAGGTACTTGTTTTTAATGGATAGAGAATTGAATAAATAGCGCAGAGATACCGGCAAGCCAATCAGATAAATAAGCAAAACGATTTTTTCTGCTATAAAAGCCGGAAAGATTGAAAGGAAGAGGGATAAAAGAACATGCCCTGTTAAGTTCGGATTAATATTCGCGTTAAAAATGAAGTAATCATTCAAGATGCTGTTTGAATCTTTTAACAGCTCTATAATTAACCTTGAATTGTAAAGATGTGCCGGACCATCAACTGTTGGAAAAAATTTACATGAAAGAACCGGAATTAAATTTAATAACAGGAAAAAATAAAAAAAATAAGGTTCTATCCTGTTTAATTTGTCCTTCAAATTCGGGATTTTATAATTCATGCCTTAAATTTTACAATTCTTTTGTTTTATTCCATACGGGTTTCCTTCATAAGCAAAACTTTTGAATGCTCAATGAGCAATTGAAAATAGTAAATAATTTTGATTGATGGACAAATCTCAGAATTCGAAATGTCTTTTTATACTTAACAGGGGAGGTTTCTCACCAAATGCAGAGTGAGATTTGAGAGTGAGAGCGAGATTGCTTCCTAAAACATTGCTCAGGATCGAATGCAGGTATTCGAAATGAGTGTGGCGAAGAGTGTCGCTGCCTCCAACCGGACTCAAGGAATGTTAGTCCCGCTCACCGATTCTTCTTCGGTCCCTGAGCGGCTGTTGCTGAGCATAGCCGAAGTCAGTCGAAGGGCCGCTTACCGCATACCGCATACTGCTTACTGCTTACTGATTACCGATTACCTCTTCCTTCTAGGATCCATCCCCAGGTCAAAATCCAGTCGCTTCGGTCGCTTCCATCACGCATCACAAATACTTCTTATACTTTTCCTGCAAATCAAAATATTTTGCGAGCCTATCCGATCTTCCAAATTTGACAACTTCCTGCTCGGTGACCTTGTAAGTTACCTGTTCCCCTTCAATATTTGAAAAATGGATGTTAAATTCTTCTCCATCCTGTTCTAGTACTATCCTGACCATGTTTTCCTTCTCTTTTTCATTGAGCGTTGCATGGCATACAGGACAGTATACTTTATAGGCTTCTCCTTTTTTAAGCTTGAACTTTGGATGGGTTACTTTAGCATAGTCCCCTATTTCCGGACTGAGGAAAACCAGGCCGGTCTCATTCACAGGGCTTTTTACCGAAAGGACAATGTAATCGCCAACTCTTATGTAAGAACGGCATACCGGGCATTTATAATTTCGTTTCATAATGTGAAGATTTTGTTTTTTGTTTGTTAAGTTGCAGGATCTTGTCTGTAATACTGTTTGCCGAGTTAACCACAGACTCTGACATGGTTGATCCGAATGAGATATTCATGGGTTGAATGCCAAGGACGTATATCTCATCAGTCAACAAAAAAGCGGCAAGTTGCCGAAGAGAAATAGTGTGCGTATTTGATGTGTCATCCAGGATTTCTGAAATATGCAATAGTTCATAATGACCCGGGTCTTTATGGAAATCTAATGCATCGATAATAATGATTTTTTCCGGATTGATTTTATTGATCTTACCGAGATGATTCTCCATTCCATTTTCGGCAATCAGCACCTTGAGTTTGACGTTTTTTTTCAATCTTTCACCAATATAAATCCCGACAGAATCATCTTTTTTAAAACGGTTTCCTGTTCCTATAAAGAGGATATTGTCCAGATTATCAATAATATGATGGAATTGCTTATTCATAGGGCAGGATATTGGAAAGTAAAACCTGGTGAAGACAATTCGGACATAACACTTTGAAACTGTCTTTACGCTGCATCGAATCTTTTATTTCAGTTTTTATATCTTCTTTATCTGCAAGTCTTAAATTTTCGTTTAAAGCTTCAAGATTGAGAAGGGAAGAATATGCTTTAGGACCGAGTTTCTTATGCAGATACCACATATGCTCCTTTGTGGTAATAATTGCATTGCAATTCTCGCAGATAAGCAGTTCTTTCTCCTGTTTTTCTACAATACTGTTTCTTTCATAACCTGCGAGATCATAAATTTTATCGGATAATATAACCCCCTCCCCGGTAATGCAATATCTCTGGCATTGTCCGCAAAAAATGCATTTCCCGTAATCTCTTGTGATATACCTGATTCCTTTTTCCCTGTCATCTTCGACCTTTATTGCATAGGATGGACAGACATTCGAACATGTCAGGCATCCCACACATTTTTCATCATTTACCACAGGTTTGCCCCTGAAGCCTTCAAAAGGAATATGTTCCTCTTCAGGGAATTTGGTTGTATATGGAGAAGAGAACAGCGAGGAAACGGCCTCTTTAAGCTCACGTAATTTAGGATATTTCATGCTCTTGCTGTTTAATTGTTTCCTTATAATCATCTCTTACACTCTTCTTACCCAGTTTGATACCGGCATGATAAGAACCTCTTACCAGGGCATGGGCACCAACTGTGGCTGCAAAAAATAATAACGGGATAGCGACCAGTGCTTTGACACCGGCTTCAACAAAACCGAAATGGATCAAAACGCCGAGTAAAATACTGCAGGTACCCAGGGTAACACATTTAGTAGCTGATTGCAGGCGATTGTATACATCCGGAAACCTGATCAATCCCAGGCATCCTAAAAAGTTGAATACTACTCCGATTATTATAATTATTAAACTTACCATATTATTCATTTAATTTCTTACCGCTTAAATATTTTGCAAGGGTGATGGTTCCTATAAAACTCAGAATAATCCAGGCGATTCCTATATCCAGCAGGAACATCCTTCCGGTTGTGATTGCCAGTATGGCACATATGCCTACCACCAGGATCCCGAAAATGTCAATTCCTACCATTCTGTCTGCAACAGTAGGGCCCATGATTATCCTGTAAAGACAAAATGCGCACAAACCGATTTGTATGTACAATAATATTTCAAGCATTATTCGAATATTTTTTTAATGTATTTTTCAAATCGCCCCGATACTTTATAAGAGTATTCCTCAGGATTATCGGAACTCACATAGATCCAATGCACGTAAATATGATCCTCAATAATATCCACGGAAATCGTTCCCGGTGTCATGGTTATTGAGTTTGCAAGCATTGTGCGAGCCACTTCCGATTGTATTCCGAGTTTAACTTTTACAATCCCAGGTTTGATCGGCATGGAAGGATGAATGACACGATAGGCAACATCGAAGTTTGCTTTCAATACTTCCCAGGCAAATATGAACAGGTAAACTACAAACCAGAAATATCTGACCGGTTGAATTAATTTGTTCATTTTCCCGGTGAAATAGCGACCGAAAATGACCGTAGTGATCAGGGATGCAACTATTCCTGTTAGTATGTTCTGCACCGACAGCTTAAAACTTATCAGCAGCCAGAATATCAAAGCAATAATGAACAAATTAAGATACTTCATACTATATTCCGGTTATAATTAAAGCATAATCATTCAAATTCATCAATATTTCCACTGCAGGTTGAAAAACTGTATTCCTGACAGAAGGAAGTAAGAGTAAACTCATAAATACACAGAGGACCAGCAATGTGACCATGGAGAATTTCATGGAAAATGGCAATTTCGGAGCAATAAACTTTGTTTTTGGTTCTGTTGCATTCTGAAATGCGTATCTGTGAAATTTCATAAATGAGCCGAGAGTTACAAAATTGACAAAAACAGCAAGTGCAGCAAGGAGGTAAAACTCTCCCTGAACTGCAGCTATAATGATCAGAAGCTTACTGAAGAATCCGTTGAACGGAGGAATGCCCGAAATGGCAAAGGAAGCCCCCAGTGATGTGGTTGCAGTTAGAGGCATTTTTTTTGCGAGTCCGCCCAGTCTTTTCAGGTTCCGGGTACCCGTCATGTATTCAATAGCACCTGCATTAAGGAACAACAGACCTTTAAATACAGCATGATTGATGAGGTGGAAGAGTCCTCCGGTAATTGCCAGGGCAGCAACAGCTTCACTGCCGTTTCTGAAAATGATGATCATCCCCATACCCACGCCGATAATTACATATCCCATCTGACTGATGCTGTGATATGCCAGCAGGCGTTTCAAATCCCATTGTCCGATGGCCAGTAATACCCCGATAACCATTGAGATTGCACCCAGCACTGTGATAGCAATTGCTATTTCATGGCTCAGTACAAATATGTTAAAGAATAATCTTAACAATGCATAGATGCCAACTGCTTTAATAAGAACCCCTGACAGCATGGAAGATATCGGGGAAGGGGCTGATGAATGTGCATCGGGCAACCATGCATGGAAGGGTATCATAGCAGCTTTCAGCCCAAAACCTGTAATAAGGAAAACCTGGGTTAGCAGGACAGGGGCTTCATATGAATTATCCTTCAAAACTCTTGAAATATCAGCAAGATTCAGGGTGCCGGTTTGCCAGTAAAGCAATCCGGCTGAAAAAAGGATGATGAGTGAAGCAACTCCTCCGAGAACCTGGTATTTGAAGGATGCTTCCAGCTCTCTTTTTTCAGTGCCAAAAGCAACAAGCGCATAAGATGAGATCACAGCTATTTCAAGAAATATGTAAATATTGAAAATATCACCGGAAAGTACCACCCCGTTCATGCCTGCAACCATAAGGCAGAATAATGCATAGAAATTATTTTGAGCTGTATATTGTTGCATATAGGAGATGGCATAGAAAACAGAAAGAAAAGCGATGACATTAATTATTAAAAGCAAAAAGGCGCTTAAACCATCCAGAACCAGATAGATAGCTATCGGTATGCTATTCACATCTTCCCATCCGCCGATACGGGTAACAAAGGATCCACCCGGGCTTTCCAGGTAATAAAAAAGACTGTAAACCACCAGGAAAATCAATACCAGGCTACTCAGGGTCTTTTGGAAACCAGGGATAAAGGTGCCGGCCACAGGTATTAAAAATGCAGCAAACAAAGGCAGAATGATATAAAACGCTGGTATGGGGTCCATATTTATTTAACCTTTTAGTTCATTGACTTCACGTATATCAAATGTTCCGTACTTTTTATATATCCGGATGGCTATGGCAAGAAGCATAGCAGTTGTTGCCAGGCCTATTACAATGGCAGTAAGGACCATAGCCTGGGGAAGAGGGTCAACATATACAACTTTTTGGTTTCCTTTCTCTATAATGGGTGCAAGCCCGTTATCAACATAACCCAGCAGGGAAATGAAAAGGAAGATGCTGAATTCCATGATGGAAAATCCAATGACGATCTTGATCATGTTTCTTCGGGTTAAAATGCCATACATCCCGACGAGGAATAATATGAAAGTCATTATATAAAGTGTCATGATGCAACCTCCTCTTTAAAGATGACAAGTGCCAGGAAAATGGTGAGAAGCGCTGCGGCCACTTCAATTCCTATCAAAATATTATACAATGGAATAAGACCTGCGCTGATCAATTGTCCGATTTCACCTTTTGGCAAATAATTATTGAAAAAAACCATGCTGCCCAACCAAATTCCACCAGAGGAAAGGATTATAACCAGCAGCAGGGCCAGGCTTTCAGTAAGGGTGGTACTGGTTTCTTCTTTGCGGAGGCTTACTACTTCACTTCCAAATGCAAGGATAAGAAGTATGAATGAGCCTGCGAGAATAGCACCACCTGCAAATCCACCACCCGGACTCAAATGGCCATGTGTTATGATGTATATTCCATACATGAAGATCAAACCGCACATTAACCGGCTGACTATTTTCACTATTAATGTTAGTCCTTTCATCTGTTTATTTTTTAATTTTCAAAGATCAAATGGACAGTTCATTTTGCTTTTATTATTTTGCTGGTTGCCCGTAAAATAGTTACAGCACCAAGGGCTGCAGTAAACAGAACCGTAGCCTCACCAAGAGTATCATATCCTCTGAAGTCAAAGAGCACACCGGCCACCAGGTTTGCACTACCGGTTTTTTCTGCGCCATGTTCTGTGTAGAATGCAGCCATTCGGGTTTGATGGTCTCCGAATTCACTGAGGAATTTTGCAGATTCCGAAAAGAAATAAACCAGAAAACCAGCTATGACTATCGCAACAATAAGGTTTATAAACTCTATTCCCTGTTTCGTTTCTTCTCTTGTGGAATTTAACACTATGGAAACCATAATGATAAGAGTAATGGTTTCCACCACGATCTGCACGATAGCAAGATCAGGAGCCCTCAATATCAGAAAACATATAACCAGTCCATAACCTACAGTTCCCTGGGCTATAAGTGCCGAAAGAAGATCTTTTGCATGCAGTGCATAAATGGCACCGATGATCATAAATCCGATTATTATGGTTAATAGTGTTTCCATACATTTAAATTCTATAGCATCATTATCAGAAGAATTATTACCAGGCCACCAAAAATCCAGAACATATATGAGGTTAATATTCCGTCATGTATCCGGCTGAAGATCTTATTATTCCAGAGAACAAAATCCCTGCTCAGATCGTAAAGATCAAAGTATTTTTTTTCTGCCCCCCGGTAAAAAGGTTTTACAAGGCTGAATTCCTTTATTGTGTTATAAAATGAAGTTACCGGAAATCCTTTACCGGGATCTGCTTTTTCCCCACCAATAAAAGTATCTGCTCTACGGAAGTTATTAAGATCACCGATCCAATAAATTATGAAACCTAATATTATGGACACAAGAACCAGCCAGAACAACAGGTTAGAATCCCATATTCCCGTAAACCCGAAACTTCCGGATATCGGCATGAATAATCCGCTTACCACGTAATTTGTTGCAAATGCTCCGAATCCAATGCATATGACTGCAAGTATTGTTTTGGGCAGCCATTGAAGGATTCCTGTTTCATGAATTTTTTCTCTGGCGATTTTGGCTTCCCCGAGGAATATTCCACCTATAAATTTGATAAAACTGGCAAGGGTTAGTGCGGACCCAAACACTGCCAGGGCAAGCCAGATGATCCACAGATTATTTGCAACACCGGCCTCCCGGCCAAAATCAACTATTCCCTGGTAAATCATCCATTTGGAAGCAAAACCGTTCAAGGGTGGAATACCGGAGATGGATAATGCAAAAATCAGGGTAGTAACAAAGCTTATTGGCATCCTGGTTGCAAGTCCTCCCGTTTTATCAAGATCGGTGGTACCCGTTACACGGTGGATACTGGTTGCAGACAGGAACAAACCGCTTTTATAAATAGCATTGTTGATCATATGAAACAAACCTGCCGCGATTCCTAATGGAGATCCCAGCCCGATTCCCAATATCATATAACCAACCTGTGAAACAGCATGGTATCCGAGAAGCCTCTTAAAGTCGTGTTGTATAAGGGCCATCATCACTCCAATAATGATGGTAAGTACTCCGATGACTATGAGTATAAAAATTAACCACTCATTCAGAGAAAATATCCTTGTACACAATAGGACCAGGAAATAAATCCCAACCAGCTTATCCAGCGAGGCAGGCATAAATGCAGAGCTGATGCCATGAGCGCTTTTGGTGTAATCAGGAATCCAGCTATGAAAAGGGAAAGCCCCGGCTTTGGTAAAGCTTCCGATTGCAAGCAGGATGAAGGCCATGTTGGCAGTTCCCGTTTGTGTCGGTATTTGCATTTCACTTATGGAAAAGGTCCCTGATAAATTCCATATCAGAGCTATTCCAATGATCATGATGGCATCTGAAGATCCTACAATGATAAATGTTTTTTTTGCAGCAGCAGAACTTAAATTATCATGTCCCACTATCAAGCGGTACAGTGTGTATCCAAGCACCCCCCAGAAAAACAGCAGCATAAGGATATTATCAGCCAGGACAACACCATATGAGCATCCTGCAGTCAATAAGAACCAGGAGAAAAAATGCTTCGGGAAGTCCTTGTTTTTCTCTCTATAGATGCTGTAAATGTTGATTATTAATGTAATTCCTGCGATAAACAGAACAATGGTCCTGCTTAATGCAGTCACTGATAAGAGGGTGACTGATTCAAGAGCTCCTGTATTCCATGCATTCTCAAAAAGAGGGTAAATACCATTCTCCATGTTATAAATACGGATACTGATCCATACCAAATACAGTGATATCAGAGATGAAATAGTACCAGCCAGTATCCGAAGCCTGTCGGGGAAGAGGAAAAGTACCAGACCGGCAAGGATTGGCAGCAGGATGATAATATTCAGATCTTGAATCATAGTTGATGCTTGTATCGTTTTATTTATGTTGTAGTTTTTCGGTTTTCTGTTTTGAGAGCTTTATCAGTTCTTCTCCAGTCATTACTTTTTCCCGGCTGTGGTAATCATATACAGATGCCATTCTTTCCGTGCAACAATAGCAAGGATCAACTGCTGCGAGGGAAATAGCAGCATCGGAGATGGTCTGGTTCACACATGACTTTTTAAAGGTTGCGATATTCACATAACTGGGGGCTCGAATTTTATGTCTTACAGGGGAATTGGAACCATCGGTTTTTACAAAATGAAAGACCTCCCCCCGGGGAGCTTCAGCACGACCTGTTCCCATGCCTTCCGGAATTTCCCAGACCTTTGTCTCAATATCTCCTTCAGGAAGTTTTTCCATCTTATTTAAGCATTGCTCGATGATCTTTACGGACTCGAACATTTCAAGCAGGCGAACCTCAGCTTTGGCAAACACATCTCCTGCATCTGAGGTAATCACTTTCCAGTCTACCAGTGGATAAGCCGCATAAGGATCATCACGTCTTACATCAATATCTAACCCTGAAGCCCGGGCAGTGGGCCCGACTGCAGCATAATCCACACAGTCTTCATAGCTCATAACTCCTACGCCTTTTAGCCTGGTGTGTAATACCGGATCGTCCATGATTGCACCTGTAAGAAGATCGAGTTTCTTTTTCAGCTTATCCATTTCTTTTCGTATGGTAGCGAATTTTTCCCGTTCAATATCTCTTCTTACACCTCCAATCTTAAACATGGCATAGCTATTCCTGTTTCCCGAAATAATCTCGAAAAGATCAAGTACAGGTTCCCTGTATTTCCAGGCCCACATAAATACTGTGTCATATCCCAGGAAATGTCCGGCCAGCCCTGCCCATAATAAATGACTATGCAGTCTTTCAAGTTCACCTACTATGCTCCGAATGTATTTAGCCCTGTCGGGGACTTCCACACCTGCAATTTCTTCCATGCAGTTTGCATAGGCAAAAGGGTGGGAGGTGGAGCATATTCCGCATATTCTTTCAACAAGAAAAAAAACCTGTTCAAAAGTTTTTTCTTCAGCCAGCTTTTCGATTCCCCTGTGATTATAACCGGTTTCCCATTCAACATCTTTCACGATCTCTCCTTCACAGTATAGCTTAAAATATTCAGGCTCCTCCTGAAGGGGATGGTATGGACCTATGGGTATGATTTTTTGTTTGCTCATGCTTTAAAATCTTTTCGATATGGATAAGTGCCTTCAGGCCAGTTATCTTTCGAGATTAAGGGAACAAGATTTGGGTGTCCCCTGAACTTAATCCCCAGTAATTCATGTATTTCCCGTTCTATCCATTCAGCAGCCGAAAATAACTTTGTCAGTGATTCAATTTCCGGATCTTCATGAGGAAGAATAGCCTGTATGTTGATAATATGGCCCGTCTTATCCATACTATAATGATAAATGATCTCGAACCCCTTCTTTGTGTGTAAGCCACTGGCAATAATGAATCTTGCTTTTTTCTTTTTATAAAGGAATTTCGATATTTCAATGAGGGAATCGGGGTTTATCAACAGGTATATTCTTTTATTATCCATCTCATCAATTTTCAGGATTCCGCCATCAAATCGATCTTTCAATTCTTCCACTATGATCAGCTCTTTGCTTTTCATTGTTTTATAGTGTTTGTGCCAGTTTTGCGATTCCGGAAATAATAGCTTCAGGCTTTGGCGGACAGCCTGGTATATAAGCATCAACCGGGATGATCTTGTCAACAGGACCTGCAAAAGGAATACCCTCTGCAAAAATTCCCCCTGTGCATCCGCATGCGCCAATGGCTAAAACAAATACAGGTTTTGCTGCCTGCTCGTAGACTTCCAGTAACCTCGTTCTGTCCCTTTTGTTGATCGAACCGTTAACCAGTATTACATCGGCATGTCTTGGACTCCCTACAAGCTTGATCCCAAGCCGTTCAATATCGTACCGTGGGGTAAGGCAATCCAGTATCTCAATATCACAATTATTGCAGGATGCTCCTCCGAAATGGAATACCCAGAGTGATTTTTTAAGACAAAAGTTTTTGAGTCCCACGTTTTTTAATTTTTTTTAATTCATCAATGCATGTTCAAATTCCCAGGTAATGAAACACAAGTCCGAGAATAACCAGTAAATTCATTCCTATAAGAAAAAACCGCATGGCCTGACTGATTTTGATCCTTGGGTTGGTATTTCTTATCAATGTCATTAATACTATGATCAGCAAAATCTTCAATATCGACCATAAAATATGAATACCGGTAAACCTTAATCCTCCCAGGAATAATTCTGCAATAAATACAGGCAGAATGAAATGCAAAATATATTTTGTCAATTTAATGATGGCGTAAGCACTTCCTGAATATTCAATAAAGGTTCCTTCCGCGATCTCTGTTTCTGCTTCACCCTGATCGAAAGGTACCATTCCCATTTTCGCCTGAATGCAGAATAAGGCTGCTAAGAATAACAATACTCCTGAAACACTGCCGATAAACGCACCATCCGTCCACTGTATCATCATGATCTCATTCAGGCTTAGACTGAGATTGCTTTTTAAAATAATCCCGGCAATTACCAGCAAAAAGGTAAGTTCATAACTCAACACCAGTTTGATTTCCCTGGATGCCCCTACAGCAGATAAAGGATTCCCTGATGCCAGAGCACCAATAACAAACATAAGGGAAGGAATTGCCAGTAAATAAAAAAGAACGATAATATCTCCACGGAATCCGTTTTCAATACCCAGGGCAGGAGAGAGGATGATAACTGCAGCCGCAGTGGCACCAAAAAGCGCCAATACAGGTGCAATGAGAAACATAATTGCAGAAGCATTCCTGGGGATAATGGTTTCTTTGACCAGTAGCAATTTCAGAAAATCATAGAATGGCTGGAGAACAGGAGGTCCTTTTCTGAATTGCACTCTGGCAGTAATCTTCCTGTCTGCCCAGGCAATCAGACCACCGGCAATTCCGGCAAATAACAGGCCGGGGTATACTATGAAATAAAATATTTGTTCTGCCATAATTTAAATATCTCTATTAATGAGTCTACACCGATAAATCCTTTAACCAATATCTACTCAAGTTCTTTAATCTCTCGCCAGCTCTTGTCTTTTATAAGAATTCCCGGTAAAAGCTCATATATATTTTTGTCTTCTCCTTTCTCCTGATCGGTGAGTATTACTGCACCTTCCGGACTGTTTTTTACAAATAGTTCGCGTTCTCCCGGGTCGTTAAGGTTGTAATAATCATCCGGATTTCTCCAATAAGAAAAAAAATCGGTCATCATGGTTCCGAACGGACATATTGATACACAGGATTTACAGGCAACACATAAATTAGTTGATCTCATTACCATACCGTTATCATCTTTTTTCAATGCCTCTTCAGGACAGACACTAATGCAGGGAGCATCTTTGCATCTCCTGCAGGAATAAGCAAAAACAGCAAGCTCTCTGATGGACTTTCTACCGTTTGTATCGGGGTTTCCGGTCAGAATGCCATCAGGAACACTTTGATCACAGTTTCTGTAACTGCACTCCCTGTATTTGTCAAGATCAATCAGTAATTTCATACTACTGAGGTTTTATTTCCAGATGTCCGGCTGGTCTTTGATTTCGTCATAGCTGAAAACCGGTCCGTCTTTGCAAACAAAATATTTTCCCATCATGCAGTGTCCGCACTTGCCAAGTCCACACGACATGTTCTTTTCCATGGAAAGAAAGATCTTATTTTCGGGGAATCCCATTTCCAGCAGTTTCTTTACACCGAATTTCATCATTATGGGAGGGCCCACAACAACAGCAACTGCCTCTGGTATATTAACAGAGATGTCATCCAGCAAACAGGTAACAACTCCTACTTTTCCCTCCCATTCATCATCGGCTTTATCAACACTTCTTAATACCTGAAACTTATCTATGGTTTGTAAATGATCAATGTAAGGTTTATAAATACAATCTCCGGGGGTTTTCGATCCATAGCAGAAAATCAGTTTTTTAATCGTATCTTTTTCTGCTTCAAGATTGTACAATAATGACCGTATAGGTGCAAAACCACAACCTCCGCCAAGCACAAGCACTTCTTTGTCCCTCATTTCCTCAAGCGGATAACCTCTTCCATAAGGACCACGGATACCCAGAACCGTTCCTTTCTCCAGATTGTGGATCTTTTCAGTAACATACCCGGCCTTCATTATGGTAACCTCAATTTGACTTGATACCAGTGGCGAAGAGGAAGGTGTAAAAGGCGCTTCTCCGGTTCCCTCCAGGATCAGTTCGATAAACTGCCCGGTTTTAAATTTAAAAGGCTTTTCCGGCTTGAGTACAAAGGTTTTAATGGAGGGTGATTCTTCAACCACCTCGGTAAGTGTAGCAAGAACCGGTTTGTAAAGATCAACTTCTGTTGTGATCATAATTGAGATGCTCTTTTTGATTTAATTCAAGGAACAACTCATTCTTATTAATTTCTCCAATGCAGGCTTCGATACATCTGCCACATCCTGTGCATGCTTTGGAGTGAAATTTTTCCGGTTTCCAGACATATTTGCACATATATCGGTTGCGAAACCGGGTGGAAAGTGAACGCAGTGGATCTTCGCCTGCTGCTACCCTTTCGAAACCTGGATACTGACAGGTGTCAAGGCTTCGAACTTTTTCGAATTCAGGTCTTTCGATAAAAAGAAAACAGGAGCAGGTAGGACAAATGGCGGAGCAGGCTCCGCAGGATACACAACTATCCGAGTATTTTTCCCAGACCTTATCTTCTGATCCATTAATAAGTATCCCTGTTTTTTCATAATCCGGGAGAGAACTGTTTTTATCTCTAATTTCTGAAGCGATATCAATCCTTAAATTTGTTAGCTCATCAATCTCAGACTGGGAGGTTGATTTTTCAGGAGCAAAATGTTTGCGAAGAAATTCTTTTCCCTTATCACTTTTCAGTTCAATTAAAACTTTTCCATTTATTTGAGAAAACACAACATCTGCGTTTTTATCAGGCCATGGATTAAAACCATAACTGGTGCAATGACAATGTTCCTGCATTGAATGACAGTCACAGCCGATCAGGATTGTATTTTTCCGGTGTTCAAGATAATTAGGATCTGTGTAATCTTTGTCAAGATAGATCTCATCGAGAATGGATAATGCCTCAAGATCACATGCCGGCATTCCGATGATGATCCTTTTTCTTTTTTCTTTTGTCTTTTTTACAACATTCTCTTTTATGGGAAGAAAAAAGGTCTTGAGGGGAGTGGATGGTTTAGGTTTATTATAAATAATATTTTCAATCTCCTCAGCTTTTTTTATCAGTGAATACTCAATATGATCATCGAAAAGAAATGGCGCATAAATGTCATATTCAGGATATAGCTTAATAATCTGATTATTCCAAGATTCTTTACTGAAGGTGAAAAAGAGATCCATAGTTTCAGGATTATTGTGACAGTTTTCACAATTTAAAATTAATATAAATTACAATCAATGTCAACATGTTTTAAAGATTATTATTATTTTAGTCGTTTTTTTTATTTAATCTTATTCATAATATCTCCTGTATCCTCCATCTACACTGGCTTTGGTAAAATCACTTGATTTTCAATAAAATATATATTATTTTTAAGTCTGGATTTTTGCTTTTTCAGAAGACTTTTATCAAAATAATTTACCATAGGATCCTTCTTTCTCTCTCTTTTTATTGTACTATTTTGAAGATTTGCTGTCCTTTATTTGTGATTTAACTGGCAAATGACAAAGGCGGAATTAACAAAGCGTTTACTGACCTACCGGTTGAGCCTGCTTCATCTGAAAGAGATGGGATTAAATGATGTGTATTCGCATATTATATCTGTTGAAACCGGTTATAGCTCTGCATTGATCAGAAAGGATTTCTCCAGGTTGAAAATTCAGGGCAAAAGAAGGGGAGGGTATGAAATTGATACTATCCTTGAATCGATTGCTAAATATTTTGGGGAGGATGAAGAGCATAAAATAATACTTATTGGTGCAGGGAATATTGGAAGGGCAATCATGCATTACAAAGATTTTCAGAAACGTAACATAAGGGTTATAGCTGCTTTCGATGTGGATCCGGCCAAACAAAGGCGGAAAATGGAAATACCCGTTTATCCTCCAGAACATTGTGCTGAGTTCGTTACCAAAAATATGGTGAAGTCCGCTATTATTGCCGTACCTGCTTTTTCTGCACAAAACGTATGTGATCAACTCATATACTGTGGAATCAAAGGAATTTTGAATTTTGCCCCCGTTAATCTGAAAGTACCGGATGATGTCTATGTATCAAATGTTAGTTTATCCGGAGAGTTACAGCAGGTAATATATCATGCTTCGAACAGAGTAATGAATTCTGAAAAGAAAAGTCAAAAACCTAGATGAAGACTTCTATGATAAGCCGCAAACTCAAAATATCAGGATTGGTACAGGGCGTTGGTTTCAGACCATACATCTATCATCTTGCTAAAAAATTTGAGTTAACAGGCTGGGTAAGAAATTATAGTGAAGGGGTTGAAGTGTTAATTCAGGGAGGGGAGAAGAATTGTGAAGAATTTCATGACAAATTAACCCTTGAAGCACCTCCTGCAGCTAAAATTAACAGCGTTAAAACCATCGATATTTCTTATGAGTACCTGCGATCATTTTCTATCATCTCCAGCATAAACGGTTCTGATCTCAGTGCAGATATCTCGCCCGATCTTGCTATATGTGATTCATGTCTTGATGACATAACCAATCAAACACGCAGGAAGGATCATCTTTTTACAAGTTGTACCCATTGTGGACCACGTTTTTCCGTTATAAAAAGAATTCCATACGACAGGGAGAACACCAGCATGTATGTTTTTCCTATGTGTGAAGACTGTCAGTATGAATACAATGATATCCAGGATCGTCGCTTTCATGCACAACCTATTGCCTGCCTATCCTGCGGTCCTGAATATAAATTAATCACCGAATCCTTCACAGAAGTACAACAGGAAAACATACCCGGTGCCATTGCAAAAATGATCACAGAAGGAAAAGTAATTGCACTTAAAGGATTGGCTGGATATCATCTTGTATGTGATGCATTTAATGATCAGGCTGTAAAAAGAATAAGAAAGATTAAAAAACGTGATGGTAAGCCTTTTGCGCTTTTGTTCAAAGACATTGAAACGGTTCGTAAATATACTTATATCCACTCCTCAGAGGAGAATCTACTTTTATCTCCTCGAAAACCTATAGTTATCCTTGAACAACGGAAATCTTTGTCCTGTTTTGTCAATAACGGCCAGAAAACAATAGCTGTTATGCTCCCTTACATGGCATTACATCATCTTTTGATGCAAAAACTTTCAATCCCGGCTCTGGTTTGTACAAGTGCCAATCTATCGGGCCAATCTATTATTGCTGACAACCAGGAAATTCTTTCTCAAATCTTGCCTCTTTGTGACGGAGTTTTGATTAATAACCGGGATATAATTCATAAACAGGATGATTCTGTTGTCCGATTCATTGCAGAAAATCCCTTGATGATAAGAAGGAGCCGTGGATATGCCCCTGAACCGGTTTATTTAAAAGGAAATGCTGAAGGAATACTGGCAATGGGTGCCGATATGAAAAATTGTTTTTGTATTGGGAAAAACAATAAAGCAATTCTAAGTCAATATATAGGAGACCTGGAGAATTATGATGTGAATCTTCATTACCGCAAATCAATAAAAGAATTTCTTCGGCTTTATGGAATGAAACCACAGACCCTGGTATGTGATCCACATCCTGCATATCATTCATCAAGATATGCAAATCAACTTCAGGACTCCCCCGGCATAGTAAAGTTTATTGAGGTACAACACCATCATGCTCATATAGCATCCGTTATGGCTGAACATGGTATTGATGAAGAAGTAATCGGTATATCAATGGACGGCACAGGTTACGGTGATGATGGCAAAATATGGGGCAGTGAATTCATGCTTTGCTCCTTATTGAACTGTAGGAGGATCTACCATATGGAATACCTGGATCTGCCGGGTGGAGAAATTGCAATAAAAGAACCCTGGAGAAACGCACTCGCCTGTCTTTATAAACTATACGGAGAGGATTATGCAAAAAAAATCAATGATCTGGCCGTGTATATACCTGAGAAAAAGCAATTAGCTGTAATTGCAGGTTTGAAAAAGAAAGTGAATATCATTCAATCATGCGGTCTGGGCCGACTTTTCGATGCGGTAGCTGCTTTACTTGGTATTTGTTATTTCAGCAGTTTCGATGGTGAAGGACCCGCAAGACTCGAAGGTTTGATTGACTCAGAATCGGAAATTTACTATCCATATCAATGGGAGAATGATTGTTTTAAAGTTGATTCAATTCTTCGTGCGATTGTAAATGACAGGCAAAATGGTATTTCTCTTTCCGAAATTGCAGTTCGATTCCATAATACCATCGCATCGGTTATTTATGAAGGTGCTATAAAGATAGCAAGGGATACAGGTTTAAGTAAAGCGGTATTATCAGGCGGAAGTTTTCAGAATAAGTATCTTACAGAAAAGGTAGTGAAAAAGCTTGAGCAAAAAGGACTCCGGGTTTTTATTAACAGAAAAGTCCCCTGTAATGATGGAGGAATAGCCCTGGGACAGCTAGCTGTGGCCATGAAAAGAATCGAAAATAATACCCTAAATTTAAAAAATTATGTGTCTGAGCATACCGGCAAAGATCCTGGAAATTGAAAATGATATGGCAAAAGTTTCCATCTCAGGGAATATATATTCTGCAAATATCAGTATGGTGGAGAATGTCATTCCCGGTGATTACATTCTTCTTCATGCCGGTTTTGCCATTCAAAAAATAGATGAAAAAGAAGCCGAAGAGACTAACCGTTTGCTTGAAGAAATAAAGCGAAAAGAACAAACCAATTGAAATACATCGACGAATACCGAAATACCGTTATAATCAAAAAACTGGTTGAACAAATACATATAGAAGCAACCGGCCACTATGGTTTTATGGAAGTTTGCGGGAGTCACACCCACGCTATCCGGAAATATGGGATACAATCCATACTGCCTGAAAATATTGATCTATTATCCGGTCCGGGTTGCCCGGTGTGTGTAACACCTCAGTCTTTTATCGATCAATTGATTCAACTCTCCTATGAGCCCGGTGTAATCATAACAAGTTACGGAGATCTGCTCCGGGTACCGGGAACAACTTCGAGTCTTGCCATATGTCGGGAAGAGGGTAGGGATGTTCGTGTAATTTATTCAAGTCTCGAAGCTCTGCAAATGGCAATATCAGAGCCCGGAAAGCAAGTTGTTTTTGCTGCCATCGGATTTGAGACTACTGCACCTTCTACTGCCGTTGTGATAAAGGAAGCCCATAAAAAGCTGCTGAATAATTTTAAAGTGCTGAGTGCCCATAAAGTAATGCCACCGGCAATGAAAGCCATTATCCGGGAGGGCGTAAAGCTTGACGGATATATTTGTCCGGGCCATGTAAGCGCAATAACAGGCAGTAAGATCTATGATATATTTCCTGAAAAATTCAACGTGGCAGCAGTTATTGCAGGATTTGAACCCGTGGATATACTTTTGTCAATATTGATGCTTATCCGGCAAGTAAACACTGGCAAATACAGAACAGAAATCCAGTACAAACGCGCAGTGAAAGCTTCGGGGAATTCTTTAGCACTTAAATTGATGAGGGACGTATTTGAAGAAACAAGCACAACATGGAGGGGGCTGGGTGTGTTGACGGATAGCGGACTTAGAATAAAGAAAAAATATAAAAAGATTGATGCCATGAGATTCTTCTCCCTGAAACCATTTTCAGAGAAAGAAAATTCAGCCTGTATTTGTGGAGAGATCCTTAAAGGCCTTAAAAAACCTGCCGATTGTACACTCTTTGGTACATTGTGCACTCCTGAGAATCCGGTGGGTGCCTGTATGGTTTCCCCGGAAGGCACCTGCAATGCATGGATCAGATGGAAAGAATTAAAAGCGACCAGACAGCATTGATGCTAAAACGAACTTGAATTATTCATTTATCATGAACAAGAAAAGAAGGATAGAGATAGGTCATGGTAGTGGTGGAGAAATGACCACCCGGTTAATCAGTGAGATCTTTGCAAAAAGCTTTGATAACATTTATTTACAGCAGGAAGGAGATAGCGCCATCTTGAAATCCGGTTCGGAAACGATTGCCTTCACAACCGATTCTTATGTTATCAGTCCACTGTTTTTCCCGGGGGGTGATCTTGGAAAACTTGCCGTTTGCGGAACTGTAAATGATCTTGCTGTTGCCGGGGCAAGACCTAAATATCTGACTGCCGGATTTATGCTGGAAGAAAGTCTTGAAATAGACATTTTGGAGCGTATTGTTAAAAGCATGAAGAGAGAGGCGGATATTGCTCATGTAAAAATCGTGGCCGGAGATACAAAAGTTGTGGGTAAAGGACAGTTGGATCAGATCTATATTAATACGAGCGGCATTGGTCTCTATGATAAGAACAATAGCTTCAAAAGCGAACCACAAAGGATTAAAAATGGCGATGCAATAATCATAAGTGGGGTTCCCGGAGAACATGAAGCAGCAATAATAAATGCAAGAGAAAAAATTTTCATTGAGTCCAAACTGGTATCTGATTGTGCTTGCCTGAATGGCTTAATAGCAGAAGTTCTTCAGAATTGTGAAGGAGTAAAATTTATCAGGGATATTACGCGGGGAGGAACTGCAGGCATCCTGAATGAGATCGCAAAACTTTCCGGCAAAGGAATGGAGATCAATGAAAATACTATACCTTTATCTGAGGAGCTGAAAGGTTTTTGCGAAATGCTGGGATACGATTCCCTGAACTTTGCCAGTGAAGGGAAATTTATAATAATTACAGAGCAGGAAGAAGCTGAAAAGGTTTTAAAAATCCTCAGGGATCATAAACTGGGAAAAAAAGCATCGATCATCGGGGAGGTCAGGAAGGAGCATCCCGGAGAGGTTGTTTTGAATACTGCTATAGGAGGTCAACGCATACTCAGTCAGCCTCTGGGCAGCCAGGTGCCAAGGATATGTTAAACGGATTAACCATGCATGAACTAACTGTCATTGAAAATATTATGAATATTTCCTTCCAGGCGGCAAAGGAGAATGAGCTGAGCTATATTGAAAGGATCAATCTGACGGTAGGAAAATTACAACATCTGAATGAAATGATCCTGCAAAATGCATTTTCGGCTGCAAAAATCGATAGCCCAGCAGCAAAAGCAGAGCTGATTATTTCATGGAGTCCGGTTCAGTTAAAATGCCAGGATTGTAAACATGAATACCTCCCGGAGAATAATAATTTTTATTGTCCGGCCTGTAATTCATCCAATACAAAGATTGTTCGGGGCAATGAGTTGTATGTTGAGAGTATTGAGGGGAGTTGAGTGGGGTGATTATTAGGTAGTCCCCTGGCTGTAGAAAGGAATGTCCAGATATCTAACTTTAATTGGCAAAACAAGGGTGTTAACTTCTAATGAATTCACGGAATTTACCTTTTCTAATGAATAATCCAGTTGAAAAATGATGTATGATGGATGGAATGATGGTCATTAAATGGTAAATTTTGTTAAGGTGTTGACTTTTAGGTGAAAAGGGGTGGAAAGGGTTTAAACCCTTTCAGGGTTATATCCCTTACCTTTGTGCCATATGACA
>CAZGTU010000045.1:0-33348 GCA_964528675.1 uncultured Bacteroidaceae bacterium
CATAAAATAAAATTTAGTTCGTGAATTAACTGGTAGCAAACTTGATGTAAAATTAGGTATTAAGGCAAGAGATAATGGAAAAAATATCCTCAACAAGATTACAACAAACAGGTAAAATCAATACATCAATAATACAACATGATTGATATTATTATGCTGTATAACAGAATCGTAAAATGGATATTTAAACACTACAATGCTAATATCTAAACTTAACAAAGCTTTACATATCCAATAAGTATTCCGTCAAATTTGTGTTCCTGTCGAGGTTTAATTTTTTTCTCAGCCGGTATCTGCTTATTTCCACACCGCGTATGGAAATATTAAGCAGAGGAGCTATCTCCTTCGAGGAAATGTTCATTCTCAGGTAAGAAGCTAATCGCAAATCTTTAGGGGAAAGTTCAGAATGTTTCTCTTTTAACCTGTTTAAAAATTCCTGATGCACTTCATCAAAATAACGGTCAAATACTTCCCAGTTTTTTTCATTGTTGATATCCCTGTCAATTTTCCTGCTTATCTTTTTTAGCTCCTGTTCAACCATTTCGCTTTTAGCCTGATTGCTGAGCTTTGCAAGTTCCTGCTTAACCGAATTAAGGATCTTATTTTTCCTGATAATGTGGTATGTTGAATTCACCAGCTCTTTATTTTTGTGCTTCATATCCGCTTCGAGCTTCTCAATTTTAATCCTTTCAAGTTCTCTTTGAGCTGATAATCTTTCTTTCTCAAGCTGTTCTTCCTTCTTTAAGAAAACAGCGGTATGCTTTTCTTTCTCATAAGATCTTACTCTTGAAATCCTTCTTCTTACAAGTATGACGATAGTTAAGACTCCCAGCAAAAAGATAGTGAGATAGATAAATAAAGCCTGACGGCTTCTGAAAAAAGGCGGTTCTATTTCAAAATGAAAACGATCGATCTGGCTGACATTGTTGAAGATATTTCTTGCTTTCACCTCGAAAATGTATTTACCCTCCTTAAGGTTAGTATATTCTTTCTCATTTCCCTGAGTCCAGTCTGACCATTCTTCGGAAAAACCTTTCAGTCGATAGCTATATTCAACATTATCCGTATTTTCAAGATCCGGGCATGCAAAACTAAATCGAATAGTGTTCCAGCTATAATTAAG
The DNA here is from genome assembly GCA_964528675.1 of uncultured Bacteroidaceae bacterium. Taxonomy (GTDB): domain Bacteria; phylum Bacteroidota; class Bacteroidia; order Bacteroidales; genus CAYRTD01. The sequence goes on from CAZGTU010000045.1 coordinate 1,124, forward strand.
AACATTATCGTCATCCCTTAAGGTTTCTTCAGAGATATTCCCATATACCAGAATCGAATCCTCTCCTCTGTTAGAAACAATTACTTTCTTGATATAAGTTGAGGTTTGAACAAAATAATCCTTGAATATGGAAGCATCGAAATGCACAAGTCCGTTTATGGTGCCAATGAAAACATTATCATGATTATAGGTATAAATATTCTCATAATCTTTAAGCAACATATTCCTGAGCATAAGGAATGGTGTATAAATATTTATGTATGTTCCATCTTCAAGTAACCTGAACAATCCAATCTGCTCGCTGGAGAAATACCATTTATTTCCATGATTATCCTCCTGCAAAAGGTTAATCCTTCCAAGTTCTTTAAAAAAGCTATCCAATTCTTCTGAAGAAATAAAACTGTTACCTTCTGAATCATAGGAAAAACAGCCTTTATGGGTGGAAACAAAGAATTGATCATCCATCTTATGAATCTTATAAGGGAGTTCTCCCATTAAACCTCTTGAATCATCATAACTTTCAATTATCAATATACTATCAAGCTCATTATTGAATCGCAACCTGAAAAGCCCCTCATGATCATGACTTATCCAGACATTTCCGCTTTTATCGGAGACAATCCTCCTGCTGGAAAGCTCAAGACCTCTTATTTTCTCTTTTTCCAACCATTGACCTTCTGAATCCTTTTCATATTTGATAATTCCATCATAGGTGCCACTGAATAATAAATTCTCATAATCTTCTAGCTTGAAAAAATTCCATACCCCCCTTGCGTCACTAATCTTGACCGCTTTTTTCCCGTCTATCCGGTAAGCTCCCCGATTATGCCCGCATAAAAGATCTTTTCCCTCTGTAAATAATGTCCAAACCTGCCCGTCAGTATTCTCTACAATCTCAAAGTCATCAAAATCGGGATCTCCTAATTTGGAAAGTTCCCTGGTAAACAAACCCTGATTTGTCCCCACATAGAGCCTGTCATTGTGAATAATACTGGCATAAACAGTTTCAATCCCCATATTATAATTAAGAAAAGAAATTGGAAGACTGATCTTCAGATAATCAATGCCATTATCCAGTCCCAACCATAAATTGTCCTGAAAATCTTTATACATAGATAAGACAGTATTGTTCTGGAGACCTGTAGCCCTGTTGAAATGTTGAGTTATTCGACCATCTCTATTACAGGAATATACTCCATCATATATAGTGCCTATTATTATCTGATCCTGAAGATTTAATCCGGTATAAAGCTTTTTATCAATAGCTACCTGATTTAAGTCTGTTCTCCAGGGCTCTAATTTGCCATCATCCAATATGTATATACCCTGAGAGAAAGAACCGATTAAAAGCTGTCTTGAATTCTTTGGAAGAATAAAACGGATCTCATCCTCAGTGAATAAGGGATCGTCAGAAATTAATTCCAGCTTTCCATTTTTCAGAATTTTCAAACCCTCATCTTTTTCAACTATATACAAATGATCATCTACATAATAAGAAAAACCAAATCGGTTCCCCGGTTTTATTACCTCAATTGAATCTCCCTGATAAATAAACAGATATTCAAAACTCTGAAAAACAATCCCCTCAGGAGTATTATGAATTTTCCAGACATCATCAAAATCAAGGTTTTCTTCAGGTATAAGATGATTAAGATTAGCATACTTGAGATCTCCGTTGGAATTTTTTTCAAGCATCCCGATCTCCGTGTAGGCCCCAACCAGGATCCGTCCTTCCTCATCAATAGCAAGTGATCTGACAATTGAACCATTGGAAACCGGAAAAACATCCCAGTCTTCGCCATCAAATTGCAATACCCCGGCATCATTGGCAAAATATATGATACCGTTTTCATCCTGAACAATATCCCAGCTATGTGTACTGGCCCCGGTCTCCCCCGTTATATAATTCTTTATTACAGGGATCCCGATTGATTTTACCTGGGCATTAATATTCTGCTGAATTAAACTATAAACAACTAAAAGAAAAATGCCTGCTGCTATCCTTATTTTATCTCCCCTCATTTTTAGAAAAATTTTTGCTGCAATATATGAAAATGAAATATTAAATACTACAAAACAACTTTATAACACATAAATATTCAGGCTTCTTGCAATAATAATGATGTAATTTAAAAAAGTTTATGATGTAATATCTTTAAATTTACTTATAAGTTAGTTTACAGTTATTTATATATTTTTTAATTGTTTAGGAATTAAAACACAAGTAACCACAGTATTTATTATTGATGTAGATTAAATGGTCCTCGTACATTAGCTACACTTTTTTCAAATAACTAAAATTTCATGTCATTGATTCTTAAATAAAAGAGCCCACTTCGAAAAGTGCATACTTGAGTCCAGAGGCTAAGTATTTGGACAATATAATTCAATAATCTATCTTTTGTCTGTAACAGGAAATAATAAAAGCATAAGGGTAAAAGTTATATTCAGATAAAATGCAAGGATAAAGAAGGGAAGTTATGTATGCAGACTTAAATTAATCTATATTCGGAAATAATGCTCTATGCTGATATATTGGTACTTAATAAATTTTCTCCATGTTATTTTCTATACTACTGCTATATTTCTTTCTTCCATCATCCATGCAAGCTAAATTTGTTCTTATGATCAGCCCGGATCATTTTCATTGAAAAGTGCAGACTACTAAAAATACTGGCTATGAAATTCAGATTAACAACATTGCTCTTTTTCATCCTGCTCCTGTTTTTTTCAAAACAGGTAAATTCCCAGGAGAGTTCGCTAACTGTAGGCGGAACCATTACAGATTCAGAGACAGGAGAGCCCCTTCCCGGCGCCACGGTAATAGTTGAAGGAACAACAAATGGTGCGGTAGCCAATCTTGAAGGCAAATACAGTTTAGATGTAAATAAAGATAATGCGGTTCTGGAAGCTTCTTTTGTCGGATACCAGACACAAACAGTGAGAATTGAGGGCAGAAGCGTTATTAATTTCAATCTTGACCCCGACCTTATTGAACTTGAGGAAATTGCCGTAGTAGGTTACGGAGTTCAAAAAAGATCAAATATAACAGGAGCTATTTCTTCCGTTAAGGTTGAAGATATTGAAAATAAATCCCAGGTTCGTCTCGACCAGGTGCTTCAGGGCATGTCATCAGGTGTTTTCATTTCCCAGAACGGAGGTGCACCCGGAGCGGAGCCCACAATCCATATTCGTGGTGTAGGCTCCATTAATAATACAGAACCTTTGTGGATAGTGGATGGCATAAGGGTTTCGCCGGGCAATCATTTCGAGATAAATGATATTGAGTCGGTGGAGATACTCAAAGACGCTTCATCCTCTGCAATTTACGGCGCACAGGCAGCACATGGCGTTATTCTCGTTACCACCAAACGTGGCAAAAAAGGACTGGACATTAATTTTAAAACTTCCATTGGTAAACGTACTCCCATCAGGCTGCCGGAATTGCTCGGAAGTGCAGACTTCGTGAAATACAAAAGAGAATCCCGTTTGGCCGCAGGTCAAAATCCTGAACCTGCATGGGATGAATATGAGCATGATACCGACTGGATTGATGCCTATTATAACGGAAGCGGACTAATAAAAAGCTATGACCTTTCCGCTTCCAATGGTACAGAAAAGTTTAATTTCTATGTTTCCCTGGGGTACGATGACGAGGAAGGTATACTGATTGATAATACCCTTAAACGCTATAGTGGAAGAATAAATTCAGATATAAAAATCACCGATTGGTTAGCGATAGGTGAAAGTCTTTTACTTTCAAGTGTAAAAGAAAATCCAATAGATAATTTCAATGAAAATTATAATGGCGCTATTCCTTATCGTTCCATTCCTATCATGCCGATATATGATGAGGATAATCCTTACGGAGGCTGGGGACAGGCCCCGGTTTATTTCCAGGGTCCGAATCCTGTTGCGACCCAATACCAGCAACGCGAAAGACGAAGTTATAATCGTATGGAAGGTAGTCTGTACGCAAATTTCACTCCCCTGAAAGGCTTATCGATTCGTGCAACTGCAGGCTACAACTATATGGCTTTTCTCGGGAAAAAATTTCATGAAGCCTTTAATTACGGGGCCTTTGCAAATACCATAAATTCACTTACCTATTCAACTTCCGATGATCAGACGATCACAGGCAATATAGTGGCCACTTACGACAAAAGTTTCGGCATGCACAATATCAAACTTATGGCAGGACACGAAGCAACGCAGTTTGAAACAGTGCACTTTAATCTCGTAGGAACCGATTTCCCCATTGATGTTGCCTGGAGTATGAATCTCGCTACAGGAACATTCAATGTTACCGACAGATATAATATTTATGAAAGTCGTCTTTTATCCCAGTTCGGAAGATTCAATTACAATTTCAAAGAGAAATACCTCCTGGAAGCCAATATCCGGAGAGATGCTTCTGCCCCTAAATTCGGGCCCGCAAATATCTGGGGGATATTTCCTTCCTTTTCTGCAGGATGGATAATATCAAAAGAAGACTTTTTTGATAATATCCCATTCATAAATACCTTGAAAATCAGGGGCAGTACAGGAAAACTTGGTTCAGATAACATTGGGGATTACATCTATCTTAAAACCTATACATCCCAGTTTACCAGCTATGCTTTTGATCAAAACGGGCAAAATAAAGTAAGAGGATTTTACATCAGCAAATTCCCGAATGAAGAGGTTAAGTGGGAAGAAGTGAATATGCACAACATCGGGCTCAATATGACTGCCTTAAGCAACCAGTTATCTTTCAGTGCTGATTTTTACATAAAAGACACCAAAGATCTTCTCTATGGAGTCCCGATACCCCCTTCGGTAGGGATTGCGGTACATAACTTCAGTCCGGTGAACCCGGAACTGAATATTGGTACCCTTCGAAATTCAGGGGTAGACCTGGAACTCGGATACAAGTGGCTTTTTGATAATTATTCGCTGAATGTCTCGGGGAACGCCTCCTTTATGAAAAATGAAATGCGTTCGCTCAGTAAAGGACAGTATATCATTGGAGGAGATGGTGGAGGGCAGATCGGAGGGATGACCAGAACGGAAGCAGGAATGCCCATTTCAAGTTTCTATGGATATGAAGTGCAACAAATGCTCAACAGTGAATCTGATGTTTTTGCCATTAACTCCTGGGCTGCTGACGGGACCTACCAGGAAGGCGGCACGGGACCGGGAGATTTCATGTACAAAGATATCAGTGGCCCTGAAGGAGTGCCCGACGGTGAGATCACAGCCGAACATGACAGGGTCTTCATTGGAAATCCCTGGCCCAAAATGATCTATGGGCTCAACATTAATTTTGCCAGGAACAGGTTGTTTGATATATCTCTTCAGTTCCAGGGCGTTCAGGGAGTAGATATTTTCAATGCCGATAAAGCCTATACACGTAATTTCTTTGGCGATTATAATACCACAACCAAAATATATGAAGCCTGGACAGAAGACAATCACACCCGTCACCCAAGAAATATTGCCAGCGATCCTAACGGAAACTTCAGTAAACCTTCTACTTATTTTGTTGAAGATGGTTCGTACCTGAAACTGAGAAATGTACAGATAGGCTTTAATGTTCCCGTGAACCGATGGATACCGGGGAATATTGCCAAACTCAGGCTTTTTGTTAATGGAAATAACCTTCTCACTATTACAAATTACTCCGGTATTGATCCTGAAATAGCAGGTTCGAATACAAGCCGGGGTATAGATTATGGCCTTTACCCCCAGGTAAGAACAATTACGGGAGGACTTGAGCTAAACTTTTAATCACATGGAAATGAAAGCATTTGGATCAAATAAATTGAACCCGATATATAAGGAAGATATGAAAAATTCATCCGGACAAAAAACAGTACAAAATATCTTCAGTGGATCATTCCGCCGAAATATTATTATTTTGGCGATGATAGGGATAATTTTCTCAGCCTGTTCAGAAGATCGTTTCCTGGGAATTACCAACGAAAATGAACTGAATTCCGATAATTATTATTCCCGTATTGAAGATTTCGACATGGCCCTGAATGCTGTTTATTCAGCAGTAAAGAGTCTTGACCTCTTTGGACAACAATATTATTCACAGACCCTTCTGCCCCTTCCCCATACATCTGATTACTGGAACGCCCAGAGCAGGAATGAGGTGAACTCGGCCGATGGACATGTATACACCACATGGCGAGGCTGGTACAGGGTTATTGCAAGAGCGAATGATGTTGTTGAAAATGCAGATGTTTATGCCGGTGAAGAAGATCCCTCAGAAACTGAAATTGAGCAACTCGATCTTATACTCGGACAGGCTCATTTCCTCAGGGCTTTTGCTTTCTTTCACATGGTGAGATTATGGGGGGAAGCCTCTTATGCTGATGATAGCTCAAGACTTGCCGTTCCTCTTATTCTCAAGGTGGCTTCAACCAGAGAGGAAATGATGGCTCCCAGGGCTACTGTAGGTCAATTATACAGTCAGATCATTGCCGATTTTAAGATATCGGAGGAGAGGCTTCCGGGAAGCTGGGATTCCGATAACATTGCCAGGGTAAACAGAAATACGGCCAAAGCATTTCTGGGAAAGACATATCTATACATGGGAGAAAATGAGCTTGCTCAGGATTATTTTGAAGAGATCATCAACAACCCCGATTATGCACTTGTCCCCTGGGAAGAGTATGATGCACTTTTCCAGGGAAAGAATGAATTTAGTGAAGAATCCATCTTCGAACTGAACTATACCGTTGATATGGAACAAAATATCTGGGAAAATGGCCTGGGCTCCGGAATAGCTCTGGAATGTGCACCTCCGGGACGCGGATGGAGCAATGTAACTCCTCATGGGGTAAACATTTTCCGGTTTGGCGATGATCCCAGGCTTCAGATCTGCACCTACCATCCGGAAGACTCAGCAGCCAATCTTGATGGTGAAATGGTTCCGGCTGGCGAAAGTGAGTTTAATTATACCGGTCACAGTTTCCGAAAATATGTACCTGAAGATTATTCTGTCTATTCAACCAACAGGAACAGCGGAACCAATTACATCATCATGCGTCTTGCCGATGTCTACCTCATGTATGCAGAAGTAATGAATAACCTTGGAAATGATGGAATTGCATCTGAATATATGAACAAGGTGAGAAGAAGAGCATACGGTCATTCACCGGATACACCGCAGCCTGATATAGACTATACAGGACTTACAGGAACTGTATTGAGAGATTCCATAAGAGAAGAACGTTTCAGGGAATTATTTGCCGAAGGCCATCGCTGGTTTGATATTGTACGCTGGAAAATTGTCGAAGAAGAAATACTGAAATACAATGAATTTAATATAACCCAGGGATTAATATTATATCATCCATGGGATTACTATTACCCGGTGCCACTTGCTGAAGTGGATACCAATCCAAATATGATACCCAGCACAGGTTATGAATAGAAGAGAAATAATTAATTAATCATTGAATGCTAAAACTAAAATTTAATAAAATGAAAAAAGTAAATTTAAGAGCCTTAATGGCATTGTTATTAATCCCGGTTTTCATGGTTTCCTGCAATAAGGATGAAGATCCTGATCCGGTGGAATTGATCCCGAAATTAGATGGCCTTTATGTATACGGCAGCAATACTGTTGCTGAAACAGCAACTGATCCAGCAGCAAAAATGTCAAGAGCAAAATTGAATCCTGACAAGAGCGGCGAAGTGGATAATATGGAAGGCATTTTTGCCAGTCTTATTTTTATTGGAGGAAACAGCACCATTCAATTTAAAGAAGTAGTTGCAGAGGAAGGTTTTGATTACGGAGCTCCCGGAGGAGGTACAGTATCTCCTGGTGCCGATGTAGGAAACACCGATATTGCAGCCAACATGATCCATGGTACACTGGAACAGGATTCAGATCCGATATCCATAGCAGACGAAGGGCTATATTATGTTTTCGTGAATATGAACAACATGGAATTCCGCATCATGAAAGTTGAAGCCCACATGATCGGGGATGCAACCGAAGCGCAATGGGCAGCAGGAACACCTTTGCCCATGATCCACGTATCGGTCGACTCAGCAGTGTTTGAGGGCCAGGAAATACCCCTGGTAGGTGCTTCCGGTTACAAATACATGTTCAATGATGGATGGGAAGTTTTTGCAAGTGAAGAAATGGCAACATATACCCATCTGGGTGTGGAAAGTTATGGAGATGCCTGGGAAACCGGCATAAATGATGTGGGATATTATCCAGAGAACATTCCCCATAAAGAAGACGGTGTTTTCACAGTTCGACTCAAGTATGATGCTGCCTCCGGTGAATGGGATGAAACAAAGAACAAAACCGGCAGTATGCTGATCGATTACAGTGCTAACCAGATGGGACTATTCGGTAATGCTTACCTGCTGGCTCCCGGCGATACCGCCAACTGGGAAACCGGAGTAGACGGCTATGAAGTACATGCACCTGATGTAACCGGAAATGTATATACCTGGTCATGGGATGCCGTTGAGCTTCTGGAGGAACGTGAATTTATTTTCCTTGAAAATGGTGCCTGGGGTGGCCTCCAGCTCGACTGGTCAATGCTCACCTCTGTGGAAGGTGAAGCCGTTGATAATGGTGATATAGTTGATGCTACCACTGTTGGAGGAGAATATCACAATTTCTACGTGGTAACAGGCGGAACATATGATATCAGCCTGGTAATTGATGCCGAAACAGAATCGAAAACTGTAACAATCTCAAGTGCTGTCGGGAAATAAGAGAGTTTATAAAAATTGAGAAATCTGAAAAATTAAATATTAATTTAGCACCCGGAGGAGGAGCAGCAATCAGTATAATTCCTGTTGCTACCGGTGATTCAGAGAAAGGAGATTCATAATGGGAAGATTAGTTACACTTTATTTATTGACAGTTACCTGGTTTTTCCCGGCTAATGTTTCAGCCCAGAAGGACGTACAAAAAACGAACCCGATGAAGGTGTATATGCACTATATGCCCTGGTTTGAAACACCTGAAACGATAGGCAAATGGGGCTGGCACTGGACCATGAACACCATGAATCCGGAAAACATCAATGATGAAGGACAGCGCGAGATCGCCTCACACTACTATCCACTTATTGGACCTTATGCAAGCCGTGACAAAGATGTGATCGAATATCATCTTCTCCTGATGAAATTGTCAGGAATCGACGGGGTTCTGATTGACTGGTATGGCACTGTAGGCTCGAACGGTGATATAAAACAGTTGTTAAAGAGTTCCGACAGTATCATTTCTTACACAGATGATTTTGGAATGGAGTTTGGCATTGTACTGGAAGACCGCTTCAGCAGGTCGCTGGATGACGTCAAGGCCAATATGGCATACATGCGTTACAACTACCTAAACCGGCCGGAATATATCCGTATTGGAGAAAACAACAATCCGCTGGTCTGTATTTTTGGACCCATTACATTTGAAAATCCATCCGATTGGAACGAAATCATGCCCGCTGCAGGTGAAGAACTTGAGTTCCTTCCTCTTTGGCACGAATCGGGTGAAGCAGGTGCTGAGGCCGATGGAGAATACTCCTGGATCTACCAGGATGATTTGAACCATCTCGGTCATCTGGAAAATTTTTATTCTACCCGCGCCCCGCAGCTTGAATGGGCGATGGGGTCGGCCTACCCGGGATTTAACGACTTCTATGCGGAAGGGGGTGCGGGATCGGGTTATTTCAACATTCCCCACTATTACGGGTCCACACTCACTGAAACTTTAAATAAAGCAGAAGAATACAAAGAGAATATTGATATGTTGCAGCTAGCAACCTTTAATGATTTTGGAGAAGGAACGATGTTTGAACCCACGGTGGAAACCGGCTTTGAATACCTCATGAGGGTTCAGGATTATACAGGAGTGGAATATGGGGAAGACGAGATGAAACTGGTATACAGACTATATTTACATCGAAAAGGATATGCAAACGATCCGGCAATACAGGAACAACTCGACAGCGCTTCTGTTTATCTGCGCAACCTGGAAATACAAAAAGCTGCTGATATCTTAAATTCAATTGAAATAACCAAAAACAGGGATATACCTTATAATAATAAAGAAAGTAGTATTCATGTTTTTCCCAATCCCTCCACCGGCGAGGAAATCTATATTCAAGCCTTAAGACCGGGGGAGTTTATAAATAATATCAAAATAATTGATCTAAGTGGCAAGCTTTTATATGAAAGAGGGTTCAGCTCCGGCAGGACCCTCATTTCCCTTCAGGACTTAAACCTTAAAAAAGGAAGCTATCTTTTACTCGCAGAAACCGCCTCATACATTCAATCCATCAAAATCCTCATCCTCTAATACCCACTGCTTCCTGCTTACTATCATATAACAAATTTTATAAGTTACACAAAAACAGGCGTGTAAGTTCCCGCCTGCCATTGCAAGGGCTTTCGCGTTGGCGGGCAGGTAATCGTTTAATGGTTGAGGCTCTCCAATTTCCAGTATGAATGTTCATAAATTAATTTCAATTTTAGCATGGTGCAATTAAAAGAATTGTGCTGATTTCATTCATTCTCCTCCCTCCTGCCTCCTGCCTCCTGACTCCTACCTCCTGCCTCCTGCCTCCTGCCTCCTGCTCCCTGCCTCCTTCTTCCCGCCTCCTCACACCACCCTAATCTCCATAATCCTCCTCTCAAATTCCTCATTCGGAACAATGGACTTATTCTTAATCCGGGTCTTATATGTGTAAATCGTATTTACAGAAAATCCAAGGATATTTGCAATCTTATCATTCTCATTTATGCCTAACCTTATCAGGGCGAAAATCCTGAGATCAGTATTCAATAGCTCATTATCCTCAATCTCAACACGGTCCTCTTCTGCAAATAGCATATTGAACTTCCTGGTAAAATCGGGAAAAAGACTTAAAAAGATCCTGTCGAAACCCTGGTAAAGATTCTGACGTTCATTTTTTAGCTTGATGCTTTGAACAATGTACCTTACGGTATCAAATTTGTTTATCTGCAGATTTTTATCAAGGTTCTGTTTTAAATTTTCAAGTCTGTCAATATAATTACTGATGATATTGAAATAATATCCTATATATTCTTCCTTAATCTTATTTGATTCCTGTAATTTCTGATTGGTTTGCCTGAGTTCTTTATTGGTTTTGATGATTTCATTTTCAGCCCGTTTTAGCTTTCTCAACTGACGAAGAATAATGAATACAAAAAATATTATAACAAGAGAAAGCAGGGTTACGATAATAGCGTATATTAGAAATGTTCTTCTCTGCTTTTCAATTATATTTATCCTTTCTTCTTCTATTATTGGCAGGATATTCCCAACCTGTATCTTCCTGTGCCGGGCACCATAGAAATTAGCATCGGCAAGTGCTTTTTTTATATATACATAAGCTCTTTTAATATCTCCTTTGGGATAAATCAGGTTAGCAAGATACAGGATAGCGGTGGTTTCCTTTGTGGCATCCCTTATATCGAAAATGGATGCTTTTGCCAGTAACTCGATGGCCTTTTCCTCTTCATTTATATTAATATAAATATCGCTCATTGTAGAATTTATAATTGCCCTCTGATGTAGATCCAGATAATTCCTTTTCAGAAGTCCACGCAAAACTTCCAAACCCAGTTCATATTCGCCTTTTCGAACATAACGCAAGCCTTTGAAATACTGATAATCATAACTTTCTGCTGAAGAATACATCAATACTGAATCAACATATTTATGAGCTTCATCCTGGTAAACAGAAGCATAATATACATCCTGTAGATCCGTCATTCCGTAATAAAGCAAAGCCATGACAGAATAAAATTCGGCCCTGGTTTCATCTTCCATATCAATAGGATCCAAAGTGGATAGAGAATCCTCTGCTTCTTTAAACATTCCGGAAGAAATGAAAATAAAACCCATCTTTATTTTTGACTGAACAATCCTGCTTCTGTCGTTCATTTTATAGGCTATGTTCTGTAAACGCAAAACATATTTGAAAGCAGAATCATAGTGGAAGGATTGGTATAATTGGAATATTGAATCAAGGAGTCTATACTTTTCCGGATTTTCAGAGGTAATACTAAATTCTTCCTTTAAATTTTCAATCTTTTCATTCTTCATCATGATATAATTATCTGCAATCTCCAATTCTCTGTCCAGTACCCTTAGAAGGCTATCAACAGAATTTGCCGAGGATAGGTTAACACTCAGAAGCATAAAGAATATGAAAAAAGTAGATTTCATGAAATGTTTAGCTGTTTCCGGATTACCAGCTTGAAAATTATAAATTTTTTTCAAAAAATTATTACCTTTCGTCCACTAACTAAAATCCAACTGCCATGAAAAAACTTGCTTTGCTATTACTTCTCGTAATTTTCTCTTTTTATTCTGGCTTTTCACAGATTAACATTTTACAGGAGCACTTTGGATCCTCCACATGGGATGGCAATCCTGCCGACTATCCCGACTATACAAGCGATGCCCTTTTCTCGGGAGATGACTCTCATCTTTTTCAGGATGCAGGCTCAACGGGTTATCCGGGTGCATCAGGCGGTGCAGCAATTCTTATGGGAAGCTGGAGTGGGCCTGAGAATGTTGAATTTGTTATGCAGACCAATACGGAGGGATACGTAAGTGTAAGACTGGCCTTTGGTCTTAAGCACAACTCAGGAGGCTGGGGTACCTGCCAGCTCACCAATAACTATACGAAAATTGAGTATTCCACCGACAGTTCCGACTGGACCGTAATGGACAAAGCAGCATTGATGCCGGGAAGCAACTGGCCCTGTGCAGATGATAATGTATGGGCATTTGTGGAGCTTTCGGAGGTTTTACCCTCAAGTCCCACTCTGTATATCCGCTTCACTCACACCAGTCCTGAAGTTCATCCTTATTATCTTGATGATATAACATTAAGCGCTTTTCCTCCTGACAATACACCTCCTACAGCACCGGCAAACCTGAGTGCAATGGATGTAGATTACAATAGCTTCACCTTGATATGGAATGCTGCAAAAGATGAAAATGGCATCAGTAGATACGATATACTGAAGGATGGTAATTTCCTGATGGCAACTACCGACTCTGTCGCAAAGATAGAGTATCAACGCCCGGGTAGTACCGCAGAATTTTCAATTATTGCATATGATATAGCTGAGAATGCTTCTTCCGAATCAGCTCCGCTTCCAGTCACTTTCACCGCTATTCCGCCCGATTATAAATATTCATGGGAAACTCAGCATGCTAACATCTTATCTTCAGGTGACATAGAGTGGCAGCCTGAAAACTTTGAGTTCGAGACTGGTTCTTCTATCCGTTATATTGACTATGAAAACGGAGACGATAACAACGACGGATTAACAAAATCCACTCCCTGGAAACATCATCCCTGGGATGATAATGCCACTGCAAATGCTGCAGCAGAAACAGGAATTCATACTTACGTATTTAAAAACGGCGTTGTTTACAGAGGTCATCTGACCGCAAGAGAATCGGGTACTCCCCTCGAACCTGTTCGTCTTACCTCAGACCCATCCTGGGGAACGGGGGAAGCATATTTCTATGGATCAAAACGCATAGAGGGTGGTTGGATACAAGCGGACGCAACAACTGCTCCCAATATTCCTGAACCTTCCAAAGTATGGTATATCGATATCTCTCTTCCTGAAACAAAAATGGTTGTGGAAGTTGACGGTGATACATATCGCCGGCTCCACGTAGCTCGTTCTCCCAACTACCGGTTTACCCCTGATGATCCGCTCAAAACCTGGTGGACAATGACGGGTAAGAATGAAACAGATGGAGGACTGTGGCTAAGCGATAATAAAAATCTGACCCAGGATGATCCTGCATATTACGAAGGCGCCACCATATTCAGCCAGGAAGATGCAATCGTAATGTGCACTGTCTGGGGCCAGGATGTACTCGAATGGGACCCTTCCGGAAACCGTATAAAAGTCGCAAACGCCAATTTTGGTGGAGTAGGATCACACTATTTCATCGAAAACACTCCGTTCCTGCTGGATACAACCGGTGAGTTTTACTATGATAAAGCAGCGCAGCGCTTATATCTAAGGCTTGAAGGAGATAAAGATCCCAATACTACCATCATTGAAGCTGCAGACCGCACGGAACTTATAAAGATTGACAACAGGCACGATATTGAGATCTCCGGAATAACATTCGGAGTCACTACCAATCATGCGGTACGCTTCAATGAAAGCGATCCGAGGTCAACCATTAGAATGACAGGCATTTGTAACAACATCAACATTCACAATAACAAATTCCTTTATGTAAACGGCGGAATCTCAATGAATAATTCGGGATCAGCTTCATTTAATTCACACAGTATTACTGTAAGTGACAATGATTTTCAGTATATAGGTGATCTCAGTATCGTTTTTGCAACGAGTAATGCTTACCTGGATGATATAAACATACTGAGGAATAATATCTATTATGCTGGTTATCGTAACCAGGGAAGATGGTATACATCAATTCCTGCCATCTACGCACAGTTAAACTATGGAGAAGTTGCGGGAAATGTCATTGATTTTTCATGGGGCAACGGTATCGATATGTTCTGGGGAAAAGGCGGTGGCAGTGATGCTTATGTTCCTTTTATAAGAGGACTTATGCATCATAACAAAGCATCCAACACCCTTATAGGAACCAATGACTATGGGGGAATTGAAAGCTGGCAGGGCGGACCGGCATATTGCTATAACAACTACTCTCACAATGCATCAGGTTACAAACATTATAACAATTCTTCCATTGGATATGCATATTATTTCGATGGTTCATTCAAACATATTGTTTTTAACAACATTGCCTCCGGAGTTTCCCATAACCGGAATTCAGCAAGTATAATGCAGGTACTGGGATATTACAATATGTATGTCCACAATACCGGGTACAACACCGATAAATTTCTGAATGCATGGAAAGGTACACTTGCCCTTAACGGTTACAATGCTTATCTGTCCAATCTCACTGAGGATATAGAAACTTTCTTCCGTCATGAGATAGATCCTGAATATATTCCATTTGAAGCTTACGGATATAATGTAGCCAGTGGAAGTCCTTTTAATTCAAGCCTGGAAAGCCTTTCCAACGATCTTTCCCTTAATGAGTTCAGGGATAAACTGGAATCTTACGATTCACGTCTGACACAAACCGGCTGGAATGCCGATACCGAGGTGTTACCTTCTGCAGGATCTTTCGATTTCAGGCCTGCCAATAACAGTGCAGCCATTGACAGGGGGGTGAAATTCTTCACCGCATTTCCCCTTGCAAGAGTTGTGGGAGAATGGAACTTCTATAAAAATCCGGATGATACAACCCTAATCATGGGAGAAAACTTCTACATGACGGAGGCGCACAACGATCGCACCACCTACCAGGATATACCCAAGAACCATCTGAATGCCAACAATGTGGGATTGAACGATTTTATACAGGGAGACCTGGAAAACTGGACTGAAGGAGCCCTGGTCTTTGATGGCAGCTCAACTTACTGTCATATCAGTCATGCCGATGCAGTAGCCGTAAAAAGCAACAATGTTGACATGACAGATAATGATTTCATTCTTGAGGTTTATCTTAAAACCACTCAAGATCACACCGGTGGAGCAATTATTTCGAAAGTGGATGCAACAGGAGGTTACGAGCTGGATATTGATGAGTCAGGGGCTGCCCGGATTACACTTCACCAGGGCGGGTCAGCGCTGGTCAGCAGAAGCAGTTCAGTGGCAGTGAATGACACTTCATGGCATCATATCTTTGCAGAGGTAAACAGGAATGAAGGCCTGCATATTTATATTGACGGAGAGCTTGCTAATGGAACACTCACCGGAAACATGCCCGATAAGTCAGTTTCTCTCTCCAATACTGCAGATCTGCTTATAGGGAAAGATGCTGATGATAATTATTTCAGCGGTACCATTGATTTCCTGAGGATATCAAAGGGATCGCTTTATGATGCTAAAACCACAGTTCACGAACTTTACAAATGGCAAACCGATGGGCCTTTCCTTTATGATATGAGAGGTATGAGTCCTGATGGAAAAAGGGATGCAGGAGCACTGGAAACCAGCAGTAATTGCGAATTATCGGTCTCAGAAACTGACCTTAAGGTTGAAGCGGCAGGGGCTGTGATAAAATTGACGGTTACAGCAGCAGAAGATTTCACCCTCAGGAATGAAGACGGTGATTTTTTTACCACATCAATAAACGAAGATACAGTTGAAGTGATCGTTGAAACCAACCTCAGTCTGGAGGAAAAACATGGATCCTTTTCTGTGCTTGCATGCAACAGGAGCCAGGTTGTCAACATCTCACAGGCCGCTGCAGAATGTTACCTTGAATGTGATGTGGATACTATTCTGGCAGATCCGTATGCACAAACCGTTAATGTACCATTTTATACCAATGGCTCGGTAAGTATAAGTTCGGATCTTGATTTTGTAGATGCAAGTTACCTTGAAGAGAAAGATTCCATAAAGATCAGCATTGAAGAAAATCCAGCCTATGCACCCAGGGAAGCAGTTCTTGAAATACAGACCTGTAATCAGGTGCATACCATCAGGATCATCCAGGATGCATTGATCAATAATTTAGACAAAAATCAAAGCGGAAAGCTTAATATCTATCCCAATCCTTTGCCGGGAAATCATTTTACAATATCACTTCCTGCAGGTCCGGGCAAATGGGAATACACCATCTCTGACCTTTCGGGACGAATGGTGAAAAATGGATATTTATACTCAAATCATGAGACAATTGAGGTGGATATGGATAAGGGAACTTATATTTTGCGTGTTGCAGATGATAAGAAGGTGTTTGAGAGGAGGATAGTAGTGTTGTAGGGAATAAGCCTTTGAGTATTCGAAAAATGGCCGGGAAGGCCCACTTATCCTGGCCCGGGGCAGCGTCTCTGCGTAGTAGATTCAACGTACGCAAAAGTGAAAATGAATATTAACCTGTAGACCAAATATTCATTGAACGGAGCTCCGGGCCAGGTAGTAATACAAATAACAATTCCGGGCTGCATAAGACCTTTTTAAAACAATCTGAAAAAAATCTTGCCATTGTCCCACCATTAAAATAATTTCACGTCAAAATCAACAAACCCTTAACTGACTTGAATAAAAAGAAGAGTGGCAATTTAGGTCTTCTGAATAAAAATAATTTTGAGGAGATATTTCTTCAATATTTTTCTCCTCTTGTAATTTACAGCATTCAGATGGTAGGAAAACATGAAGTTGCTGAAGAAATTGTACAGGACCAGTTTACTCGACTATGGGAAAAAAGAGATGAACTGAAAATAACCCTTTCAATAAAAAATTACCTTTACCAGTCAGTTAAAAACTCTTCATTAAATTATCTAAAATCCGTATATTCAAGAGATACAGTTTTCGATAAAGAACTCGATTTACAAATCTCAAATTTTTCTGATTCCCTTGAACAAAAGGAACTTTCTGATATCATCAACGACCTGATCGATAAACTTCCCGAAAAAACCGGTATCATTTTTCGCATGAGCCGGTATGGAGAGTTGACCAATAAAGAAATATCAGCAGAATTATCCATTCCGGTAAAAACCGTAGAATATCATATTAAAAAAGCATTGAAGTACTTAAGAGAATGTATAGACAGATATTATGAGAGATGAGATTCATTTGATCCGATGCTATCCTCTCCCTCCAGCATTTTTGCTGCGTAAAATGCTTTCGATCGAAATGAACGGTTCATAAAATAGCAAAGGATCAAATGCCAGGAATAACACAAGGTTACTAATACTTCCATTAGGTTCAAAAAAAATCCAATTGAAATTAGGGTAAAGCATTTTGATTTTGTCTTCATATCAGAAGGACAATAATATTCATTAAAAAAAGATTATGGATACCGGTACTTTTGCCAAATATCTTAATGGTAACATGACACAGCATGAGTCAGAAACTTTTGAAACAGAGCTGAAATCGGATCCGGCTTTGAGGAGAGAATTCAGAGATTTTAAGAAAATATGGGAAGCAAGCCGGTCTTATGGATCAGGCTATAAGGCCAATCCTGAAAAAGCATGGGAAAAATTCCGGCAAAAAACTCTTCCTGAAATGAATGCACATACTCCTTCCTTTTCAGGAAGAATGGTCTTTTTAAAAATCGCTGCTGCTATACTTATTCTATTCGCAATTAGTGCTGGATTTTATTTTATCAATCCTTCAGGAATATTTGTCAAATACACTCAGAGCTGGCATGCATCAGACAGTATATTGAAAATCGTCTTGCCGGATGAATCTGTGGTCTGGCTCAATAAAAATTCTAGCCTGAAAAGTCCTTCCGAATTCACAGGAAAAAACAGGAAAGTAAAACTTGAGGGAGAAGCTTTTTTTGAAATTGCTCGCAATACAGAACATCCATTCATTGCTGAAGGAGAAGATGCCATTGTGAAAGTACTTGGAACATCTTTCAATTTTAGAAGTACCGGTATTAAAGAGAGTTCTCGTCTTATTGTGAAAACAGGTAAAGTAAAATTCAAACAGAAAAGGATAAGCAGTAAAAGCTGGATACTTACTTCCGGTGAAAAAATATGCTACAATACGGGTAATATGAATTTTGAAAAAAGCAAAGTAGAAAATGAAAATTACCTTGCCTGGAAAAGAGGATGGTTACGCTTTAGTGGCACTCCGGTAAAAATGGTATTTGAGCAGCTTTCTGAATTCTACGACAAAAAATTCATACTAAAAGAAGATATTCCTGAGGATATTACCCTTTCCGGGAATTTCCGGACAGATTCCCTTGGAGAGATCATCGAACTTCTTGAACTTTCCCTCGATCTTCAGATACAAAAGGAAGAAAATAACAGCTATATAGTACAAAAATCATCGCTCAAATAACCCTCCTGCTTCATGAAAACCAAATTCTTTCTCGTACTATTCTTATTCCTTTCATATACATGCTTTTCACAAAGAGAAAGTAACTTTCGGGATCAATCAATAAGCCTGGATAAAAATAATCTCTCTGCAAGAAATTTACTTGAGATTCTTAATAACGTTGAGAACCTCAGCGTAGTTTTTAATGCCTCAGGCGAATTCCTTGATAACCGCATTTACCTTGAAAGCAAGCAATCAACTGTAACTGAGATCCTCGATCAGCTATGTGACCAGATTCCCTATGAGTATTCTTTCAAAGACAATTATATCATTCTGAAGAAAAGGGAACTGAAACCGATGTTTAAACTCTATGGAAAGGTTCTCGAGAAGGAAAGTCATCACCCTGTCATTGCAGCAAATATTTACATTCCTGAAGTAAGAAAAGGTAAGGTCTCTGAAGCAGACGGAAGCTACAGTTTTGAATTGAAACCGGGAAAATACACCCTCATTTGTACTTTCGTAGGCTATAAAGCTTTTGAAGAAAAAATTACTCTTTTTAAAGACACAAATATAGATATCTATCTCGAACAATTACCCCAGGAGATAGGTGAGGTGGAAATTATCTCCAGAAGAACGGAGCCTGAAGACAGGATTAATGTGGCACGGAATATTGAAACCCTCGATGAAGAAGATCTCAATCAGCTAAATACCAACATAGCAACCGATGTTTTCCAGGGGCGTATTACCGGACTTTGGTCTACCAAAATGTCCGGTGCCCCGGGAGAACATCAAAAGATCCACATCAGGGGGATAAACTCACTATTTGCCTCCACCGATCCACTGTTCGTAATTGACGGTCTTCCGGTTCCAAATGTAAACCTCAACACCCTGGGGATTGCCGATTTGAACGTCAGGGATATTGAAGAGATCAAAGTTTTCAAGGATGCTTCCTCGACGGCCTACTATGGTTACCAGGGTGCAAACGGGGTAATTCTGATTGAAACAAAAAAAGGTGGAGAAAACCAGATACGTTTCAGTACAAAACATGGCATACAGCAATTTAATGAGCGGTATAACCTGATGCAAACAAAGGAGTTCCTAAATACCTTCAGGATGACAGACAGCCTGTATTATCCGCGAAATCATAAATTCTTTAAAGATTATACAGGTTTCTACACTTATATCGATTCCATGAAGCAACGGGTAACTGTTAAAGTTGATACTCAACGCTATGTCTACCCGAAATGGCACGATAGCCTTAATCTTGACAGTTATGATTACCAGGATGCCCTCTTTACCCGGGGTATTGTAAATGAGTATCATCTTGATGCAAGTGGGAGCTTAAAAGGGATCAACTACTATATTTCCGGCAATCTATTCGATCATAAAGGAGTTGTCAGGAATACATCTTATAGGAGATATAACCTTACTTCTAACCTTGGCAAAAAATTTAAAAATGGTATCGAACTCGGACTTTCTTACAGGGGAAGTAAACAAATGAACAGAAATAATCTGGATAATTATTTGGGGAATGAGGGTATTTTAAAAGCCATAAATATTGAACCCGAATATGCAAGCCTCTCCCCTTTTTACCGGCAGCTCTTCAGGAATTATCTTCCTGCAGGTGACCCATCTAATATAGTGAATATGGATATGTATAAAGTGAAGGAAATGTTTCCTTACTACCATGAATCCGTCCCGAACTTCTATATTGGGAATCTGGATGATCCTCTGAATTTTTTCAGAAGGGATAAACAGCTCCACACACTGATTATCCATAACCTGAGTGGCAAATTCAGCTATGAAATACTCCCCGGCCTGATTTTCAATGCAGAAGGCTCATTATCGGCCAGGGATAATGTTTATAAAAGTTCACTTATGAAAATTTCAGATAATGGGCATTCTTCAGACAGCCTGTATCTGAAATCCAATGAAAACTATACTATAATGAATCAGGCTTATAGTCTTGGATATACAAAGGCACTCGGACATCACTCATTTCATCTTGCGGGAACATATAGAAATTATACGGATTACCTGAATTGGAATGTAGATTCAGCCCGCAACATAGAGCTTGATGCACTCGACAAAACCAACAGCGGTTACATAAAGGGATCAAATGCTATATATGGAGAAAAAGGAGATATTATGCGCTCTATAAGATCGGTGATAGCTCATTTTCGCTATGAATTCGATAAAAAGTACAGTTTTTCAGGCTTTGTGAACCTGGACCACCTTGAAGAAGGAGATAATATCAATGTAACCGATGTTTTTTCATCAGTCGCTTTTAACTGGAATGTATGGAAAGAGTTGGGATCATTCAGGCCCGACTGGCTCAGCGGAATGGACCTTTCAGCAAACTGGGGACAGTCAGGAAATTATCCGCTCAATGGACTTTCCAATGATCTTTTTGCCGATGTACTGGCAGACATAAAACTGGATAAAATTAATGGAGTTTATATCTCCAACCTTGCTAACCATTACCTCCGTCATGAAGAACTTTCGGAAAGAAACATAGGGGCAGATATCTCATTTTTCAATAACAGGATAATTTTTACAGCCGATTTTTTCCTTAAAAAAAACAGAAACCTGATCGTTGAACGCGACATCCCCTATTATTACGGAGGGGGAAAATTTATGTATAACATCGGGGAACTGGAAAACAGGGGGCATGAACTTTCCCTGGAGGTAACAGCTTTTAATTCAAACCTCTTCTCCTGGGTCACCCGCTTCGGCTATTCCTGCAACAACCAGGTGGTCACAACAATTTCCGATATGTATGATACCCTCCTGTATAATAATGAGAATATTTTTATTCCGGATTTTGAAGTAGGTATAAACAGTCCTCTGGGAGTGATAAAAGGTTATCGCTATGAAGGCCGGTGGACAGAAGCAGATGACACGAGTGATAATAAGCTTTATCTTGAGAATAATGGTATGAAATATTTCAATGCCGACAGTAGTGATAATAGTTTAACAAGGGCAGACAAGGTAGTGATAGGCAATTCCATTCCCGATTTTAGTCTCTTCTGGAACCATACCATAAAAATAAAAAACCTGAGGATTGATTTTCTCTGGTATGCTGTAGCAGGTGTCGATAAATTCAATGCCACAAAAGCCTCTACTTTCTATACCGGGCGACATTCTACAATAGGTGAATTTATAGCCGATACTCTGAATCCACATATGGACAATGTATTTTATGAATCCTCATACTTCATTGAAGATGCAAGTTTTATCCGTTTAAAAAATGTAAATCTCACTTATACCCCGGAAAAAAACCTGTTTGGAGAAATTAAAACAAGTTTCTCCATAAGTGTCGAAAATCTCGTTACGATAAGCCGGTATAAGGGTTATGACCCGGAATCCTCTATTTATACAGATAACAACTTTTCTGATCATGCTGTTGATTTCGGAGCTTATCCCTCGCCACGTGGAATCTACTTTGGAATTGACCTGATATTTTAAACCCGGAATGAAAAAAGAATAACACATACATGAAAATATACAAAATAGCTACTTTTTATATCCTTGCACTAACAATGATAATTTCCGCCTCCTGTGAAGAATTTTTGCCGGAGGATAATAATGAGCTGGAAGTACTTGATACCCCTGAAGACTGCATACTGGTAATTACAGGAGCGTATGACAGACTGGGAGAAGCATTTCATTACCACAATATACTAACCGTAAAAAGTGATGATATTAATCTAATACATCCCATTGGAGGATGCTACGATAATGAGATCCTTGACGTTAATGCCCCTGAGGAGTTTTACAGGAATATCTACAAAGCAGTCATAATGTGTAATCGCCTTATTTATGACCGCGAAAACTATGACCTTTCTGAAGAACTGGATAGATTATTTGGGGAAGCATATTTTCTACGTGCCTATTCTTACTTTAAACTTGCAAGGATATTTGGAAGAATTCCTCTTGTTACGGACATAGATGTGAACTATGAAATAGGTAGAAGCTCATTCAGCGAGATCTATGATCTGATTTTGAGTGATCTTGAAGTAGCAGCAGATTTGCTGCCCCGGGACCGTTTTACCTCACGCATTTCCGGAATAACCCCTCATAAAGGAACAGTTAAAGTACTTCTCGCAGAAGTATATCTTACCATGGCCGGCTATCCCCTGATGGATACTGAAAAATACAAGCTGGCGGCAGAAACAGCAAGACAAGTTATTGAAAACGCTGAAAGTTATGGATTTGGTCTCGTAGAAGATTTTGCAGATCTGTGGGCATGGGACAGTCATGAAAATCACGAAAGTATCCTGCGTTTCTATAAGGAGCCAGGAAAAGAAAGTCCCAATTCTTCTTCTTATGAAGAAGATTGGTGGACATTCATGCCAACCACCGAAATGAATTTCTTTGATCAATATACTTCCAATTACCGCAAAGAGATTAGTCTTGTAACCCGTTACAGGAAAAGGCGTGAGTACACCATTGACAGTATTGACTACTCTCAATTTTTGATGATCAGGGTAAGCACTGAAAATCGATGCTCTTTTTATAATCACTGCTTCGGGAAGAAACAAACATTTAATTTCGAAACCAATCTTATACACAGTAATCTGGACTATTTCCAATATTCTGGATACCGATATCGAAGTAATTTCCGGGAAAATCTTCCCAATAAGGACCTGCCACCCTTTTCAACTTATTATCATCTATTGCGTTATGCGCAAACACTCCTGACCTATGCAGAAGCTAAAGCCCGAGCAGGTAATGCTGACGATCTGGCTTACGAAGCAGTCAACATGATAAGAAGAAGAGCTGCCAAACTGGATATTCATTCTCCATCGGAATATGATTTTCTTCCTGGTAGTATGGATAGTGAAACATTTGCTGATTCTGTTGTCGCAGAGAGATCATGGGAACTATGTCATGAATTCGAAGGCCGTTGGTTCGATATTATTCGCCTCGACCTTCTGGATGAAGTTCAGGCCAACAGGCATCCGAATGATCCTGAATATGTTGGCATCGATGAATTATACCATGGGAATAAATACTTTATGCCCCTGCCACAGGTGGATCTCTGGCTTAACCCAAATCTGAATGATGATAAATAAAATTACTATGACCAAAATACAATTCTTTTTAAGTCTTTTGATAATCCTCAATATTTCCGGATATACAGATATTTGCGGACAGGAAGATAAGCAGTCCTTTATCGGGAATAATATGATTTACAATGTCAGTGGAAAACCTCAGATTATTCCCGGAAATATCCTTCAACTATATGATTATAAATTTAATTTTTCCCCCTGGGATGAAGAGCTTCCGATCGAAACAGAAAATTTTCATCCTGATTCAACTAAAGCCTGGGCTTTTATCACACCGGAAGATTCTGTTCTGATTAACAGAAAGTCTTTAGTTTACAATCATTCAGGATACATTGAAGAGTTTAACCAGGATACACTTATGGGTTTTATTTTCAGCCCATTTGGCATGAGAACCTATTCTAACCGCACAGCAAATTATTATTACAATGCCTCAGGAGATATAATATCCCTCAAGCTCAAATCTGCCAATGGAGAATTCCTGGGAGAAAAAACATGGGAATATAATGATAATGGATTAATTAAGGATTTTATTTACAATGAAGGTATGGTGTATAAAAAAATTTCAAAAACATATTATTCCAACGGTTCACCCAAAAAGCAAGAGAGAACAATAAAAACCTGTCAGCATTATGGCAATATGTCAGGTTGCTTATCCTGGAGGGAACCAGAAAAGCAGATCATCTATTTCAATCATGAAGGAATTCCTGACTCAGGACTTATTATTAACAAAGATTCTGTCCCTGTTGTGTATGATTATGAACATGATGAAAATAAACATATCGAACTAATAAAAGAAATCAGAGAATATGGAAATGATAGTACAGTGCTTACAATAAAAATTCAAGATACTGAGGATAATAGAAGAATATTTGAATATACCCATGAATCATATACTTATTCTTCCCGGAGATACTATTTTACAGAACGTTCAATAGCAAATTTGAATGAAGATGGAAAACGTGTTTCCGGGGAGTATTACCGGTGGGACTATGATAAAAAAACAACGGATCTCCAGACCACTGACACACTCATGTATGATTCCTCAGGCAGGCTAAGGTATATCCATTCCATGTCGTGGGATGATGAATTCAAGGGAAGTGATCATTTAAGGGAATTTCAATATGATTCGAAGGGTAATCTGACCTCGTATAGCATATATAACAGGGGATTTTTGAATGAATGGTCTCTGTATGAAAAACGTTATTATTACCATCCTATAGCAGTCCGCTCTACAAACATAGTTAAAGATATTGATGATAAAATAATTATTTACCCAAATCCTGCAAGTGACTGCATATTCTATGACATGGTAAATTCAGGCTACGAACTCTCTCACTATGAAATCCATGATCTTCGGGGGTTAAAACTTTTTTCAGGAAGCTTAAAGGGCAATTCCGACAATAGCATTGATATTTCTGGTTTAAAACAGGGTATTTATCTCATTTATTTTTATGAAGAGGGGAATAGAGAGGTAATTTTTTTCAGCAAAATAATAAAGCATTAAAAGTGACATAGCAGATTCTTCTATTAATATCTGTTTATATCTCGACCCTCATTAAAATAACATCCTCGTTCATTAGCAGATCGACAATTATAAATAAATTCCTCACAAAGTTAGGTTTTAAAATGCCATGCATTTGAACTTAAGTTCATTTGTTTTTTAACTTTGTCATAAAAATTAACATGTCCAACAGGAAAAGATATAGAAGAGTCACATTTCCTCCCTCCATGGAAGGTTATAAACCCTTTGGGGTACCAATGAGAGAGCTCGAATCGGTGACTATCTTATTTGAAGAATTTGAATCATTAAGGCTGGCCGACTATGAACAATTAACCCAGGAAGAAGCCGCAAAAAAAATGGATATCTCCCGTCCCACCTTCACCCGTTTGTATAATACTGCAAGAAAGAAAATTGCAAAGGCTTTTGTTGAAGGAAAAGCAATAATTATCAAAGGTGGCACATTCTACACCGATGATTATTGGTATAAATGTCAGAGCTGCAATGAAACCATGGTCACATTGAAACCTCTGAAACAATGCAGGAGTTGTGATTCAAACGAACTGATCTGGCTTAATGAAAAACCAGATCACTAACTTATTCAATCATTAGTTATAACTTACTAAAATTTCACTATGCACACAGAATGCGAAAAGTGCCTCTTTTTACAGGCCGATAAGCTTTTTCAGAGACACAATATAAACAAACAGGTTTCAAATGATATTACCCGACGAATCAAGAGGTTTATTAAATCACGTAATGAATCCCTTACCACACCGGTAGCAGCCTGCATTCTGCATAGAATGGTAAAAAAGGCAGCTAATGGAATTGATCTGTATGAAAAAGAAAAAGCAAAATATAATCATCTAATGCTGGGGTTGGAGGACGAAATACGTCAAAAAATCCAGCAATCTAAACACCCCTTTGAAACAGCCATGCGCTATGCTCTTGCCGGTAATATTATAGATTACGGCCCCCCCGGTGGTTTTAATGCCATGGAAACCCTCTTTGATGCAGCATCCAGAATTCCGGCTATTGATCATTCCTCGATACTTTTCGAAGAATTGCAAAATGCCGATACTGTCCTCTACCTCGGTGATAATGCCGGGGAAATAGTTCTTGACAAGCTTTTCATCGAAACCATCAACCACCCCAATCTCTTTTTTGCTACCCGGGGTGGACACATTATCAATGACATTACAATAGACGATGCCCGACAAACAGGAATTACCGGAGTAGCGAATGTAATATCCAATGGATATGATGCTCCTTCTACAATACTAAACCGCTGTTCCGAAGACTTCCTTGAAATATTTGACAGTGCAGATATTGTTATATCCAAGGGCCAGGGAAATCTTGAGGGATTATTGGATATAAAAAATAAAAAAATCTTCTTCCTGTTAATGGTAAAATGCAAGGTAATTGCAGACAGGATTGGTGTTGAGGAAAAAAATTCAGTTGCTTTTTTAAACGAAAAGATCTGAGCCCGGTTCATCATGCCCAACTTCTCCTGATAATGTTTTATCTTTGGTAACACTAACCAGGTAAGGCATTGAAAATGAAAAATATTCCATCCGTGGAAAATAAAAAAATACCCGGGAAGACTGATAATGAGAACATCTGGGAGTTAATCAAAGAAACTGACTGGTCTTCCTCACCATTGGGTTCCAGGGAGAGATGGCCCCAGAACCTGGTCACAACTCTTGATATTTGTCTTACCTCACCGGCCTTCATGATGGTTTTCTGGGGTCCGGATCATTTGTTATTTTGCAATGATGCCGGAAAAAGAGTGTTTAAAGGAAAGCATCGTTCAACCCTGGGGAAACCTGCAAAAGAAGTCTGGCCTGATTCATGGAATGAATTAGAACCGATTTTTCGGGAGATCATGAAATCCGGCACTCCCATTAAAATGACAAATCAATCCCTTCCCTTTCCTGTTCCTCATATCCAAAATCTTCAATGGGATTATTCTTTTACGCCGATCCATGATGAAAACAGCAAAGAAGTTGCAGGGATAGTCTTTTCTGCCACCGAGTATACTGCCCGTAAACCACGATCAGAAAAAAAATCAAAGCTCGAGGAGAGAAAATTACATGAGAGAGCGGCACTATACCGGGACCTGGTGAAAAATATTCCTCTTGGAGCAATATTCATTATAAACTCTGAGTTTCGTTATATCCTTGCAGCCGGACAGGCTTTACAGCAGGCAGGAATGAAATCAAAAGATCTTGAAGGAAAAACCCTCTGGCAGGCGCTTCCTCCTGAACTGGCTGATGAATACCAGCCCAATTACCAAAAAGCATTGAATGGTGAAACATTCCGCTGGGAACATCAAAGTCATGGAAGGGATTATATAACACACGGGGTGCCTTTATATAATGATTCCGGAGAGGTTTATGCTGCTCTCGCCGTATCATATGACATAACCGAAAGAAAACAGGCCGACGAAGCATTGCGTGAATCAGAAGAAAGATTTCATCTCGTAACCCGGGCAGCAAAAATCGGAACCTATCAACGCAATTTAAAAACAGGTAAAGACTACTGGTCCCCCGAGTTTTTGGAAATTTATGGTCTTAATCCGGGAGATAAGCTACCCCTGCAGGA
This sequence comes from uncultured Bacteroidaceae bacterium, assembly GCA_964528675.1. GTDB lineage: Bacteria > Bacteroidota > Bacteroidia > Bacteroidales > CAYRTD01. The sequence continues at coordinate 29,144 of CAZGTU010000045.1, forward strand.
TGGCATTCCCGCTGCAATTCACCCTGATGATCATAAAAGAGTATTAAAGGAAGCAAATAACAGACTAAGACGGGTTTCAAGTCCCGATTTTAATACCGAACACCGGATCATCATGCCTTCCGGAGATATCCGCTGGGTACTTATCCGTGGGAAAATGGAATTTGACAAAGAAAACAATCCGGCCGGAACCTACGGTATTGTAATGGATATCACTGATCGAAAAAAAACAGAAAATAAATTATATCAACAGGAAAAACTTTTACAGGAAATACTGGATCAGATGCCTTCAGGAGTCTCCATTGCCGAAGCACCATCCGGCAAACTTTTGTATCACAACAAAGAAGCCGTGCGTATTATCAGGCATCCATTGCTTAAAACAGAGAATTACAAAGGCTATGTTCAATATGGAGCCCACCATGATGAAAAAACACCTTACAACCCGGAAGAATATCCCATTGCGCGTGCATTAAAAGGAGAAATTGTGATTCAGGAAGAGATGCTTTACCACCGTGGCGACGGAACCTTTACCACACTTTCGGTAAATGCTGCTCCGGTTCGCGATGAATCAGGAAAAATTATAAGGTCAATCAGTACCTTTCATGACATTTCTGAGCTCAAAAAGACGCAGGAATTATTTAAGAAGGCAAAAGATGATGCCGAAAAGGCAGCCAGGGTAAAAGATGAGTTTTTATCCAATATGAGTCATGAGATCCGCACTCCTCTCCATTCCATCATTGGTATTGCCGATTTACTGCTTAATAAAGATCCGCGAAAGGATCAACTGGAAAAACTAAAGGCAATGCAGTTTTCTTCAAGAAACCTTCTTGATCTTATTAATGACATACTAGACTACAGCAAAATAGAAGCGGGTCAGATAGAGATAAAGGAAAATGAATTTAATCTGCATGATCTCCTGGAAAGCCTTCTCCTCAGCCATATGCTTAAAGCCGGGGAAAATGAAAACAGCCTTGATCTTAAACTGGGTGAATCGGTTCCTCCTATTATAAAAACAGATCAGCTGAAGCTTTCACAGATTTTGCACAACCTGGTTAGTAACGCTGTAAAGTTCACTAAAAATGGCAGTGTACTGGTAGAAGTAAAAACAATCAGTTCAGAGAATGATCAAATTGTCCTCCATTTTTCTGTATCCGACACCGGAATTGGCATTCCCCGGGAGAAAATTGAAAAGATCTTCGATAAATTTACGCAGGTAAGAGACTCATTTTCAACCAAAAAGGAAGGCACCGGACTTGGACTGAGTATTACACGGAAACTTTTGGAAAATATGGGGAGCAGCATACATATTGAAAGTGAACCAGGAAAGGGTTCAAGATTTTATTTTACGCTGGAGGTCAGGCCAGGGAAAATGAAGGCCACTGAACAGAAATACACTGTAAAGGAAGAAGAAATAGAAAATCTCCAGGATATTGAAATTCTTCTGGCCGAGGATGTGGATATCAACCGGGAAATAATCGTTCAGTTTCTGCAGGACTGGTGGAATATAACTCCCGACATCGCATCGAACGGTAAAGAAGCAGTTGAAAAGGCAACACAAAAGGATTATGATATAGTTTTAATGGATCTGCGAATGCCAGAACTGACCGGTTATGAAGCTGCCAGGACAATAAAGCAAATGCCCTCGAAAAAAGATATTCCCGTGATTGCATTAACAGCAGATACCCTCAATACCATAAGACAGAATCCTGATTCAAAATATTTTTCCGATTTCCTGATTAAACCTCTGGAACCGTCTGACCTCAGAAGTAAAATACTTTCCGGTCTCAGTATAAAGAAATCAAAAACAGGCAAATCCAGGCATAAGCATTCTTTTCATACACTTAACCAGATGGTCCGGGGAGATAATGAGAAAGTGAAAAAATTACAGCTAAAAGCGATTGAAAGTTTAAAAAAATTTAAAAAGTCCTATACAGAGGCCATGGAAAACAATGACCTTCAAAGAATCCGAAGCCTTAAACATGATTCAACCGTACTCCTTAAGACCATGGAACTGAATGAAATCACTGATTTGTTTGAGAAAAGCAAAACCGTGCTAAGTGAAAATAGAGGGATGGAAGAAATCAACAGATTGAGAAAGAAAGGTGAGGACTTGTTTGAGAGGGTGATTGAAGAAATACAGGGGGAGGCTGAACAATAAACTTTTGAGTTTTGAATATCCTCAGCAGATCAGGGGGATTACTAATGACAATTTTAAATTGATTATACCTTTTATAATCAACACTTTGCCCTCACTCCATTATAATCCCGTATTACCGGTGTGTGGAGGCTACAAACTGACAGGGTAGCGTGGTGTGTCAGAATCTCGATGATTCAGGTGAGTTCACTTTTAAATCATGAAAAATCCGGTGATAAAAAGTCATAGTTACCTTCACCCAAATTCAGTTCCAGTGTATTTAATATCCTGTTTATATTGTCATTAGGGCCGGCTACAAATAATGGTTTACCTTCTTTTCCAAATTCTATTTCATCTATGCCAGCATCGATATAATCAGGATCAAGCATAAATTCAGTGATATCGAAGTCATTATGAGGTTTAAAACCAAGCTCCTCTGCGAAATCAATTCCCCCATAAATAATATTATGAGCTTCATTTACACTGACAGGCACCATCTCATATTTACTACTTAGGTCCATTTTAAACTCCTGGGTCTCAAATTCATTCAGTCCAAATTTGTACAGTGTATTCTTTAATCCAAGACAAAAAACATCAACCATATACAAACCAATAATATTCTTCCCCGATGGCATTGTCTTTGTAATGAGCACAATAGCCATTCCATATTCCTGCCATTCGTTATTAATAAGACATTCACCGAAAGGAAGTTTCCTGGCCTTTGCTTTAATATATTTCTTTGGGCTTAACTGTTGATTTTTCATATCCATCTTTCATGAGTTCGAATTCAAAAATATGGGATTTTTTCCTTTTTTGAAATTTTCTCAGTTCTCCTTACACTCTCTCAATTTAGTTCTGACTATATCTTGTCCTTTTAGGAATTTTCCGAAGTGGAACTTCCAACAAAAATGCTCATAAACATCTATATCACTGGAAATTAATTCCTGAGTTTTATACCTATATCAGTTAAACTGGACACCACTGGGAATTAGTTCAACAAAGGAGCTGAGCTTCACCAAAAATCATGACGATACATTTTTAGAGGTTTATTTCAGTTCGAGAGTACAGGGAGGCTCCTTCACCGGCACAGCTTCTCTGATAAGGTTTTCGATCAGAATAAACGGAGAAGCACCGGGTTACAGTAGCAGCGGCGCGATAAATGACAGTGGGGTTACGAAATACTTGTCTTTTATGTCGGTATTTGAAAATCTGCCTGCAGGAACCCACACACTTCAGGTAGTAGCCCGAACGAACAGAGGCAGGGCCGTTAATGTGATGGTAGACCCGGGCGGCCTGGGCGGAGGAATTGTGTTGAAAGAGGTCAGGTAGGGAAAGGGGTAAAAAAAGTGGATCCGGGAAAAGTTTTTTCCCGGATCCACTTTTTTTCCATCTCGCTCCCACTCTCACTCTCACTCTGACCTTGTCGGGGTGAGAAGACTCGGTATAATATCGCAATAAATTGCACATATACCTTATTAATACTAAGATTTACTTTATTTTACTGGTGGTTCAGAGAATTTTGTAAAATTCATGAAATATTTGCACTAATTGCTTATTTCATAATACTTTCATGAAAGTACATAAAACGTTCATAAATTTATTAAATTTGTGTATAGAAAAAATTCCATCACATGAAACCATACAAGCAATCTCAACTTCGGGTTTATAACAACAACGGTTATAAATACATATACGTGTATTATAAAGAAGACAACCACACGTTGCGAATTAATACCAAGTTCCAGTACGTGAAAAACAAAATGACTGCCGATAATTTCTATAACTCAAAAATGAAAGACCATGAGAAATTAAACGCTCATATTCAGGAAATTCAATGGGTTGTGGATTCCTACATCAATATTGTTAGTGGTCACCGTCCAGTGAACCAGCAGGAATGCATGAAGTATGTGAAAGAAAATAAATACCATGCATCACAAGTTCCATCAAGTACGGTAAACAAAATTACCAGTTTGTCGGAATATTATGAAAAATTTGTTGAGGCTAAGAAAGACGAACCGTTTCTAACCTGAATTATTCATAAAAAAAGGGAGTTTGTTCCCTAAAAATAGCTGAA
>CAZGTU010000046.1:0-32553 GCA_964528675.1 uncultured Bacteroidaceae bacterium
TGAATGAGACTATTCTTGCAGAGGATATAGCTGAAGGAGCAGTAGGAACCTCAGAGATTTTGAATGAGACTATTCTTGCAGAGGATATAGCTGCAGGTGCGGTAACCAGCGATGAAATTTTTGATGGCACGATTATTAATGATGATCTTGCTGATAATACTATCGACCTTTCTTCTAAAGTTACCAATGTACTTCCGTTAGTAAACGGAGGAACTGGTGTCGATGCATCAACAGTTACTGACGGGCAACTTCTGATTGGAGATGGAACGAACCAAAAATTCCAGTTATCAACGATTACTGCAGGTACCGGTATTGAAATTACGAATTCAGGAGGAGGGATTACCATAGCATCTCCCCCGGTATCAACAGAAACCAGTTCAGATGGGTCTTTCGAAATTCCGGTGGGTAGCAGCGGTACTATCGCAGCAGGTGAGGCATGGTATTCTCCCAATAGTTTGAAAGTATCCCCTCCACCAGACAAATCATTTGAAATGGGTGATATTTTCCTTGCATCTGCAAACGTAGACTTAAAAGGCTGTATTCTGTCTGTATACCTGGAAAGCATAGATGGTACTGATGGAAGAGCAAATGTTCAGGTGGTTCTTTTTAATCCACAAAACACCAGTGTTACCTTACAGACACCGGTAACTTTTAAATTCTTACTTGTTAAGTAATGTTCATAACAACAGGATATCATTGAGTGATAATGATATCTTTATTTTCTTTCAGGTTAGTTGGTTGGTTGGTTAATTGACCAGGCTGAAGGCTGTTTTCAAAGCTGTTTTCCCCAATGATTCTGGTTCCATACATTAGGGATGCTTTGAGGCAGCCTTCTTTTTATTTTTAATCCTCCTTCGCGTTCGCTGCGGCGGACGAGAAGTTTGGTCGAATTGGCTTCGCCGAGCTCGTAAACTCGGTTCCTCGGAGTTCTACTCCGAAAACAAGGGTTCAGGGTTCTACCCTGAGGTTTAATACCATTTATTAATTCAACCGCTCCGCGGTTGTGAAGGACCGGGGCATATCTTATCCGCGGGCGTGACCGCGGCTAAGGTAGTTTCATCGCTCCGCGATGATGTTATCGGACTGGGCTGATTTGATAAATCTATGGTTATTCCATTTCAACCCCTGTGCGGGTTATTTTTTCCGTTCAAAAATCAATTGTTGCAATACGTTCACTGTTCACTGTTCACTGTTCACCGTTTACCGTTCACCATTCACGTTCACCTCCTCTTCGGTCCCTGAGCGTTACTCGAAAGCCCGTTTACCCTCTTCCTCCATGGTCCATGGTCAATCGTCCATGGTCCACTCCACCGTTCACCCTTCACTATAAATCGCCACAGATTACACAGATAACTGGGGGGTACATACTGTTCACACCGCTCACTGATTACCGTTCACCGATTACTGATCACCGATTACTGCTCCCTCCTCATTTTCCCCTTCAAGCGATAACCTAAAGATTGTAGTCTGCCTGTACTTTTCTCCCGGTTCAAGAAGTGTGCTCGGGTAGTCCGGCTGGTTAGGGCTATCCGGGAAGTGTTGTGTTTCGAGGGCTATGGCATGGCGGTAGAGATAAAGCTTATCATTCTTGCCGGTTACCGTTCCATCCATGAAATTACCACTGTATATCTGTATGCCCGGTTCGGTGGTGAGTACTTCCAGCAAACGGCCTGAATCATCTGAATATAGTGCTGCAGCTTTCTCTATTTCATTTTCGGTTTCCCTGTCCAGTACAAAATTATGATCGTATCCTCCTCCGGCCAGGATCTGGGGATGATCTTCATTTATTCTTTCCCCTATTCCTGTAAACTCCCTGAAATCAAATGGTGTTTCAGATACATCCATGAATTCACCAGTTGGGATCAGCGTAGTATCGACCGGTGTTATGTAATCCGCATTAACCATAAGTTCATGTCCAAGAATATCAGTTTCTGCTTCGCCATTCAGATTCCAGTAAGTGTGGTTGGTAAGATTTATGTAAGTGGGCTCTGAAGTTGTGGCCAGGTAATCCAGCACTATTTCATTATTATCATTAAGGGTGTAAGTGACAGTAACAATCAATTCACCCGGATAGCCCTCTTCCATATGAGGCGAAACAACGGTAAAACGTACTCCATTATCCAGTTCTTCGGCTTCCCACACTTTTGAATGAATACCACCGGGGCCTCCGTGAAGAGTATTGATTCCATTGTTGATGGTCAGATTGTATTCCTTTCCGTCTAAAACAAACTTTCCCCGGGCAATACGGTTGGCAAATCTTCCCACGATGCATCCGAGACTCATTTGATCATTTACATAACCTTCAATATTATCATACCCCAGAATTATATCTTCAAAATTTCCATTTTTGTCGGGAGCAATTACCTGAACCATGCTGGCTCCGAAATTGGTCAGCCTGAGGATTACGCCATTCTTGTTTTCAAGGGTGTAAAGCACTGTTTTATTACCATTTATTACAGAATCAAAGTTTTCTGCTTTTACCCTTTCCATGGCTTTCTGTCTGCCGGGATAATTATTTTCTGAGGTTTTCTGATTATTGCAGGCCGCAATGGAGAGGGCGAGGATAACTGTCAGGAGATGAATTATGTTTTTCATAGTTTCAGGGGTTTTGTTTTTTGAGTTTAATAACTACACAAAGATAAAAAAAATCTTTTGGGAGGGGGAGAGGTGAGTTCTGGAGTCGCGTGCTCGTAGGAGGGCATGGAGGGGATTTAACACAGAGTTGCACAGTGTGACACAGACCCGCCTGCCGATACTTGGGCCCGTGCTTTGGCGGGCAGGGAGTCGCGGAGGAGGAATATTGAATAGCAGGACGTAAGGGGGTCGCGTGCTCTTGGGAGGGCCCGAATTACCTTAGTCGCGGTTACGCCCGCGGTGAATGGAAATTCCGGATAGCAATATAATAGATAATAAGCGTATTATGATCCGGAGTCGTGTGCTCTGGGGAGGACCGAAGAGCCAAAGAGGTGAATATTCAGAAAAGTGTATCAATTACAAAATGGTTATCGTGCGTGTTCGATCAATTTTTTGAAAATTCTTCGTTGTCGCTTGCGGTTGACAAGATATTCCGGGTGCCACTGGACACCCACAATGAAGTCAGTTTCCTGGTGAAATCAATTTTCAATTCTTTGAATAACCAGTCATAAACAAGCAGAAAGGATTGTAAATATCTTAAAATTATGTGAACATCCAGTGAAGGTGTTTCCTTATTAATATGAGTGGCAAAGGCATAGATTATTGATTCACTGGTTCCCTTTGCCTTTTTGTTTTTCATTTCTTTTATCAGCGGATCGAAAGTGTCCAGCTTATTGATAGATACAGGTGGAGTGACTATTTCATTCGGAATAAAGCCTGAATTGATATCTTCAAGGGCTTTTTCAATTTTGTTGGATAAGTTGTGATCCTGATTTTGTAAGATTTTATTTATTCCAAGCTTATCGAGGATTTCATTATATTTTTCTTCATAGAGAAAACTGGAATCTATCTTTACTGTGAAATCGCCGACCATGGTGTTTTCAATGGTGTAATAATACCTGTTATCGGATTTCACTGTTCCGCCAAAAGTATTTTTAATGATCTCAACACTTTCCTCTAACTCAAGTCCGGAATATTCGATCTCAAATCCAACCTTTCTGAGGTCCTTGTTGAAGTTCAAAGGACGGTTTATAATACATGATGAGCTGATGTTCAGCTTTTTAATTTCATGATAGCATAAAAAAAGGCTGTAGTATAAAAAATATACACACAGCCTCTTTGTTTCTTGTGAATATTATTTGCCCATAAATGCTTTAAGCATCCAGTGGTGTTTTTCAAGACTTTTTGCCATTTTGTTCATCATGTCCATGGTTGCAACGTCTCCAAAATCTGCCGCTTTATCAATTACGTCAATGATAGAGGAATCAAGGATTTCGAGATCCTGAATTACTTCATTTACCATATCATCAGCACTCAGATCTGTTCCTGTTTCCTTAATGTCAGCATTCTTCAGATAATCATCGAAGGTACTCAGGGGAGTCATTCCAAATACCCTGATTCTCTCAGCAATTTCATCAATGTAGGTAAATGACTCTGTATAAAGTTCTTCAAATTTGTCATGAAGATCAAAAAAGTCACCACCGGTCACATTCCAGTGATAATTCCTTAGCTTTTGAAAAAAAACATGAAAGTCAGCGAGTAAAAGATTCATGGAACTAACAAGTTCTTGTGTTTCTTTACCTGAAAAACCAAGTTTTATGTAAGATTTCTTTTCTTTAGTAGGAGTTTCCATATTATTATTTTTTTTGTGTTAAACTTTATATTTAGATAACAACTATGCAGGTTTAATGTTTGCTTACAAAAAGCCAATATCCCTAAGTTCGCTCCAGTTACCATAATTAAATTAATCTCCAGTCTGATGGATCACCTCTATGATCTATGGTCCATGGTCTATCGTCCATTACCTCAACCCATTCACCAGCAAAGATCCCCCGTAAATTATAGCATAAATAGCAATAATCATGGCAATTAATCCAGCGCTGGTAAAAGGCTTGAAAAGGAGGATAAGAGCCACAATTATGGAAATAATTCCGGCAAGAAGTAAGCTTCCTGAGCGGAAGTTTAATTCACTGAATTTGCGGTAAGCCATGATCTGGATTACACCCATAATGAAGGCCCAGATGCCGAATAAAATCATAAATAAACTCACCGAATGTTCAGGATAGGTGAGGATCAGTATTCCGATTCCCAGGCTTACGATACCTTCAATTAGCCCGGGCCCGGTATATTGATATTGCTGATAGAAGCGCCAGGACTTGTAAAAGCCAATAATTCCGGCAATGATGGCTAATATACCAAAGTAAATTGCTATAAGTACAAGAGCTTCTCCCGGATTTATTAGTATAAGAACACCAAAAATGATAAAAAGAATTGCTTTTAAAATATCAGAACGACTTTTTTTCATAATTGAAACAGAAAAAATTTAATGAACAATATATGGATTTATCACTTAAACAAATGAGAAGGTAAAAAGTAAATATAATACCATTTATTTCTGCAAATCATTAAAAAGAAATTATGAATTTACGAACGATCGGGTTTTTCAGAATCATATTTTTAGCTGCCATATTGCTTGTGTTTTCATGTAAAGATCAGGAAAGCAAAACGAGTGATGAAAACAAGGCAGGAAAATCATCGGAAATGGATGAGCATTATGAGCAACTTGTGGAAATGGAGAAGGAGACATTTCTTAAAGATGCCAGAAAGTCTATAGAAGAAGCAAATATGCGAATAGAGGAATTTGAAGCAAACCTTTACAAGTACAACGAATTATTGACCAGGGAAATGCAAAGTAAGATCAATGATTTAAAAGCAGAGCGGGATACGGTTGAGATGATAGTGGAAGAAATTTCAGATAAGTCTGAAGATAATTGGAGTGACCTGAATGATAAAGTAAGGGAAGATCTTGAAGAACTGGAAAGAGCAATTCGCAGTTATTATAATGATTATATGAATTGAAGACCAGTGTTTATTATCCAAGGGAAGGACTTTCTACCTCTTCTTCAGTTTTTGATTTTAACAGCCAGGAGATCCTTTCATGTGAAAAGATATTGTGAACCAGGATCAGGTACAAATAAATATAGGAAGCAAGATCACTTACATAAATGAAACTGAGAAATACAGTAAGAGAATAAAAGAGGAATTCAAGGATTAATCTTTGCAAACCGGTAACCTTGATAATGGCTTTTCCAACACCGGCCGGATCTTTTTCAACATAAAAGGTACCCCAGAAGAAACCCGCGGCTATTGGTAAAAGCACTGCAAGAGGCCATCTTAAAATGCTTTCTGTTATAAAGAAACCCGTAAAACCAAATACTATATAACCATAGAACTCGAGTATAAGTCTCAAAACCAGGTTATAAGGATTTGTTGCCATGATTAAGGTTTTGTAGTTAACAATTAATAAAAATCCTGGTAAAAATTAATGATCATTCAAAAATATGTTATAAAATATTCTCAAATTTACAAAAGTAATTTAATAATTGGATGGATTTTCAGATATTTATCTTCGTTTTCATCAAAAAATCATCATTGGCGATGAAATATATTCCCTTATATTTTGTATCCTTATACCATAAGTTCGGCAAAGGACTTTATGAATGTTGGATATATTGATTTCCAGTTATTTTCCCACTCAAATTGGTTTTTAATCTCATTATTTCTTATTAAAATGCAAGGATTGATTTACGATATTAAACGATTTGCCATTCATGATGGTCCGGGTATACGAACAACGGTTTTTTTTAAAGGATGTCCATTGGATTGCCGGTGGTGTCATAACCCTGAGAGCAGAAAGCAGTGTATTGAAAAAACGAAAAAAACTAAAGTACTTGATGGAAAGGAATACATAGAAGAAGATATAACCGGTTATACCATAAGTCCTGAGGCTTTGATTGATGAGCTTAAAAAAGATATCGATTTTATGGAAGAATCCGGAGGGGGTGTTACTTTTTCCGGAGGAGAACCTTTAATGCAGCCGGATTTTCTTGAGAGGTTACTTATTCTGTGCCGTAAAGAGAAGATCCATACAGCAATTGACACTTCCGGCTATGCAGATAATAACATTTTCAGAAAAATTGCCGGTAAGGCTGATTTATTTTTATTTGACTTGAAGCATCCGGATGAAGAAAAACATCTGAAATACACGACGGTATCTACAGAATCTATCTTCTCCAACCTGAGGTACTTGCATGAAACGAAGATCCCTGTCATTATCAGGATTCCCATAATTCCGGGGATAAATGACGGAAAGATCATTCATGATTTTATTCATCTGCTTAAGACTGAATATCCCGCGTTTAAAGAAATTCATCTTTTGCCCTATCATGATATTGCTTCTCATAAATACGAAAGGTTTGGGATTAAAGATCGAATGAAGGAATCAAAAAAACATTCTGACAGGGAAATGAGTGAGATTGCAGATCTATTTCAAAAATCCGGTTATGAAACAAGGGTTGGCGGTTGAATTTGATTAACTTAAGTTATTAATAAATGCCTTATGAATGAAAGAATTAAAAGGATCAGAGCCTTAAGTTTAGACTCGCTGAAGTCTATCTCTTCCGAAAGAGCTGTTTTAATCACCGAGTTTTATAAAGATCATGTTAATAGTGAAGATCCTGTTCCTGTACAAAGAGCAAAAGCTTTCAGATATATCCTGGGAAAGAAGAAGATAACCATCATCAATGATGAACTGATTGTCGGAGAAAGAGGGCCTGCACCCGGAGCTGTTCCTACATATCCGGAGATAACCCTGCACAGTTGCAAGGACCTTGATATCCTTAATAGCCGTGAAAAAGTTTCCTATAAAGTATCTGAAGAGACCAGATCGATTTATGAGAATGAAATAATCCCCTTCTGGAAAGGCAGATCTCAGCGGGAAAGGATAATGGGGGAGATGAGCGGTGAATGGATAGATGCCTATGAAGCAGGAGTATTCACTGAATTTCAGGAACAGAGGTCACCGGGACATACGGTTGCAGGGAGTAAAATTTATTCCATGGGCTTGCTGGAAATGCTCGGTTTGGATGACATGGACTATTTAATATCCGGATCTGGAATTGATAATAATCTAATAGATGGGTTTACAAAACAAAACAGCGATCAGCTTGCAGCAATGAAGATAGCGGCTGTTGCCATAATTGAATTTGCCGGGAGATATTCAAAAGAACTTGATAAACTTGGGGAGAAGGAAAAGAGAGAATGGAGAAAGAAAGAGCTGGCTGAAATGGCCCGTATCTGTAAAAAAGTGCCTGCTTATGCTCCATCAACATTTTATGAGGCCCTTCAATATTATTGGTTCATGCATGTGGGGGTGATTACCGAGTCCAATCCCTGGGATTCTTTCAACCCCGGGAGACTCGATCAGCATCTTTATCCTTTCTACAAAAAAGAAATTGAAGAAGGAAGCCTTACAAAAGAAAGGGCTAAAGAATTGCTGCAATCATTCTGGATTAAATTCCATAACCATCCTGCACCTCCTAAAGTTGGTATTACGGCCAAAGAAAGCAACACTTATACTGATTTTGCGCTTATTAATCTTGGGGGATTGAATGTCGGCGGCGATGATGCAGTGAATGAGTTGAGTTATCTCATCCTTGATGTAATCGAAGAAATGAGGATTTTGCAGCCGTCCTCAATGATACAGCTAAGCAGGAAAAATCCGGATGAATTCATTAAGAAGGCTTTAAATATTATAAAAACAGGTTTCGGGCAGCCATCGGTGTTTAATATTGATATTATTATTGAAGAGTTGCTCCGCCAGGGCAAATCATTAACCGATGCCCGCAATGGAGGTGCGAGCGGTTGTGTCGAATCCGGAGCATTTGGGACGGAAGCCTATATCCTGACCGGTTATTTTAATCTTACAAAGGTGCTGGAAATTACTCTGCATAACGGGATTGATCCACTTACCGGTAAAGAGATTGGGTTGAAAAATACCAGGGCAAGGGTTTTTTCTTCCTTCGATGAGCTGATGGAGTCTTATAAACAGCAACTCCGGTACTTTCTTGATATCAAAATGGAAGGAAATAAAAAGATTGATCGTTTATATTCTGAAAACATCCCCGTACCTTTTTTATCCCTGCTCATTGATGACTGTATCGAAAAAGAGCTGGATTACAATTCAGGTGGTGCCCGTTACAATACAAGTTACATTCAGGGAGTGGGTCTTGGAAGCATAAGCGACTCGCTAACTGCCTTAAAGTATCATGTTTTCGACAGGCAATCCATATCCCTGGAGGGCTTCTTCAATGCACTTGAAACTAATTTTGAAAACTACCCGGAACTCAGGCATGAACTCATTTACAAAACTCCAAAATATGGAAATGATGACGACTATGCCGATGAGCAGGCCATAAAGGTCTTTAACATGTTTTTTGAGGCGGTAGACGGAAAGCCTGCATGGAAACCCGGATCAAAATTCCGTATCAACATGCTTCCAACCACTTCTCATGTTTATTTCGGAAGCGTGATTGGCGCTACTCCGGATGGCCGAAAATCAGGCATGCCTCTTTCAGAAGGTATTTCTCCTTTTCAGGGCCGTGATAAAAAAGGCCCCACTGCAGTTTTAAAATCAGCTTCAAAGTTTGATCACCGTCTTACAGGTGGCACACTTCTTAATATGAAATTCTCTCCATCATTTTTTGAAGGAGATACCAGCATGGAAAAATTAACAGCCTTAATAAGAACTTATTTCAAACTCGGAGGTCATCACATCCAGTTCAATGTGGTAAGTGCAGAAACTCTCAGAAAAGCCCAGGCTCATCCGGAAGATTACCAGGATCTTATTGTCAGGGTAGCAGGTTATTCGGATTATTTTAACGATCTGGGGAGGGATTTGCAGGATGAGATTATCCGGAGGAGGGAGCATTTGTGAGGGTTGGCAGTTGTAAATCAGGACAGTTCTATACACCACGCAGTTTTGTGGAATTATTGGTTGAAATGCTTGAACCATACAAAGGAAGAGAAAGGGACAATAGACCTCCATCGACTGGCATTAATTGCCGATAGCATTAGAAAAGTTTCTGAGGGTGCTTTGCAAATACGCCTCAGGGGAGTTAGCCTTACCAAAGGCAGAAAAAAACATCCCTGAAAGATGCCTTAAAGAAAGGATACAATTGTTCCAACAGTTTAAAAATATCCAATTGCATGAATACATCATAATGCCCACCCATTTTCACGCCATTTTGGAAACCGTAGGGGCGCCCCTTGTGGTCGCCCAAAATGCCAATGTTGTTCAAAATGCCAATGTTGTTCAAAATGCCAATGTTGTTCAAAATATTGGCGACAAAAAAGGGCAACCACGAGGGTTGCCCCTACGAAAACGTTGGGTGATATGGTTGGGGCATTTGAATCCATTACAACCGTTAAATATATCCGTGGGGTAAAAAATTTTGCGGATCATTTTTTGCACACCTTGATCTTGAACATTCATTTCGATAGCTACCGGGGACAGACACATGACATTATTGCATGATCTAATGAGATATTTCATATTCAGAAGATTTTGATAAATTTTATTAGTTTTGAAGAAAATCACTAACTAACATGAAACATTTTTTTTACCTGCTTGTAATTGGATTATTATTCAATCCCAGTGTAATTTCCCAAAAAGCTACTCGACCTGTCGATCTCGTTGATCCTTTCATCGGAACATCCAATTCCCGGTGGATGATGTTTCCCGGTCCGGCAATGCCTTTTGGAATGGTTAAGCTAAGTCCGGATAACCAGTCGAATGTGTGGAACGGCGGATATGAATATACCATTGCTTCCATTTCGGGTTTCAGCCATATTCACAGCTGGTCGATGGGTGGTCTGAGCATGATGCCGACTACCGGCGATATACGCACATTTCCCGGACCTGCTGACGGACCCTGGGGACATATGTGGACATCCGGATATCGCTCCAGGATCAAAAAGGAGGAAGAAGAGGCATCAGTGGGTTATTATAAAGTCAGGCTCTATGATTATGATATAACTACCGAGCTAACTGCAACGGAGAGGTGTGGATATCTGAGATTCACCTTTCCCGGGAGTGACAACAGCAATGTTCTGTTTAATTTCAATTTTGAATATGAGGAAAATGACCCTTCCATACTGGGAGCCTATGTCAGACAGGTAAATGATCATGAAATTGAGGGATACATAGAACAGAAAAGCTCCTTTGCCGATATCTACAAGGTTCATTTTGTTGTTCGTTTCAACAAGAAAATAGAAAAATTCCAGTCGTGGGAAATGCTTCCATTCGATGGTATGAATCTTTACGGCATTGACTGGAGAAGGGATGTTGTTTTTTATGATGAAATTGAAAAAGAACTGAATGGGGATTGTGGAGCTTATGTTCGTTTCAATACTAAGGAGGGAGAAGAGGTAGAGGCACAGACCGCTATTTCGCTTGTAAGCATCGATCAGGCCAGACTGAATCTTCAGAAAGAAATGGATCCTTTTGGATGGAACTTTGATTCAGTGGTAGATAACTGCAGGAATAAGTGGAATAAGATATTATCGGGAATAGAAATAAAAGGAGGTACTGAAAAGCAGAGGAGAATGTTCTATACCAATCTTTACCGTGCTTATGTGGCCCGCACGAAATGGAATGATGTGAACGGCAAGTATGTGGATATGTGCGAAGAGGTCCAGCAACTCACAGCTCCCCAGGAAAACATTTATGGCAGCGATGCATTGTGGGGGGCTCACTGGAATTTATTCCCTCTGTGGACCCTGCTTACACCCGATATTGCCAGCGACTGGGTCAATTCCCTGCTTGAATTTTACGACAAAGGCGGATGGCTGCCCCAGGGTCCTGAAGGCATAGAATATTGCGAGGTAATGGTAGCTGCTCACCAGATCAAGCTCATCGTCAGTGCTTATCAGAAGGGGATACGCGATTTCGATATTGAGAAGGCTTATGAAGCTATCGTGAAAAACCAGACTGTACCCGGAATTGAGCATCCTTGTGGAGGATGGGCCGGGAACAAGAACCTGGAGTCGTTTATGAAATATGGCTATGTGGCCAATGAGGATGGCCCGGTATCCAATACCCTGGAGATTGCATTCGACGATTGGGCGCTTGCACAGTTCGCAAAAGCGCTGGGCAAAAAGAAGGATTATCGGTATTTTTCTGATCTGGCCCAGAATTACAGGAATATTTTCGATCCGGAAACCAAATACATGCGGCAAAAGCATGCAGATGGCAGCTGGGTTCAGGACTGGGATTCACTCACCAATCATGGCACATGGTATGGCGCCGGTTATGTAGAAGGTACTGCCTGGCATTATTCATTTTTTGTGCCTCATGATTATGAAGGCTTGATTGATCTGGTGGGCAAAGACTTGTTTGTTGACCGGCTGGAAATGGGATTCAACAGAGGATTCGTAGATATCGGAAATCAGCCCAATATGCAGGCTCCCTTTATTTTTAACTACACTCACAAGCCCTGGCTTACACAGAAATATGTAAGAGAAGTCCTCACCAGCCAGTTTGACGATTCACCCTACAAAGGATATCCCGGAGAAGAAGATCAGGGTCAGCTTGGAGCATGGTATGTACTGGCCTCAATGGGATTATTCCAGATGGATGGAGGCTGCTCCGAAGGCTCTGCTTACGATATTACGAGTCCGCTCTTTGATGAGATTGTTATTCATCTTGATGATGAATATTATTCAGGAAAAGATTTTATCATCAAAACCAAAAACAACTCGCCGGAGAATATTTATATTCAGCGAATCCTCCTGAATGGGGAGGAGCTGGAAGGATTGAAGATTCCACATGAGGAGATTGTGAAAGGGGGGGAGATGGTGATTGAGCTGGGGAGTGAAGTGGGGTTGGGGAGTAGGGAGTAGGGAGGGGGAAGTTTGGAGTTTGGAGTTTGAAGTTGTTGCAGTGTCATCGATAAGTATTGAGGAAATCTTTTTACACTTAAATTTCATTTCAAATTGCCATGGCTTGAGAAGTGCACTAAACGATTCAACGATTCAAAAAAGCTTCTGATTTTCCAGGATTATCTTACAGGCAGGAGACACATATTCGGGGGATATACATCGGTTAGCGAACATAGGACGAGCAACAAGGATAAAAAAGTTCTATATAATATGAAACTTTTTAATTATATTTGTGTCCATAAAAGCATAGACTTTGGAATTATTAAGAAAACATAAACTTATAAAGCTCAAAAACAAAAATCGTGGTAATATAAAACTGATTAAGGCAATTAATAAATTAATTTTGGATATTGAAAATGCCAGGTGGACAAAACAAACTGATATTAAAGAAACCAGACCTGATGCCGATTGTGTGCATAGCGACGGATTTTATTTTTTCGACATAGATATTCATCGCACTATGATTTTGATCCTTTTTGAAGATAATGAGGCTACTATTATTTGGACAGGCTCACACGATGAATATGATAAAACCTTCAAAGGTAATAAGACAACGATTGAAAAGTGGTTACGTTCTAAAAAATTGATTTAAAATGGATAAATTTTCAATACAAAACATACAAAAGATTAATTCACTGACAAGCGAGTTGGAATTTGAAAAAGCAACATCTTTATACCTGCAACTCAGAGTTCTAGTCAAAGAAGATAAATCCTATGAGCCAATCCGCACTCATCTGCGAGGATTGATTAAAGATTATGAAGAAAAAAACTGGAGTGATGATAATTCAATAACCGATGAACAGATAAAGGAAAGTGATTTGGCAGAAGCTTTGATTCAAGCTGAAAATGAATTTTATCATAAAAGAAAAGAATTGATTAAGGCAAAACTCAAAGATGCTGGGTTAAACCAAAATGACTTAGCAAAAATCCTTGGACACCGAAAAGGATATATGTCAGAGTTGATAAACGGACTGAGACCTTTTTCAAAAGAGGATTTAGTTGTAATCAATCGATTATTTAAAATAAAATTTGAGGACTTAATTCCTGCATTTATAAAACAGGAGAAAGCTTCACATATTAAAAAGACATTAGAATCACTTTCAAATAATAAGATTAGGCTGACCAAAAAAGATTTTGATATACAAATGGCCTGATAATGAAGCGCCTACGTTCGTGAATACTGTTTTTTTTCATTTTTTAGTTTGATCATCTGACCTATTGATAAAATTATCTCCTGTAACAATTTTACCATATTTGAATGGCGATTTCATTTTATACGTTTTGGTATTATACTGTATAGTATTATACTCAAAGGTATAAAAAATATAACATTACAAATAGAGGAATAAATTTTTTTGGATTTTACGGGCATACGGATCAACTTCTATGATCTGATTAAAAAGAAGACCAGCCCTCAGTTCGTTCACGATTGATCACGATGCACTATAGATTGTGCTTGAAGCTTAGAGAGAGAGGGGTTTCTCCTCCGGGAATGTCGCCTGACGGCGAATCTCCGTCGTCGAAATGACAGGCCGCATTGGGTGGGGTGGGAGCGAGGGAAAGAGAAAACAGGACGGTAAGAACAGTGTTGGGAACCTGTGTATACTAAGTACCGTCCTGTTTTCTCTTTCCCTCGCTCCCGTTTACATCGAAAACCGTGTCATTTCGAACGAAGTGAGAAACCTCTCTCTTTCTCATGTCCGCTATAATTTGCCGAAAAACCACTTTATCTTGCACGCTGGTGAGAGACCACATGGATTAAAAAACTAAGGATCATTTAAAATGAATGAGAATTATATGAGAAATACATAAAATTTATCTGATCTCCCCCATCGGAACAGCCATACCCGGCTCAATCCTTTCCCCCTGCCAGTATATATCCCCGTCAATTATTTCGATAAGTCTCACCTTGTTGCCGGGAGCAGGATCTGCAGGTTCTTTGGGTATATATTGATCCATTTCCATTATGATGGACTGATAGCCTTTATAACCTGCCAGATTTTTCCACTCATTTGGATCTGCGATGATGTTGTATAATTCTGTTGAACCATCGGCATATTTTATGTAACGCCATTGTTCATTAATGACGGCATGATTGCCGGGACCGTGGGAGCATAATGCCGGAAAATCTTTGACTGAATTTACATCCTGAAGGATATTCACCAGGGATGTTCCTTCCAGGCCTTCTTTTGGGGGCAAGCCGGCCAGGTCAATCAGGGTTGGATACAGATCCAGCAGTTCCACCGCTTCAAAACTGCTTTTGCCTGTCTCTTTTACTCCGGGTCCTGAAAAGATAAAAGGCACACGGGTAGATTCATGCCAGAGGGTGTTTTTTCCCGTGATGTTTTTTTCTCCCAGGTGATAGCCATGGTCAGACAGTAGCACAACAATGGTATTTTCTGCCAGACCTTCTTCTTCCAGTGCGTTTAATACCCGCCCAACCAGCATATCTACGAAGCTAATGCTCGCCAGGTATGCTCTTACCTTGGGTTTCCACTCATTTTTCATCTGCAGCCAGGCAAGTCTCGGCTCGGGTAATTTCCAGTGAAGCTTCCATGCAAAGTCCGGTATATCTTCCCTGTCATCTGCTCTCACCATGGGCAGGAATTCCTCTTCCACAGGATAGAGGTCGAACCATTTTTGACTTGCATAAAGGGGAACATGAGGATGCCTGAAACCCATAGAAAGGAAAAAAGGTTTGTCTTTTGGAGGATCCTTCAAAGCCTGAATGGCCCATTCTGCTATTTTCCAATCGTCCTGCATTTCGTCCTTTTCAGGATATACACCCCAGTCAATCAAAGGATGTCCGGTTTCCGGTACGATGGTCTTGTCCGGTCGCGGGAAGAAACCGCCTTTCAATCCCCAGGTGGTAAATTCCGGACCATCTCTGCGGTCTTCTTTGGGTGGATAGGCATCGTGATATACCTTGCCTGTGGTAAGCGTATGGTAACCCTGTTGCTCGAAATATTGGGGCAGGGTAACATGATCTTCATAAGCCTCAAGCGTCCTGAACCAGGGCCCCAGCGCATAGACACCGGTGGTGGTGGGTCTCAGGCCTGTCATGAAGCTGGTCCTGGAAGGATTGCAAATAGGAGCCTGAACATGGGCGTTGGTAAACTGAACTCCTTTTGCTGCCAGATTATCCATGTGCGGTGTTTGCACAGTGGGATGGCCTCCAAGGCTGCCCACCCAATCGTTGAGATCGTCTATCATAATCACCAGGACGTTGGGTTTTTCCTGGTTTTGGGAGAAGGCGGTTAAATTCATGAATGCCAGGGCTGCGATGATGAGGAAGAAGCGGTTGAGGTTTTGTTTTTTCGGCATAATAGGGAGTGTTATAAATGAAAAATCTGTGTTGAACTGTGTAATCTGTGGCTAAGATAACACAGATTAAAATTAATAATTTATAATTTAATTCTGCGATTAAGAAACTTTAATCATTTTCATTTTTTTTGGGGCTTTCATTCTCTGGTGAATCTTTTCCCTTTAAAAAATTTTGTATTTGAGGATCAATTTTGATTCCTGTTCTAAAAACCTGGCTGAGCCGGTTCACTCTAAATACTCATCAAACAATTTCTTCAACTCCACATTCGAAGAAGCAAAATACACCTTTTCGCGGATTACTTTGCCGTTTTTATCTACCATCGTATAATGCGGAATGCCCCCGATCTTGAACTTTGCTGCGAGGATGTTCCATTCATCCTGAGTGAGCCTGTAATGTTCTCCGGAGATTCCGGGAATCATTTTATTCCAGGTATCGACCGGTGAGCTGGGATTCGTGATGTATACAAAGGCAATGTCTTCATCCTTGAGTTCCTCCTTCAGAGGTTTTATCTTTTCCATTCCACTTCTGCAGGGACCACACCAAGTAGCCCAGAAATCCACAAATACAAGCTTGCCTTTATATTTTTCCATAATTTTTTCAAACAATTCATCCTTTTCTGCTTCCGGAGTTTCATTGATTACAAAGCTTGTATTGTTCTCAAAGGCTGCGAGTTTTTCCTGATTTTCTTTTATCAGATTTGTGTTAAACTTTTCCAGGTAATTTATGAGAAATGGGTTTTCTATAGAAGTTTTGAGATCTGTAAGCTCCTCATCCGTTAAGGGTTCCAGGGTTGATTTCATCTTTCTGGTGGTTGATTGGATTCTCATAATGTTTGTTGTCAGTCCTGGCTTTAATCCGAAGTATTTTTCCATATTCCTCATCTGTTCCAGTTCCCTTCCCTTAAAATTGATGGAGTTTGTGAGATATTTGTGTTCTTTCATAAACTGATAATATGCCGCTGAATCGGTCTGGACGATCTTCCGGAAATTTGGAAAGTCTTCATTTTCAGCAAGTGTATTTATTATTTTTGACTGAGCTTCTGAAACCTTGATATTATTTCTACTTATACTATCCGCGAGTGCTTTGAAGAAAAAATTATTTGCGGGTCTGACTTCATCCAGAAACTTGAGCCTGTTCACCAGAATGTAGTACCTGCTCCCTCCCAGTAAATATAAAGGATCATTAAGGTCTGCATTGTGAATGAAACCAAAATACTCCGGAGTTCTCTCTTCAAATTCCAGATCGATATCCCGCTGTTGCCTGGGAATTTTATGTTTCTTCCGGTAGGCCGACTCTTTGTGCATATCATAACTAAGTATTCTTTCATAGGCATTGAATTGGATCACATGCTTTTTAATTTCCTCAGCTTTCTTGCAGATGGTATTATTTTTTAAAAATTTATCCAGGGACTCGTTTTCCTTTTGATAAATATCCAAGATGTACTTTTTATACTCTTCTGCCGACAAATCCAGGATTTTTCTCCGAACCTCTCTGTAATTGAAGTAGCTTATCGTGTCCATAGCCTGCAAATCCGAATTCAGCCTTGCGCTTTCGCCCATAAAGAGTGTTTTCCCCTCTCTATCGGACCAGTTCTTAACGGGTTTGTTAAATTCATTGAGATCGATATACTGAAACAGCGTCTTTCCAGGCTCAAGAAAGAGAGACTGATTTCCTCTTTCATGCAATTTGACATAAACATCCTGGGGTTGGATCATCGGAATCTCACTATAGAATGTTCCATCAGGGTTTATATTCACTAAATACGTTTTTTGCTCTGCATCGAGAATATGATTTACATGAACGATCCCCGTCTTGCCCATTTTCGGATGATATCCATCGATATATCCCATGTAGACGGCCGTATCTTCATGAAAGATGGGTTTGGAGAATCCTTTATCATTGGGAATACTATAATTGGCCACTCGAGTTTTTTCCCTGCTGAAACTTTCTGCCTTCCCTCCGTTTTTACTGATCAGGAGCTTATCTCTTTTCAGTTTTATTTCCAGGTTCTCGATTTGCCCGTCATTTTCCATACTGACTGAATACTTCCGGCCTTTTTTCTTCAGGAGGATCTTTTTCCATACTTTGCTTTCGTGAATGATCATATCATCATAAATGCCATACATCCATTTGTTACTCCCATCGGTTCGTAGCCAGTTTCCCTGGATTTCTTCAGGGATAAAAGCTGTTTTTTCCGGCTGAGGAATGATTTCAATGTCAAAGATCTTCCAGCTTTCCTCCAGAAAATCGATGGTTTCCACCGATTTGCCAGGAGGGGGGAAATAAAGTGTATAGATGTTCTTCCCGTTTTCGGGGGTGTTCACTCTTTTATCGAGTTCAATGCCTTCAGCCCTGGTAACGTAATGTTTATCTCCACCTTCACTGTTTTGAATATAAGTTTCGGATGAAGAAACCTGTATCCACCATCCCGGGAAATACTCCACTTCAAAATCGAGAACCGTTGTAGTATCCTGTAATTCAATCCGGGTTATTTTTACATAGGGAGCTGTGGTTGCACTGAATTTTGGATTTTCAATGATCTTCTGGGAGAAGACCGGGAAGCTTAGAGTGCTAATTAAGAGGGCGAGCAGGTGTTTTTTCATGGTATGATTATTAAGGTGTCAGCTTCAAGCTTTTTTTCAAAAACAAGACTATCATGATTATTACAGACGCTGATCAGTGTTAGGGCGATTACATATAAAAGTTTTTTCATTATTCTATAAATGATCAACATTATAAGGAGGTGCTATGTCGATTATATATAGAAGATAAATATAAAAAAAATTATGAATTAAACACTCATAAAAATGGAGTTAATTTTTCTTTTCCTGGAATATTTGTAAGGAGGTTTAATCGTTTAATCGTTTAATCGTTTAATCGTTTATGGTTTATAGGTTTATGGTTTATGAAATGACAAAAGGTCAACTGCTCAAACAACACCAAACAACACCAAATAACATGAAACAATCCTATACCTCGACTACTCCTTAATAACCCTTACTTAAACAATTTGAAAAAATCTCAAACTATTCCAATCCATTCTTCATGATCCTGTTTAGCGCCAGCTGAATCAATTCCCACTCTCCCAGATTTTTTTCAAGTCTTTTTTCTCCCCCGGGAAGGATAGAGTAAAATTTCTTAGGTCGCTGCCCCCTGGTTTTTTGCCAGTAGGATCTGACCATGCCGTTGTTTTCCATCTTCTTCAATAAAGGATAGACCCTTGCTTCTTTCCGGAAAATTTTAATCCCGGATAGTTCTTTTATTTCCCGGACCAGCCTGTAACCGTAGGAATCTTCTTTTTTCAACACGATCAGAATTAAAAAGACCGAAAGCACCCCGATGAGTTCATTAGAATGATCTTTCATTTGAAATATTTTTTATGATAAAAAAAGGGGATGAATAGAATTCGAGTTTTATGAAAGGCAATACCTGTACCTCGACTATCGCTCGGTAACCGCTCAAACAACACCAAACAACATCAAACGACACCAAACGACACCAAACAACACCAAACAACACCAAACAATATGAAACCATCCTGAAACAACCTGAAACAACCTGAAACCACCCTGAAACCACCCTGAAACAATCCCAACCAATCCCAAACAATCCCCGCCCTTGCATTACTTAACAACATATATTATATTTGTTACAGCCGTAACGGTTACGGTTGTAACAAAATCAGATCATGAAATTTTATAACAGGTATAGTGAACTTGAGGAACTGAAAAGAATTCGAAATCTTTCACTTAATGATTTTTCCCGAATGACAGTAGTTACCGGAAGAAGAAGGATTGGTAAAACAAGTCTTGTTATGAAATCTGTGGAAAATACAACTACTGTTTATCTGTTTGTTGGTCGCAAAAATGAAGCGACACTCTGTGCAGAATTTATTCCAGTAATAGCTAGATCATTAAATACTTTTGTGCCGGAAGGTATTCAGTCGTTAAGGGCCTTGTTTGAATACCTGATGGAGCTGGCAACAAATCGTTTTTTTAACCTTGTAATTGACGAATTTCAGGAATTATACAATATCAATGAAACTATATTCAGTGATATACAGAATATCTGGGACAGCTACAGGAAAAGAACTCATATGAATCTGATAATTAGCGGTTCAGTATATTCTTTAATGCAGAAAATATTTCAGAATTCCAACGAACCACTATTTGGCAGAGCGGATAATATTATTAAATTATCTGGATTTGATATTGCTACCCTCAAAGAAATAATAGGCGATTATTATCCCGAATACTCAAACGATGATCTACTGGCATTATATACTTTTTCTGGAGGTATTCCTAAGTACGTCGAATTGTTTTGCGACAGCAGCAGGCTCGATGTCTACGGGATGATTGAGTTTATGGCCCGTGAAAATTCATCTTTTATCGAAGAAGGCAAGAATCTTCTCATTGAGGAATTCGGAAAAAATTACGCAACCTATTTTTCCATATTAGGTGCTATTTCCGGAGGAATTAACACACAGCCAAAAATTGAATCAGCCCTGGGAAACAAAAGTATTGGAGGGCAATTGAAAAGGCTTATCGAAGATTACAATATTATTGTTCGTCACAGGCCTGTTTTTTCAAAAGAAGGAACTCAAGCAGTACGTTATGAAATCCAGGATAATTTTATCCGGTTTTGGTTCAATTATTTTGATCGTCACCGCTCATTAATTGAAATAAAGAATTTCAAGGCTCTGCGAAATATAATAAAAGATGACTATCCAACTTATTCCGGCAAAATGCTGGAACGGTATTTTAAGCAGAAATTAGCCGAAAGTTTCCTTTTCAGAGAAATTGGGTCATGGTGGGAATCAAAAAAGGAACAAAATGAGATAGATATAGTTGCATTAAAACTGGAGAAGAATAGGGCACTTGTAGCTGAAGTAAAACGACAAAAGAAGAATTTCAAACCCAGCCTATTTACAGCAAAGGTAGAACAACTTAAAAACAAAGTACTTGCAAAATACAAGATAGAAACTCAATTTTTTTCTTTGGATGAGATGTAATATCGAATGTGCGGACGGAATGGGTGTCAGCTTGATATTTCCATCAGGGTGAAGTGAAGATATTTAGGAGGTTTAATCGTTGAAGCGTTTAATCGTTTATGGTTTATAGGTTTATAGTTTATGAATTCAAAACCCCGGACTCTGGCTTTTTCCTTCCAGCTTTCCCTGTCCTCTGAAGCCCTGGCGAAGGAGGATAGCTTCGAGCTTCGAGCTTTTCGGGGTTTAATCGTTTATGGGTCCACAAATGGGCACACCCGCCTGCCGGACGGGCAGGAATGGGAGCACACCCGCCTGCCAACATCTAGGCCTGCGCTTCGGCGGGCAGGAATGGACACAAATGCAGGAAGTTGATTCGTTGAATCGTTTAACTGTTTATGGGTTTATGAAAAGACAGTTTATGGTTTATGGGTTTATAGTTTATTCAGAATTCAAACCCTGGACTCTGGCTTCTTCCTTCCAGCTTCCAGCTTCGAGCTTCCAGCTTTTCAGCGGTAGGTCCGCATTTTGTCAGGCAGATAGTCGTTTATGTATTTATGAATTAGGAAGCTGAAACCATATTGCTCATTTTAAAAATACAAGAATTTTCATTGCTAATGACCAATAGTGTCAATCAGAGTTAGAAAAATCATTTAATTAATAATATCTTCAGGAGATTTTTTGTTGATACCTTCAATGTTAAAATTCTTATCGAATGTAACAATCGTCAGGTTATATTTTTGTGAAAGTGTCAGTTGATAGGCATCATCAAAATCAAGCTTGAACTTTTCAATATTTGAGATAAGATCTACGAAATCATCTGGACTTAATGTCAATAAACTAATAAATCCGTTGAAGAACAGGTCATTTGTAAAATCTTTCAGTATAGCCGGTTTCTTCAATCTTGTAAGGATCACGCCAATTGAGTGAAGTGAAAAATCGCTGATAAGGATTTGTTCCGGAGGAATGGAATCCAGAAACTTGGATACAATCATTGACTTGTCCTGGTCTAATAATCTCTCAAGCCAAATATTGGTATCTACAAGGTATCTCACTTTTTTCTCCAATCAAGAGCTTTTTTTTGTAAATCCATGGAATTAAAATCTTTGCCTTTGAGCCCCCCGGCCCAGTTTTGCGTGAGTTTTCGGGATTTTTTTGAAGTTTTTTTGTCGATCAAATAATCCAGAAACTGATTTAACTCTTCTATTAATTCGGGAGTTAACTTATTTATTTTCTTTTCTATATCTTTAATCGTTCTCATAATACAAATTTACAAAGAGCTTTTTATACAATACCAAAAAGGACGTACGATAATTAAGAGATAACACATTTATCTCCTGAATGAATATGCTTTTATGGTACCACACCCGGCTGCTATAAAGAGGCTTTTTTATAAAAAATGCACTTCCAGTTTTACAACTGAATGGGTTGAAAAGATAAAAACATTGCAATTATGGATAAAGAATCAGCTTTAAGAATAGCTCATCAGTATGTTGATAATCTTAGCAATAAGTATGAAGTCTTACAGGCTTTTGTGTTTGGTTCTTTCGCGAAAGGAACTAACCACGAGGATAGTGATATAGACATAGCTATTGTTATCAAAAATGCTTCTGATATTATCGATACGCAAATTGATATGATGAAATTGAGAAGGAAAGTCGATTTGAGAATTGAACCTCATCCTTTTAAAGCTGCAGATTTTACTGAAGAAAATCCGGTTGTGTATGAAATTTTGAGATCCGGTATTCGACTAAGGAATAAGTGATTACCCTAGGTTACATGATGTCTATTCATCATAAAAATACAAAATTGTACATTGCTGATGAATAACTTTGTTCATCAAAGTCAATCATTCTTATAAGTTTCAAAACACCCTATACCTCGACTGCGCTCGGTAACCGTAACCATCTGAAACAAAATGAAACCATCCTTTACCTCGACTGCGCTCAATAACCGTTTAAGGAACCATCTGTACCTCGGCTCCGCTCGGTAATCATCCTGAAACAACTCTGAAACAACTCTGAAACAACCCTGTACCTCGACTACCGCTCGGTAACCGCTCAAACAACACCAAACTCCACCAAACTCCACCAAACAACATGAAACAACCCTGAAACAATCCTGTACCTCGGCTCCGCTCGGTAACCATCCTGAAACAACTCTGAAACCACCTGAAACCACCTGAAACCACTTGAAACAACCCTGTACCTCGACTGCCGCTCGGTAACCGCTCAAACAAAATCAAACAACACCAAACAATATGAAACAATCCTGAAACAATATGAAACAATCCTGAAACCACCTGAAACAATCCCAAAACAATCCTAAACTCAAACCAACCACCAGCTTATAGATCAAACCACGCGGCGGCTCCTGCAAGCTGGGTTTCATTTACGAAATCATACAAAGTCATCCTCCGGATCGTATAAAAGTAACTCCAATAGTTCTTCAGGGCATTAATATAATTACGCTGGGCAGCTATGCTTGAAGACTGCGACATGCTGAGGCGTACGATATCAGCGTTTCCGGTGAGGAATCTTTCGCGGGTTATTTCGTATGCCATCTGTGCAATTTCTTCCGCTTCTGCAGCGCTTTGAACCAGGCGATCCTGCAGGTTGAACTCTTCCACTGTGAGGATCAGTGACTGTTCGAGATCAATTTCAGCCTGTTGAAGGCCTAATTCGACAACTTCCCGGTTTCTTTTTGCCAGTTGATACTGACCTTTTGATAAGCCCCAGTCTACAAGAGGAATGCTTAAGCCAATCCTTACGATTTCCTGATCCACGGGATTTTTATATGCAGATTGGAGATCATTTCCCTGCTGATTGAGACCAAAACTGGCATTCAGGTCTGCACTGAACTGGCTGGATTTTTTTGCCATTTCAACTTCCCGGGCTGCCACCAGGCGTTGTTGTTGGAAGTCAATGAAGTCGGGGTTGTTTTTCCGGGCCAGTTCCAGACAGCGTGCTGCTTTTAGTTCAAGTTCCGGAAGCTCTTCCGGGATTACTAACTCGAATTCAATGGAAGTGCTGAGACGAAGAAGAGAATAAAGCTTCATCCGGGCTCGTTTTAGCGAGGTTTGTGCATCATCAAGTGCATTTCGGGCATTCACCAGATCCAGTTTCAATGAAAGCAAATCCTCACGGGATATTGATGCGATCTCTGCCCTGCTTAAACCTACAGAATAGAGAGTATCTGCATTTGCCATGTTTGTCTCAGCGATCTCAAGATTGATCTCTGCCCTGGCAACATCGAAAAAGTAGTTCACTGCCCTTAGGGCGATTTCTTCCATATTTTCAATAAGTGTTTTCTTGGCCTTCTCATATTTGAGGGGTTCTATGCGGTTTTCCCATTTGTATGGATTGAAACCAAAAAGTTGCTGGTTATAGCCTATCCTCACAGGTGTTGAGGAGAATTGTCCTTCTGCATCGCGGTTCAGGTTGTTCAGGTATCCAAGGTCCGAATCTATGTAGATCCTGCCTCCTGTGGCAGTCAGCGTCTGGTTTATTGAAAGATTACCCGAAGCACTCAAGATCTGCTGTTCCACGTAATAGTAGGATGAATCCTGAAAGTTATATTGCCGGGTAACTGATCGGTTGAAATTCAAGGGATTGGTGTTCAGATTCAAAAGGGGAAGCCGTTGTGCCCTGAAATTCCGGTAACTCCAGTAGCCGGCATAATACCTGTTCTCGGCAATAAAAGCGCTTAAGGAGCTGTCGTTGGCAAGATTAATTACATCCTGCAGACTAAGTTTAAAAGTTTTATTTCCGTTTTGAGCCATAATGCATGTGCTCATTAAACAAGCCATAGAGATGAGAAGTATTTTTTTCATCATTTTGGATATGTATTATTTGAGTAGTCGTTTAAGGGTTAAATTTTTTAATCATTTATTAGTTTATGAGTTACTAGGTCTATCCCAAACAATTTCAAACTATCCCAAACAACCTGAAACCATATGAAACAACATGAAACAACATGAAACAACATAAAACAACCTGAAACCATCCTGAAAACAACTCTGAAACAACCCTGAAACAACCCTGAAACAATCACCCCACCCCCAAAAACACCGGAAAATACAAAACCAACGCAACCCCCGAAAACACCAACCCCCCAATCGCCCCTACTGCAAAGGCAAACCAGAAGACTTCATCCTGACCCCCAATTATAAAGGGTATTAATCCCATAATGGTAGACAAAATGGTCAGGAATACCGGAATGATCTTGTGGTTGTAAGCTTTTATGTAAATCTTTAGTTTCTCTCTTGCGGGAAAACGCTTTTTGAAGTTATTGTAATCATTGATAATGTAAAGTGCTGAGTTTACCGAAAGGCCACAAAGCAAAATGAAAGCGGCGTACCCTCCCTGGTCGAAATTAAAATCGAAAACTGAGAAGGTAAGGAACACCCCGATAAATGATATGGGGATCATGGCTATTACGGCAAGGGGCTGTGTCAGGGATTCTAGAAGGATGGCACAGAGAAAATAAATGATGCCAATTACCAGGAAGATCAGGTAATATTGATTTTTATCCCTATTCCCCCAGTATCCCCGTCCGGGAATATTTGCTTTATAGCCAAGGGGGAGCCAGCTGTTCATGGATTCGGTCATGTCTTCGGCCACCATACGGGCTAACTGGTGGGGGCCGATATAATTATAGATCACGAACAGCCTGTATTCCTGGTTGTTTTTGTGAATCGAATTGCCGGTCTTTCGCTTTTCGATATTTCCAATGGAGGCAAATTTTGTGGTTTTATCGCCCACCTGCACCGGCTCATTGTTCAACTTCCATTTATCGAATTCTTCTGCTTTATCTGAGATCAGCCTGATCCCGGCTTTTTCACCTTTCCTGAAAACAGGGCTAAGATCACGGATGTAGGCTTCCTCCTTCAGGGTGGCAGCATATTCCGAGAGGCCTATTTCATAAAGGGCCAGGTTTTCCTTGTTGAATTCAATGACATATTCATGAAGTATTTTTGCATACCATCCTCTTGAACCGCTGATTTCCAGTTCCTGTACCCTGTCAAAGCTTGAGAGGCTGTCTTTCAATACTTCAGCATAGCGGTATAGCTGCTCATAATTGTAACCTGTTAGTTCAATCTCGTTATGCCGACCTCCTGTCCCAATTGCATTGCTGAAGCCCTGCCCAACGCCATAGACACTCCAGTCTGCACCTCCCAGGCTGTTCGCTTTGGATATTAATTCTTCCTTCAAAAAATAAGGGAAATAGCCGTTCTCAAATTCCGGTTTGAAAAAAATATTTATACTGGAGTTGTTATAATCACGCACATTGGTCTCAAATAATTCCACCTCCTCAAAACGGCTGATGTAATTTTCCATAGTCTTTACCACCTCATTCAATTGCTGAACGGTGCAGCCCTCCGGCATACTGGCTCTTACGTAGAGGCTCGTTCGTTCCGGATCGGAGTAAAAGGATTTTTCAAACACATTTACTGAGAACATCCTGAGGCTTCCTCCGACGATCTTTTCCAGGGTTGGCCGTATACCACTATAAAATTCACTTCCAATGGTATTATTATATATTTGCCCCCAGGTGCTTTCTTTTTCAATCTTCTGCGGAAGCCAGTGTACCGGTATACCAAAACCCAGAATGAACAGAATGATAAAAACCCATTTCCAGCGTTTGGTGAAAAGGATTAGCCTGCTGTAAAGATCCGATATCCGTTTGATCCTCCGCTTTCGACGGTAAAACACCCTGTTTTTTCTTGTTTTCAGAGGAGCAAGATCCTGAAGGGAGGGTATGAAAAACAGGGCCACAAACAGGGAGAGTCCCAGGTTCACGATCATGACCCAGGTAAAATCGATGAGGTTGATCTGCTGCTTTTCATCCAGGAAGAAAATAACGCATAGTGACCCAATGGTAGTAAGAGTTGCAGCAAGTATGGCAAGAAATACCTTCCTGTCCCGGTGATGCCGGTAATGGTCGATCATTACAATGGTATTGTCTATGATAATCCCAAAAGATACGGTGATCCCGGCAAGGGAATAGAGGTGGATCTCCAAACCAAGCAAATAATAAAAGATCACCGCGATCACCAGGTTAAGAAACAGACTGGAAGCTATGAAGAACAGGTAGCGGAGTTTCCGGCTTATAAACCAAACGAATGCCAGAAGTATCAGCACAGAATAAAGTGTACGAAGTCCGATCTTTCTGAGCTCATCATTCAAATAACGGCTTGCATCATAGATAAGGATCATGGAATAACCGGGCGGCAGGTTATTTTCGATCTGTTTTACCTGATCTTTCACCAGCTTTGCCAGTTTGATATTGTTTACCCCCTCTCCGGCAGTCACTGTCATATTGATGGTATTGAGTCCGTTTATCCGGTGATAGCTCCGGGGGATCTCCTCAAGATATTTCACCTCTGCCAGATCGGATAACCGGATGATTCGGCCAGCCTGGTTTTTAACAGGAATTGAATTCCAGTTGAGATCATCAGGATCGGAAAACCGGCAGGAAATTCTGAATTCCTCTGCTTCTCCATCGAGTTCAGGGTCTGCATATGCCATCCCGACCTGTTCTTTCCGGAACCAATTATTGACTGCAGTTGCAATTTCGTCTCCGCTTATCCCCAGTGTCCGTGCCTTTACAAGATCGAAGCTTATCTCGTACTGAAAAGGTGTAGCTCCATAAACACGGACATCATTTACCCCAGGTACCAGCGATATTTCAGGAGCGATATTTTGTTCTGCATACTTGTAGATATAAAAAGGTTCACTTCCCGCTGCAAGAGTATAGGTAAGGACAGTAACAGTTTTGCTGCCACCCGTTCCAATATTGATCTGTGGATAACTCACCTCTGGGGGAAGTCCGGGATAAACTCTGCGAATAATGGTTGCCATCTCAAAACGCACCGCATCCAGATCGGCAGTTTCCTTGAAATTAAGGTTTATCCTCCCCCTGCCATTTTCCGACACCGAGGAGATCCCCTCAAGGCCGGTCATAGCACTGAACATACCCTCAAGCTTTGAGGTAACCTCCTGCTCTACATTCCTTGCCGATGCCCCGTGCCAGCTATAGTTAACGTTAACAGAAGAGGTTGTGCGGGAGGGGCTTAGCTGGATGTTGAGTAAAGGGATCATGGCCAGACCAATGATCGATAAGGCGATGAAGGAGAGGAGGGTGGGGAGGGGTTTCATTTTGTTTGGGATAGTTTGGGATAATTTGGTATTGTTTGGTGTTGTTTGGTGTTGTTTGAACGGTTGCCGAGCGATAGGCGAGGTACAGATTGTTTCAGAATGGTTTCAGAGTGGTTTCAGGATTGTTTTAGGGTTGTTTGGTATAGCTTGGTGTTGTTTGGTATAGTTTGAACGGTTGTTTCAGATTGTTCCGGATTGTTTCTGTTGATAGATTAACAGCCTTGGTTTATCACTGGGGATTTCGCCGGATGATGTGTATTTTATACAGGCTGTGATTGTGCAGCAGAGTAATATCTGCAGGGTTAATTTTATTCATTTGGGTTTTGGAGTTTACGTTTAAAGATATGAAAAAAAGGGAGATGTTTGTGCGGTTTTGCAGTTTGGACATTAATAATTATGCAACAAAGGAATAGAATATTAAAATAGACTATTTTTAACATAGAATTACTTTATGCAAAAAAGGTAAAAAATTAATATTAAAAATTTGTTTGTGGTTGCTTCATCTGTTATGCGCAGGTTACTTTCCCACACTATCGGTATGTTGTAATATTTAAACTGTGTATCTTTAGTAATTATGATCATTTTTTCTACCATTACTTATGCAATAATAATTCTATCAAATGAATCCTGATGATAAAATTCTAAGTCCGCATTTTGCAATATGTGGTTTGTTGTTCCTGGTAATATATCAAATCCAGATTCCTCAATTATCCGGAAAATTTTCTGCAGATCAGAATTTAAATCCAGTCTTCCAATCAAATTTTTTATTCCAATCTCCCAAAATGTCGCAATGCTGACATAACAATCGTTATCATTACTCTCAATAAATTTCCTGGTATTAATCGTTTATGGGTCTATAGGTTCCCGCCTACCATTGCACTGGCCTCTTCTCCGGCGGACAGTAATGAACACAAATAATTGATGTAATTAATTTAACTGTTTGTCAATTTCCTCAAAATACAATCTCTTCAA
This sequence comes from uncultured Bacteroidaceae bacterium, assembly GCA_964528675.1. GTDB lineage: Bacteria > Bacteroidota > Bacteroidia > Bacteroidales > CAYRTD01. Next base: position 28,859 of record CAZGTU010000046.1, read on the forward strand.
TTTCATATTGTTCATAAAATTCCCAACCAATAATATTCTATTGTCTTTATCTAGCAACACAGTTCGATATAGCGGATCGTCAAATAATGCATTATTATTCTGTATGATGCCCGACTCATCCAATAGAACGGGGATTTGAACACCCATTTCTTCACTTATTACATTTGTAAAATAGTAATTTGGGCCACTATACACCAGTATAAGTTGAATTTTATCTATATTTTCATAATTCATTGAGAAATCATCCCAAAACAAAAGTTCTGAGACAGTACATTTTTGACAATCATTTCCAAGGATGGATAGTATTTTCAAATTTTCGCTAAGGTAATTCGAGGGAGATATCTTTCTCTTGTCACTATTATAATAATGCACCAGACTATCTGGAAAACAAATTTTTTTATGATAACTTTTGGTTAATATATCTTCAATTATTACATTTTTTTCCCTCTCTGTATCCAGGTTACAACCATTTATTAGAACAATACCTATAAAGAAAAATATTATCTTCATATTATATGAATTTGTTGTTTTTCAAGTAGTACCCAAAATAATTAGTGGCCACACCTTTCTAATTCATTATCAATTCAATACTATTTATTTCCTTGAGTTATAGGAACTCAAAAGAATCCTTCCCCGTAAAAAGCTTCAATCTGGTTTCATTCCTAATCGAAAAAGGTACGGGTATTATATGAATATCTCCTACTTTTTAGTTCACAGCTTTTTAAGCAGTGTAAAAAAGAATTTTTAAGAAGACAAATAACATTCAGATTTTAAAAGTCCTTATAACCACTTAATATAGCATTGACAAATCATAGGCTACTAAACCATTTTCAAAGTCCTTTGTTGAACCAATGATGCGCTTCCTCTTTTTATCGAGTGAAAAGGACATAAGCGGATGATCTAATTTAATATCATATTTAACTGTTCCAGTCCAGTTAAAAACCAATAATCTATTAGGATAATTCATTACACCTCTGTTTAATTTTTTATCATATCTTAGCATGTATCCTCCAGCATATAAACAGTATATGAATCTTTCATCGGAGTCTATTTGATAAAACGCCATATAGTCACTCCCTTTACTCATACTCCAATCAGGATCATCTTTAATCTCCAGTTTTCCAATCTGAAATACCGGTAGGCCTTTCTCATCAATGCATGCAATATCATCCGTAAACCTGCTTGCCACAACAATCAATTCTTTATCAGAATTATAATTAATAAGTATTGGATTATCAGAGATTCCAATATCTTTCCAAAAGTCACCAAATATTTTTTTGGGTATTGCAATGTTAGGGAGCTGCTTTCCATTTGTATCTAGGAAGCTAATTAGATTTTCTTGAAGATTAAAACTTGTATACCCGATATTTCCTGATTGATGAAAGAACGCATTCAACATGGGCATAATTCCTTTTTCAATGACGAAGGATTCTGTGGGTTTGTAATCCGGATTTGAAACCAAACTGTCAATTGGAAATTTAAAGCATTTATATTTCCCCCAATCACTATACCATATAATTCTATTCTTATCGTCAAAAACCATACTTGCAGGATTGGATAATTCACCTGGTCCCCTTCCTACACAAACTGTATTAGCAATCAGTCTAAAGTCATTCAAACTAAAAATTTTAATGCTCTTGTCTGTTCGCGTTCGGTATGATTCATTTACTATTAACATTGAATCAAAAATCGTTACCCTGGTTGGGTTTAAAACAGAATTTACTTTTAATTCAATACCTTTAAGAATCAGTTCTTTTTTTGGCTTTTGTGTTTTTTTATTGTTGCATCCTGCTAAACAATAGACAATTAGAATCAATAAGGCTAATCTCGTTCCTGTCATAGTTTTTCCCCTTTATTAAAGAAGTGGTTAACTCACATAATATAATAATTTAGGCCTGAGTGATTAAAAAAACAGATTAAAAACAAACACCGACTGATCCATTTTCATTCCAATCCATTAGATAAGTACCACAACTGCTACAAGAAAGACAAACATCCCATACTTTAAATTCACAACCCCATGAACAATAGATTTCTCCACTCTCTCCATCAGCTAATGCTTGAATGTTCTTCATAGAAAGAGAAATATCAGGATTTACAGTTCGTTCATGAATTGAAAAATTCACCATTGCAAAGAATAAAAATAGACCTGCGATGATTAATTTAGTGATTAAATTTTTCATAGTTAGATGATTAAATTAAACATTGATATAATTTAGCATTAGTAAAATTATAATCCATAGTGTATTCCGCAAAGGAATTTTTCGGAATAAATCGGAATTTTTGAGAATATTTAGGAATTTTTGGGAAAGCCAAGTTTTAAATAAATCATTTTTTGCTCCTTTGGAGTAATTAAACCGCGACCAATATTAATATTATTTGTCCTAAGCCACTTATTTAAGGTTTTCGTGCAAACTCCATATTCTTCTGCTATCTGTTGCCTTGTTTTTGCGGTCTTTTCCAGTTGTTTCATGTTACTATGAATCTTTGATTTGTATTTATATCTTAGTGCATCTTTTGTAAAATCCGGGAGTACTTAAACCTTTCTTTATCCGAATAAAGTATTCTCCGGGTTTTTCCAATAATTCGGTTCTCAGGTATCGGCCCGATATACCGGGAATCCTTTGAATCATAGCGGTGATCGCCCATCATAAAATAATAATCGTACCGAAAAGTATAAGTCTCAGCTTCCTGTTCGTCAATGTAAATGATGTTATCTTTCATCCGGATTTTTCTACCCTAACCATTGCGGATGGTATTTTTATACCGGAGATACTTTGGTTTAATCGTTTATGGGTTTATAGATTCCCGCGTGCCATTGCACTGGCCTGCACTTCTGCGGGCAGGTATGGGTTTATGAGGAAACATAAAATAATCCTGTACATCGAATAACACTGGGAAACCATTGCTTGAACGTATCCGTCCTAGCAAGTACACTTCCACCCTGAATTAGGCTAAGATGAGAGGTTAAGGTTTTGCGGGAGCAAATCTGAGATTTTATTGGCAGGGTAATCAGGGATGATTTCCAGGACCCTTTTTAACCAGGTAAAGGGATCCACATTGTTGTGTTTGCAGGTAGCGAAGAAGGAATAGAACATAGCAGCACTTTTTGCTCCGGCATGGGATCCGGCAAAGAGATAATTCCGTTTTCCGAGAGCCGTGGGCCTGATGGCATTTTCCACGAGATTATTATCAATTTCCAGGTATCCGTCCTTGAGATAGTTCATCAGATTGTCCCATCTGCTAACAGAATAGATCAATGCTTTCCCGAAAGGACTTTTGGGCAGGGTGGTCCTGACCTGGGCGGCCATCCACTTTCCCAGCTCATTCATGATGGATAAGGATTCATCTAACCGGAGTTTATGGCGCTGCTCTGCAGACAACCCCTGCTCGCGTGCCCGACGTTCAATATGATAGAGCTTCTGGATTTCGGTCATGGCATATTCAGCCCGTTTTTTATCATCACCCAGGCTTTTTTCATACATGCGCCGGGCATGCGCCATGCAACTTAAAAGTGTAATATCTTTCTGTTTACCGAACCAATCGCACCTTGTAACCATCGGTCTGGAGATAGCCCTTAAAATCTGATAATAGTTTTTTGGGAGCTTCCCGGCCACGGCCCTCCTGATAATCGAACAGAACCATGCGTTGGATGGGTGAGTAGTACACCCAGTAATAACCCCGGTGGGTCTTTC
>CAZGTU010000047.1:0-32394 GCA_964528675.1 uncultured Bacteroidaceae bacterium
TTGCCACAGATCCTCCAAAGGCGGACAGGTTCACAGATTAAAATTATTATTCTCACTCGTTGCAATTAATTTTCGCAGATTCCTTTCTGTTTTTACAGAAAGGTTTCTGTGTCAATCTAATTAGTACGAATGCAATTAATATTCTTAATCTGTGAACTTAGCGATAGCGATCTCATGTACAGCCAAAGGCTGTGAGTAATCTGTGGCAACATTCTATTGATTTGTGCGAAACTTCAGTTGTTTGTATTTTGAGATTTGTTATTTGTTTGGTTGTGGCTCGTCCACGTTAGGAAAATTCTCCGGATAGTTTCTTAAGAATATTTAATATAAATCGCTGTCCATAAACTATATATGTAAGACAAACACAGGTGATGCAAATTTTTTGTAACTTTTATTTCTATCCTGCATCCTATAATAGAAAAAATGATTTATTAACCAAAATTTAATGTAATGGATGCTGAAATACTAATACCAATTTCCTTTTTTAAGGCCTTCAAAAACATAAATTCTTTTCGCGGCGACTCAAAATTCTCAACATGGCTTTATCGAATTGTTGTTAATGAGTCGAATCAGCGACTTAGAAAAAAGAAATTCCAGTCTGATGAAAATCATACTGATCATATAGAACTTGAAACAGAAAAATCGGATAAAAATCCTGAACGTAAGGAAAGAAAAAAGATCTTGCGTTATGCAATCTCTAAATTGAAAGAAAAAGAAGGTCTTTTAATACGTTTATTTTACCTGGGGGAACTCAGCCATAACGAGATCAGCCAGGTCACCGGTTTAACGGTAGCCAACACAAAAGTAATCCTTCATCGTGCCAAAAGTAATTTAAAGAAGATCCTGGAATCAGAATATAAAGATGAATTTAATTCTCACTCATGAGAAAACCGAAAAAATACAATGATGATTATTTCAAGGATCTGATAACGGATCTTGAAATGCATGAAGCTCCCGAAAATTTGAAAGATAAAATCATGCAGGATGTAATATCATTTTCCCATAAAAAACAAAACATCTCATCTTATCTTCAGATAGCCATGATAGCATTGGTTACCGCACTTATTCTCCTTCCATTCAGCTTTGCGCCCATTGTTAATTTTGTCGAAGAGCACATTCTCCCTCTTCTTAAAACATTTACTCAAGCTTCGGGAAACTTCTATTATTTAATAATGGTTGTTTTTACTACTGTAATTCTCATTCTTGCAGAAAAGCTCATCAATTTATTTATCCAGGTAAGAAGCAATAAAAGCCTTACCTGACAGGTAGTATTTAGAGTTGGCTTTTTATACATCCCTTTTTTTAATCGACTGATTAATATCTACTTAATCATGAGAAAACTGCCCTGGAGAATCCGGGTATTGCAACTACATACTTTTTCCCTATTTTTGGCTAAAATTTTTATCAATGGGAAAGATCCTCATCGAAAGAATGGAATTTTATGCCTTCCATGGTCACTACCAGGAAGAACAAATTGTGGGAAATCGATTTCTTGTTGACCTGGAGATTGATGCAGACATGACAAAACCGGCAGCCAGCGACAACCTGGAAGACGCGATTAATTACCAGGTCGCTTATAAACTGGTGAAGCAGGAGATGAAGAAGAAATCAAGTCTACTGGAAAATATTGCCAAAAGAATACTGGATGCTGTTTTTGATGAATTTTCCAATATAGAAGAAGCAAAAGTTACCATCAGAAAGATGAATCCCCCTATGGGCGGGCAAATGAGAGCTGTAAGTGTCACCCTCGAAAGAAAAGGAAGTGATGAAATCGGATAAACATAATGTAAATAACAAAATATGTGCTGCATGTAACAAAGCTTTTACCTGCGATGCTGAAAATGATTGCTGGTGTGAAGAAAAACAAATTCATAGCAAAGAAATGATGATTCTTATACAGAAATATAAAGACTGTCTTTGTCCTTCATGTCTGTCTGTTCATTCAGAAAATTAATCCAAATATTTCAGGTATTGACGATCATTCTGACAAATATAAATCACAGGGAAAACTCTTTACTAAGGGAGCAGTTTTCAAAGCTTTTTGCAGTAATTTCTCTACCGCTCTTACTTTTACCGGCGAATAAAACCAATGCGTAAAAGCCTTGTTTATGAAAAGTATTTCCTCTTTAAAATATGATCCAATAATTTTTGAAACATCGACGAGAATAGATGAAAATAATGGAAGCTTCATCAATACATTAAAACTTTTGAAAAGAAATAATTTCGACACAAATAATATAAATCACTATTTGAAAAAGAAAACTTATGGAGGAGAAGAAAAAACGATCCTTTCTGGACAAAATCCTGAACATTGTTGAAAAAGCCGGGAATGCCCTGCCTCACCCGGCTACTTTATTTGGATTATTTGCTTTAGCAACATTAATATTAAGTGCAGTCGCAGCCTGGGTAAATTGGACAGCTGTTCATCCCGCCACAGGAGAAATTGTTGAACCTGTTAATCTCCTTTCGAAAGAAGGCCTTCACCGGGTTATTCTTGAGGTTGTAGATAATTTTACCGCTTTCGCTCCTCTCGGCATTGTTCTGGTTGCCATGCTGGGGATAGGTATTGCCGAGCAAAGTGGATTGATCTCTGCATTAATTCGGTCGCTCATCCTTTCGTCTCCGAAAAAGATACTGACATTTGTTGTTGTTTTTACCGGCATCATTTCCAATGTTGCCAGTGATATCGGATATGTTCTTTTGATCCCGCTTTCAGGGGTCATTTTTCATGCCGTGGGCAGACACCCGATAGCAGGTATGGCTGCAGCTTTTGCAGGCGTTTCCGGTGGATTCTCCGCCAACCTTCTGATTGGAACTATTGATCCCTTGCTGGCCGGCTTGAGCCAGGAAGCAGCCAGGATTGTCGATCCTGAATATACCGTAAATCCGACGGCTAATTATTATTTCATGGTAGTATCGGTATTTTTTATTGCTACCGCCGGAACATTTATTACGGAAAGACTTGTTGAGCCCAGGCTGGGCAAATATGAAGGAAATGCAAAAGCTGAAAAGCTTGAGCCACTAAGCAGGCTTGAAAAGAAAGGTCTTTTATGGTCCACAATTACCTTTGCAATCATAACAATCATAGTACTGATCGGTCTTATTCCGGAAAACGGCTGGCTGAGGCCTGAAAGTGGAAGAATCATTGATTCTCCTCTAATAGAAGGGGTTCTTTTCTGGCTCCTGGTATATGCAGGTTTGGCCGGGCTTACCTACGGTTTAATAACCGGGGCTTTCAAAAATGATGCAGACGTAATGAACGGGATGGCTGATAGTATGAAAACACTGGCCACCTATATTGTACTGGTATTCTTCGCGGCCCAGTTTGTGGAATACTTTAAGTGGAGTAACCTGGGATTGCTTATTGCCATCAAAGGAGCTGGTGCCCTGAGCGCGGCAAATATAGGGCTGATCCCGATGGTTATCCTGTTTATCATTTTCGCTGCAACCCTTAACATGTTTATGGGAAGTGCTTCAGCTAAATGGGCTATTCTGGCCCCCATTTTCATTCCTATCTTTATGTTCCTGGGCTATTCTCCTGAGCTTTCACAGGTGGTTTACAGAATCGGAGACAGCATAACAAACATAATTTCTCCGATGATGAGTTTCTTTGCCCTTATTATCGCATTTTTCCAGAAATACCTGAAAAATGTAGGCATTGGGACCATCATTGCGACCATGATCCCTTATACAATTAGCTTTTTTATCATCTGGAGTTTATTGCTTGTAGGATGGATATTGCTGGGTCTTCCCCTGGGGCCGGGAAGCGGAATTTTTTACGGAAGTTAATGATCCTTAAAAGGATAGAACCCTGAGGGTTTTAAACCCTCAGGGTCTCAATTGCCACCCCCGCCATTGCCAAAAACCCAAAAAATATCTAAATTAGCTGCAAAAGCTAACCAAATATTACAAGCAATGAACACCCTATCTCTTAGCCCAAAAAATCAAAAAGCAACCCTTATTGTTTTGACTGTCCTCAGGGTCGCAATCGGATGGCATTTTCTTTATGAAGGCCTGGTCAAACTTTTTGATCCTGCCTGGACCTCGGCAGGTTACCTTCAGAGCGCTACAGGACCCCTGGCAGGAATCTTCCATTCCCTGGCTGCAAGTGAAACCAGCATTGAAATTGTGAATTTCCTGAATATAGCAGGACTCGTCCTGGTAGGACTTGGATTGATGTTAGGATTTCTTACCCGGATCTCACAGGCAGGCGGCATCCTTTTACTTCTTCTTTATTATATCTCCCATCCTCCTTTTTTTGCTGAACCGGGATTTTTTCGCGAAGGAGCTTACATGATTATCAGTAAAGATCTGCTCGAAATGATTGCCCTGGTTGTTCTCATGTTTGTACCAACAGGCAAATTCCTCGGGTTGGATGGCCTACTCTCCACATATTTCAGTAAACCTATGCATAAAATGGACCACGGACAAGCTGATGTTCCTGAAACAAAAGCCGACACTTCCAGTATTAAACGCAGGGAAGTCCTCAAACATCTGGCTACCTTACCTTTTATGGGTGCTGTGGTTTACGGTGCCATTCGAAGGACCCGGATGGAAAGTTTTGAAGAACAAAACCTGGTGGACGCCTCAACAGGAGCAACAGAAAGATTTGTAAGGCAGATACAGGCAGGATCCGATAATCTGGCTCTCAAAGACCTCAAAGGAAAAAAATTCACTGAAGAAACCGCCAAACTTCAAGGGAATCTTCCAAATGGTTTCCTTGGAACCCTCGAAAGTTCAAAACTCATCCTGGGAGGAAATCTTCTGAGTGGATATGTACATTCCCGCGATCTGATTTATGTCTCATCCCTTGTGCTTCATTACCATCAGAAAGACAGGATCTTCCGCACCCTTATGCTGGCTGAACAATCCGGCGTAAACACCCTGCTTTCCAACCCTGTGGTAATGCCCATTATGAGGGAATATTGGGATGAAGGATACGGAAATATCCAGTTCATATCCGATTGTGCCGGTCTGGAATATACAAATGGACCTCAGCCTATGGATTTCCAGAAATATCTGGACATCGTAAAAAATGCGATTGACAATGGCATACATGCAGGTTATATTCAAGGTGAAACTGCCGATTACTATATCGAGCATGGAGAAGTCGAGAAAATTGTTGAGGTTATGGATCTGCTGAGAAAGAATGGTTTGCCTGTGGGAATAGGCGCTCATAAAATTGAAACCATAAAAAAATGTGTTGAACTTGGACTTGAAACCGATTTCTGGATGAAAACCATGCACTCTCATAATTATTGGTCTGCCAAACATCCTACCTGGCATGATAACATGTATTGTTTCGATCCGGATGAAACTGAAAAGTTCATGGAAAACCTTGAAAAGCCCTGGATTGCATTTAAAACCATGGCAGCAGGATCATTGCATCCACGGGAAGCTTTCCCTTATGCCTTTGAAAAAGGTGCAGATTTCATCTGTGCAGGAATGTATGATTTCCAGGTGATAGAAGACGTAAACATCACACTGAACGCCCTTCAAAATGTGAAAAACAGGAAGAGACCCTGGCGGGCTTAGATAAACTTCCATACCGTGAGCCAGAGAGGAATCGCAAAAAGACAGATAAGATAACTTACAAAAATGATCCCTCCTGCTGATTTCAAATTTCCGCCATAGGTTCTCAATTGAAGAATATGAGCTGTTGCCGGTGCAGAAGCACTTTGAATAACCAGTACGTCGGCGAGAAGCGGAAAGTTATCTCCTGTATTAAAATATTTAAGCAGGAAGATTGTCATAACCGGCAAAGCGATGAATTTCACAAAGATCACCCTGAAGGTATCTTTGAACCCCGGAATGGATCCTATGGATATCGCCAGGGTTGCTCCGAGAATAAAAGTGGCAACAGGGACGGTGGCAGCTCCGAGGAAACCTGTTGCGTCAGTTATAAAGCCGGGGATATATTTGTTCATACCTGTCAAAACCAATATTACAGACAATATATTCGCAATGAAAGGCGGAGTAAGAATCTTCATTATACCCGGACCCTTTTGATCATCTTTTGTAAGTAATAACTTCCCTACTGTCCACATAAAAGGACTTAGTCCAAGCACAATCAGAAAGCATATCAGGGAAAATTCTTCAAATTGTTCTTTATAAACAAATTCGCCTATGGGAAGGACCAAATAAGCGGCATTTTGCATTGTTGCAAGCGGAAAAAGGTATTTTTTCTCTTTCGTTTGCTTATAGAAAAGTAACCATGATAATAAAAGCCCCAGGGAAGGAAATAAGATAGCCAGAAGTGGTAAAGTCCACCAATAGGTTTGCTGACCGGGATCAAATTCCTGCGTAACTGTATTAAAGATCAGAAAAGGAAGAAATATTGTAACTACAAGTTTGGATAAGCCGTTTATCACCTCCTGGCTGACAATTTTTCGCCGGGTAAGGAATGCTGCCAGAGCCGCGATGATAAAAATATTTAAAAGTCCACCGAAAATCGAAATAAAAGTTTGTCCAAAAAGGCTATTCATTTAAAAGATTTATTTCTGGAATTAAAAAACAAAAGTAATTCAAAACATTTAAAAAATAAGGTGACACTTTTTAGTTTGAAAAAAATATTATAAGAGACCCACTAACTACAGTGTGACCAAAAATTCTTCGATCGAAAATTCACTATATTTGTGTGCGCATGCAAAAAATATTATTTTTAAGTACAGAAATAAATCACCCATGAAAAAAACCCTGGTACTTGGCGCAAGTCCTAATCCTCTTCGGTTTTCTAATAAAATGGTAAAAAGCCTGGTAAGGCATGGTTATGAAGCTATCCCGCTTGGAATAAGGCAGGGGGAAATTATCGGGTTAGATATTATTACCGGAAAACCGGATCTGAAAGATATCCATACAGTGAGTCTATATCTTTCTCCCAAACGCCAGAAAGAGTATTATGATTATATAATTTCCCTGGACCCTAAAAGAATAATCTTTAATCCTGGCACACATAATCAGGAATTTATAAAACTTGCCCGGGATAACCATATTGAAGCCATTACGGATTGCGCCCTGATAATGATAGCAAAAGATATTTATTGATCATGGAATATAAGCTTTTAACACTTCCGGATGAAATTGAAGCTGCCATAAACGAGAAAGAAGCAGCTCTTTTTTATTTTTCTGCTCCTCATTGCAATGTATGCAAAGTTCTTAAACCGAAAATAGCTGAGATGCTCACCGAGGATTTTCCCAAAATTGAACTATTTTATGTGGATATAGATAAAGCCCCGATGATCTCAGGACAGTTCAGGATATTTTCCATCCCTACAATAATGATATTTTTTGAAGGGAAAGAATACTTCCGGAAAAGCAGGAACATAGGATTGGCAGAATTGAGCAGGGAACTTGAAAAACCTTATCATTTAATGTTTGAAGATTAGGGTCAATTGTTCTCTACACGAATGTAGTCTGCTCTTACCTCATCCCTTATACCCGTAAAGGATACATAATAATAAAAAGTCATTTCGGAATAATCAGATGAAATTGCTCCATATCCGTCATGGATCCTGAAACCGTCAATGGTTTGTTCCGGAATAGTGAGGTTCAGATTTTCCATAATCACTTTCACTCTCCCGTCTATTTCATAGAATCCGTCAACATAAAATGCAGTTGAATCAAAAAGATCTTTCGAAATGGTAACATTATAAATACGATTCATATCCTTTTTCTTAAACTCTTCACTGTCTTCATCTACAAGCCATTCACCAACAAGATTATCCCTGGGATCATCAAAAAAAAGATCTTCTTCACATGAAATAAGCATGAAAAGGGTGCCGAGCAAAAACAGAAAGAAAACCGCTTTATTTCTCATCTTCAAAAAGTTTATCGATTAATGTATCATCTGCAAACCTGGGTAAAGTTACTTTTAAATTCTTTGTTCTTTCCATTTCTCTTTTTACGGCAAACATAGCTTCCTTGTTTCGTGCCCAGCTCCTCCTGGTAATTCCGTTATTTACATCCCAGTGGAGCATCATCTCCAGGCGGCGATCCGCTGCCGGGCTTCCATCCAGCACCATTCCAAATCCGCCGTTAATTACCTCTCCCCAGCCTACTCCGCCTCCGTTATGCAAAGAAATCCAGGTAGCCCCGCGGAAAGCATCTCCGATGACATTATGAACAGCCATATCGGCAGTATAAGCAGAACCGTCATAAATATTGGAAGTTTCGCGATAAGGAGAATCTGTACCTGAAACATCATGATGATCCCTTCCCAGGATAATCGGACCCTTTATCCGGCCTGTCTTAATAGCCGCATTAAAAGCTCTGGCAATCTTGATCCTGCCTTCACAATCGGCATACAATATCCGCGCCTGGGAACCAACCACCAGGTTATTCTCTCCCGCTTCACTTATCCAGTGAATATTATCACGAAGCTGACCTTTTATCTCAACCGGTGCATCGACAGCTATTTGTTCAAGGACTTCCTTTGCAATTGTATCGGTTATCCTGAGATCTTCAGGATCGGAGGAACTGCATACCCATCGAAAAGGTCCGAAACCATAATCAAAAAACATAGGCCCCATAATATCCTGAACATAGGAGGGATATATAAATTCCCCCTCATTATCAAACACTTCAGCTCCTGCCCTGCCGGCTTCAAGCAAAAAAGCATTTCCGTAATCCCAGAAATACATGCCTCGTTCACTTAATTTATTAATTGCTTTTACCTGTCTTTTCAATGAATCCTGTACCCTCGATCTAAAAGCATCCGGTTCTTCAGCCATCATTTTATTCGATTCCTCCATGCTGAGTCCCGCAGGGTAATACCCGCCGGAAAAAGGATTATGCAGGGAAGTCTGATCAGATCCGAGATCAACAGGAATATCCCTGTCGGCAAGCGCTTCCCAGAGATCAACCACATTGCCCTGGTAGGCAATACTGACAGCCTCCTTTTTTCTTCTGGCATCCTGCATTCTTTCTAGTACATCGTCCAGGTCACCGTATACTTCATCTACCCATCCCTGCTCGTGTCTTTGTTTGATGGCTTTGGGATTGATCTCAGCAATCACACATACTCCCTTTGCAATAACCGTAGCTTTGGGTTGAGCTCCCGACATTCCTCCAAGTCCGCTGGTGACATATACTTTACCGCTTAAATCTCCTTCCAGTTGGCCACTTTTTCTCCTACCGGCATTTAATACAGTTATGGTGGTACCATGAACAATTCCCTGGGGACCGATGTACATAAACGATCCTGCTGTCATCTGACCGTACTGGGTCACTCCCAGTGCATTCATTTTTTCATAATTATCTGCACCCGAATAATTTGGAATGACCATACCATTCGTAACCACTACCCTTGGAGCTTCTTTATGAGACGGGAATAAACCCATAGGATGACCGGAATACAACACGAGTGTTTGTTCATCGGTCATTTCAGCAAGGTATTTCATGGTAAGACGATATTGTGCCCAATTTTGAAATACTGAACCGTTTCCGCCATAGGTAATTAATTCATGTGGATGTTGTGCTACTGCATTATCGAGGTTATTACTCAGCATCAGCATGATGGCCGCTGCCTGCACAGACTTATGAGGAAAATCCTGTATTTTCCTTGCACTAATTTCATAATCAGGACGATAGCGATACATATAAATTCTGCCGTACTCCCTGAGCTCATTGAGAAACTCCGGGGCAAGCTTCCGGTGAAGTTCCTCAGGAAAATACCTGAGTGCATTTTTCAGGGCAAGTTTTTTCTCTTCCTGTGTAAGAATATCTTTTCGCTTTGGGGCATGGTTAACCGAGGGGTCATAAGTTTTTTTCGGAGGCAATTTATCAGGAATACCTTCCAGGACCTGGTCTTTGAATTTTTTTGCTGACATCTTTACTTTTTTTTTACAAAAATAGAAAGTAAAGCGACGTGAAGATGTTTTTTATAACATCCGGGTCCGATAATTTTCCGGGCAAATTGCTCCACATATGCGGATTCGCCACTAAGGGTCTTCCAAATGCCTAAAGTTTTCAGGATTGAAGAGTTCCCGCCTGCCATTGCGCTAGCCTTCGCGTCGGCGGGCAGGCATGGTCTATGGTCTATGGTCTATTCTCCCATCTCAAATTCCACAAACCTACCAAGCTTCTTATACTTTTCATACAGCCTGTCATAAATAGCAGCTCTCTTTTCATCCGGGTAATATTCTTTTTCGAAACCAGAACCCATATGTTTCTGTGCTTCAGAGATATCTTTATGAACGCCGGCTACCACCGAAGCTGCCATTGCGGATCCAAGTGCACATGTTTGTTCTGAACGTGCCACTTTTATGGGCATATTCAAGACATCGGCAACAGTTTGCATTACAAAAGAAGACTTCTTTGCAACACCCCCGAGAGCAATGATTCCGTCTATCCTTACCCCCTCTTCCATAAATCTTTCATTGATCAGGCGGGAACCAAATGCAGTTGCTTCAACAAGTGATTTGAATATTCGGGGGGCATCAGAGCCAAGACTAAGCCCTGTGATTGCTCCCTTCAGCTCCTGGTTCGCATCCGGAGTCCTTCGTCCATTCATCCAGTCGAGTGCTAATTCAGAAGTTTCTTCGAGGGGAATTTCGGCGGCTGCATGACTTAAGTCTTCAATGATCCTGTCTGAAGTTTCTTCCATGATCTTTTCTTTTATATCATCATCCAGCCATTCCATTTTGCCGATAATTTCTTCAACGGGCCAGTTTAAGACACGTGAAAACCAGGCGTAAATATCGCCAAATGCAGATTGGCCTGCTTCCAGACCCACCATATCAGGAATAATGGAGCCATCCACCTGTCCGCAAATCCCTTTCACAAGATTATCACCCACTTCATCTTTAGGAGCAACAAGCATATCGCAGGTAGAAGTTCCCATAACCTTGCTAAGGTAATAAGGCTGGACTTCACCTCCCACCGCTCCGAGATGCGCATCAAATGCACCTACCCCGATGCGAATCTTTTCCGACATTCCAAGTTTCGCTGCCCATTCAGATGAAAGATCACCCACACTTATTTCACAGGTATAGGTTTCTTCAAAAAGTCTTTCCCGTAAGCCTTTAAGTAATGGATCAAGCTTCACAAGAAAGTCTTCGGATGGGAGTCCTTCAAAGTCCTCGTGCCACATAGCCTTATGACCTGCTGCACATCGACTCCTTTTAAGCCCTGCCGGATCTGTATTTCCTGTCAGCACACCCGGAATCCAATCGCAATGTTCCACCCATGAATAAGCAGCCTTTCTTACCTTTTCATCCTCTCTCAGAATATGGAGCAGCTTGGCCCAGAACCATTCCGATGAGTACACTCCACCTTCATACTTTGTGAAATCTTCTCCTCCCCATGAACGTGCAAGCCGGTTAATTTCCTCTGCCTCCTTCACTGCCGTATGATCTTTCCACAACACGAACATAGCATTGGGATTTTCTTCAAAACCGGGAATCAGAGAAAGGGGGACACCTTCCCTGTTTACAGCAACCGGTGTTGACCCGGTAGTATCAACAGAAATAGCAACGATATTTCTTACTATCTCATCATCAAGATCTTTCACAGATTCTTTGATGGCCTTTTCCAAACCTTCGAGATAATCAGAAGGATGTTGCCTGAATTGATTAACAGATGGATCGCAATATAATCCTTTCTTCCAACGGGTATAATGATGAACTGCGGTTCCAACTTCGTCTCCTGTTTCGGTATTTACAACCAGTGATCTTACTGAATCGGTTCCGAAATCAACACCAATTGTGTATTTTGTACTCATAAGTTAATAATTTAAGCCGTTTGACAGTTTGTAATAAATGTCGTTCCATTTTATTTCCTTTAAAAAACCGCGTATGCCGGTATTTTTATCTATGCTCAATAATTCAATACCTGCAATATCAGCAAAATCCTCAATCACATCAGGCTCCACCGCCATACTGAAACCAGTATGATGAGCTCCTCCTGCCTGTATCCAGGCTTCAGCGGCTGTAGTTAGGTTCGGTTCAGGCTCCCACATAACACGTGCAACCGGCAAATTGGGTAGATCCTTTTCCGGTCTGACCACTTTACAAGGATTCATCACCATCCTGAAACGATCACCCATATCCATTATTGAAACATTCAATCCATGGCCCTCAGGTACATCAAAAACCAGACGTGCCGGATCAGCTTTTCCGCCAATTCCAAGTGGATGAACTTCCAGGGAAGGTTTTCCTTGCGCAATTGAGGGACAGACTTCAAGCATGTGTGCTCCCAGGACCTTCATCCCGCCAGGATTCAAATGATAAGTATAATCCTCCATGAATGAGGTTCCACCTTCAAGTCCTTCCGACATTACTTTCATTGCCCTTACGAGTGCAGCGGTTTTCCAGTCGCCCTCGGCACCAAAACCATATCCTTTCGCCATCAGCCTTTGCACTGCAATCCCCGGAAGCTGAACAAGGCCATGAAGATCCTCAAATGTTGTGGTGAAAGCTTTAAACTCCCCTTGCTCAAGAAAATCCTGCATGCCAAGTTCAATCCTGGCCGATTCAAAAAGGTTTTGCCTTTTATCACCTTTTTCCCTGAGATCACCCTGAAGCTCATATAAATCTTCATATTCTTCAAGAAGCTGGCTTATTCTGTTTTCATCTACAGAATTAACAGAATTAACAAGTTCACCCACTCCATAACCATTAACAGAATATCCGAATTTCAACTCAGCTTCTACTTTATCTCCTTCCGTAACAGCTACCTGTCGCATATTGTCTCCAAAACGACAGACTTTCATACCCTGCCAGTCATGCCATGCCGCTGTGGCTCTTATCCAGAATGAAAGTCTCTCAATAACTCCATCATCTTTCCAATGGCCGGCAATCACCTTCCTTGCTCTTTTCATTCTGCTTAACATGAAACCATATTCACGTCCGCCATGAGCGCTTTGATTGAGATTCATAAAGTCCATATCAATATCTTCCCATGGAATATCACGATTGAACTGGGTGTGAAAATGTAAAACAGGCTTATTAAGCTTTTTCAATCCATTGATCCACATTTTTGCAGGTGAAAATGTATGCATCCAGGTAATGATTCCTATGCAGTTACTGTTAACATTGGCTTCCTGCATCAATTCAAGTATCGCCTCCGGGCTTGTCATTAATGGTTTCAGAACAAGTTTTACCGGTATATCATCAAGGGCATCCAGGTATTTCACAATAGCTTCAGCATTTGATCTCACCTTCTTGAGAGTCTCTTCTCCATAAAGATGCTGACTGCCGATAACAAACCAGACCTGATAATTTTTTAGCTTTTCCATGTGTATCATTTTTATATTAAGTGTAAATTTAACAATTATTTTTGAGAGAAGAAAAAAGCAATTATCCTAAAAAATGAGAATATAATTGGTGATCTTGCCTGACAAAAATGCCTCCTTAACCAAAAGGTATAAAATTTGTTCCTATCTTAGGAGTTAAATAATTTTCATGCCTTATATTTCTGAAATTCAAATCTATAAATAAAATGAAACATCGCAGACATTCAATTGGATTCCTTGTATTGATACTAACATTGCCATTTTTGTCAGGCTGTGGGTATAACCGTCTGGTAGAACAGGATGAGCAAATCGCCCAGCAGTGGGCCCAGGTTGAAAATGCTTATCAGCGAAGAGCTGACCTGATTCCGAACCTGGTCAACACAGTAAAAGGCTATGCTGATTTTGAACAGGAAACTCTTACTCAGGTGATTGAAGCCCGTTCGAAAGCAACTGCTATAAATGTAGATGCAGAAAACCTCAATCCCGAAGCAATTAACCGGTTTGAAGCTGCACAGGATCAACTTTCATCAGCCCTGTCGAGGTTACTTGTCACTGTTGAACGTTATCCGGACCTGAAAGCCAACCAGAACTTTCTTGAATTGCAGGCACAGCTTGAAGGCACTGAAAACCGTATAGCCTTTGAACGGAAAAAGTTTAATGACTCAGTGGCTACTTATAACACATCTGTAAGAAAATTTCCAAGAAATATTGTAGCTGCCCTTTTCGGTTTTGACCGCAAAGGATATTTTGAAGCATCTGAAGGAGCAGAAGAAGCCCCGCAGGTCGAGTTTTAAACAATGTTTTACAATAATGAGATTAGTTCTGGTTTTTATGCACAGAATATTATCTTAGAAGGAAATTTTTAATAAACAAAATGTATATGACACCAGATAAATTTTTCACCAAACAAGAACAAAACGATATAAAAACAGCCGTAAAAGAAGCCGAACTGAATACATCGGGAGAAATAAGGGTTCATATCGAAAAAGATCTTAAAGGAGATCCCCTGGATCGTGCGGCCTACTTATTTGAACGACTGGAAATGCATAAAACTAAAGAAAGGAATGGTATTCTTTTTTATCTGGCTGTTGACAGTAAAAAGTTTGCCATTCTCGGAGATGCCGGAATAAATATGAAGGTTCCCGAAAATTTTTGGGACAATATAAAAGATCAGATGTATGAAAGTTTTAAAAAAGGGGATTTTACAGGAGGGCTAACTACCGGGATTATCCTCACGGGTGAACAATTGAAGAAACATTTCCCATACCAGACAGATGACGTCAACGAATTATCTGATGAAATATCATTCGGAAAAAACTGATCAGATGAAAAGAATTATATTTATTATTTACATCATAATAAGCATCACGTTCATTGCCAAAGGCCAGGCTGAAAAAGAATTTCCAAAAGACTACACTCCACAGTCCTGGGTGAATGATTATTCAGATCTGCTTTCCCAAAATGATGAAAGATACCTTAACAATAAATTATCGGCCTATGAAGATACAACCGGCACACAGATACTTATTGTCACTCTGAACAGAGAAATGCATGAGGATATGCCCATCGAAATGATGGGAGCAACCATAGGTGAGGAATGGAATATCGGGCAGGAAGGAAATGATAATGGAATGATCATACTGGTTTATCCTGAGGAAAGAAAAATCACAATTCAAACAGGATACGGACTGGAACAATATATGCCTGATGCCCTTGCCAAAAGGATCATTGAAAAGGAGATCAAACCCAATTTCAGGGATAATCAATATGCCCGTGGATTGGATGAAGCAACAGATGTAATGTTCAGTTTGCTGAGCGGACAATTTACCGCTGAAGAATACCGAAGTCAAACCGGTAGCAGTTCCGCTCCCTTTGGATTTTTGATAATTCTGGTTTTATTTTTTATCTTTTTCGGCCAATCGCGTCGCAGGAGAGCTCACGGTGTAGGGCGAAGTCTACCTTTTTGGCTGGCGCTTACCATGTTAAGCGGAACAAGACATACCCACAGGGGTAGTTTTGGTCAATTTAGCTCCGGTTCCGGAAGGTTTGGCGGCTTCGGGGGCGGTGGCTTCGGAGGCGGTGGCGGAGGTAGTTTCGGCGGTGGCGGTGCAAGTGGAAGCTGGTAATATGAAAAAAATAATTTTATACTCAGTATTATGCCTGCTTTGTACATCGAATCTCAAAGCACAGGACAACCCTGGAAACCAGGTTATTAAACTTGTGTTTGCCGGTGATATTATGGGACATGACAGCCAGATAGCCGCTGCAAAAATGCATAATGCTTATAATTATGACACATGTTTTGCCCTGTTAAAACCCCATATTGAAAATGCTGATATTGCCCTTGCTAATCTTGAAGTTACACTCGCAGGCCCTCCATTCAAAGGATACCCGCAGTTCTCATCCCCCGATGAACTGGCATCAGCGATTAAGAAATCAGGATTTGACCTGTTGATCACTGCCAATAATCATTCGCTCGACAGAAGAAAGGATGGTCTCGAAAGAACCATAGATGTGCTGGACTCTATGGAAATCATACGAACCGGTACGTTTAAGACCCGGAATTACAGAGATATTGAATATCCTCTGATCGTTGAAAAGAACAACATTCGTCTGGCTATTCTAAATTATACATATGGGACAAACGGGATTAAGGTTCAGTCTCCTAATATCGTTAATTATATAGATAAAGAACTTATCAAAGCTGATTTGCAAAAAGCCAGACTGGCAGAACCTGATTTTATTATCGTCACCATCCATTGGGGACTTGAGTATCAGCGAAATGAAAACGCCGGTCAGCGCGAGCTGGCCGAATTCATGGTGGCCAATGGCGCTGATGCAATCATTGGCTCCCATCCCCATGTTGTCCAACCAATAAAAAAAATTAAAGTAGAAGATAAAGAAGCTCTTGTAGTATACAGCCTCGGAAATTTCATCTCCAACCAGCGAAAAAGATATACAGATGGGGGTATATTATTCGAAATGCTTATTGAAAAAGGAAAAGAAACGAAAATAGCCGATTACAGTTACTTGCCGGTATGGGTTCACAAAGCCCCCGCGAAAAACGGAGGCAAACACTTTGTTTTATTACCCTCAAATAAGGAAAGTAGTTACTATCGATCAGAACTTGGAATGAATGAGGAGGATTACCAGAAAATGAAACTTTTCAATGATGATACGGTAGGGCATCTGGAGGGGGTTAGGGAGAAGGAGACCATGGAGGAATCGGTGAGCGGTAATCGGTGAGCGGTAATCGGTGAGCGGTAATCGGTGAGCGGTAATCGGTAATCGGTAAGCGGTAATCGGTAATCGGTAAGCGGTAAGCGGTAATCGGTGAGCGGTGAGCGGTGAGCGGTAAGCAGGAATGGGAATCACGTTTGAAAAAGGTAAATTAGAATTGTGAAAATATCGGGTCCAAAAGACCACGATAGTGGGCACAATAAAAGAAGGTATAAAAAAAGGGACCTGTTATAGTCCCTTTCCTTATCCAAGTTCCTGTGTTTCTATTTTTCTTTCTTTTCTTCATCCAGTATTTCATCATCAACGAGGATTCTTCCGCAGTATTCGCATACGATGATCTTTTTCCTGGATTTAATATCCAATTGTCTCTGTGGAGGGATTTTGTTGAAGCAACCTCCGCAGGCGTCTCTTTCCACAACAACAACAGCAAGCCCGTTTCTGGCATTACCGCGAATTCTTTTGTATGCAGTGAGTAATCGAGGTTCAATGATCTCCTGTATCTCTTCGGAACGCTTGTTCAGATTTTCCTCTTCTTTCTGAGTATCAGCAACGATCTCATCAAGCTCACTCTTTTTACTTTCAAGATCACCTTTTCTCTCTTCAAGCGTTTCTTTAGCCTCATTAATGACTTCTGCCTTATTTTCCTTCTCGGCTGTGAACTCATTAATTTTCTTTCTGCATAATTCTATTTCCAGGGTTTGAAATTCAATTTCCTTGGATAAAGAATCATATTCACGATTATTCCTTACGTTATTTTGCTGTTCTTCATACTTTTTAATCAAACTTTCAGCATTCAGAATCTCTTGATTTTTAGCGCTTATACTCTGGTCAAGGTTTTTAATTTCTTCGTCGTAATTATTTATTCTTGTTTCAAGACCTGCAATCTCATCCTCCAGATCCTGCACCTCCAGGGGGAGTTCTCCCCTTAAAATTTTGATCTTATCAACAGAGGTATCTACCTGCTGAAGTTGATAAAGTGCTTTCAGCTTATCTTCAACAGAAATTTCAGCTGTCTCTTCTATTTTTGTTTTTTGCTCAGCCATAGAACTATAAGTAATTTATTGGATTTGTATTTACTTCTGATAAACGAACCGCAAATTTAGGAAATTTTTTTGTAAGCTCTTCATAAAAAAGCTCTTTTGTGAACTGTTCGCTTTCATAATGACCTATATCTGCAATCAATATCTTATTATCAGCATCAAAAAACTGGTGATATTTGAAATCACCTGTAATAAACGCATCTGATCCTGAGCTTATTGCATTGGACAACAATGAACTTCCACTTCCCCCGCAAACAGCAACTTTTTTTACTTTTTTGCCGCGAAGAGAAGTGTATTTTATGCAACCTGCATTAAAGACAGCTTTCACAGCATTCAGAAAGTCGTGTTCCTCCATAGCCTCCTCAAAATATCCTGTCATCCCCATTCCTGCCAGCTCATAATCATTCACCAGGGGATAAATATCATAAGCAACTTCTTCGTAGGGATGAGCTTCGATCATTGAGCTTATCACCTTATTTTTTATATAAGAAGGCATTATTGTTTCTACACGTATTTCTTCTTCAAAATGAATTTTTCCTTTTTCACCAACAAAAGGATCAGTCGCTTCTCCGGCTCTGAAACTTCCTCTTCCCTCGAGATTATAACTGCAACTATCATAATTACCAATGACACCTGCTCCAGCATTGAACACCGCTTTCCTGACTTCTTCTGCATTGTTAACAGGAACAAAAAATGCCAGTTTCAACAGTTTACCTTTAGCAGGTACAAGGATTTTTGTGTCTTTGAGACCGAGTTTGGTACATATTTTTTTATTAACACCTTTAGCAACAGTATCTATATTGGTATGTACGGAAAGAAGAGCAATATCATTTTTTATACTCTTTTCGATAATCCTTTCGATCATGTTCTGCCCGCTGATTTTTTGGATGCCTTTAAAAATAAGCGGATGATGGGAAATAATAAGATCTGATCCGGTTTTCGAAGCTTCTTCCAAAACTTCTTCTGTAATATCAATACATAGAAGTGCGGCTTTGACTTCTTTCTCAGGGTTGCCAATTTGCAGACCGGAATTATCATATCCTTCCTGCAAAGCAAAGGGTGCCAGCTCATTAAAAAATGAAATGATCTCTTTTAATTTCATAATCAAAAAAGTACAGATTTATAAGGAAAAATACCAGGAAAACCAGTCACTCTAAAATTACTCAAGATCTTCTTTTATCTCAAGTAGCATTTTTTTGATACTGTCAAGGCTTTTGACTACCTCAAAGTTATTAAGAGTGTCATCTTTGTTCTCCTTCATTTTCTTTTTTGCACCTTTGAGGGTCATACCTCTTTCCTTCACCAAATGATAAATAATATGAAGGTTTTCAAGGTCTTCTCTAGTAAACAGGCGATTACCTTTTTTGTTTTTTCTGGGCTTGAGAATATCAAATTCCTTTTCCCAAAATCTGATCAGGGAAGTATTCACATCGAACATCTCCGCAACTTCTCCAATAGAATAATACAGTTTTTCGATCTTTGGTTCCTTGTAGGGCATGAAATGAGAACTTTAAATAAGGTTACCTAAAGTATAAAAAAAACGCTGTTCAACCATTTTTTTTTGATATTTCTATCCAATAGTTTGATTAACCTTCAAGATTTATCATTTTATAATATTTCCTGCTTCATCAATTATCAGATCCTGATCAGGAAAATCCAGTCTGGTAAGATCCCTGATCTTTTTCATAGCCCTTTGTTCCGGATCGGGAAGAGGTCCCCCTTCTCCTAACTGAAGAAAAGAGTGTATTTTCCCCGAAACGAAGTCACCTTCACTGTTCAATTTCACCTCTAATATAGGTGCATATGCATTCGGACCAGATAAATTAAAGCGTGCGTAGGTACAAAAATTCCCAAGACTATATGCAATCAGTTTATCTTTGTAAAACTCTATGGCTCTGACAATATGGGGGCCATGCCCAACCACAAGATCCGCTCCGGCATCTATCACCTTCCTTGAAAAATACCATGGATTTCCACGATTATGTCCGAGGAAGACTTCATCTTTTTTGGTGACATGCTGATGTTTACTCCCCTCTGCTCCAGCGTGAAAATTCACAATTACAATGTCTGCTTCTTGCTTTAACTCGGCTACTATTGCCGCTGCATTTTCATAGTCTTTAAAATCAAGAGTTCCTGTATGTGGGGCAAATGCACAGAAGCCCACCGTAATTCCGTTGCTTTCATAAATAGCTGTGCTCCTGTCCCTGAAACCTGCAAATGCGATTCCCGTCTCATCCAGTAGCCTGGCCGTATTCTGCCGGCCTGTATATCCAAAATCATTCACATGATTGTTCGCTACTCCCAGTAAATCGAAACCGGCTTCTTTGATACAGGCTGCATATGAATCGGGCATACGAAACACATAACAGGTTTTGGGATTATTGCAATTCTTGGGATTTCCTCCATTCGAAGAGAAAACCCCTTCAAGATTCCCTGTAGCAACATCAGCATTCTGAATAATTGATCTTACCGGATTGAATAATGATTCGCAACTGGGAGGCAGATAGGATTCTGATGGATAATTTGTACCGGGCATGATGTCTCCCACTGCTACAATTCTGATCATTCTCAATGGCAATTCAATGCCATGATCAATAATTTCAAGAAAAGCTGAGGTATCCAGTCGGCTGTATACTTCACGGGAGGGTGCTTCATGATTCCGTTTCATGATATTTTGAAATTTTTTGGAATAAGAAATGGAATCAGAATAGATATGCTCACTACAAAAACTATCTTGCACATGAAAAATCAATCCCAGAAAAAGAAGAATCACAATACTTCGCATATTCAGAAAAACTTTGCCGAAAAATAAGAAAA
Source organism: uncultured Bacteroidaceae bacterium (assembly GCA_964528675.1). Classification (GTDB taxonomy): domain Bacteria; phylum Bacteroidota; class Bacteroidia; order Bacteroidales; genus CAYRTD01. The sequence continues at coordinate 20,329 of CAZGTU010000047.1, forward strand.
AAAATGAAGCCAAAAGATCATAGAGAAATTAATTGATATCAAAACCGGGATCAGCATTGGATAATAATTGGATCATATGCTCGAATTCACTTTCAGTCAGATCATTCGCATAATAATGAATGGGATTCACTACCCTGCCATTAACGTGAACCTCATAATGCAGGTGTGGAGAAATGGAAAGGCCTGTTGAACCGACTGTTCCGATCACATCTCCCCGTCGGACTTTCTGACCGGGTTTAACCATAATAGAATGACAATGTCCATAAAGGGTCCGGTAACCAAAACCATGGTCAAGCAAAATCTTATTGCCGTAACCACCGGTTGTATACCCGGCCTGTAAAACAATTCCGTCGGCAGTGGCATAGATTTTAGTGCCTCGTGGAGCCGTAAGATCTATTCCTTCATGCATTTTTCTTACCTTGAGGATGGGATGATGACGCATACCAAAAGAAGAACCAAACCGGGTTAGATCCTTGATACTTACCGGTTGTATGACAGGTCTGGCGGCCAGTCTTTTTTCCTTTGTATTTGCGAGTTGAATTACTTCATCAAATGATTTTGATTGAACTACAAGCTTTTTGGCAATTTTATCCAGGTCACTGTTAATCCGCGAAAATTTATCATTGTACCTGGTTTCCCGGAAAATATCCTTACCGGTATTACCACCATAACCTGCTCTTCTTAAAGAAGGGGAAAGAGGCAACACTTCAAAATACGTGCGGTAAATGTAATCGTCATTATGCTCGATGCCGGTAATAATTTCATTGGCTCTGATAATTTCTTTATCCAGCATATTTAATTTCATTTCCACTTCTTTTTGTTCACTTAGTAAAACCCTTGTCTTTGGTGATTCCATTTTATGATCAAGGAGGTGGAGAAATAAATTGAAAAAGAAAATAATGGATAAAAAAAATGGTAAAAGACTGAACAGTTTTTTATGAAAAGGATACTGAATCTTCTCATAAATAAGACGTTCCGGGTTAAATCTGTATTTATTTGACGCCATGGAGCACCAAGGTAAAAATTTTTATTATATTAATCAAAGGACTGACCGGAATTTATAGATAATCCAATTATTTTATGGTATTGTGCAGGACTGAGCTCCAGAAAGAAATAATTTATCGGATCTACGGTCTCGCCATTCAATCTTATTTCATAATGCAGATGGGGTGCAGTAGATAAGCCGGTATTTCCCACAGTACCGATCTGCTCACCACGTTTTACCTCTTGTCCCCTTCGTACATTGAATCCATCAAGATGGGAGTAGAATGTCTCATATCCATTACCATGATCTAATACAATGGTATGTCCACTTCCCCTTCTTGTTCTGTTAAGTTCTTTAACTGTGCCATTGGCAGTAGCATAAACCTCAGTTCCGGTGGGTGCTGTAAAATCGACCCCTTCATGAAACTTTTCAATCTTATAAAAAGGATGCATTCTGTTTCCATAACCTGAAGCTAATCGTGAGAGATCCGGATTGTAAATAGGTTGAATAGCCGGAATAGATATCAGCAGTTCATTCTTTCGGTTGGCATTCTGTTTGAGATAAGCATATTCTCTTTCTTTAAGATTCACTGTTGAAAAGACTTCATCCAATGAGAGTTTTGTATTACTCACTATAGTTTCATTATCATATTCTATCAATTTAAGAAAATCTTCAAGGGAACTTCTTTTTGTTTGAGAATCGGAAACAGGTTCGATTTCAAAGATAGTCCGATAAATATCCTGGTCTATACTTTGAAGTTCTTTGAGCACTGTGTCAATACGTGCGTATTTTCGGGTAAGGAATTTATAATCCTCGGAAAGCGCTATATTTTCCTGGCGTAATTCTCTTTCACGCGGAGTGTCAAATAATAAGGAATACAAAACAACAATTAAAAGACCGATAACAAGACTGGATCCAATCCATAATAATATTCTGACAATTCTGGATTTAATATTCTTATCTATCTGTTCATACTTTAAATTATCAGGATCATAAATGTATCTGGCCATTGGTTGATCTTTTTATTTGGCTTCAAAAATAAAAAAAAGTAATTATTAATAAATATGTGAGATTTTAAGAAATGTTAAAAAGGAAAGAAGTAAAAACGGGATACTGATCAAATGTGAAATATCAGGATCATTCCACAGAGGTAATCCTTTCATATTCCGAAACAGAAAGATCTTCGAAAAAAAAGTACATTGGATTTACCGCTCTGTCTCCCTGCCTGATCTCATAATGAAGATGGGGGCCTGTACTTCTGCCTGTGCTGCCAAGGGTGCCGATTAACTGTCCTCGCTTTACTGTATCTCCCGTATTCACATAAATATCATTAAGATGAGCGTATATGGACTGATAACCAAATCCATGGTCTAAAATTATCTCTTTCCCATAACCATATCTGTTATATTCTGCTACTTTCACTACACCTTCACCGGTAGCATATATTTTGATCCCAACCTGCCCGGCCAAATCTATTCCATGATGCATTCTCTTTCTTCCGTTAAATGGATCCCTACGATAACCGAAACTCGAAGTGAGCCAGACATGATCTGCCGGTGAAATAGGATTGATGGAAGGTTTTCTTGCAAGTAAAAGCTGTTGTTCTTTAGCTTTTCTGTGAAGATCGGTAAATGAAACTGACTGAACTCTGGCTTTGGTGGATAATTCTGCCAGTTTTCTGGCTGTATTTTTTACAAATGTCTTATTTCCTGAGTATAAATCTGCATAATAATCGTCAGATCCACCAAAACCGGCTTCTCTAACAGATCTGGGGATGGGGTCAAGATCAAATACTGAACGGTAAACTTTATCATCCCGTTTTTGAATTTCAGTAAGGAAAATTTCCGCGAAATTTATTCTGGTGTTAAGTGCTTCGTATTCTCTTTTAAGTTCAGAATTTTTTTCCGAAAAATACTTTACCTTGGGAGAGGTAAAGTCTTTATCAACAAGGAGTCTTATACCTATGAATATTGCAGAAATTGCGGCAAAATAAAACAACCCGTTGCGTATTCTCTGCCGCAAGGGTTTCTGGACTCTTTCGAACCTAAGTGTCTCAGCGTTATAAAAATATCTCTTCCTTCTCATATTAGTTCCAGGGGCTCTATCTACAAATTTCTTCGCGATAGATCCCAAATGTAATTTAAATAAATTATTTTTACAACCTCAAATTCACAGTTAATCCGATTTTACAGGTATTTCATGGAAAATGTTACAAATCAAATATTGTTTATAATCGTTATAAATTAGACATATGACCTCTTTTGAAATAAGAAAAGCTTTTTTTGACTATTTTTCAAGTAAGGACCATGCCATAGTACCTTCAGCTCCGATGGTGATTAAAAATGATCCGACCCTGATGTTTACGAATGCCGGGATGAATCAGTTCAAGGAATATTTTCTCGGAACCGGCAAAGCTTCAGAGCCCCGTGTAGCCAATTCTCAAAAATGTTTGAGGGTTAGTGGAAAACATAATGATCTGGAAGAAGTCGGACACGACACTTATCATCATACCATGTTTGAAATGTTGGGGAACTGGTCCTTTGGCGATTATTTTAAAAAGGAGGCCATTGATATGGCATGGGAATTCCTGACCGGAAAAATGAATATTGACGAAAAACGTCTTTATGTTACTGTATTTGAGGGTGATGAAAAAGACGGAACCAAAAAAGATACGGAGGCACAGGAATTTTGGAAAGCCCATCTGCCTGAAAATAGAATTCTGGAAGGATCGAAAAAGGATAATTTCTGGGAAATGGGAGATACCGGGCCATGCGGGCCATGTTCCGAGATCCATGTTGATATCCGTCCTGAAAAAGAAAGAGAAAAAACCGACGGAGCAAAGCTTGTGAATAAAGACCATCCCCTGGTAATTGAAATATGGAACCTGGTATTTATTCAATTCAACAGGAAGGCTAATGGATCACTGGAAAATTTACCTGAAAAACATGTGGATACAGGAATGGGTTTTGAGCGGCTGACCATGGTGGTACAGGGAAAAACCTCAAATTATGATACGGATATTTTTCAAAGAATAATAAGACAGATCTCTGATATTACAAACATTAAATATGGACGAGAAGAGAAAAAGGACATTGCCATGCGTGTTATTGCCGATCATTTAAGGGCAATATCTTTCTCCATTGCAGAAGGCCAGATGCCATCAAATAACAAAGCAGGTTATGTTATTCGCCGGATATTAAGAAGGGCCGTGCGTTATGCTTATACTTTTCTCAAACAGGATCAACCCTTAATTTATAAACTGGTTCCTGAGCTCGTTTCTCTTATGGGAGATCATTTCCCGGAATTAAAAAGTCAGAAATCCATTATCGAGAAAGTTATTGCTGAAGAAGAACAGGCATTCCTGCGGACACTTGATAAAGGGATTAATCTACTGGATTCCCTGATAGAAGAAGCTAAAAAGAAAAAGACTCCCCGTATCAGCGGCAGGGATGCTTTCACTCTTTACGACACTTATGGTTTCCCCCTGGATTTGACAAGATTGATTTTAAAAGAAAATGATCTTGATCTGGATCTTGAAGGCTATGAAAAAGAAATGCAGAAGCAGAAATCCCGTTCGAAAACCGATGCTGTGAAAGATACTGGCGACTGGAATGAACTATCACCGGGTGAAAGTACCGTTTTCACCGGTTATGATCGCTTATCAGATGATGTTAAAATTGTACGGTACAGGAGAATTACCCAGAAAGACAAAATTTTTTACCAGTTGGTATTCAATCGCACTCCATTCTACCCTGAAAGTGGTGGCCAGGTTGGTGATAAAGGATATATTGACAATGGAGATAAAAAGATCTCCATAGTTCAGACCCTGAAAGAGAATAATCAGATCATTCATATGGTTAAGGAATTACCGGAAAACCCGGAAGATGAATTTCATGCTGTAGTAAATTCGGGAAGCAGAATTGATACCGTGAACAACCATTCTGCCACTCACTTGCTTCATTTTGCCCTCAGGGATATCCTTGGCAAACATGTTGAACAAAAAGGTTCGCTGGTACATCCCGACTACCTGAGATTCGATTTTTCACATTTTCAAAAATTGAGCAAGGAGGAAATCCGGAAAATTGAAGAACAGGTAAATGAAAGGATACGACAAAATTTACCCAGGGAAGAATGGCGGGATATGCCTTTAGAAGAAGCTCAAAAAATGGGTGCAATGGCCCTGTTTGGAGAAAAATACAGTGACAGGGTCAGGGTTATCCGTTTTGGAAATTCTGTCGAATTATGCGGAGGTACCCATGTGGATTCAACCGGACAGATAGGCTTTTTTAAGATTATCAAGGAATCTGCTATTGCAGCAGGCATAAGAAGAATAGAAGCAATTACCGGCCGAAAGGCACAGGAATATATTTTTAATATTACCGATGATATTGAAAATATAAGAGCATTATTTCCTACCACTAAGAATCTTCCGGAAAGTGTTTATAAACTGAATGAAGAGAACCAGGAACTTCGCAAAGAGATTGAACAATTTCAGGCCGAGAAGAAAGGTTCAATGAAAAAAGAATTATCAGAAAAGGGAGAAATGATCAATAATGTTACATTCATTGGTCAGATCTTAGGAGTTGATTCTGCACAGGATCTGCGCGATATTTCCTTCCAGTTAAAAGCTGAAAAGAAACGGCTCTTTATGGTCCTCGGTGCCGAAGTTAAAGGAAAAGCCAATCTTTCGCTTGTAATTTCAGAAAATCTGGTGGAAGAAAAGAATCTCGATGCCGCAAAGATCATTCGAGAAATCGCCCGTGAAGTAAAAGGCGGTGGCGGAGGTCAACCATTTTTCGCCACAGCAGGCGGAAAAGATCCCAAAGGTCTGGAAAAGGCGATTACCAGGGCTGGTGAAATATTGAGAGAGGCTGTGGAGGGGTGAAGAGAATGTGGTGGGATAATGAGGTGGGATGATGTGGTGAAGAGAATGAAGAAAAGGGAATAAGCCGATTATGGTGACCGGTCATCGTAGTCGAGATGGAGAATGAGATGAAGCTGAAAGCTCAAAGTACAATGAATCCCTGTTTCCAGGAACGACTGGTTTCCGAGCGGAGGTTGGTGAGCGGCGGTTACTGAGCGACAGTCGAAGTAAGTCGAACTAAGTCGAGGTAAGCGAACTGGAAATAGTGGATGAATTAATCCCGGAGCTATAGCGAGGGATCTGTGAAGAAGCTGGAAGCTGGAAGGAGAGAGAAGAAGGAAGAAAAGTTTAAAGGAAGAGGATTTTACTATAAACCCATAAACCTTTAAACCATAAACCCTTAAACCCTAACCTGGACAAGCCAGAACCAAACAATTTTTTGAAGTTGAAAATATTTTTCATGCCTCTGTAGCGCCTATAGGGATTATCCTACAGAAGGTGCTTCAAAATATTCTGCCAAAAAAAACATTTTTCGGAGTAGACTCACCCCTTAAATCAACTCAATATGTTCTCGTCATATCAGATGGCACAACAATAATAAAATCAGCCTTGGTTTTGTTTTCTTCTTTCAGTTCATAAATGTCATCCTGGGATACGGTGGTAATGGTTTTAATATCCAAACCTGATTGATATTGATTTAAATACCAGATAATTCCGGTATAATTATCGGAATGATATGAACCATTTATATGAATAAAATGCATTCCTTCTTCAAAATTTTTGAGAATAAAATGGGCCATAGTAGCATCTTTAATGGCCTGTGCCTTCGGAAAGTTTTCTGATACATGTCCATGACCCATGCTCATTTTAAGCATATCTTTATAAACAGGCAAATCCGGATCGTAAGGAACAGGTAAGGGAGCAATCAATTGCCTGGCTTCATCCGACAGCTTTCCCAATGCTTCAAAACCTCCATTTGCCACCATATTAGCATATCTTCGGGGGATATTGGTAGCTACGAATGGAATTCCGGCATCCTTGGCCGCAAGCAGCAAAGGCTTATAATCTGTTTTATAATTCTTCCATAACCTTGCATCCTGCTCAAATCGCCTGTCATCAAAATATCCTGAAAAATACTCATCAAGGATCAATTGGTGGTCGGTTTCAAACATTTCAGCTCCGGCAATTACCTGCCCTTCTGCTATCTCAGGAAGATCCTTGATCAGCTTTAATTCCAGCCAGTGGGCTATTGGATCATTGTGAGACTCCCCAAAGAAAATAACATCAGCATTCGATACCTTTTTGAGGACTTTCTCAAAATCAGTTTTCTTTCCTTTGGAATTATAAATAATATAAGCATCATATTGTGCGAAAAGCAAGAGAGGTATTAATAAATTCAGAAGTAGCAATAAATATTTTTTCATAGTTCCCATTTGTATAATTCAAATAATGAACAACATAAGTTATTTCTTGTTGACAGAGCTCGGAATTTTCCTTTTAATTTCATTTAACTAAAGTTTCGCACTTGATTAATAAGATATGTTGCCACAGATTACTCACAGCATTTATCGATAAGTGCGAAACTTTAGTCATTTAAAAATAATAAAATTCCCGGATCTAAATCATTATCCGATATTTTCGATCTTATACTTAAACATGAGTTGAGCGGTACGAACGAAGTGAAGTAGCGCTTTCCGAGGCGAATAACCCCTATCCCGCTTTGTGGGATAGCCTTTCACCGAATAGGTGATGTGAAATGCTTACCCCGAATATAGATTCGGGACAGGCTTTTTTCTTCGTCGATTGAGCGATTACGCTCAATCTGGGTTAAAGATAAATTACCAATATTTATTCCCTGTTCTAAGTAAAAAGATAAAAATCTATTCCCTGCATTAAAAAGCTTTGAAAAAAAATAGTCGAAATTATAACGATCTTAATTTCATTATATGTTTCTGTTTTACTGTTTTTTACAAGATGCTTTTTTCAACTCATCATTACCTTAAAAAAAATATTCGAATATTGAAAGAGTTTTTCCTTATATTTGGGCCTTGGCTAAACAGAAACTAAAATTACAATGGAAGTAACACGCACCTTCGATTTACTTGAACGATACAATGAAAAATATTCCGGCAAAACAGATGCGCTTGCAGGAAAAATAAATGGAAAATGGATTCATTATTCCACCCGGGATTATATAAATAATGCAAACCAGATAAGCTATGGACTCATGGCCATGGGGCTGAAGAAAGGAGATAGGGTAGCTACCGTTTCAAACAACAGACCCGAGTGGAATATGGTAGACATGGGGCTTAGCCAGGCCGGAATTGTACATGTTCCTATCTATCCTACTATCTCGGTGGAAGATTATACTTATATCCTTAACCATTGTGAACCAAAGCTCCTGATAGTTTCGGATAAAGCACTCCTGGAAAAACTCAAACCGGTTGCAAAGCAGATAAAATCAATTAATGAGGTTTATACTTACAATGAAATTGAAGGTGCAAGTAACTGGAAAGAGATCCTTGAAAAAGGAAAGGAAAAAGAAAATGAGTTTAAAGACAAATTAACTCAGGTTAAAAAAAGCATAGAACCTGGTGATCTTGTTACCTTGATATATACTTCAGGGACTACAGGTAATCCCAAGGGTGTGATGCTAAGTCATAATAACCTGGTCTCAAATTTTGTTGTAACATCTGAAGTTCACCCCCTTGGTCCGGAATCAAAGATACTTTCTTTCCTTCCCTTGAGTCATGTTTATGAACGCATGGTCAATTACCATTTTCAGTATAAAGGAATGAGTATCTATTATGCGGAAAACATGGGAACCATTGTCCAGGATGTAAAAGATATTCAACCGGAGATCTTTAATTCAGTGCCCCGTCTGCTCGAAAGGGTTTACGATAAGATCATTGGCAAAGGAAAAGATCTTAAAGGAATTAAAAAGCAAATATTCTTCTGGGCAGTCAACCTCGGGTTCAAATATAATCCCAATGGAAACTCAGCGGCTTATAAGTTTAAACTCAAGATTGCTGATCGTCTTGTTTTCACCAAGTGGAGGGAAGCCCTGGGCGGAAAACTTCAGATCGTTGTATCGGGAGGGGCTGCACTTCAACCTCGGCTTGCACATATTTTCTGGGCTGCAGGGATTAAAGTACTTGAGGGCTATGGTTTAACTGAAACATCGCCTGTAATTGCCGTAAATAATCTTACCCGCTGGGAAATAATGTTTGGAACCGTGGGACCGGTAATAGACGGTGTTGAAGTAAAAATTGCCGATGATGGGGAGATCCTTTGCAAAGGGCCGAATATCATGAAAGGATATTATAAAGCTCCTGAGCTTACCGCTGAGGTCATAGATGAGGAGGGCTGGTTCCATACCGGCGATATCGGGACACTGGTTGATGGTAAGTTCCTAAAGATCACCGATCGCAAAAAAGAGATGTTCAAGCTTTCCAGTGGGAAATACATTGCTCCACAGGTGATTGAGAACAAAATGAAAGAATCTTTCTTCATTGAAAATGCCATGATAATCGGTGAAAATGAAAAGTTTGCCAGTGCCCTGGTCTCCCCGAACTTTGAATTTTTACATAACTGGGCCTCACGTCACGACATTAAATTCCGGGATAACAAGGAACTGGTGAGTATGAAAGAAGTTGTCCAAAGATATCAGAGAGAAGTTAATGAGATCAATCAAAAGCTGGGACAGACAGAGCATATTAAGCGTTTCCGGATCGTGTGTGATGAATGGAGTCCCCAAACCGGAGAAATGTCTCCTACCCTAAAATTAAAAAGAAGGGTGTTATATGATAAATATGCAGATCTGATAGATGATATTTATTCGGTTGCAAATGGTAATGGGAAAGCAAAGGTTTAATCTGCCCTATTTCCTTGAAATAAGCAACAGACCAAAAAAAGTAAGCAACCCATTTACCAGCAGGAGTTCAAAACCAAAAACATATCCCCATAAAAGTGCCTCTGAATGAATGTTTATTACATAAGTAAGCACCGGGGAAATAATTGCAACCATGGGAACTAATGAATCCTTTACTTTCCGCCCGGTGAATAAGCCAAAAGCATAAAGACCGAGCAAAGGACCGTAGGTGTAACCTGCAACAGTGAAGATTGCAGAAATAACATTTTCATCATTTATTGCCTTAAAGAGCAAAATAACTGCCATAAGCACGAACGAGAGCATGATATGAATCCGAATGCGTGTTTTCCCAAGCTTCTCCGGAGATTTTTTATCAGCTTCAAGAATATCAATAGTGAAGGAGGTAGTTAAAGATGTCAATGCTGAATCGGCAGAAGAATAAGCCGCAGCAACCAGGCCGATGATAAAAAACACTCCCACGATCTGTGGAAGATATCCTCCCGTCGCAATAAGGGGAAAAAGATTATCGGTCTGTTCCGGTACCGGAATATTCATCTGACCTGCATAGATAAACAGCAGGGCTCCAAGAGAAAGAAACAGGAAATTAACCGGTAGCAGGGAAATACTCATCCAGTACATATTCTTCTTTGCCTCCCTGATATTCTTACAGCTAAGATTCTTCTGCATCATATCCTGATCGAGTCCGGTCATTACAATGGTAATAAACATACCTCCCAGAAATTGTTTTACAAAATGATATTCATTGCGCCATTCATCAAATATCCAGATGCGTGAATATTCACTTTCTTTTATCAGATCTACCATACCGGTGAAGCTGAGATCCATCTGCCTGTTAATAAGTATAACCGAAATAATTACCGCGAGAAGCATGCTGAAGGTTTGCAGGCTGTCGGTCCAGACAATGGTTTTTATTCCACCTTTGAAGGTATATAACCAGATGAATATGATGGTGACAAATACAGTTACTTCAAAAGGCACCCCCCAGTTCTCAAAAACAGTGAATTGAAGCACATTTGCCACAAGGAATAACCGAAAAGCAGCACCAATTATCCGGGAAAGGAGAAAAAAAGAAGCTCCGGTTTTATAAGATGATTTACCGAAACGATTATCCAGGTAGGTATATATTGAAGTTAATTTCAAGCGGTAATACAAAGGCATGAGGATATTGGCAATTATGAAGTACCCTACCAGGTAACCCAAAACCATCTGCATATAAGAAAACTGGCTGCTACCCACCCACCCGGGCACTGAAATAAATGTCACCCCGGAAAGAGTGGCTCCAATCATTCCAAATGCAACAATATACCATGGAGATTTTCGGTTTCCAATGAAAAAAGATGCATTATCTGCACCACGGGAGGTAATCCAGGAAACAAGAATTAGTAGCAGAAAATAACTAACGACAATACTTAGTAAAAGGATTGGCGACATAGCACATTATTTAAGGCACGAAAATACGGTTTTTTGCAAGCGGTGGAAAATAAATAATTGCAAATAGCTATATCTAATATTATTTTTACCAAAAAAATAACAGAAAGGAATTTGAGATGATGAACTATTCATCTAAATTATTGGAAGAAGCAGTTAGTGAATTTGCAAAACTCCCCGGGATTGGCAACAAGACCGCCCTGCGCCTTGTACTTCATTTATTGAAACAGGAAACGAAGGATGTTGAAAATTTTGGCACTGTCATTCAAAAATTAAAAAAAGAGATCAAGCATTGCCGGGTATGCCACAATTTATCTGATCAGGAGATCTGCCATATTTGTTCGAATCCAAAAAGAGATAAATCAACAATATGTGTGGTTGAAAATATCAGGGATGTCATGTCCATTGAAAACACCCAGCAATACAAAGGAGTGTATCATGTATTAGGAGGGATTATTTCTCCGATGGACGGCATCGGCCCTTCCGATTTAACACTTCACTCCCTGGAACAAAAAGTAATGGAAAATAATTCAGAGGTAAAAGAATTGATCCTCGCACTTCCCACCACCATGGAAGGGGATACCACCAATTTTTATATTTTCCGCAGGCTCAAAGATACCAATCTCCGGATTACCACTATTGCCCGGGGAGTTTCTGTTGGTGACGACCTGGAGTTCGCTGATGAGATCACCCTGGGAAGAAGTATTGTAAACCGGATGGATTTTGAGTCGACGCTTAAGAATTGAAAAAAAATCAATTTTAATTAACTTGTTTTCAAGTCATTACGAGCCTTTAAAAAAAATTTCACCACCCTGCAACTGCATTGCAGTGAGATTTTGTATTTTATAAGACCTTCGAGGTTTTAAGACCTTCGAGGTTTTAAAAACCTCGAAGGTC
>CAZGTU010000048.1:0-31779 GCA_964528675.1 uncultured Bacteroidaceae bacterium
ACGCTCAACTATATGATTTCCCCCTTCATGCAGGAAGAAAAATGAACGAGGGAATAGCTGCATGGCTGGAAGAGCAAGGAGTTGAAGTCAGGGAGTTGAGGTTGGAGGAAGCGGTGGGGTATCAAAGGGGTGGACTCTAACGATCCCCACAGGAATTTCTATTGTTTCAAAATCTCCAAACACATTCTCACACTATGATAAGGACATTTCCAGAAACCTGCCTTTTCATATCCGGAAATGGGCTTTGCTCTTTCATCCAATCGATAATACCATTCTCCAAATTTCCTGTCCACAAAAAATTTATCAACAAACCTTGTTAATCCCAGTGCAGCATCAAGGTAGCGTTCATCTCCACTTATCTTCCAGGCTTCAGTAAAGCCAACAATACCTTCGGCCTGTGCCCACCATTCATATTCCTCAGGAAAAACATTATGAAAATCATATTCGTGGATAAGGCCCCCTTCATCCCTGATAGCAGATAAAGATGATTCTGCAAGCTTTATGCAAATAGTAGAAAACCTATCAATCTTCTTTTCATCCCTTAAAACAACTGCAGACTCACGCATGAGCCATGCAGATTCGATATCATGACCATAGGATATTGCCGTGGATTTTATCTGCCAGTCTTCATCAAAAAAGAGATTCAGATGATTCTTTTTCTCATTCAAAATATACCTGTCAAATACATAAAGAAGGTTTTGTATTTTCGATTTTAAAACCGCATCCTGGATGAAACGGTAGAGATGGGTGTATGCCTCCAAAATATGAAGATGAGTATTCATTGTTTTCTTCTCGTTCATATCCAGATTACTCAATCTCAAATCTTCAATTTCTTCCCACTCCCTTGAAAAAGCTTCGAAGTAACCATTTTTTTGACTATCAAAAGCTTTCTCTTCAATCAAACTAAAGATCTCCAACCCTCTTTCTCCACTTTTCCTGTCGCCGGTCTGCAAAGCATATTCAGCAAGAGCATAAATAACAAAAGCCTGGGCATATACCTGCTTTTTACCATTATTTAAGCTTCCGTCAGGATCTAACATCCAGTAGTAACCTTCATACATCGGATCTTGAAAATTCTTTTCAATATAGTCAAGAGTACGTCCGGCAAGGTCAAGGTATTTCATATTCCCTGTTTTACCGTAAACAGCAGAAAATGTCCATAATAACCTGGCATTCAATATAATTCCTTTGGGCGAATCATAATGTCTGCGATCTTCCATATCAATTTTTCCAATGAACCCACCATGCCTGTCATCAACAATATTCATTTCCCAAAAAGGAAGAATGATTTCGTTTAATTGCCGGGTGGCAAAATCCTCTAATTTCATATGTTTTTTTTCCGGTTTCATCATTCTATGGTTTCAATAGGTTGATATATGTCAGGCAAATCGCTCAAAAACCAGGTGAATGAATCCTTTTCAAATTCCCTGAAATTATCAGCAGAAGAATGTCCGGGATATGGAGCGTAATGATGTGATTCATCATGATTTCTCCACACAAGCAACCATGAAAGCTTACGTGCCAGAGAATCAGCTTTTATCGGTTTGAGAAGCTTATCTGTCCACCACTGCGGATCAGGTATTGTTTCATAGCCCGATTCAGTCAGCGCGAAAGGCTTTTTCATCCTCTGTCCCATTTTTGCAAGTATGCGCAATGAGTTAATTCCTTCCGGGATCTTCCCTTCATCAGCAAATGACCAGTAATCGTCATATCCAAGAATATCCACATACATCTCACCCGGAAAACGCTCGAGATATTCATCTTCATGGGTAAATCTATCGGTTGAATAACTATACAGGATGTTATGAAGGCCCTTCTCATCTCTCAAATAATGAACTGTGAAGCGGAATAATGTCATATACTCTTCTATGGTACTGCTTTCTCTCCCCCACCAGAACCAGCTCCCGTTAAGCTCGTGGAAGGGACGGAAAATCACCGGAACCATCGTCCCATCTTCAGTTCTTAAGTCTGAGATAAAAGCTGCAAGTGTATCCAGCAGATTTTTGTAATGTTCATGCTTTTCTCCTCCGGGAATAATTGAATAAACAGCACGGGTTGTATCCCAGGAATCTCCTCCGGTGACGGGATTGTCCAGATGCCAACTGATGGTATTGATCCCTCCTTTTTCGTAAACCTTGATCATCCATTGTTTCATCTTATTAAAACTAACCCCATCAATATTTTCTTCCTCCTGTCCTATTTCACCTACATCCCAGCCAAAAACCGCAGGGAATTTACCGGCAACATCATTCACATCAGAGCGGAAATCTTCTGCCCACCAATCAATGCCGTAAGCAAGATCGTCCTGATGTCCGAACATCACCGAACTGTCACGGTATTTCAGTAAATTCATGAATAATGCACGGGTTTCTATTGTTGCATTGGAGTCTACAAGTTCGAAAAATTCTTCATTAGCAGGATATTCGGTTACATCCGGGGCAGGAGATTTACAGGAATAAAACCCAGTAAATAATAATAAAGCTGCAAGAACAAGCATGAAAAAAACAGGTCTCTTTTTCATAGGTTGGATAGTTTAAGTTAATGAGGGAAAGATAGGAAAAAGATGGGGGATGGGCAAGGGGGAGGATGGAGGATGGACCACAGACCATGGAGGAAGGGGGAGGATGGACCATGGACAATGGAGGCTATGTTGCAGGGTAATGTAAGTTAGGGAAACTCGACATTGTAGAATTTATCAGGGAAGTAGTAGAATTTAAATAGTATTTACCAACAACATCATCTATCAATCATAGAACATCTCAAAAGGAAAAGCCGGATTCTCACGAACCCGGCCTTTTACAGCTTAATGCCGTACTAACCAACTAACCAACTAACATGCTGACATAATTATCAGCATAACAAAAATACGATTTTAATTTTAATTAAATCTGTAAAAACTGTTCATTTTGATAGCAAAAATTGCTCATTCAGGGTTAAACCCTTAAAAAACAGACCTCACAAAGTTAACCTATCTAATGGCCTTAATAAAACTTTCTACCTTGTCATCCAATTTGCCGTCTTTTTCAATTGCTTTAATGAATGCCGTTCCTATTATTGCACCATTCGAATATTTACAGGCCAGAGAATAAGTTTCACGAGTTGAGATCCCGAATCCTACGAGGGAAGGATTTTTCAATTCCATATTCTGTATCCGTTCAAAATAATTGATCTGTCGATCTCCAAAGCCATCCTTCACTCCGGTTGTGGAATAAGAAGAAACCATATAAACAAAACCTTTTGATAGTTCATCGATTTTCCTGATACGATTTTCTGAGGTTTGCGGAGTTATCAGTAAAATATTGCAGATCCCGTATTGTTCAAATTTATCTTTGTATAACTCTTCGTATTCCTCTGGAGGGAAATCAGGGAGTATAAGGCCGTCTACGCCTACTTCAGAACATTTTTCCAAAAATCTTTCCATTCCCATTTTGAATACCGGGTTAAGATATCCCATCAAAAT
This sequence comes from uncultured Bacteroidaceae bacterium, assembly GCA_964528675.1. Taxonomy (GTDB): domain Bacteria; phylum Bacteroidota; class Bacteroidia; order Bacteroidales; genus CAYRTD01. The sequence goes on from CAZGTU010000048.1 coordinate 3,461, forward strand.
AACCGGCATTTCCGTGATTTCCCGTAAATCGTTTAATTGCTCGAAAAGAAGGCTTAGATTCATTCCATTATCAAGTGCTTTCTTACTGCTTTTCTGAATGACAGGTCCGTCTGCTACGGGATCAGAAAAGGGCATGCCGATCTCGATCATGTCTGCTCCGCTTTTATCAAGAGCTTTGATGACTCTCCGGGTATCATTCAATGCAGGGAAACCTGCTGTGAAATAAATAGATAGTATATCTTGCTTTTTATCCTTAAAACATTTATCAATTCTATTCATATAAATCAAAATTTCAGATGTGAACTATTGATGTAGGTTTGCATATCTTTATCTCCTCTACCTGAAAGGTTTATCACCACCACATCATCTTCTTTAAATGAATATTGCTCCAATGCTGCCAGGGCATGAGCAGACTCAAGAGCCGGTATAATGCCCTCAAGACGTGTACAAAGGAAAGCTGCTCTCAGGGCGTCCTTATCTGTTACGCTAACATAATCTGCCCGCCCGATTTCGGCAAGCCATGAGTGCATAGGACCAATACCCGGATAATCCAGTCCGGCAGAAATTGAATAAGGCTCTGTTACCTGACCATCATCATTTTGCATCAAAAAGGTCTTGCTTCCGTGTAAAATTCCAGTTCCTCCTGTAGCAATAGTGGCTGCAGTGAGAGAAGTGTCAATCCCTTTGCCTGCAGCTTCAACTCCCACAAGCTTCGTTGTTTTCTCATCCAAATAGTGGTAAAATGTTCCGGCAGCGTTACTTCCCCCGCCAACGCAAGCAAAGATATAATCCGGAAGCTTCGATCCCGTTTGTTCTTCCAGTTGATAAAGCATTTCCTCCGAGATCACAGACTGGAAATAAGACACAAGATCGGGATAGGGATGCGGCCCTACCACAGAACCGATAATATAATAAGTGTCTTCCGGATTCCCTATCCAGTCGCGCATAGCCTCATTTGTCGCATCCTTAAGTGTCATATTCCCCGAAGTGGCAGGAATTACCTTCGCTCCCAGCATTTCCATGCGTTTAACATTCGGTTCCTGGCGATTCATATCCAGTTCACCCATATAAACAATACATCCCAGGCCCATCAAGGCTGCAACAGTGGCGGTGGCAACACCATGCTGTCCTGCTCCTGTCTCGGCGATAATCCTCGTCTTCCCCATAAATCGGGCTAGAAGGATCTGCCCGAGGGTATTGTTAACTTTATGGGAGCCTGTATGGTTAAGGTCTTCCCTCTTAAGATAAATCCTTGCTTTGTAATGATCACTCAATCTGCTGGCATAAAATAAAGGAGAAGGCCTGCCTGCGTAATTTTTCAGTAAAGATCTGAATTCATTCTGAAAAGATTCTGATGAAATGGTATCGTAATAGATTTCTTTTAATTCATCAATATTGTGCCTTAACATTTCGGGAATATAACTTCCGCCAAAGTTCCCGTAAAAACCTTTCTCATTGGTTAAAAAGCTTTTCATATTTCCACTCCTCTTAATTGTTTTATGAATTTTTCCAGTTTTGCTATGTTTTTAATTCCGGGACTATCCTCAAAACGGCTGTTCAGATCAACCCCCTGAAGCGAAGGATGAGAAATTCCTGATATATCCCCGGCATCAAGTGGGCTAATCCCGCCACTGAGAAAAAAAGGATGCCCGAGGTCATAGTCATTGATTATTCTCCAGTCGAATTTCTTCCCGCTACCTCCCTTCAATTCAGTATAGGTATCGAAAAGGAAGTACCGGACAAATGGAATGTAATCCACGATTGACCGGAAATCAAAATCTTCCTTAACCCGGAATGCCTTGATAATTTCCATGCCTGAAGCCTTGAGCTGTTTACACAATTCCGGACTTTCCTCTCCATGCAGTTGAACACTATCCAGATGATATTTCCAGTAAATCCCGGAAATTTCATAAAAATCAGAATTCACAAAGACACCTGTTTTTTTTGTACCGGTCCTTAAAGAAATAATATCATCTGCTGATAATTTATTTTCCATGTATCGTGGCGATGCGGGATAGAAAATAAATCCAATATAATCCGGATTGAGATATAAAATATCTGAAATATTATTCAGGTCGGTTAACCCGCAAATTTTTATTTTCATTTTACCATTTTTTTAACCTGTTTTTGCATTAAGCTCATCAATAAACTCAAATACAGCCTTTTCCGGATATTTACTTTTCATAAAAAACTCTCCCATCAGGAACGCCTGAAAGCCATTTTCATAGAGGTCCTGAACTGTTCTGACAGAAGATATTCCACTTTCCGAAACCTTAAGAAGGTCATTGGATAGCTCAGCCGCCAGCTCCTTAGATTGCTTAATATCTACCTCAAAGGTTTTCAGGTTCCGGTTATTGATCCCTACGATCCTGTTTTTTGAAGATATTTTAAAGATCTCTTCTTTTCCGTGCAATTCCAGAAGCACATCAAGCTCAAGCTCTTCGGCAAGTGTAGAGAATCTCTCAATTTCATTTTTACTTAACACAGTTGCAATAAGCAAAATTGCTGAAGCACCAATGGAACGGGCTTCAAAGATCTGAAACTCATCAACAATAAAATCCTTTCGCAATATGGGAATAGCAACGGTTTCATATGCCACCGAGAGATCAACTGCCGTACCATCAAAATGTTTATCAGTAAGCACAGATATGGCACATGCACCTGCCTTTTCGTAAGCTTTTATGATGCTTATAAGTTCTGCCTCCTTATTAAGAGTGCCTTTTGATGGTGATTTCCTCTTAAATTCAGCTATAATGGAAGGGCCGGGAACATTAATAGCATTATAAAAGGAAGGTCTTGCTTCATTATACAGAGTAGTTTTTTCCAGAAATGAAACCGGGACCTTTTCCTTTACAAAATCAATTTCTTTTCTTTTAGTCTTTATGATCTTATCTAAATAATTCATTTTCAACTGTTCATGTCAATCAATTTCTTAAATACCAGTTTAGCTTTCCCTCCCAGTAAAGATTCCCGGGAGCTCTCTACAGCATCCTTTACACTCATTTCGGGATGGATAGTCTGAAGGCCAAGGGCTGAATTGGCAAGCACAACATTATTTTGAGCATCAGTCCCTTTTCCTTCAAGGATGTCTTTAAAGATTACTGCTGCTTCATCAACAGAATTTCCCCCGAAGATGTCTTCAGGACTAACATGATCCATTTCCAGATTTTCAGGCTCCAGCAAATGCTCACCTGAATTAGCAATAACCTTAAAACTTCCGGTCAGGGATACTTCATCATATCCGTCGAGAGAATAAATGATCTTGAAGTTCCTGTCGGTTTGCTGGTAAATATAATGATACAAGCGTGCAGTTTCAAGGCTGAATACTCCCATCAACTGGTTAGGGGGGAAGGTAGGGTTGACCATAGGACCGAGAATATTGAAGAAAGTCTTTAAGGCAAGTTCTTTTCTTACCGGACCGACATTTTTCATAGCAGGATGAAATAAAGGAGCATGTAAAAAGCATATTCCTGACTGCTCAAGTTCCCTGAGCAATTTGTCCCTGTTGTTCGAAAATTTATAACCGAAATATTCGAGCATATTGCTCGACCCAGATGCGGAAGAGACTCCATAATTTCCATGTTTGGCAACCTTTTCACCTGCACCGGCCACTACAAATGAGGCAAGTGTGGAAATATTGAAAGTATTTTTACCATCTCCGCCTGTTCCGCACATATCAATTGTATTAAATCCATCCAGCTCGGTTCTGACACACAATTCAAGAAGAGCATCTCTGAAACCCATCAATTCCTCCACAGTGATAAGCCTCATCATATAAACAGTGAGAAATGAAGAAACCTGCGATTGGTTGTATTTACCTGAGGCAATCCCCACAAGGATAGTTTTAGCTTCCTCCCTGCTGAGTGTCATATGGGACGTTAACTTATGTAATACTTCTTTCATTTTTATTCAGTGTTATATTCAAAACTTATTCAATGACGATTAATAGCCCAGCCAGTTGGTTAACATTTGCTTTCCATACCGGGTCAGCACCGACTCGGGATGAAACTGAACACCTTTCAGGTCAAATGTATTATGTGACACGGCCATTATAACCCCTTCACTGTCACGCGCTGTAATCTTAATCTCCGGGGGAAGTTTTTCTTCATTGATCACCCAGGAATGATACCTTCCGGCAGTGAAGTTCTCCGGAACCTCTTTAAAAAGTCTTTCATTCTCATCCGTCACTCTCATATATGTTGCAACTCCATGAAAAACATTTTTAAGGTTATAGATCTCTCCTCCATAGCTCTCGGCGATTGCCTGGCATCCCAGGCAAACTCCGAGAATACTTCTTTCAGGTGCCCACCGTTTAATCAGATCAATGCTGATGCCGGCGTCTTTTGGAACTCCGGGACCGGGAGATAATACAATTTTATCATAATTCCCCACATCCTCTAAATCGATCTTATCATTACGATAAACCGAGATCTCCTGTCCAGTAATTTCTTTTAAATAACTTACGATATTATAGGTGAATGAATCGTAATTATCGATAACAAGAATTTTCATAATGCTTCAGTTTAAAGATTTTGTGCCTGGTGAATAGCCGTTTTCAAAGCCCCCAGTTTATTATTCACTTCTTCCAGTTCATTCTCTTCCACCGAGGCAGCTACAATTCCTGCTCCTGCCTGATAAAACAGTGTGTTATTAATGCTCAAAAATGAACGTATCATAATGGCATGGTTCACATCACCGTTAAATCCCAGGTAACCAAGAGCTCCTCCATAGTATCCCCTGTTTCTGTTTTCGTATTTATCTATTAACTCCATAGCCTTAAATTTTGGTGCCCCGGAAAGTGTTCCGGCAGGAAAGGAATCGCCGAAAACCTTCACCGGATTATAATCATCATATAATTTTCCGGTCACTTCAGAAACCAGGTGGATCACATGGGAATAAAACTGCACCTCACGATAAGTCTTCACAGAAACATGGTCGGAATTCCGGCCGAGATCATTCCTGGCAAGATCAACAAGCATAACATGTTCAGCATTTTCTTTCTCATCATTGGTCAGGTCAATAGCCAACTGGCGATCCTTTTCATCATTTCCGCTCCTCTTAAATGTACCCGCAATCGGGTTGATCCTGGCTATACCCTTTTCAATGACAAGCTGCGCCTCCGGGGATGAGCCAAATAACTTAAAACCACCATAGTCGAAATAAAAAAGATAAGGAGAAGGATTAATGCTCCTCAGGGAGCGGTATACGTTAAACTCATCACCCTGAAAACCCTGGGAATACTGCCGGGAAAGTACAATCTGGAATACATCTCCCAGGTGACAGTGTTTTTTTCCCATAGAAACCATTTCCATATATTCCTTGTCGCTTATATTCGATTTTTCTTCCATGTCAGGACGAAAACTGAAAGTACCTACAGCACGGTTTCGCAATATTTCCATCACCAGGCCATAACCATCCTCCTCCTCGGTCATAGCATTTTGAAGGAGAAAGAGCTGATTATTAAAATGATCAATGGCCAGTATAAATCTGAAGAGGGAATAATTAACCTCTGGAATCCTGTATTCATCATTTACAGGATTATTGAATTTTATGGTTTCAAAATGTTGCACTGCATCAAAAGAAGTATAACCAAACAGGCCATTGGTATTCATACGGTTTGATGATCCTTCTTCATGCAATTCAAAAGAATGCAAAAATTCATCAAGAGTATCCGGCAGAGTATTGAGATCTGTAATTGGATTTATTTCCTGTTCCCCGTCAGGGTATAGTATCCTGATTTGACTGTTTTCCACTTTGAAATCGGCCAGTACATCAAAGCAAATATATGTCATGCTGTTCCTCCCCCCATGATAATCGGAGCTTTCCAGCAAGATGGCGTTTGGGAATTTATCTCTGATCCTCAAATAAATGCTTACCGGTGTTATCAGATCGGCAACCCCGGGAGGTAAAAGTTTCAATTTTGGATAGAGCTTTGTTTTTTTCATTTTCATAGTTTTAAGATCAAAAAAAAAGGCCTGTCGGGATTCGACAGGCCTAATGCTTTTAATTCACGTAATAGCAGAACCTTCCTACATCCCTTTCGGAACTAAGAGCGTCTGCCACCACCATATGTTAAGAATGATATTCATTTCCTTTTCAATTCGAAAGCAAATATGATACTTTTTTTTCAAATTCAAAAATAGTTTTAAAAATTGCCGTGTTAATTTTTTCTTAAGGGTAATAAACAAAATCATCTTCCTCACGATTATAAATACTATCTTTGTGGCAGTACGGAAATGCTTGTTCAAACACGTGATATTCTCGTAACCAAGGGCATAGATTTTGATTCAGTTATCGCAGAAATCTACTTTTAATATGGAAAAAGAGGCTTTATTGGGGAAAACCCTGAAGGAATTGAAGGAAATGGTGAATGAAATCGGGCTTCCCGGATTTACAGCTCAGCAAATTGCTGATTGGCTGTATAAAAAAGAGGTGAACAGCATTGAGGAAATGACAAATTTATCTTTGAAGAACCGGAAAATTCTGAATGAAAGATATATCCTCGGAACAAGAAAATATCTAAATTTTCAGGAGTCTGTTGACGGAACCAAAAAATATCTTTTCCCGGCCCAGAGCGGCAAATTCATTGAAGCAGCTTATATTCCGGAAAGTTCGCGAAAAACACTTTGTGTATCCTCACAGGTTGGATGCAAAATGGGTTGTTTATTCTGCATGACCGGAAAGCAGGGCTTCCAGGGGAATCTATCTGCAGGGGAGATCATCAACCAGGTCAGGAGTTTACCTGAAAGAGAAAGCCTGACCAATATTGTTTACATGGGAATGGGAGAACCCCTGGATAATACAGAGGAAGTGCTCAAGAGTCTGGAAATATTAACCTCCGACTGGGGATTTGCCATGAGTCCCAGGAGGATTACAGTTTCTACCATTGGCATGCTTCCGGGGATGAAATTATTCCTGGAAAATTCAGAATGTCATCTTGCCCTAAGCTTGCATACCCCTTTTGATGATGAAAGAAAAAAACTGATGCCCGTTGAAAATATTCATAATCTCAAGGATGTAATGTCTGAAATAAGAAAATATAACTGGTTTCGTCAACGAAGGATCTCATTCGAATATATAATGTTCAAAGATCTTAATGATACCAGCAGGCATGTTAACGAGCTTTCACGGTTGCTCAGCGGAATAAAGTGCCGGGTTAATCTCATCCGGTTCCACGCTATTCCCGACACCCCGCTTGAAGGCACGGCTGATCCGGATATTGAAGTTTTCAAAAACAGGCTGAACGATAAGGGCATCACTGCCACCATAAGGAAATCCCGTGGAGAAGACATTTTAGCAGCATGTGGATTGCTGTCAACCAAAGAAATGTTAAAACAGGAGAAAGAAGAAGATTTTTAGTTTTAACAACAATCTGTCATCAAGTGATCGTTCATTCTAAATCTATCCTCGATCAGTTTCCAATTGATCAACTCCCAGAATGATTCCAGGTATTGCAATCTTCTGTTTTGATAATCGAGATAATAGGCATGTTCCCATACATCACAGGTTAACAGAGGTATTAGATTCTCAGTAATTGGATTCCAGGCATTAGGTCCCTGCATGATGCTTAATTTTCCCTCCCGGTCTTTTACCAGCCATGTCCAGCCCGAACCAAACAGCGTTACAGCAGCCTGTAAAAAATGTTCTTTAAAGGCTTCGGGGCTACCAAACCTTTCCTCAATGGCAGCTTTCAGTTCTCCGTTATTTATTTCTGTCTTTTTCCTTGTTAAACAATGCCAGTAAAAGGCATGATTCCAGACCTGTGCCGCATTATTAAAAATATTTCCTTCAGTTGATTTAATAAGTTCCTCAATCGATACTCTGGCCCAATCCGTGTCCTTTGTGAGAGTGTTCAGTTTGTCAACATATCCCTGGTGGTGTTTGGTGTAATGAAACTCCAGAGTGCGTCGGCTTATATGGGGCTCCAGATAGTCGAACCCAAAGGGCAGTTCAGGTATTTGAAAGTTCATGAAGGTTAAATTTAAGGTGAGTGTAATTCAGGAATAAAGGTATGAAACAGCCAGGATTTTGATGCTTAAAAAGATCGATTTTTGACAAACCTCATCTTCCTTATTACCAGTTTATCTTTCTTTATTTCGAAAAAAAATATTATGTAAAAAAGACATCATTTTCTGTGAAATATTTCTTTGATGGTTGCCGGACTGTCTTCCTGGTATCACCGAATTGGGGCTAATAAGTTTATTCAAGGATTTAAATATATCAGGCGATAGTTGGAGTAACTAATCCACCTCTAATGTTCCCCCCGAAATTCAGCCCTGCGCTTGTAAATGTTTAGAAAGATCAGGGAAATCGCAATAATTATCATACCTGCAATGGCAATCCATGTAGGTTGTTCTTCAGGAATTATGATCCATGCAAGAACTGCTCCTACAACCGGTATCAGGAATTTCCAAAAATTCAGATTGGAAACTTTCACTTCCGGTCTTTTCAGAAGAGTAAACCATATTGAAAAAGCTGCTGCGGAGAGAAAACTAAGCCATGCCCAGGCGCCGTAGAAAATTGGTGGTTTATCTGAAGGCTGTAATCCTTCAACAAACAGAGAAAAGATAAAAAGCGAAGCACCACCCACAATCAGTGAGGTTGAACTAAGAACAAAAGGGGGTACCTTTGCTGCATCCCTGGCAACGAATATATTTCCAAGTCCGGAAACCAGGTTCACAGAAAGCAATATCAGAATACCGGCAATACCGACTTCCTCAACCACTGAAAACCGGTTCCTACCAAAACTCACAAGTACGATACCAAGGAAACCCAGGATAAAGATCAGGAATTTTTTCATTGTCATCCGGTCGCCTGGCATTAAAAAATGGGCAAGCAGTGCAATGAAAATAGGCCCCGAACCAATTACAATAGCTCCAAGGGCAGCAGGCACCAGGTTAAGTCCCGTATAAAACAAGGTGTATTGGAGAAAAGTATTCAGAAAAGCTACAAGCAAAACAATCTTTTTATTCTCCTTAACAATTTTCCAGTGCCTCTTTAATCCACCACTGAAAGGAAGGATCAGCAAACCGGAAATGAAGAAACGTTCGCCGGCAAACTGCAGGGGAGTTTCATACTTGAGGCCAATCTTCACACCTACAAATGCCGTGGACCAGAGCAAACAGGCTATTATAGCCAAAAAATTCGTACTTATGACTTTCTTTTTCATTTCTAATAACAGCCTGCAAAAGTCAGAATTTTCTCTAACATTTCCCAACAAGAAAAGAATATCAATTGAAATATCAGGAAGCTCATATTTTAATTCAAAATCATGGAGAAGATGTATATTATAAAGACTTGGGGAAAGGGTTTAAACCCTTTCAGGGTTATTTCAAAAATCTGCTACCATCACTCATCAATCCGCGAACATATCACCACCTGAATGAAAAACAAAAACGGAACCGGCCCGGAACTTTTGTTAATTCCAGACCGGCTAATAAGAAATTATAATGTCCGGCAAATAAACAGTGAGGTGCAATAGCAGAAAAAACCAACTTATTACTGCACAAACGGAGTCCTGAAATTACTTAATGAAATGAACAGTCCTCTAAATATTAGGTTCCCATCCGGGTTCATATTCCCGTCTCCATAACTTCATGGCCTCACGATTGTAAATTTTTCCTGTGAGGGGATCCACTTCAAGATCCATTTGCAACCTGGAAGATATATTGGCCAGATGGCAAAGATGTGAACTCACCACTCCTTCATCAATTGGAGAACGCTGCTTTTCTGTTCCGCGAATGGCATTGAAGAAATTCACTACATGAGCGGTTGACATGTCACCACCGCCACCCAGAGCCGTACCTGCTTCTGCACCGGCCGAGGTATTTTCTCTTACCAGTTTACCACAACGATCATAAAGCTGGTATGCACCCCGGTCAACATGGGCAGTTCCTTCACTTCCGTAAATAATTGTTCCACGGCCTCCTTCATAAGTATTGAAACTATTCCGGCTCTTGCCATCCCACTTTATCACACTCCCATTTTCATAAATAAATGTTGCATCCATGGTGTCATACATTGTCCATCCATCATCAACAAAATGACGCTTGGCAGCTTCCACCTGAACCTTGAGTGGATGGATTACCTGCAGAGCCCAGCGTGCTATATCAAGCTCATGAGTTGCATTATTTCCGGTCTCCGCTGTTCCGTAATCCCATCCATACCAGTGCCAATTATAATCCCAGGTATTATGACGATAAGGTTTGCGAGGTGCAGGACCCTGGTAGAGATCCCAGTCAAGTCCTTCCGGTGGATCTGCGACAAAAGGATTAACCACCCTTCCCCGGCAATTATTATAATATGCTACAGCTTTGTAAGCTTCACCGATTGCCCCATTATGAATATCATTCATTAATTCTATAGTATGTGCTGAGGACCTCTGCTGATTCCCCATTTGAATGATCTTGCCGTATTTTTCCATACATTGAACTAAAATCTCCCCCTCATAAGGATTATGTGTGGCGGGTTTTTCAACATAAACATGCTTACCGGCCTGCACAGCCATCCATGTGCCCGGTGCATGCCAGTGGTCAGGAGTGGCATTTATTATTGCATCCACTTCAGGATCATCGAGAATAACCCGGATATCATTTTCCAGTTCCGGTTCATAATCGATTGCTTCAGAAAATCTCTCTGCAGCTTTAACACGCTGACTGGTCATAACATCGCACAAATAAGCCAGTCGCACGTTACTTTCTTTCATTGCGATGGGAGGAATAAACGCACCAAGTCTTCTTCCCAGTCCCATGATGGCAACATTTAGCCTGTCATTCGCACCTATAATTCTTTTATAACTCTTAGCAGACATTGCGTTTGCATGGCTGGCGAAAGTCACTCCGGCAGTCCCGGCAGCTACTTTTTTAATAAAATCTCTTCTTCCTTGTTTTGACTTCATAGGATTCAATTTTGTGTGGATTAGGTTATTTTTTAAAATTAAAACTCAAATATAAGAATCTTTTTAAAGCTAAAAGAGATTTAATGCTCCCCATATTACAGAACTTACAACCTGTTCAATGGCTCCAGATTAGCAAGGCTGACCACAAGCTATTTATTAATTTCTATACCTGTAAATGCAGATTCAGACTAAGAATCGATTGCAGATTAATACTCTTTCCCAGCAAAAACAGGCTTTCTGTTGATCCATTTTCCCCGGGTGAAATCCGGGAAATTGAGAGTTTCTCCTCCTCCTGCAATGGACTTTTCGGATAGGGGGGTAACCGCACTCCATGCCGCGGCATCATATGCATCCAGGGGAGCATTATCCTGTCTTTTAATCATCTCAACAAATGCATTGGCCACAAAAAAATCCATTCCCCCATGTCCGGATCCCTCGGCATATTCACCATACTTTTTCCATAACGGATGATCATATTTCTTCAGATACTCATCCATTTCCTCCCAGCGATGAGAATCGCTTGTCCCTTCTATATAAATTCTTTTCGAATGATAATCAAATTCCGTGAGTCCATTCACCCCCTGAACCCTGAAACCCAGAGAATATGGTCTGGGAGAATTTGTATCGTGAGTAACAATAATGGTTTCACCGTTGGCTGTTTCAATAGTTGAAGTCACAATATCACCCAGTTTCCAATTGAGATGAGCATTAGGATGATCTTCACCCCCTGCCGGATGATTTTCAATATACCGTTTTAATCCCCTGCTTTTTGTAGCAAAACTCGATATTCTCGTAAAAATGTTGCCGCGGTTTACATTCATCATCACCGCCACCGGGCCAAGGCCATGAGTCGGATAAAGATCTGCATTCCTCTTAAGGGAATGCTGTGTCCTCCATGATGCTTCTGCAATGGCCCCTTCTCCAAACTTAACCCCTCCCCCATGAGCTTGCTTTCCATTATTGAATTTCACTTCCCGAAGATCATGCTGATATCCGCATCTTGCATGCAATAATTCCCCAAACAGACCTTCCCTCACCATATTGAGTACAGCCATTACATCCCTTCGATAACATACATTTTCAAGGATCATCAAGGGTACACCGGTTTCCTCATATGTATCCACAAGATCCCAGCATTCAGCCATAGTGGTAGCTGCTGAAACCTCAACTCCTGCATATTTCCCTGCCCTCATGGCATCTACCGACATTGGAGTGTGCCATAACCAGGGGGTGGATATGATAACACCGTCAATATCATTTCTGGTAAGGAGATCCTGATAGGAATATTCATTATCTGAATAGGTCGCTGCAGGAGGATGCCCGGCATCTGCAATTTCCTTTTGTGCTATTTCTATCCGTGCAGGATCAATATCACAAATTGCAGGAACCCGGATATCATCCCTTTGCAGAATATTTCTGAGATGGTTCGTTCCTCTCAGGCCCATGCCAATAAATCCAATATTGGCCTTTTCTTTTTTTATCGGATTGGCAAAAAGACCGGTAGAAAATGTGAGAGCTGCGCCACCCAGTGCAGACTGTTTAAGAAAAGATCTTCTTTTCATAATATAATTTTAGAAATCCTCATTATAAGCATCCCAGAAATCCGTTCCGGAATCGATTAGCTTAAGAATAAAACTGTAATTATATTCTTTGAAGGGCAGTGAATATTTTGCAAGAGGCTTTGCCCCCCAGGAATTATCTCCTCCCACACCCATCTGGGCATAATCAACATTTATATAAACATCTTCACGTGGAACTAGATCAGTCGTATGCATTCCATCTCGTTTTTCACGTGTCAGGTCTTCATTTGTAAAATGTAGAGTGGAAAAACTGATATGAGGAACACCCTTCAACATTATCCCTTTACCGGAATCATCTGTAAGTGTGAACCATCGGGTATCGGTTTTATATCCATTCTCTTCCGGAGCAATATATGGTACATATTGTTCTTCCGGAGTGGATCGGTAATGTCCGACAATGGCACTCGTTTTTCGGTCCATATAATTCTCATGAGGACCCCGTCCAAACCATTCCAGTTGATCAAATTCACCATCCGCCGCCATCATCATTCCAAATCTTGGCAACTCGGGATATCCCGGTTCCATCGGATCCATGTAAGCATTTACCCTTAATTCTCCATTGCCGTTTATTTCATAATTTATGTAATAAAAAGACTGAACATCGGGTAACCAGTAATCAACATCCACTTCATAATAACCCGCTTCCCTTTGCTCATGCTCAATAGACCTGAGTTCGGCATTCTTCCCTGCATTTCTCCATACACTTAAACGATCGGGCATTTTATTCCCCCAGTCGTTTTCTATGGGTGCTCTCCAGAAATTTATTCTGAGTGGTTCCTTCAAATATTCCCTTTCTTCTTTGACCACTGAGATGAGAAGGCCATTAGCCTTATTAAAGCTGTAGGTTATACCACCTGCATCAACTTTCAATTCTTCAGCACTTTGATAAACAACTTTTGATCCCTCATCCGAAGATTTGGTTTCTTTTGAAGGCACGGGTATTTCAAACTGATCATAAGCAAAAATGTGTCCCGAGTTAATCAGTTCGCTATCCATGGCCTGGAATGCCGTCAGATTCAGAAAATATTCCCTTCCCGGTTCAGGCTTAAAGGGTTCAATTTCCAGTGTATAAATCCTGGATTGCTTTGGTTGAATATCGGGATTCATCAGGGTACCCTGTTGCAAAACCTTACCCTGAGATTCGATTTCCCAGTATATAGCCATGTCATTCAAAGTCTTGAAATCGTACTTATTGGTAATCATGATCTCATCAAAACTAAAATTTACAGGTTTAAATTCGATGAATTGATAAACTTTCTTCACCTCCTTCAAACCGGGATGAGGAGTACGGTCAGGAAACACCAGTCCGTTTAAACAAAATGTACCATCACTGGGAACATCCTCAGGTCCGAAATCGCCTCCATAGGCCCAGTATTTTTCACCATCATCAGTATACTTAGCCAATCCCTGGTCAACCCAGTCCCAGATAAAACCTCCCTGAAGCTGATCGTGTGATTCGATAGCATCCCAGTAATCCACAAGATTTCCGGTACTATTCCCCATGGCGTGGGCATATTCGCACAGAATCAGGGGCTTATCCTTAATTTCCATTACATAGCCAAGTATTCCGGGTAGTCTTTGGTACATTGGGCAGAAAATATCGGTATTTCTTCCCCCTTCAGCTCTTTCGTATTGTACCGGGCGGCTTACATCTCTTTGCTTGATCCAGTCGTAAGTCGCATCAAAACAAATACCGTCTCCTGCCTCGTTGCCGAGCGACCAGATGATTATGGAGGGATGATTCTTGGACCTTTCTACCATTCGGATTGTCCGGTCGAGATGAGACTTTACAAATAAAGGATTATTACCGAGAGTTTTCTCCGGATCATAACCCATTCCATGTGATTCAATATTTGCCTCATCAATAACATATAACCCATATTTATCGCATAACTCGTACCAGTATGGATCGTTCGGATAATGGCTTGTTCTGACAGCATTGATATTATTCTGTTTCATTAGCCTCACATCCGTTAGCATAGATTCCTTCGAAACGACATGACCCTCAAATTCATCATGTTCATGCCTGTTAACTCCTTTTAAAAGAACAGGAACACCATTGATCAGAAACTGCCCGTTCCTGACTTCTGATGTACGGAATCCGATCCTGGAACTTATAAATTCAAGGCTTTCACCTTTGGAATCTTTAAGTTCCATAACAAGTGTATATAGGTTGGGAATTTCCGCACTCCACTTTTCTACATCCGGAAATTCTTCACTGAACCTTACCATCTCTTCACTATTCTTTTTCAACCTTAGCTTTTCACTTTTATCAAAAATGGTTTCTCCGTCTTTTAAAAGATTTATTTTTAGCTCGTAACGAGATGTTCTGTCACTGTAATTTTTCAATAAACATTCTAAATTAAGCAACCCGTCCCGGTAATAGTTCATCAGGGTAGCATCAGCAAAATAATCAAATATATGGGCTTTTGGAGTAGAGTAAAGGTATACATCTCTTTCAATTCCGCTTATTCTCCAGAAATCCTGACATTCAAGCCAAGAGCCGTCCGACCAGCGGTACACCTCCAGAGCAACGGAATTTTCTCCGGTTTTTATGAATGGTGTAAGATCAAACTCGGCAGGTGTCTTGCTACCCTGACTGTAACCCACTTTTTCTCCGTTTACCCAGATATAAAAAGCAGATTTAACAGCACCCAGGTGAATGAATACTTTACGACCATCCCAGCTTTCCGGAATTGTAAAGTTCCTTTTATATGAACCCACCGGATTATAATCTACGGGCACATCCGGAGGATTGGGATCAGTGGTCCATTCATAAGGAATATTTACATAAATGGGCACTCCGTAACCTTTTAACTCCCAGTTGGAGGGCACATCGATCTCGTCCCAGGATGTAACATCAAAGTCCTCTTTATAAAAGTCAATGGGACGATCAGCAGGTTTTTTTACCCAGTTGAACTTCCATTTTCCGTTGAGATCAATGAAGTTTTGACTTTTATCCCTCTTATTTTCAAGAGCTTTCTCATAGCTTTCGTAAGGAAAGAGATTAGCATGAGGTTTTTCTCTGTTTACTTCAACAATTTCCGGATCCTGCCATTCGAGCAATTCCGGAGGATTAGCACCAAGGCTTAAAACGCTTACAAGGAAAGCATTTGTCATAAAAATTCTTAATAAAACCATTATTTTTCAGTTTTTCGGATAAATTTAATAAAATGTGGCAGAAATAATCTCTTTATTGTCTTTTCTTCATTCCTTATTTTTTAAATAACTAAAGTTTCGCGCTTGATTAATAAGATAAGTGAGAAACTTCAGTAAATAATTGAAATCTATTGTAAAAATGAATTTAATATTTCCTTCATTTTTTGCTCTTCCATTTTCATGCTTTTGTAGAGAGCAAACTGATTCTTTGCCCGGACAAGATTATGATCTTCATACCGGGTATGATAATAAGCATCATTCATAAGGTAATCGTTGAGAAAACGAACACCCTGCATAAAGGCAAACATTGAAGGAGCATATACAAGGGTTTCCAGTTCCCTTTCCGTCAGGCTGTCTTTTAAGACACTCAGAAACCCACGTGAAAATCCGGTAAAAACCTCAATACTTAAACGCACCGCCAATTCATCCGGATCATCCTCAACAGCCGTGCTGGCAAATGAACGTATTGCATCACCAAAGTCGGAATGAACAATACCCGGCATTACCGTATCAAGATCAATTACAGAGACAACTTTCCTGTTGGCATCAAACAAAATGTTATCAATTTTAGCATCATTATGAGTGTTCCTTAGTTTAAGCCCTCCGCCGGCAATTAAGTCTGAAAGAAACAAACTATTCATTTTATTACTCTCCACCAAATCTATCTGTTTGGCTGTCCTTTTTATTCTTTCTCTGTTTCCCTGCCTCCTGGCGGTTTCAAATTGCTGTAAGCGGAAAGTTAAATCATGAAAATGTGAAATTGTTTCAAACAGCGGAGGATCAGGTAAATCATCCATCATCCGGATAAAATATCCGTAAGCTTCTCCTGCACGAATGAATATTTCCTGATCTATTTCCTTTAAAGGTTCATGCGAAATGTAATTAAAAACTCTCCAATATTTCCCTTCATTGTCTTCGAATAAATAATTACCACTTGATGTCGGAATAAATGATATTACTTTCCAGTCAAGCTCAGTTTCCCTGATTTTTTTCTCAAGGTGCCTGGAAATACGGAGGGCATTTTGCATTAATTCCCCAGGCTTTTTAAAGACAAATGTATTCAGTTCCTGAAGAATAAAGGACGGACCGGTTTCACAATCAATTTTAAAAGTTTGATGAATGTGACCGTTTCCGACAGGGGAAGTTTTTATTCTGCATTCAGGCAGTTCGAAATTCTTTATAATAGTATCAACATGCATATAAAACTCCCGGAACAGAGCTTATCATGGATTAGCTATATCTTCCGGAATCCCAGATTTATTTTGAACTAAAATTAGCCCAGAGATTATCCGGATATACTTTATCATCCACCAGTTTGTTGATGTTTTTAAGAACCTTCGGTCTGTCTTCCTGGTAAGTGACACCAAACCATTTTTCATTGATATCAAGCACTTTGGTTCTAGCATAATTTTCATCAATCATTCGCTGTACAACAATAGGCAAAAAGATCTCCGCCCTGGGATTCATGGCATTTTCTTCAATGAATTCACCAAAATACTTTTCGAGTTTGGGAAATAATTCAGGTGTGAATCCAAAAAGATTCATGGAAACAGGCGATTTTTCATCAACCTCATGGGAATTCCCTTCTTCATCAACATAAACAACCTTATCCCCTTCCTTTTTGATCTTTGTTCTTTCAACTATACTGGTGAGGTATCCTTCTTCATCGGTTTCGCATATTCCCCTCGAAACGGTACCGTGTTCAGACAGGGTATTGGTAACTCTGTAACCTGCAAGGCAAAAATCATCATCATTGCCAGGATCTGTAAGAAAATCTGCAACCTGTTTGTAAGCGCCACGACCGTAAAAATCATCAGCATTGATAACAGCGAAAGGTTCATTAATTACCGGGGCTGCCATAAGGACTGCATGGGCGGTTCCCCAGGGCTTTTTCCTCTGAGGATCAATCTGTATCCCGGGAGGAATATTACGAATATCCTGGATTACATATTTAACATCAAGTTCTGAGGGAAATTTTTTCGTATAAGAAGTTTTAAATTCTTCTTCCATTTGTGGAGAGATAACAAAAATAACCTGCCCAAAACCTGTTTTTAAAGCATCATAAATAGAATAATCTGTTATGGTTTCGCCCGAAGGACCGAAACTATCTGTTTGTTTCATACCTCCATAGCGGCTTCCGAGTCCTGCAGCAAGTATCAATAAGGTGGGTTTCATAGTGATTCTTTTTATTATTAATATCGATTTAGTTTCAATGCATAAAATCTTTTTCCTCTGAGTTATTAACAGAACAAAAATAAACACATTCCTCAATAAAAGAAATGAATGCTTTTCACATCTTTCTTCTATAATTCCAACAAGTTGCCCTCAATTAGGTTCTTCTCCTTTTCTGGATCTGAATGTTAACAGATCAAAATCAAGTTAATAGTTCCCGGGAACAATTGGTTCTCCGAAATGGAATAATCCTGGTAATTTTTTATGGTAAAGCATCATTTATAAGAATAGCTTTCCAAAATGAGCAAAATTTAGTATTTTTCCTCCTTATTATAATCAAAACTGACTGAAATCATGACAAAAAAATCAATCAATCGCAGAGATTTTATAGCCAGAAGCAGCATTCTGGCCGGTGGTATTGCAGCTTCTCCTGCTTTCGGTATGAAAGGAAATTTCTTCAAAGAAGGGAAGAAAAAAATTGCCCTTGTAGGAACAGGTATTCGGGGAGTTGGATTCTGGGGAAAAAATATTGTTGACAATTATGGTGATATTGTTGAATTCGTAGGGCTTTGTGATATCAACCCGGGACGACTTGAATTTGCCAAACAACATATGGGTGTCGATTGTCCGGTTTATACGGATTTCGAAAAAATGCTTAAGAAAACCCGTCCCGACATGGTAATTGTGACCACAGTTGATTCTAACCATCATGAATTTGTGATAAAATCCCTTGAAATGGGCGTGGATGTGCTTACAGAAAAACCCATGACTACAGATGAAGATAAAACCCAGGCTATTCTTGATGCAGAAAGGAAGTCCGGAAAGAAAGTGATTGTTGGTTTCAATTACCGTTGGGGTACACTTTTCACAGCGCTCAAGAAACTTCTCGCAGCCGACAGGATAGGCAAACTCACCTCGGTTGATTTTAACTGGTATCTGAACGTTTATCATGGTGCATCTTATTTCCGAAGATGGCATGGAATCAAGGATAAAAGCGGCACCTTGCTGGTCCATAAATCCACCCACCATTTCGACCTCTTAAACTGGTTCATTGATTCTGATCCTGTTGAAGTAAATGCTTTCGGAGAACTCGAGCATTATGGCTCGAACAATGCATTCAGAGGTGATAAATGCCGTGGATGCCCTCATAAATCCAATTGTGATTTTTACTGGGATATAACCACCAACGAACATTTGATGAACCTTTATGTAAAAAATGAGCATTACGACGGTTATATCAGGGATAATTGTCTTTGGAGACATGAGATTGATATATATGATAAAATGTCTGTTCAAATTAAATATGCAAATGATGTTCAGGTTACATATTCATTAACGACCTATTCACCATACGAAGGATGGAGAATCGGGTTCAACGGGTTCGACGGAAGGATTGATTCATGGGAAGGTATACCATGGAGAACCGATGAAAAATTAAATCAGGCCGAACTTCATGCCCAGGAAATGAATCAGGCATTGAAAGAGGAAGACAGTAAATATGACGAGATCATGGTAATGGATAATTTTGGGGATTATGAACTGATCAAAGTGCCCAGAACACGAGGAGGACATGGAGGAGGTGACACTCGCCTGCAGGATAAAATTTTGAAGGACCCGGATATGCCGGATCCGTATAATCATTCTGCAGGAAGCCGTGATGGGGCAATGTCTGTGCTTATAGGTGTGGCAGCCAGAAAAAGTATCGAAACGGGAAAAAGAATTGAGATAGCTTCTCTTACTGATCTCGAACCTTCCGTGAAAAGAATTGTATAAACAATATTTTAAAATTTTCATTGGTCCGTGAGGAGTATATTTCTTTTCACGGACTTTTTTATGCATTTTGGAGATGGGAAATAAGGCCAATCACAAAAAAGCCGATAGACTATTTAAAAAAATAGCGAAAAAGACCGGGCAGACAATCAGGAATTATGGGCTTATAGAAGAAAATGACCGGGTTCTGACGGGATTATCAGGAGGAAAAGATTCTATGATCATGTTGAAAAGTCTGGTCAACAGAAAAAAGGCCTTCCCTTTTAAATTTAAATTGTTCGTTGCTCATATTATACCGGAGAACCTGGGATATGAGGTGGATCTTGCCTACCTGGAACAATTTTGCCGTGAGCTCGGACTGGAACTCATTTCAAGAAGTATATATCCTGATATCAATGAGCAGCACAAATCGCCCTGTTTTATTTGTTCATGGCACAGAAGAAAAGCCCTCTTCAATCTGAGCAAGGAACTTAACTGTAATAAAATCGCCTTTGGTCATCATCGTGATGATGCCCTTCAAACCTTCATGATGAACATGATGTACCATGGATCTATCAGTTCCATGCCATATAAACTCAAGATGTTCGGTGGCAGAGTGGAACTTGTCCGTCCTATGATGGATCTCTGGGAAAAAGATCTGATCGAACTTGCTAATGATATGGATTTAATTTCCGTTGAAAAAGCCTGTCCATATGAAGATCAGACCAAACGGAATTACACCCTTGAACTATTAAATAAACTGGAAAAGGATTTTCCCGGGTCAAAAAGGAATATGTTTCATGCCCTGGATAATATTTATGATGAATATCTTCCAGATGTTAAAAAGAAATCAAATTGATATTCGACCCAGGTAATGATAGTTCTCACCTTCCATAATTTTCTCTGCTTTTAAGTCTTTTTCTTCTGCCATTCCGGCAAGGGTATCAAAATCAATATAAATCCATGAAAACTGCCCGGTAAAAAAATCGTCATATTCCATGCGAAACTGCACCTGTCCGAAATAATCATTATTCAGGTCTATTCTCGCTTCACCCTGGTCATTGCTGTATAGATAGATCAGGTTCGTAGAATCGAATAACAACTGTCCTCCCGGATTAAGTAAGTCTCTTATCAAATCCAAAAAAGTGCCCAGATTTTCTATCGAAGCTGTTACTCCTATCCCGTTCATTAACATTAAAAGTGTATCATATTTTTCTTCTTTGTAACTGAAAATATCCTGTTGCACCACCTTTTTAACACCCCTCATTCTCATTATCTCACAAGCACCACCAGAAATATCGAGAGCAGTTATATCCATTTCTTTCTTCTGCAGATAAAGAGCATGTGATCCTGCGCCTGCACCTATATCAAGAATTTTCCCCCGACATAGTTCAAGGGCCTTCTTTTCTAGTTGGGGCATAGATTCATATTGTCTGAAATACCAACTAACATCAATTTCATCTTCCTCAAAATCGGGAGAATGAATTTTAATTTTTGCATTCCGGTTACCCTGGTAATAGTCATTCATTGCCATTCCCAGGAGATCATAATGTATCCTCATAATAGCCGTTGATTATTGCAAGACTTTTTTTCTCCGGTTTTTCCATATCGTTCAGTATTTTAGTATATAAGCCGGAATTTTTTGTTCCCGTCCATTTCTGAATTACACTCAGAGGCACACCAAGGCTAATGGCATTGGCGTAAAAAGTCCATTTTGCAGAATTTATTGTTACTACCTCTTTTAAGGGAGCTTCAACTATCTTCCCTCTTCTTCTGATCGTTACTTTACGATCAAAATTAAGAAAAACAGATAATTCTCGCATATATTTGTTCAATGTCATTTTTGTATAAACAGGAAAAAAAGATCCTCCTTTATAATACTTATTGCGGTATCGTTCAATTATTTCCTGTGTATATTTATTTATTGGAATTGACCGTGAATTACTTCCCGGAACCTTAATTTCTTCTTCACCAATATGTTTTGATTTTAAGCCATGTAGTTCATCAAGCCTGCAACCGCTAAAGGCCATAAAACAGAATATATCGCGACAGTGCTCCAGCTTTCGTTTTTCCAGGTCTGAATGATATAGTATTATCAACTCTTCCTTTTTCAGATGTGGCAGTGATACATCCCTTCTATTTTTTCTACTGATTCCACCAAGGGAAAAATCCCTGAAATCATCATTTATAAGCATATTTTGCTTTTTTGCCCATGACAGAAACCATTTTAACAGATTCAGATATGAATACCGGCTAGTGAATCCAAGGCCTTCCCTTACAAGAAAATTATCAAAAGCTTCTAAAAAATTTCTATCCACAGCTTCCAGGCTGCAAAAGGGATAATATAAATCAATAAACCGATATAGTTTCGGATAAAAACTTCTCGATTTCAGAAAAGTATTTTTACTCCAGCTTTTTTCATTATCGCTGATGAATTTCACAAAGGCTTCAGAAAGACTATAGCCGGGGTTAATTTTTAAACGGTCAAGTTCATCCTTAAAATGTCTGCGGGTGACCTTCCCATAACGAATGGATAAGGATCGATGAAGATCAACCACCAGTTTTTTAAATGAGTCGAGACTGCTATTGAGAGCATCTTTATTATCAATATTATGAAATTCACGCCTTTGCCGATCCCATTGATAATCCTTTACAGTAATCCCGGAATAATAGATAATCCGGTTACCCTCCCAGGAAATGGAAAGAATTATTTTGCATTTATTGGTTTTTCTTTCCTGATTAATACCATAATATTGTAATGAAGGTGATTTCATATAACAAATATAATAACATTTATTCAAATTTATATATTTTATTATGGGTTTTTATGGATATTTATACAGGTTTATTTAGGATAGTATAATTATGCAGTTGTGCAGTTGTGCAGCCTGCCTGCCATTGTAGGACCAGCGCGTTGGCGGGCAGGTGGGGCGGTTGTGCAGGTGGGGCAGTTGTGCAGGTGGGGTAGTTGTGCAGGTTGGGTAGTTGGGTAATTGGGTAATTGGGTAATTGGGTAATTGGGTTGCTGATCTATTGAACTGTTATTCAGATTCCTGTGATCCAGGTGCACAAATTTTTCGAAATAATCTTAAATTTGTACATCGATGAAAAGGGAAATAAAAATATCGGGAGATGGTTCTTCTACGATTTATGTTGAAAAATTAGATGAACATTATCATTCAATATTCGGAGCAAGGACGGAATCGGAGCATATATTTATCAATGCCGGACTTAATTATTTTCAAAACAAAAATATTAAGCAACTTAATATTCTGGAAATCGGTTTGGGAACAGGATTAAATGCATATCTCAGTGTACAGAATTTGCTTAGCCCCTTAAAAATCAATTACTACGCCCTTGAAAAATACCCTCTCGAAAAAAATGAATGGGAGAAACTTAATTTAACTTCCCCGGAAGATAAATATCCGGGAGTTTTTCAAAAGATTCATGAATCCGGCTGGGAAGAGTGGATAGAACTTATTGAAGGTTTTAATTTATTCAAGATCAAAGCCGATCTCAAAAATTTCATCCCTCCTACGGGCTTGCACCTGGTTTATTTTGACGCTTTTGCTCCTGATGTTCAGCCCGAACTCTGGAGCAGCGATATTTTCTCAAAATTTTATGATGCAATGCAAACGGGAAGTATTCTTGTTACCTATTCAGTGAAAGGCCTTGTAAAACAGAATTTACGAGCTTCAGGATTTTCCATTGAAAAACTAAAAGGACCTCAAGGTAAACGCCACATGTTAAGAGCTATTAAATAATTTTTTTCTGTAAATTAATAGTACTAACTTCGCATCTCATTTAAATCAAAAAAAAACAAAAATGAAAAAAGAAGGATTAATAGCTATTGTTGCAGTCGTTGCAATTATTGTA
Organism: uncultured Bacteroidaceae bacterium; assembly: GCA_964528675.1. Taxonomy (GTDB): domain Bacteria; phylum Bacteroidota; class Bacteroidia; order Bacteroidales; genus CAYRTD01. Next base: position 26,894 of record CAZGTU010000048.1, read on the forward strand.
GGTTATGTTTTAGGGTCATTCTTTCCTGTTTCTAATTACACCCCCACCAATGTTGAAACCAAAGTTGACACATTTGCATACGGTTCAGGACTAGATCTGGGAATGGGTCTTACAGACTATATAAAACAATTTGGACTGGAAGAAGAATTCCCTGTAAACACTTTCATTACAGGTGTTAAAGACGGATTCGCTGCCAATGAAGAAGTATTTACCCGGATGGAAGCGCAGATGGCCATTCAGGATTTTGTGATGCAGCAGTCAGAAAAAATGCAGGAGCAAAGCGATGTTGATGCCCAGCAAAATCTGCAAGAAGGCCAGGAATTTTTAGCCGAAAATAAACAAAGAGAAGAGGTTAAGGTAACTGATTCCGGTTTGCAGTATGAAGTCCTGGAAGAAGGCAGCGGTCCCTCACCAGCTTCAAGTGATACAGTGGTTGTTCATTATCATGGAACATTGATTGATGGAACTGTTTTCGATAGTTCTGTTGATAGAGGTGAACCGGCAACTTTTGCTGTTGACCAGGTAATTGAAGGCTGGACTGAAGCATTGCAGATGATGCAGGTTGGTGGAAAATGGAAATTGTACATTCCCAGTGATCTTGCTTATGGACCTGCACAAAGAAGTGAACTTATAAAAGGAAATACCACACTTGTTTTTGAAGTTGAATTGCTTGATATTAAATAAATTTCGAAAAAAAATTAAAATCAAACGCTGAGATTTTAAGGATTTTGACATAAATAGAAAAAGGTTAGAGCGCTCTCTAACCTTTTTCTTTGAGGATAATTTTTGTCAAAAAGAAATCAACATTATTTTCAACAAAAAAACTTTAATATTATGAGTTACGAAATTTCCGGAAAACTGATTGAAAAATACGATGTAGTTACAATCAGTGATAAGTTTAAAAAACGTGAGTTCATACTGGAAAAGAAAGAGAACTCAAATGGATTCGAATTTATTGATTACATTAAATTCCAGCTCACACAGGACAAATGCGCAATCCTGGATCCTTACCAAATAGGAGATGAACTGAAAATCAGTTTTAATCTCCGGGGCCGCAAATGGGAAAAAGACGGTAAAGTAAGTTATTTCACCAATCTGGAAGCCTGGAAGATCGAAAAGACCAATCCGGATCAATCCACTACCACCCCTGGTCAGACTCCTTTTAATGATCAACCCCCAATGCCCGATGAAGACGATTTTTCATCCTCATCAGGACAGGAATTTGATGATCTGCCATTTTAAAAAATACTATTCAAGTATACAAAGAACGCGAGAAACAAATATTAACTTTAAAAAAATAACCCTGAAACTTTATTCTAAACTGAATTTTACCTGGAGAATAACTAACCCCTTAATTATTTTCCAGGGATTTATGACTTTTAATAAAAAAATATAAAGAACGTAAGAACAAAAAATAACCTCAATATCAAACAAGAACTTCTTTGGGCTTCAATATCAAATTATTGGCATCAACGCCCTGATGCAAATAATCTATAGTAAATTGGAATGTTGTTCCGTTATACACATTTGTTTCAAACCAAACTTCACCACCAAGCAATTCAATTAATCCCTTCGCCAGTGTAAGGCCTAAGCCAACTCCTCCGGCATTGCTGCCGTATTCTTCAAGCTTCTCAAATTTATCAAAGATGGACTGAGCTTTTTCATAGAGAATCCCTTTACCACTGTCTTTAACAAAGAAGTGTATTTTTCCTTTGTCGGCCTGAACCTGGTATCCAAATTCAATGATTCCCCTGCCGGTGAATTTCAATGCATTATGCAAAAAATTAGAAAGGATCTGCTTAAGCCGGTAAGGATCTGAATAAATGAAAAGATCCTTATCCCTAAATTCCTTATTAAAAAGAATTGCCAGGTGAGCCTTTCCCATTTTGCGCTTTTCTATATTATAAAAACAATATACCTGTTGTAATAAGTTATGAAGATTAAATTTTTCCTTTTTAACCTTCAGCTCTTCGGTTTCCAACAAAGAAACATCAATCATGGAATCGACAAGATTCAGCAAATTGTCTGAATTATTATTGATATGTTCCAGGTACTCTTCCCTTTTATCATAAGGAAGATTCTTATCCACCATAAGATTGGAAAACCCAAGGATTGCATTCATTGGCGTGCGTATCTCATGAGAAACGGTCGTCAGAAAACGTGTTTTAAGGCGTTCAGTTTGTTCACTGTTCTCAGCCAGCATTTCTTCCAGTTCCGAAACACGTTTTCTGAGGTATTCAACCTCTTGCAGTAGCTCCTTGTTTGTGGGATTTTCCTTCATTCTTTGCTAAAATCTTCAGTTCCTTTATCTTATTTCTTTCCCAGTTTACGAAGTATTTTTTTGGCTTCGTCCTGGTAATAGCCTTCTGAATTCCTAATCTTCCGGAATTGCATTCTGGCCTTATCCTTTTCGTCGTTCAAGAGATAGACCATGCCAAGATACCAGTCGGCCTGCTCCATATACAGGTTATCATTATGCTCCAGCACAGCAGTCAGGGACTTCTCGGCATTTTTGTATTGCTCTATTTCCAGGTAAGAAATTCCGGAATACAAATGTGAAGCGGTCATTTGAGGATTGATTTCCAGGATGTCTTTAAAGAGAACGATTGCCTCTTCATAATCCTGATTTTCATACTTATAAAGCGCTTCTCTCATCAGTGGCGTGATGTTGGTATTTGCGGAACGATTAACAAGAGTTACATCGTAAGGCTTGTAAAATTCTGTAACAATCTTGTTGTTATCAACTTTCTTAAAGAATAAGGAATAAGTTCCAAGACTGATGATTACGGCGATAGAAGCAGCTACCGCATAACGCAGCACCTGTTTCGATGACCTTTTCTTCATCTTTTCAAGTTGTGGTGTCAGTTCCTCATGAATCTCATCGAGCTGTGACCTTAAGTCAAGCGCTTCGGTATCGGAAATCGCTTCCTCAACCTCACGATAGAGATCCACCTCCGCTTTCAGCTCCGGATCATTCTCCAGAGACTCCTCAAACCCGGTGGCTTCAATGGGATCCATCTCACCTTCCAGGTATCTGGAGATTAGGTGTTTGTTCTTGTCCATCTGTTAATGATTTAATTAATTAAATAATACATACATATAAAATTCTTATATCAACATAGCATTACATTTCATCTGAGCGCACGACTGTACAGACACAGGCATGCAGACATGCAAAACCATGTAATTATGATCTAAGTCAGATGCAATATTCCCATCCGGGAATACACATATTCAAAAAGTCTTTTTTCCTGCAGTTGCAGGCGAAATTCTTTCAGGCTTTTAAAAAACTTTCAAAAAAGCCAATACTTCAATTCAGAATAAAATTAATCTAAATATCTACTGAGCGTTCTGGTCATCATCAGGAATCCAAATATCTCCAGCATCACCTCCAGGATAACCATCACCATCGCCACCTCGAATCATTCCCATTTCATTACTAGATAAAAGTGATTTTTCAAAAATGTTAATGTTTGTCTTTTCAGTTTTTCCGTTGAAGAAAGAAGTCAAAGTTTTCATCTTGTTTTTTTTTGGGGTTAATTTTTGTTCTCATTAGTTAATTCCACTTAGGCCCCAAATCTTACCCTCAAAAAGCAACTTTTTTTCATTTTTTTTTATTTTTTTTTATTAACCACTGTTTTACTGATACTTATAAAGCCGATTTTTTTTCGAAAAAATCAAAAGATTTCGCATTTTTACCATGAATTTATAACTCTCATGATAAAAATCTGTAGGACATCACTGCTAATTATGTTTATTTTTTGTGGCCTTAAATCTGCCACAGCAAAAATTGCTGATGTTTATAATCCAGATAGTCTTATATATGAAAAAAATGATAGAGCAAATCAATTATATAAGGAAGGGTTTTATTATGAATCAGAAAAAATATTAAAAGAAGTTCTAGATCTTAAGAAATTACATTATCCTGAAGACCTCAGGAGTATTGCTAATACGTATGTAAACCTTGGTGTTTTGAATAGAAGAACATTCCGAAAAGAAATAGCATTAGATTATTACGAAAAAGCTGAATATATTTATAAAAAAGATGAAAAATCTGCTAGTAGACTCGCAGCTCTATATTTTAATAAAAGTTCTCTATATCACGCTAAAGAAGATTATTACAAAGCCGAAAGATTTCTGAACGAAGTTTTGTCAATAATTGACACCCTAAGTAATGTACCTGATTTTTTAAGCCCTGTATTGATTTACACTCTATATAGTACTATTGAGTTTAAAAAAGGTAATGAAGATAAAGCCCTCGAATATTTTCAGATCGCGGAATCAGAGTCAACTACCGAAACTTCTGAATCAAAATTGGTATTATATCATTTAATACTTTATACATTGTTGTTTTCTGAAAATTTTGATGATTATAAGGGACAAATAACAGATTATTTGGTTAAGTTCAAACATTATATCGATGAAGTCAATGATTATCAAAGACTAGTTGAATATCATCTTTATAAAGGATTGTATTATTATAAAATTGATTCTAGAAATGACTCTACACTAAAAAGCTATCTCAAGGCCCTGGAAATCCTTCGAAGAGAGTTTACTCTAAATCACCCTAAGTATCATTTAGCATATATTTATATAATAGAATATTTTTATAAAAAAGGTAATTATCTAATTACTCTCGATTATGTTCAAGATGCATTTGAAAGTTTAGCAGAAGGATTTAAATCAAATGGTAATTATAAAAATCCAGACCCAGATTTGTTTAATGACTATGCTCCAGTTTTTTTTCATTTACGCTATAAAATTCTCTCCTTTTTGCATTTATATAAGGAAGAAAATGATTTGAATTATCTTTTAAAGGCTAAAAAAGATGCAGACTATACCCTTTCTCTCATAGAAAAATTAAAATGGAAGTATGATCATGAAAA
>CAZGTU010000049.1:0-31605 GCA_964528675.1 uncultured Bacteroidaceae bacterium
GCTACAAAACTAATTAAAAATGCAGAATTATTAAAGCACAGATTGAAGCAATCAAACAAATAATAAAGAATAGTTATTCAAATTTTAAAGTATATCAATCAAAGGATCTTCACCGGCATCAATTGAGATGAAAAATTTGGAAATAATCTGAATTAATCCTACTCGGTAGTTTTCATCAATTTTATTTATCTTTAAACCTTCGGAGCAGAGAATGAAATGATTCGAGTAAAGCCAACATACCTGATAATTATTATGATATTAATCTCTTCATGTGAAGGAGATAATACAAAAGTTACGAATATTCAGAATCAATGGTCTGGATTGAATCCTACTTCAATACCTTTGTCCGTTAGGACTAAAGAGGAGCAAAAAGGGAATCTTGTCACCAATCCATCCTTTGAATTGGGGAAACATTACACACTTGATTCCACAAAATTGTCTTTTAACTTACCAGGCTGGAAAAAAGTGGGCGACAATGTTGAATGGACTGACATTGAAAACAACAATGAGTTCGACAAAAATGACGCTTCAAGCGGAAACCATGCGATCAAAATTACCAGGGATCAGAGTGATGAGACAGAGGTATTGGGTGAAGGTATAATGAGTGACTACATCAGAGTAATTCCGGGTAATTACCTTTTGAGTTTTGATGTCAGGCTTGAGCATATAAAGTCGAATCTTAATCGACTGGGAATGGGTGTTTTCGATGCTGTGAATATCCGTGTTTTCTGTTATGACAGAAATAAGGTAATGATTAAAAATGTTTCTTACCATCCTCTTTATAATAAGGAAATTGATAATTCATTCAAGGGATTTGGGTTTTCGAACCACGATAAGATTGAAAGATTCGGATGGGCAAGAGTTTTCGGACGTTCCGGTAATTTTCCTTTCGAAGAAGGTAACTTGCCTGAAGAAACACGTTATGTAAAGATTTTTGCCGGGCTGAAAGGAGAAGGAAAGATGTGGGTGGATAAGTTTGATTTTCGGTATTCGTCAAAAAATTTCACCTTGCTGGAGAAACTGGAACCTTATTTCGATACCACCATGGAGAAATCCAGGTATCTTATTCCTGAGCCTCAAAAGGCTGGATATTATAAACCAATTTCTCTTGTTTTGACAAATGAGAATCAAGAACAGTTATTGCCCAGGATATTGATGCCTGTTAATTCAAATGATGAGCTGGAGGAAATTATCAGTATATTCAATTCTGATATACTGGAAATCAGCATACAGGGTAAAAATTATCTCCCTGTTTTGGAGGATATGGATCCGGAGGATCTTGAAAATCGATCCCTGATATTCAGCATTGGGAATAATTCATTATCCAACCAGTTTGCAGAGCAGTTGCCATTTGAAGAAATCGGTGATATTGAGCAGGCTTACTTTATTAAAAGAATTGATCAGCTTTCCAATGTAATCTTTATAGGTTACAGCGATTTAGAAGGTTTACAACATGCACTGCATACCCTCGATCAATTATTGGAATTCAAGGAAAATACATATCATCATTATGATATTGTGGATTACCCTGATTATTTGAAGCGAGGAGTAATTATTCAACTGGATGAAAATATCCCCGATCCTGACAATTTAAGATTAGCTTTTAATTCATTGAATCATATTGGAGTTAATACATGGGTAATTGAATCAAAACCTGTGGAGCTGGGATCAAATAATCTGATAAAAAGTTTGGGGCCATGGTTCAGTCCGGATTTTAATTATAAACCATTCCCCTATGTAAGACAGGGAGTTTCTCTCGAAAGACTTAAGCTACCGGATTTCCCGTCGAATGGAAAAGGAGCAGAACAGGAACAATTGAACCTGTATGAAAAAAATATTCTTAATTCAGCCAGGGATTTATATGAAGAACTGAAAAAATTGAATTCTTTAGATACAGATCTATTAATTTTTTCCGATAAGACCCTGTGGGAGAGCATGAACTTTTCACCTGCCGGTGCCGTTTTAATTGATAATGAGAATTTTAATAAGTTTATGTTCTACAGGAACCTTTTCTCGCGGACATTTTCACAATATGATTTGACTGAACTCCCCGAAAGTTATTTAATACCTTTTTACCAGGGCATTTCAAGGAAAGAAAATATTTATTATGATATTTATTCGGATGCCATCGCTGATAGTTCAATTGGTAACTGGTTTTCAACCATTTTATGGTCAGGTGCTGTAAAAAATACCAACCTTATCGATGCAATGGACCTTTATGGGATAAGAGGAACTCCCGAACTTAGTTTTTTGGATCATAGTTTGACCTACCGTACCGGAAGCAGGTATTACGGAAATTATTACAGCCTTTATCCCGGGAAAGCTCTTACAGGAATCTTATTCAGACCCTATGATACCCGGATAACAGGGGTTGACCCCGCAGATTTCAGCAAAGAAGTACTGCTTAAAGTAAATGATTTTTCTGAAATTACCAGAATACGTATTGCCACAGCTGTGGATTATTTCTGGAACACTTCACTATATGATCCGGCTATTTCGCTCTGGAAAATTCTTAATTACAGCTACGGGAAAGATATTGCCAGAGAGATCGTCTGGTTTAATGATTTGTACTTTAAATTACTTTCAATTAGCCTGAATATGGAACTTAATGGATATAACCAGAAACACGAAAAGCAGGCCGGTGAATTGATAATTGAATTGAATTCACATTGGGGAAAAATCAAAGTTCTTCTGGAATCAGAATATGAATTTCTGAATGATCTGTCTGATCTGAAAAACGGAATAATTTCCCGTTACTATCAGGCGCAGAAAAACAGTATGAATAGAGATCCGGTAGTGGAATAGTTCGCATGAATTCCAAATAAAAGCCATTATAAAAAAATACTTGTAAAAATATTTCTAATTTTGCATCTTCGAAAAGGGAATAATAGGTGTTTGTGAATCTATGTTTTTCCTTTACAGGTCAAATATTCAATTGGATGCGATTTGATTATTGCCTGTTTGAAAACGATTGAATCTAAATTTGACAAAGTTTTTTTAGGGTTAAATGAATATGGGATCTGAACACATGCAGAATGAAAACAATTTTCAGCACATACTTCAGAGATTTGAAGATATGCTGAGTTCAAATAGATCTTATTTTTTCGATGTGGAGGATTTTGAGGAGATTATTGATTATTACCTGGATATCCGTGATTTTAAGAATGCAAAAGCAGCATGTCTGAGAGCAGAATCACAACATCCTGCCTCATATGAAATTAAGATTAAAAAAGTACACTTATATATAGAGTCGGGTAAACCAGCTCTTGCTCTGGATGAGTTAAATTCTTTCAGTGAGTTCGAAGCTGATGATTATGAATATCATCTTTTAAAAGGTACTGCACTTGCCCAGTTGGGCAATTTCAGAAAAGCTGAAGAAGTTTTTGACAGCGTTCTGGAAGAAAATATGGATGACAGGATAGATATATTAATTAATATTTCTATTGCTTATGAGAATGCTTATCAATATAAATATGCAATTAAGTATCTGAAACTGGCTCACCAGGAAGATCCTGAGAATATTCATGTGCTTTATGATCTGGGTTACTATTCTGAAAAGCTTAATGAGCATTATAAAGCGATCAGTTATTATAACAAATATCTGGATGTGGACACATTTTCAGAAAATGTATGGTATAATCTGGGGGTCATTTATTATAAACTAGGCGATTCCGGGAAGGCAATTGAATGTTATGATTACGCCATAGCTATCAATCCCACCTATGCCTCTGCTTATTTTAACAAGGCAAATCTATATGCAATTGCAGATGATTATGTGAAGGCCATAAGAGTATACAACGACCTGCTTGAACTGGAACCTGAAAATTTACAGGCTTGGTGTCGTTTGGGAGAATGCTTTGAAGAAACCGGGAATTATGATCGTTCTCTGGAGATTTACAGGAAAGTTATTGAGATTGACAATACTTATGCTGACGGATGGTTTGGAGCAGGAATTTCACTTCATCAGCTCAAGCGATATAAAGAGGCATCTTCCTATATTTTAAAAGCCATAGATTTTGACCGGGAAAACCCTGAATTCTGGTTTACTCTCGGTGAAGTGTATGGAGAATTAAATATGTTACTGGATGCTATTAAATGTTATCGTTACGTTAGCCATCTGGATCCGGAAGACCGGGAAGCCTGGATTCGGCTTGCAAAATTGTACATTGCTGGTTCACAACTAGCCGATGCCCTAGTGGTTCTCCGGGAGGCTTATCAGCACAATTTTAATTCGCAGGATATATTGTATCTGCTTTCTGCCGTTTATTTCAGACTCAATGATGAAACAGCGGGAACCCGTTTTTTTGAAAAAGCTCATTCACTTGGTGAAGGAGGAGCGAGACTGTTTTTCGAGGTATATCCGGAAGGGAAATATAACGATAAAATAAAAACCTTACTACACAAAGAATAATCAATATTATGAACACAAATCTTCCATTTCTTCCTGACCGTTCAAAAAAACCCAGGAAAACAGGGATAACCATGATGATGGACAAAGGACTCAGCAAATCGGAAGCCATTGCTTTTGTTGAGAGCAGTGCAGATTTTACCGATCTTATTAAGTTTGGATTCGGCACTGCTGTTTTTGCTAAACAAATCCCCGAAAAGATTAAGATATATCGTGAGGCAGGTATAGAACCCTATTTTGGGGGGACATTATTTGAAAGTTTCATAGTCAGGGAGAAATTTGATGATTATCGTAAGTTTGCTTCTCAAACAGGTATTTCGATGGTTGAAGTTTCTGATGGTTCTATGCATATTGATCATGATGAAAAATTAAAATATATTGAAATATTGAATGATGATTTTATCGTTTTGTCTGAAGTGGGATCGAAAGTTAAAGGAGTTGAAATTTCCCATGAGGAATGGGTCAGTGCAATGAAATCCGAATTATCAGCCGGGGCCTGGAAAGTGATTGCAGAAGCAAGGGAAAGCGGTACAATTGGGATTTATAATAGTGACGGTTCAGCTAATATTGAACTGGTTGAAGATATCATTCACAATGTAGATATTGATAATGTGCTCTGGGAAGCACCCAATAAAGCCCAGCAGGTCTGGTTTATCAATTTGCTGGGAGCCAATGTTAATTTGGGCAATATAGCTACAAATGAAGTCGTAGCTCTGGAGGCTCTCAGATTAGGACTCAGGGGAGATACATTTTTTAACTTCCTCCCCGAGGAATATCACCATAAAAAATTATGAGAAAATTAAGGGATTATCTCATTCTTATTCTTAAAGGAATGGGAATGGGTGCATCAGACGTTGTACCTGGTGTATCAGGCGGTACCATTGCCTTTATTACCGGAATATACGAGGAATTGATCAATTCCATAAAATCGATTGATATTGAAGCACTAAAACTTCTGTTGAGTTTTCGGGTTGTGGATTTTTGGAAGAAAATCAATGGTAATTTCTTGCTGGCAGTCTTTTCTGGTATTCTGATCAGTGTTTTTACACTGGCTAATTTGCTGGAATTTCTTCTTATCAATTATCCGGTCTTTATTTGGTCGTTCTTTTTTGGTCTTGTGGTTGCTTCAGCTATCTATATATTGACCGATATTAAAAAGGTGAATTATAAGATCATTATTTCTTTTTTGGGTGGTTTTGCCATAGCCTTCTGGATAACAACTATAACCCCTGCACAAACAAGTGAGGCTTACTGGTTTATTCTTTTTTCAGGTTCACTCGCTATCTGCGCTATGATACTGCCTGGAATTTCCGGGAGTTTTATTCTTCTTTTACTCGGGAAATATCAATTTATATTAAACGCTGTAAGTGAATTCAAAATCGCTGTTCTGGGTATTTTTGTTGTAGGTGCAGTGTTTGGTTTAATAGCTTTTTCCAATTTCCTTTCCTGGCTCCTGAAGAAATTCAGGTATGAAACCATTGCTGTTCTTGCAGGGTTTATGGGTGGTTCACTCAATAAGATCTGGCCATGGAAAGAAACAACGGAAACTTATATCGACCGGCATGGGATTGAACAACCTTTAATGCAAAGAAATGTATGGCCTGAGTTATCTCTTGATTCCGATCTTTTGCCGGCATTCATGATCGCCGCTTTCGGGTTCAGTGTAATCTTTATTATAATCAGGCTATCAAAAAGTCAAAAGGACACATTATGAGATTGTTTGGATTGATAGGCTATCCTCTTGGACATTCTTTTTCAGAGGGATATTTCAAAGAGAAATTCGAAAAAGAGCATATCACTGACTGTGAATACAGGAATTTCCCAGTTGAATCTATAGAGAAGATCCATAATGTTCTTGATGATAATCCGCAGTTGAAAGGACTGAATGTAACAATTCCTTATAAAAGAAAAATAATCCCCTTTCTGGATGAGCTCTATCCGCCTGCTAATGAAATTGGTGCCGTAAATACAATTAAAATCGAAACATCCCCGGCTAAACCTGATAAAATTCTCAAAGGATATAATACCGATGTACATGGTTTTAAAACAAGTTTGAAGAGTGTTTTAAATAATAATATTGATAACGCCTTGATCTTAGGAACCGGGGGAGCTGCTCTTGCTGTTGAGTATGCCCTGGCGGATATGGGAATTTCCTCCCGGAAAGTAAGCCGTAATTCCTCTGAGAATTATTTAAGCTATGAACAGCTTGACAAAAAGATCATGAGTGACTATTTACTGCTTATTAATACAACTCCTTTAGGAACATACCCTGATGTTAATGCCGCCCCGGATATTCCTTATAATTTAATAGGAAGGTCTCATATCTTATTCGATCTTGTGTATAATCCTTCTGAAACGCTTTTTATGAAAAAGGGGAAAGAAAATGGAGCCAGGGTTAAAAACGGATATGATATGCTTGTAGGTCAGGCCGAAAAAGCCTGGGAAATATGGAATGAGTGATTTCTTAATATTACTTAAAACAATCTGAAATATTGATCATACAGATGGCTGAAGACAAATCAAACTGGGTAAGCAAGTACAGGGTACATTCATCCAATTGTAATAATAAAGGAATTATAAGACTGTCTTCTATCGCCAAATATCTTCAGGAAATTGCATGGGAGCATGCTGAACATTGCGGTGCTGGTTATCATTCTTTGTTACCCCAGGGTTTTTTATGGATCCTGTATGGTTTGAAAATAGAAGTTTCCCGGTTTCCTGTGTGGAATGATTCAATTGAGATTGAAACCTGGGGAAAGAAATATGAAAATCTTTTTGCCTATCGTGATTTCGAGGTAAAAGATAAAAAAACCAACAATCCAGTGATCAAAGCCACTTCCTCCTGGTTGATGGTGGATGCAAAAACTCACCGACCGCAAAGAATAACCGGCAGGATGCATAAAATCCCTGAATTAGAGAAATATGCACTTGAAGAAAAACCCGGTGAAATAAAATTGCTGGAATCATATCAAAATGCTCAGGATATAGAAGTTTTGTTTTCGGATATAGACATTTATAATCATGTCAATAATACCAGTTATATTCAGTATTGTGTGAATTCTTCACGGGAGCTCCAGGAGAACCTGGAGGAGGTTAAATCCTTTAACATTCGTTTTGTGCAGGAGTGTCATCTTGGTGACGAACTGTTGATTATGCATGAGAGAGAACAAAACAGTTTTCACTTCCTTGGAAAAAAGAAAAAAAATGGTAAAGAAGCATTCAGGGCTGAAGTGGAATTGAAAAAAACGCAAGCATCATAGGAAGGGGAGAAAATTGTTTTTTACCGGATTATTTAACCCGAATTTTTCAGGATAATTTATATCAAAAAGATATAATCCTTTCGCAGGAGCCGAGGCTGAAGCATTCTGATTATTGCGGGATTCGATGATATTATTAAGATCTTCTATGCTGATTTTCTCTTTCCCGACATCCAGAAGTGTTCCGGTGAGAGCTCTAACCATATTTCTTAAGAAACGATCTGCCTTAATAGTAAAAATGAGAAAGTCATTCATTTCCTTCCATTCGGCTTTGTAAACCTTACAGATATTTGTTTTGTTATCGCTGTGCAATTTGGCAAAACTCGAAAAGTCCCTGGTATCCCTTACCATGGCTGTTGCTATATGCAAGGCGTCAAGATTCAGAGGAGAATGCAAATAATGAGCAAGGTCATTGAGAAAGGGCTGTTTTTTTCTTAATACAAGATATTTATAAGTTCGGGAAGTCGCATCATAACGAGCATGTGCATCAGACGAGGTTTCCAAAACATTATATAACTTTATGTCGTTGTGAAGATAGCGGTTAAGTTTGTTCATCAACCAGCCTGTATCGGTTAGATTTGCAGAATCGAAATGAGCCACAAGATATGATGCATGGACGCCGGTATCGGTTCTTCCCGCTCCGGTGACACTTATTCTTTCTTTCAATAAATTGGATAAAGCTTCCTCAATCACTTGCTGGAGGGTTAATGCATTTGGCTGGATTTGCCAGCCATGATAGCGTGAACCCATAAAGGCAAGTTCTATGAAATATCTTTTTTTCATAATAGGGGGAGTAAATTTATAAAATATGTTTGTGGATAACACAAGGATTTACGAATATCGGTAGTTTTAAAATACGGTGATTTGGCTTTTAAGGCTTATTGTCCAGGGGGTTAGAACCCTGAGGGTTTTAAACCCTCAGGGTCTGATATCCTGGTTTGTTACTTCCTCCTTCCTCCCAATAACACCCCTTTAACATTTTTTAAGAAAATACCTGCCAAAACAGCTATTTTGTAAGGTTTTTTAATTTTGAAATGCCACATTATTTTCTGATTTTTGTCCGTGCTTTTAAAAAAATACAACTATGAGTGAAGACGTTAATATCAAGGAATTAAACGAAAAAATTAAAAAGGAAAGTGAATTTGTTGACCTGATCAACATTGAACTGAAGAAGGTAATTGTTGGACAAAAACACCTTCTGGAAAGTCTGTTGATCGGTTTACTTTCGGACGGACATATTTTACTGGAGGGTGTTCCCGGGCTGGCAAAAACACTTTCAATTAAAACACTCGCAGATACCATTGATGCTAAATTCAGCAGAATTCAATTTACACCGGATCTTTTGCCCGCCGACCTTATTGGTACAATGATCTACAGTCAGAAAAAAGAAAGTTTTGAGGTGAAAACCGGACCCATTTTTGCAAATCTTATCCTGGCCGATGAAATTAACCGTTCTCCGGCCAAAGTGCAGAGTGCCTTGCTGGAGGCTATGCAAGAGAAACAGGTGACAATAGGAGAGCAGAGTTTTCAACTGGAGAGACCTTTTTTGGTTCTTGCAACACAGAACCCTATAGAACAGGAGGGGACTTATCCTTTGCCTGAAGCACAGGTTGACCGCTTTATGCTGAAAGTCGTTATAGACTATCCAACCAAAGAGGAAGAAAGAAACATTATGAGAGAAAACCTGGCAGAAGTATTTCCTGCTCCGGCCAGGATATTGAAACCTGAAGATATCATGAAGGCAAGAGATATGGTAAGGAAAGTATATATTGACGAAAAAATTGAAAACTATATCCTTGATCTGATCTTCGCAACGAGGAATCCTGCAGATGCCGGATTATCTTCGTTCGTAAGTATGATAGAATACGGAGCCTCTCCAAGAGCCAGTATTAATCTTGCAAAAGCTGCAAAAGCCTATGCATTCATAAAAAGAAGAGGCTATGTAATACCTGAGGATGTGCGGGCCGTTTGCTATGATGTATTGCGTCACAGAATGGGCTTAACTTATGAAGCAGAAGCGGAAAATGTTACTTCTGTTGATATTGTCAGAGAGATAATAAATAGGGTAGAGGTACCTTAAAAACAGGGTTATGAAGAAAATATTCATTTTCGCATGTCTGTTTTTGATTTTATTCGGTAAAAATGTTCAGGCTCAGCATTTTATAGGTCTTGATAAAGAACAAACCCGGGTGCTGGCAAGAAAATCGGGTTTCTATGAGGATAATATGACAGTCAGTAAGAAGTTTAACTATTTAAAGTTTGTTAATTCGGCAGATACCAAGACCCTGATCGTATTTTTCTCTGATGATGATATAGCAAAGCATACTCGTACAGTTTGTGATTATTCAGAATACGATTTCATTCTGAAAGAATATGATGAAAAATATACGAAGATCGATGAAGATATCTGGGAATATGAAGAGGATGACCAGGTATTCCAGGTAAACCTGGAGGAAAAAGAATGGTACTTTGTAGTTAGATCAAAAAAAAAATTATAGAAAAAGGTTTTTTTAAATGGCTGAAACGCAAACTTCGGAGTTACTGAAAAAAGTCCGGAAAATTGAAATTAAAACCCGTGGACTTAGCCGGCAGATCTTTGCCGGAGAATATCATAGTGCATTTAAAGGCCGTGGCGTAACTTTCAGTGAAGTACGGGAATACCAGTACGGAGATGATACCCGCGATATTGACTGGAATGTCACTGCCCGTTTCAATACTCCTTATATTAAAACCTATGAGGAAGAAAGAGAACTGACAGTGATGCTTCTTATCGATGTAAGCGGAAGTCGTAATTTCGGCTCCGTTGCTGCTCTCAAGAAAAATATAATAACAGAAGTAGCTGCTGTATTATCCTTTTCAGCAATTTTTAACAATGATAAGATTGGAGTGATGTTCTTCAGCGACAGGGTTGAAAAGTATATTCCTCCGAAAAAAGGAAGAAAACATATCCTTCACATCATCAGGGAACTGATCGAGTTTAAGCCGGAAAGCCCGAGAACAGATTTGAATGAAGCTTTGAAATATTTAACCAATATCATCAAGAAGAAATGTACAGCTTTCATGATCTCCGATTTTATATGTCCGGATTTTGAAAGTTCTCTCAGGGTTGCTGCCAGAAAGCATGATGTAGTTGCGCTAAAAGTGTTCGACGAGAGGGAACGGGTGCTTACTGATATAGGATTAGCCAGGTTCAGAGATCCCGAAACCGGAGAGGTATTATGGGTAGATACCGGTCTGGCCAGTGTCAGGAAAGAATATACAAGGGCATGGGATGATCGGGAGCAGGAAATTAAAAATCTATTTTCCAGATATTCAATAGATTTCACTCGATTGAATACTGCTGAAGACTATGTCAAACCATTAATTCTTTTATTTAAGAAACGATAAAAAAAAATAATGTATCAAAGGATCAAAATATTTTGTGCACTGCTTTTATTAACTCTAGGAAATTCAAATGGACAGGAAATAAGCATTCAGAGTTCCCTGGACAGAGATTCTGCACTTATTGGGGAACAATTCGATTATACAATAAGGATAAATTCCCAGGATCCGATACATTCATTTGTGCCTCTTGATGATAATCTGTTTCCTTCTGCTGTTGAAGTTATTTCTGAAACTACAGACTCTGTAATTAGTGAAGGATCAATGCGGAATTACTACATTCGTTATACCATTACCAGTTTCGATTCGGGTAAGTGGAGTATAAATTCTATCCCTGTTCTTGTAAATGATTTCACCGATCTGGATACAATCTTTACCACCACGCGGAGTGTTGTTTTTTTAATGCCTGAAGTTGATACTTCTGCAGCCATAAAAGATATTAAGGAACCCATTGATACTCCCTTTAAATTATCTGAACTTTTACCCTATGCGCCATATTTGGGTGGTGTCTTTGTACTGATAGCTATTGCTTTACTTGTCTATTTTATGATAAAAAGGAGAAAGAAAGAAAAAGATTTGACAGTTCCGTCGCTTCCTCCTCATATAAAAGCATTTCATTCGCTCGACAGGATTAAAAAGGAGAAAATATGGCAAAAAGGCGAGGTGAAAGAATATTATGATCAGCTTTCTGATACCATCAGGTTATATATAGAACAAAGGTTTAATATTCCTGCGATGGAGTCAGTAACCTGGGAAATACTTGAAGATTTTAAGAAACATTCCTGGGACGATGAGAGTTTGATGGATCTGCTTGAAAGTCTTCTGCAATTATCTGACCTGGTTAAGTTTGCAAAGGAAGACCCTTCTCCGTCCGAGAATGAAACTAATCTTAATAATGCATACATTTTTGTAGAGAAAACAAAGAGAGAAACTGCGGAAACACTTGAATCACAGGAGAAAGTATAAGCTGAAAAAATTATGTGGAACTTTGAATTTGCTAATCCTGAATTTCTTTATTTGCTGGCTATCATACCGGTAATGATCTTGTTATATATATTCAGAGATCGCAGAAGGCAACCTGACATACAGGTTTCCAGTCTGGTTAATTTCAAAAGGGGTTCAATTCCCTTTCGCTTGATTTTAAGACATATTCTATTTGGTCTTAAACTCATAGGTATTGCGTTGTTGATAATTGCTTTCGCCCGACCCCAGTCGGTTGACTCCTGGAGCGAAACTACTACGGAAGGAATTGATATTACCATCTGTCTTGATATATCAACTTCCATGAAAGCTATGGATTTTGACCCTAACCGCCTGGAGGCAGCAAAAGATGTGGCAGCGGAATTCATTAACGGCAGGCCTGAAGACCGTTTTGCAGTGGTTGCATTTGCAGGAGAAAGCTTTACCGTTTGCCCACTTACTTCCGATCGCGCTGTTGCGGTTAAACAATTAACAAATCTTGATTTTGGGATGATAGAGGATGGGACTGCAATCGGGATGGGTCTGGCTACCAGCGTGAACAGGTTAAAAGGCAGTGAGGCGGTTTCAAAGGTTATTATTCTTCTTACCGATGGAGTCAATAATCGCGGTACTATCGGCCCCTCAACTGCTGCCGATATTGCCACTGAATACGGAATAAGGGTTTATACCATTGGGGTAGGGACAGAGGGGACAGCCCGATATCCGGTTCAGACACAATTTGGAACAAGAATCGCACAGATGCCTGTTGAAATTGATGAGGAAGTTTTGGATAATATTGCCTCTAAAACCGGAGGTCGGTATTTTCGGGCTACGGACAATAAGAAGCTTGCTATGATCTATGAAGAAATTGATCAACTGGAGAAGACAATTCTTGATACACAGGATTTCAGTAAGCGAGAAGAAGAATATTTCCCTTTTCTTCTTGCCGGATTATTATTGATTTTCCTGGATTTGATTTTGTCGCTTACGATCGTTAAAACCGTACCGTAACTATGATTCGTTTTACCAATGAAATAGTACTATATAGCCTGTTAATTATCCCTTTTTTGCTGATAATTTTCATAATTGGGCTGTACAGAAGAAAGAAAAAACTGAATGCATTTGCATCGCAGGACCTTCAAAATGTGTTAATACCACTTGCGTCCCGATCAAGGATAATTGTCAAATTTATTATCTCCCTGGTAGCGATCGGGTTACTAATTATTGCTCTTGCCGGTCCAAGAATAGGCTCCAGGTTAAAAGAGGTGGAAAAAAAAGGCAGAGAGATCATTATTGCACTTGATGTATCCAATTCCATGCTGGCAGAGGATATTAAGCCAAACAGGCTCGAAAAGGCGAAGGAATCCTTGAATCGATTACTGAATGAAATGGAGGGCGATAAAATAGGCTTGATCGTTTTTGCCGGTGATGCTTATACACAGATACCGGTTACCACAGATTATGGAGCCGCACGATTGTTTTTAAATTCTGTTTCCACAGAGATGGTTTCCAAACAGGGAACCTCTGTCACTTCAGCAATTGAATTGGCTTTGCGTTCATTCAGCCCTGAATCATCTGAAGAAAATATAGCTGCCGGAGAATCCAGGGCGATCATTATTATTACAGATGGAGAATCCCACGGTGGTAATCCTATGGAAGCAGCCCGCAAAGCAGCAGAAAAAGGAGTGGTTATTCATACAATAGGATTGGGAGATCCCAGCGGAGTTCCTGTGCCGCTTTATCCCGGGAGTAAATCTTTTAAAAGGGATCAGGACGGAAATGTGGTGGTGAGTAAACTGGATGAAACAACCTTAAAGCAGTTGGCAAGCGTGACAAAGGGGTTTTATGTGCGTTCCGGTAATAATTCTTCAGGTCTATATCAACTTATGCAAAAACTGAAGGAAATGGAAGAACAGGAATTCCAGACCCGGGTATTTGCGGAGTATGTTGAAAGATTTCAATATTTTCTTGGAATTGGTTTGTTTCTGATTGTCCTGGAATTTCTTATAATGAACAGAAAAAATAATTGGCTCAGCAAATTAAGGCTGTTTGAAAAATAAAAAGATTAGAAAAGAGTTTAAAAGTATAAAACTGTATATGAAAAATTTATATCTTCTTTTGCTGTTTATGCTGCAATTCATAGTGCTTCCCGGTCAAAATATGAGGAAGTTAAACAGGGAAGGAGTAGACGCATATAAAGATAGTGCCTATAGCGAAGCTGAACTGGCTTTCAGAAAAGCTTTTGAAGCCGATTCGACTTCAATGGCAGCAGCTTATAATATTGCCGGTACACTCTATAAACAGGAGAAATATGATGAAGCCGGAAAGCTGTTTGAAGAACTTTCTTCCTCAGTTGAAGGAGAAAATTATTTAAGCGATGTTCATCATAATCTGGGCAATTCTTTTCTCAGAAAACAGGAATATGAGAAAAGTATAGAAGCATATAAAAATGCGCTTCGTCTGGATCCGACAGATGATGAAACAAGATATAATCTCGCTTATGCAAAAGCTAAATTGAAACAACAACAGCAACAACAGCAACAGCAACAAAATCAACAGCAAAATAAAGATCAGCAGGATCAAGAGCAGGAAAAAGACCGGCAGCAACAGCAAAAAGATCAAAACGAGCAGCAGCAACAGCAACAACAACAGCAGCAACAGCAGCAACAAAATCAACAGGATAAAGAAGATCAACAGCAACAACAGGCTAAGGCAATGAAATCCCTTTCCAAAGAAGACATGGAGAGACTTTTGCAGGCTATCCAGCAGCAGGAAAAAAGGGTGCAGATGAAACTTGAACAGGAAAAAGCGAAAGCTCCAAAAACCAAGACAGAAAAAGATTGGTAACATGAAAACCGAAATAATCACATATTATATAAGATATTTCCTGGTTATATTATTGGTGGTGATCCTGGCCTCTGAAGATACATTTGCTCAGAATAATGACATAAATGCCAGTGCTCCCGGCGTCGTTTCCGCTAATAAGGCATTTAACTATTCGATTTCCGCTCAAAAACAGGGTGAAGTATCACTGGAGAATATCGAAGGTATAAGGGTAATCTCCGGACCGAGCCAGATGGTTAGCTATCAATCGAGCAACGTTAATGGAAAACTTACCACTACAATGCAGGTAAGCTACAGTTATATGATGATAGCTGAAGAAGCAGGTGAGTATACCATTCCTCCAGCTACCCTGATAGCAGACGGTAAAACGTATAAGTCGAATCCTGTAGCCATAAGGGTTGTAAAAGGAGCAGCAGATGCAAAACCTGGAGAGAGCAGGGGACAAAACCCTCAGAACAATGAACCTTCACCTGTAATTCTCAGGCTAATACCTTCAAAAACAGAACTCTACGAAGGAGAACAGCTTGTTGTTGCCACCAAGATCTTTGTAAGAGCAAGGATTGAAAGGCCTTCTTTAAATTCTCCTTCTTATGAAGGATTCTGGGTAGAAGAACTGGAAGCCGATCAGAGTGTCAGAAATGAAGTTGTTCAGGGCTATAATTACAATTCACAGGTTGTGAAAAGGGATCTTCTCACTGCTCAAAGAAAAGGTGAGATAAGCATAGAGCCTGCCAGTCTTGATGTTACAATTCTAAAACGGGCACAAAGACGAAGAAGCGCTGTTGACGATTTTTTTGATGATCCTTTTTTCAGCAGTCCTTTTGACCGTTATGAGAAAGAAACCAGGGTCATTAACTCTAATCCCCTTGCCATAAATATCAAGCCGCTTCCCTCAGGTGCACCTTCAGGATTTAAAGGAGCAGTGGGAGACTTTAGTATATCGACGGATCTGAAAGCCGATAGCGTTCAAACTAATAATGCGATCTCCCTGGTGGTTGAGATCACGGGAAAGGGAAATTTGAATCTGGTAGAAGCTCCTGAAATAGATTTTCCTCCGGATCTTGAAGCATTTGAACCAAAAAGGTCTGAGAATATCAATCATAGCCGAAGTGGTACGGAAGGAAGAGTGACTTTTGAATATGTAATAATACCGCGCCATAATGGAAACTACAGGATCTCCCCTGTACAGTTTGCTTTTTTTGATCCGGATGTTAAAAAATATAACCGTTTTGTATCTCCCGAATTCAAATTCACAGCTTATGGTGGTCAGGATGCTGAAGGGGAATCAGGTCTGCAATCTGGATTTTTCAGGGAAGAAGTGAGAGATATCGATCAGGATATACGCTATATAAAACTTGATCCCGGAAAATTCCTTCCCCTGGCTTCATTCCTGATTCTGAATACATGGGTTTATATTTATATTCTTGGGGGTTTAGCCCTTCTGATTCTTGTTCTCTTGCTCTGGAGAAATAAGTTACGCAAAGAAGCCGATATCTTTTATGTGAGAAATAAAAGAGCACATAAGGTGGCGAAAAAAAGGCTGAAAAATGCATATAAATTACTTCAGGAAGATAACGATGATTTTTATGAAGAAATATTGAAGGCATTCTGGGGGTATCTTGGTGACAGAATGGGCATTAACACAGCTGATCTTTCCCGGGAAAGAATATCAGATGAGCTTGAGAACAGAAAAATAGATGACAAACTGCAACAGAAATTATGGGAAGTAGTTGATGAAAGTGAATTCTCTCGTTATTCTCCCGAGAGTTCGGGAGGAAAAAAAGAGCTTTATGAAAAAGCTGTTGATTGTATGCAAAAAATGGAACAAAACATTTAGTCCATGATACAGAAGATTTTGATATATATATTGCTTTTCCTGCCCATAAATCTTTATTCGGCTGAGAATATTAATCCGGATTCTCTTTTCAGAGTGGGCAATGAATTATATCAGCAAGAAGAATATGAAAACGCTATAGAAACATATCTTAAAATCACTGAAAAGGGATATGAATCTGCTCCGCTTTATTATAACCTGGGAAATGCTTTTTTCCGTTCCAATAAACTGGGTAAAGCAAGACTTTATTATGAACGTGCTCTTTTACTTGATCCTTCCGATGAAGATATCCGGGCTAATCTGGAGCACCTGAAAAGTTTTTTGACGGATCGATTTGAAATAGTTCCTGAATTATTCATAAAAAGATGGTTTAATTCCCTGGTTTACTCATTCAGTTCTAATGTTTGGTTAATTATGTGCCTTGTGTTTTTTGGCGTGTTTTTATTATCAGCCTCTGCCTACATTTTCTTGCCATCAGTGAGAATAAAGAAGCTGGGATTTTATACCGGGATCATCATGTTTTTCCTGAGCCTCATCAGTTTTGCATTTTCAATAAAACAGTATCATCATCAGAAAGATCCCGGTACTGCCATCGTTATGGAAGGATCACTTGTTGTTAAATCTGCTCCCAGAGAAAGTGGGAAGGACCTGTTTATTTTACACGAAGGTGCAAAAGTATGGAAGGAAAGTGAAGTTGGAGAGTGGACAGAAATCAGGATCAGTGATGGACGTCAGGGCTGGGTGAGGGTTGCTGCTGTGGAAGAAGTATAGCTTTAATAATATCGAATTATGAAAATGCATAAAGTAAAAGCCACCCCCGGGGATTACCAAAAATCAGAATCCTGGGATACCTGGAAAAAAGAAGCTTCGGAATTTCCATGGAAATACCCGGCAAATGAGAGATGTTTGATTTTGAAGGGATCGGCCAGGGTTACAGATCTTGAGGGTAATACTCTGGATTTTGGTGAAGGAGATCTGGTTACATTTCCTAAAGGTCTTGAATGCAACTGGAAGATAACAAAGGATATAGAGAAGAAATACATTTTATATTGACCAAAATGGTATTATTTGTATTCATTCTATCTTTTTTATCTTTATTTTTACATTCTAAATAAATCCTTCCTTAACACGGATGATTTATAAAGAAGAGGGGAGAGAACAGGCTCAATGAACCTCTAGCAACCGGTCTATCCGGCCACGGTGCTAATACCTGTCCCCATAGCGGGGAATTATAAATTGTTAAATTGAATCAGGCAAAATACTGGTATTTATGCGGAATTAGAATTCTGTTATTGTTTTGTCACAAATTATTTGCTATGTCAAAAACCAAATCCATTGAAGAAATTAACGAAAAGATTTCCCGTGGTGAAGCGGTTGTGATAACAGCCGAAGAGGCTTCAGCCATGGGAAAGGAAAAAACTCCCGGTGAAATAGCAAAAAAGGTGGATGTTGTCACTACCGCTACCTTCGGTCCGATGTGTTCTTCCGGTATGTTTATAAATTTCGGACATACAGATCCTCCCATACGTATGGAAAAAGTCAGTCTGAACAATGTTCCGGTACATTCGGGCATTGCTGCAGTAGATGCTTATATCGGGGCAACTGAGGTAAATCCTTTTAATGAAAAATATGGAGGAGCTCATGTTATCGAGGATCTGATTGCCGGTAAGGATGTAAAATTAAAAGCTTCTGCAAAGGGTACGGATTGCTACCCTGAAACTGAAGTTGAAACCCTGATAAACAGCTCGGAAGTAAATGAAATGTTTATGTTTAATCCCCGCAATGCTTATCAAAATTATCCCTGTGCTGTAAATACTTCAGATAAGATAATTTATACCTATATGGGTTCACTCTTACCAAGAATTGGCAATGCAAATTTTTCCACCAGCGGGGAGCTAAGTCCTTTACTGAATGATCCTGATTTACGTAGCATTGGCATTGGGACAAGGATTTTTCTGGGTGGTTCACAGGGTTTTGTAGCCTGGAACGGGACTCAGTTTAAAACGGCGGGAACCAGAAATGAACACGGAATTCCCGAGTCAAATTCTGCGACACTCTCTGTTATCGGAAATGCGAAAGAAATGAGTACGGAATTCATTAAAGCCGCTTATTTTGATAAATATGGAGTTAGTATATTTATAGGTATCGGTATCCCTGTTCCTGTTCTTGATGAAGATATGGCGCGTGCAGTAAGTATAAGGAATGAACAAATTACAACCACAATAACAGATTACAGCAAACCGGATCATCCTGCTCTGGGGAAGGTCAGTTATGCAGAACTGTTTTCAGGTAAGATCATGGTAAAGGGAAATAAAGTAAGAACCGCACCGCTTTCAAGCATGGTAAAGGCAAGAACAATAGCAGATCTGTTGAAAAAGGCAATTCTGAGAAAGGAGTTTTATTTGACTACAGCGGTACAGATGTTTCCCCGGAATACGGAATTGAATTCTTTAGAAAGGAGGTAATAAAATGAAAAAGAGACTGGTCTTAACATTTCCTGCCAATCATGTAGATGAGCCTGTCACATATAAACTGGTGAAAGAGCATGATATTCTGGTGAATATTCTTAATGCAGACATTACTCCTGGCAGAGAAGGTAAACTTCTGGTAGAGATGAAAGCTCCCAGGGAAAACCTTGAAAAAGCCATCCATTATCTTGAAAGCATAAATGTGCACTGGAGTCCTGTAAAAAAAAGTATTATCCTTAATGAAGAGGAATGTATTCACTGTGGAAGCTGTTCGGCGGTATGTTTTGCCGAGGCTTTGACAATGGATCCGGTAAGCCGTGAATTGGTTTTTAAACCCCAGAAATGTATAGCATGTGAACTCTGTATCACTGCCTGTCCATTGCAATTATTTGAACTCGATTTTTCCTGATGTATGAACCCCGCACATATCGCAGGCAAATGGAAAACGGAAGGTTTTCAAGCTTTACCTTGCGGGAAGAAGAAACAGATCTATGGATTGGAGTAAACGATCAAACTAATTTTAATGAGATAAGAAAATCCGCAAAAACCTGTGTTTCTGACTTACGGAAAGTCTTAAAAGATTATATCGATGTCAACCCCGATTTTTTAAGTTCACATAAGGCTCTTGCGTTTGATGATAATGAACCAGCAATTATTAAGGAAATGAAGATAGCAGCCATAGGGGCAAATACCGGACCTATGGCCGCAGTTGCCGGGATCACCGCAATGAACACCCTTATAAACCTGGATGAAAAATTTAATATCGGAGAGATTGTAATTGAAAACGGCGGGGATATTGCTATAAAAATTGAAGATCCCATAGTTGTAGATCCTTTCGCCGGAAAGAACAAATATTTCGGAAATCTTGGTATTGAAATATCAAATTTTAAGGAAAAACTTGCCATCTGCAGTTCATCAGGGATCTTTGGACATTCTTTGAGTTATGGGAAAGCAGATCTGGTTGTAACGGTTTCCCGGAATGCTGCTCTTGCCGATGCCTGGGCTACTTCACTTGCAAATGACATACAGATTAAAAGGGATGTCGAAAAGGTAACACGGATATTACCCTCCGAAATAATTGCCGTAATGGCTGTAAAAGATGATAAAATGGCTTACCGTGGTCCTTTTTCACTGGTTAGAATCTAAGATTTTTCAATATGGGTGAAATTGACATAAAGATGTTTTTTAGCCTGTACTCATAGAGGTTTTATTAAACAATTTCCTGTTTAAGCTCTATTCTTTTTTCTCTTTTGAATGATGCTTTTTTCGTTTTATACTTTTTGCAAAATTTTCCAGATTCTGAAATTGTTCCTCAGTAAGATAAGGTTGTAAATCATTGTGATAGCTTTCGATGAGTTCTTTATACCCTTTATGAGTTACACTCCTCATTGAATCAAATTTATCAGAATAATGATCAACAACCGGATCAAGTTCCTCAACTTGCCCTGGTTTTGGGTTAATTATATTATAGGTTCTTGTTTTAAAACTCTCTGAAGAAGACATGCTTCTGACATCACGTGTTCTCAATCGGGTTATCTGGCTTGAGACAAAAAAACCAAGTATAAAACCTGTAAGCAGTGATACAATTACCGTAAGTAAGGCTTTATTTTTCATTCTGTTATATTATTGAGTTCTTTTTTAAGAGCTTGTTATCTAGTCCCTT
Organism: uncultured Bacteroidaceae bacterium; assembly: GCA_964528675.1. Lineage (GTDB taxonomy): Bacteria > Bacteroidota > Bacteroidia > Bacteroidales > CAYRTD01. The sequence goes on from CAZGTU010000049.1 coordinate 20,816, forward strand.
ATTGGAAATTGATTTACTCCAAAAAAAGGTAAGTTATAAAGTTTGATTCATTAATTTTATCAGTTCCCATCAACTTTTCAGGATTTATGCTGCCATGCAGGGTGAAAAGGAGGATAGCTATAACAACTAAGGCGAAGATTGAAATGCCCGTAATTTTGGGAAGAAGCACAGAAAGATTTTTATAATAAAGATCTTCCGGATTTTTTTCCAGTTGATGTTTTAATCTGACAGTCACCCTTTCAGCAAAACCTTCCCGGAAGGAAAATTTAATCTCTTTCATTGTTTTTTGCATTTCATTTATCTCAAGATCTTTTTTCTCCTTAACGGGCAATTTCCCGAAGGAACGAAATCTGATTATATTATTAATCCATTTCATCTTTTTAATGGTATTTGTATTCCTTTAGTCTATTTTTCATTATTTCAGTTGCTCTGTATAATCTTGAGAGGACAGTTCCCTGGGGGATCTTAAGTATTTTTGCCGTTTCTTTTGTGCTGTAACCTTCAATCATACGAAGGATAAATACTGCTCGTTGTCCCTTTTCAAGTTTTTCTAATTCTTCATTTAAAACATCTCTTAACTCAAAGTTTCCCGGGTCATGGATAGCTTTACCTTCGTAAGATGCTATATTTTCCACATTTTCAATTCTACCTTTTCTAATTTTATTTTTTTTTATCTCATTTAATGATAAATTGATTGCTATTCTTGTCAAATAGGTTCTGGCAGAAGATTCTTTTCTAAATTTAGCCACATTGTAAAAGAATTTTATGAAAACATCCTGCGCTATATTCTCGGCTTCCTGTGTATCTCCCAACATTCCGATAACAATATTTGCTATCGATTTTTCATGTAATTCAACAAAACGACGAAACGCATCCGTGTTCCCCCGTTTTATGGATTCTATTAATTCGTTTTCCGTGTTTTGAAGATCCACTTTTTTTAACTTCTTCATTTTTTGGACAATCTTCAAGATAAAAATATTCCGGCTAATTCATTTAAAGAGTAAAATTATAATAAATTAGTGCCCTTAAAATATAAAAAAATGAACAGTCTGCTTTTAACTATTCTGGCTCTCCTGGGTTATATTGTAGCTTACAGATTATATGGTCGTTATCTTGGTTCAAGGCTATTCAGACTAAGCAATTCCAATCCTATGCCTTCTCATACTTTTCAGGATGGCGTAGATTATGTTCCAGCCAAAAAAAATATAATATTTGGGCATCACTTTACCACTATTGCCGGCTTGGGGCCTATCGCAGGACCGGCAATTGGTATAATCTGGGGATGGCTTCCTGCATTTATATGGATATTTCTGGGTTCTATTTTTATGGGCGCTGTTCATGATTTCACAACCCTGGTTGTATCGGCCAGGAATGAAGGGAAGACCATAGGTGAGCTTACCGGAAAAATGATCAGTTCTGAGGCGAGGATATCTTTTCAATTAATCATGCAATTATTGTTATTTATTGTACTTGCTGTTTTTGCAGCTATCGTTTCCACCTTATTTATTATGTACCCTGAAGCTGTTGTGCCGGTGTGGCTTCAGATCCCCATTGCTGTTTGGCTCGGGATGCAGATCAGAAGAGGAAAAAATGACCTTGTTTATTCACTCATTGCCCTTGTAATGATGTATGCTACTATATTACTCGGTGTTTATATTCCGGTGAGCCTTCCTTTTGAATATGAGACTGCTGTTGTAATCTGGTGCGTTGTTCTTTTTATCTATGTATTTATAGCTTCTACACTACCGGTACATAAATTGTTGCAACCCAGAGATTATATTAATTCTCATCAATTGATCGTTGCGATGGCACTTATGGTACTCGGCCTTTTTATTGCCCATCCTGCTATTTCTGCCCCGGCAGTGAATGATCTGGCTTTTCAGGATGGCTCCGATGTTCCTTCTATGGCTCCTGTAATGTTTATAGTTATTGCCTGTGGTGCAATTTCCGGTTTTCATTCTCTTGCCAGCTCTGGAACAACTGTTAAACAAGTTGATAAAGAGAAAGATAGTATTTTTATCGGTTATGGAGGAATGTTAACTGAGAGTTTCCTGGCAATACTTGTATTAATGGCGATTGGAGGAGGACTGGGCATGGGAATGGAATATGAAGGGCGAATATTATCAGGTTCGGATGCTTTTTATCAACATTATAGTAGCTGGGTATCGGCCAACGGACTTGGCGCAAAACTGGGTGCCTTTGTTACCGGAACGGCCAATTTATTTGGATCCTTTGGTATACCTCCTGAAATTGGCACTTCCATCATAGCAGTTTTTATTGTAAGCTTTGCTAATACCACCCTGGACAGTGCCGCCCGAATACAACGACTTTCTTTACAGGAATTGATGCGTAATAAGCATGGAAAAACTGTAAAACCATTGGATAACAGGTATGTTAGTACCTTAATTATTGTTCTGGCCGCTGCGATAATGACTTTTATTCGCCCCGGGGGACAGGGTGCAATGGTTTTATGGCCTTTATTTGGCTCCCTGAATCAACTGCTTGCAGCTCTTGCACTCGGAGTGGTTTCTATATATCTCCATATCAAAAATAAAAATCTTTTATATACTCTTGTGCCAATGCTATTTGTTCTCATCATCACTCTCTGGGCGATGTTTGAAAACCTGTTCAGATATTTTGATGATAAGGATTATATTCTTGTAGTGCTTTCTGTTGTAATAATCATTTTTACGGTTATCCTTCTGTTTACAGGAACGAAAGCTTTGATAAAAAAAATAAGAGTTTGATTAATATCTGACCTGAAATTTGGAATAATTCTGTGGGTTTCCGGTATCGATCTCTAGGTCAGTGACATTTCCCAGACCGGGGCCCTTACGGCACCATTTAACAAAGTCATCCAACTGATTTCGGTTGCCTTCAGCTTCAATATATACTGTTCCGTCATCCTGGTTTTTTACAAAACCCTTTAAACCATTGTATCTGGCTACTGTTGCAGCACTGTGCCTGAAGCCTACCCCCTGGACTCTTCCTTTTACCGTTATTTTATATAGGATCTTTTCCATGATACAAGTTTTGAACCAATAAGAATGGAAATTGTTTTTAAGACTAACTAAAGTTTCGCACTTGATTAATAAGATATGTGGTAGCATTTATTGATAAGTGCGAAACTTCAGTAAAACTAATAAATCTTTAATTAAAAATGCAGATATGAAAAAGCTAACTTTAATGATAACCTTGCTTGTTTTTGCGGTAATGGGTTTCGGACAGAAATCATTTCACGATTTTGTTGTGAAAGATATAAGCGGTCAGGAATTTGACCTTAACCAACTAAAAGGAAAAAAAGTCCTTGTGGTCAACACTGCTTCCAAATGCGGATTAACACCGCAATATGAGGATCTGGAAAAACTTTACAATGAATATAAAAATCAGAATTTTGTAATCATTGGCTTTCCTGCAAATAACTTTATGAATCAGGAGCCGGGCAATAATGAGGAGATTGCAGAATTTTGTGAGAAAAATTATGGCGTCAGTTTTCCGATGATGTCAAAAATATCCGTTAAAGGAGATGATATGCATCCTCTTTATCAATGGCTTACACATAAAGAAAAGAATGGTAAAATGGATTCGAAAGTCAGTTGGAATTTCCAAAAATATATGATTAATGAAGACGGTGAACTTGTAGGATATGTAAAACCCAGGGTAAAGCCTTACCATGAGGACATCATTACATTTATTGAGGGCTAATCAGCTTAGTTGGTAAAATGATAGTTAATCTTGGTAATCAATTCATTGATATTGATGGGCTTGGTTATAAAATCATCACAGCCCACCTCGATGCATTTTTTAATCTCATCTTTCGAAGCAAATGCTGTCTGGGCAATGATGGGAAGATTTGTTCTATACCTTTTGATTTCAATGGTAGCATCATAGCCATTAACTACAGGCATTTTTATGTCCATTAACACAATATCGATCTGGTTGATTTTTTTGCATAATTCCACTGCCTCAAGTCCATTTTTTGCATGAAGGATCTGTGCGTCTGTCTTATGTAAAATTGCTTCCAGGAATTTGAAATTTACTTCCTCATCTTCAGCAATTAAAATGACTTTATCTTTCCAATTGAAGCTGTTAGTTTTGAGTTTTTCTTCAGCCGGCTGTTCTTTTTTATCAGGAGGAGAAAGGATAGGAATGTTTAGCTGAAACCGGGAGCCCTTTTGCTCTTCTGATTTCACTTTTATTTTTCCTCCCAGTGCCTCAACAATATGTCGAGTGATAGTCAAACTAAGTCCTGTGCCGCTAAGCCGGCTTAAAGAAGTTTCTTCGATGATTTCAAAACGATTGAATAACCGAATTCGGTCTTCTTCACTTAAACCAAATCCAGTATCACTTACAAAGAATTTAAAGTTTTTAGATGAAATTTTATATCCAAAAATTACTTTTCCCCTATCGGTAAATTTGAGTGCATTGCTTAATAAATTGGAAAGCAGTTGTTGCAATCTTCCGTAATCTGTGTAAATGTACTGTTCGGGAGCATCTTCAGGAACATCCAGAATAATTTCAATGCTGTCTTTTCCTTTTTCCTTCCTAAGGTCCTCATATTCATGATATAGCTCCTTTAGTAATGGAAGGAGAAGAAATTCCTTATAATTAAATTTGATGCTTCCGCTTTCAAAGCGAGAAATTTCTATAACGTCATCTATCAGAGCCAAAAGATGATTACCTTTTTTCTTGATTATGGAAGTGAAATTATTAATTTCTTTTTCCTTCAATCCCGGCTGACTTAATAATTCGCTATAACCAAGTATAGTATTCATGGGTGTTCTTATCTCATGACTCAGATTGGTAAGGAAAACAGATTTAAACCTGTCGGTTTTTTCGATCTTACTCCTGGATTTAAGAAGATCTTTTTCAATCCTTTTAATTTCGGAAATATCTTTTATTGTTCCCCCGATATAAGTTGACCCGTTTAGTTCTAATTTATCAAAAATAAATTGAATATATCTGCTACCTGGGGTTTCATTATCCCCGGATTTAATCCTGATTTCCCGTTCTGTTTTCTGCGGTTTTTGAACGAGTTTTAAAATATCTTTTTCCAGATTTTCCTTTTCTTCACGGCTGGGAATCAGGTTTAATAATTCGATAAATTTTATTGTTTTATTATGAGCTTCTATCCCCAGAAGCTCATAACAGACTTCACTTCCGGTGAATTCACGACTTTCGGGATCTAAAATCCATTTCCCGGTTTTGGTTAAATGAAAAATAAAATCATCAAATTTATTTGAATTATTGATGCTGTTTTCCGCTTTTTTGGTTTCAAGTGCAGGAAAGTATATTAAAAAAATCTCAATGTTTTTTTTCCGGTGAACATTAAGAACCGCTGGCCCCTGCAGCTTTTTGTTTTTTTCTCCTGTTATGGTAATATTTTTTATCTCTGTTTTTTCTTGCCTGGACAATCTGGAAATGGCTTTATTGATCAAAGACATGCTTTCCGGGCCAACAGTTTTGAAATTTTTTCCTTCCAGTTGCATTGGCTCAAAACCTGTTTTTTTAGAGAAGTTTAAGTCAACAGCAATAATTTTTGATTTTTTATCAAGGATTACAAGTGGAAAAGGACTGTTTCTTAGGGTTTCATGAAGGAAGAGCCTTAGACTTTCCGGAAATCTTTTGAGTGTTGATTTCAGGAGTTTATTATATCCACTTTCTATCATGCTAATAGTCTTTGGATAAAGATAGAAAAAAGAAAAAAAACAGACAAATAACTCTGATTATATAGTTTGGAATGATGCCAGGTATATTCTCTTTTCATTTGAATCTTTCGAATGAAAGTGCAAATGAAATTTTGCATCCTTTTCTTCAGAACTTTTTAAGACAATACTTTTTTCTGTAATATTTTTAGGTTTTGCGGGATCAAGCAAATTGATAATGAAATCTGTTTTTCGATTTTTCTTAATTAAATCAAGTAATTCTTCAGTTGTAAATGGTTTAATTTCCGGATCAATATCATAAAACCGAATCATTGAATTACTTAGATATAGTATTTCACCACTGTTATCAAAAATGATATTCATGGAATTACCGTATTCCAACAGTTTTTGATATGAATGGAGAATCACTTCATAGTTTTGCTTTTCTTTGTCGATTTTTTCTTTTAATTCCTGTACATTTCGATTAAGATTAAGGTTTTCAAGTCGGAACTTCTCTTCCTGTTTTTTCAGAGATTCATTTTGCAAACGACTTTCATTTTCCATTAATTTTTCATTGGTTATTTCATTACCAAGAAAGATGACTTTGGAAACTTCACCATACATGTCATTTACAGATGTGAAATTTGCGCGAAACCATTTTTCTTCCTGAAATTTCGTGATCATCCTTATCTGGCTCTGAAATGCATGACCCTGTATCATTTTTTCCCAGCTTTCGCTAAAATTTTCGATATCTTTTCGGTCAAGGAAATCATAAATCGTTTTGTTTTGAAGTTCAATTTCAGAAAATTTGAATGCATTTAAAAATAATTTATTGGAGCTTAACAATTTTCCATCTGGTGAGAATTCAGCTTTCACGTTCAACCTGTCCAGTGCCTCTATTTGACTTTCATAATCCATTGATTGTTTTTTCTGTTCTGTTGTATCTATGGCAAGGAAAAGCACTTTTTCCACGTTTCCGTCTTCTTTTCTCATGCATGTATAAGTAGCCATTGTCCATAATTCCTGCATATTTTTGGTAATATGTTTCATATAGCCTTCAAAATGGGCTCCCCCCAGTGACAGAGATTCCCATATATTATTGAACCATTCCCTGTCTTTTTCGTCTATGAACATTGAAATGTGCTTGCCTTCCACTTCTCTATTTCCGGAATACCCTAATTTTCTTATGAATTTTGTATTTGCATAAAGCAGTATTCCATTTACATCATATTCTGCACGAATAAGTGTATGATTTACAGTAGTGGAAAAAGAAATAAATTTTTCTGCTTGTCTGGCAGCCTGTTCCTGGATTGATTTCAATTCGTCCATGTTCTGACGGGCTTTTTCTTCCTGCAAGGCAAGCTTTTGGGCCTGTGTTCTGGTCTCTTTCAAGAGCTTTTCTGTTCTTAATGAATTAGAAATATTTTCAAGGGTCATGGCAATGATCTCTGCTACTTGCTCAACAAATTCAATTTCATATTTTTTCATTTCAGTGAATGATGCTATTTCAATGATACCTTTAACATCCTCATTGTGAACAAGTGGGGTAAGCAACAGGTATCCTGGATTAGCTTTACCCAGACCAGAGGTGATTTCGAGATAATCATCCGGAATATCCGATGTGTAAAAAGGCTTTTTTTCCATTGCAACAGAACCAATTACACCCTCATTCCAGGGGATTTTCTTATCTGCAAATTTTTTCCGGTCATAAGCATGACAGGCGAGCAGATTAAGCAGCTTTTTATCTCCTTCTTCCTCTTTCACGAAAAAACCTCCCTGATTTGCATCAAGATATTTTACCAGTTCGCTTATTAAGCTATATGATAGTTCTTCCAGATTATTACTTTTCTCTCTTAAAATGCTTCCAAATTTAGCCATCCCTTCAGTTGACCAGTTTCTAATCCGATTTTCTTCTTCTCTTTGGAGTTCCAATTTTTGCTTCTCTTTAAGGCTTTCCTGTAAGTAGCTTAGGCTCTGCATTAGCTCATTGTCTTTTTCAAAACTAGTTGATAATTCTCCCTTTGCTATGGTCCTGGCAATTTTTATCGCTTCTCTGTTTTGGCTCTCATATGTCCTCATTTTGTTTATGGTTTTTTCATTTTGCCGGGAAAAACTATTATAAAATACCCAGGATAAGAAGATGCCCACAAAAGGAATTAAGTCGAAAAGCCAACTAATGGGAGATGTAGAATGAAATTTAAAAAAACTGTTGATATCAAATACACTATCTGTTGCATTATAAATTCCCCAGTAGTAGAAAAAGAAGAGGAGCAGACCAATACCAAATCCGGTTAGCACAAAAACGAAAAGTGAATTATATTTGCCTGTTTTCTGCATGGATTATTAAACAGATCTTATTAATCAAGTACGAAACTTTAGTTATGTAATAAATTGATGATATTATCGAGAGCTATCCTGACCTGTATTTTATTCTTCAAGTGTTATCTGAACTTTTTCAACCAAACCATTTATGTCAACCGGTTTTTCTATGAATTCAATTGCTCCAAGGTTACGAGTCTTTTTTATGTTTGCTTCGTCGGTAAGTGCCGAAACAACAATCACAGGTATATCACTTAATTCATTCTGAAGTCTTACTTTCTCAAGAAAGTCGAAACCACTGATTTCAGGCATTAATAAATCCAGAAGGATAAGGTCGGGTCGGCTTTTCTGAAGAATGGTCATTGCCTCTTTTACACTCAGGGCAGTGATGGCCCTGTATCCTTTGGTGCTTAAAATTGCCTCCAGCAAAACCACATTGGTATTGGAATCGTCAATTATTAATACTGTTTTTTTATCATCCATTCCTTCTTATAATTACGAATAATTATAGATAATATTCTTAATCGGACTAATATAAGTATTGGCTTAATTATTAACAAGAAAAGTGAGGAATATCATTATTTTCTTATCTTCGTTTTCCCTATTTGTTTTATTTATCAGGTTTTATTTTATATATTTATTTTCGAAGTAAGATTTGAATCATTTGCAATGTTCATAAAAAACAATCCGGCTGACAAAGACATAAAAATACCCTTTGAGCATGTCCTTTCCCAGGAGCAGAAAGAAAAGCTCAAAAATAATCTGAATACGGTTAAGTATAAGAAAAAGGATGTTATTTTTCGTCAGGATACACGTGCATCTCATGTGATGTTTGTAAAATCTGGCCTGGTAAAAGTATTCAAAGCAGGAAGAAATGAACGTTCTATCATCCTCAAAGTAGCAAAACCCGGTGATTTCATTGGTTTAATGTCTGTATTTGGAGATAAAATTCATCAATATTCTGCCGCTGCACTTAATAATTGTGAAATATGTGATATCGATTACCTGGTTCTCAGATCAGTTTTACTGGAAAATGGAAAATTAGGATTGGAATACATGAACTTACTGAGTTATGATGGATTGTTCATTTTTGAGAGACTTATGGGGCAATCTTATAAACAATTACCCGGAAGAGTGGCCGATGTTTTATTGTACTTTGCCAATGATATTTTTAACGCTAATTTTTATGTTTTGCCTCTTACACGAAAAGAACTGGCAGATTTCTCCGGGACTACCAAAGAAAGTTTCATACGCACACTTACCGAATTTAAGAATGATAAGATTATTGAGATAGATGGTTCAGGGATTTCTATAAAAAGTATGGATATAATAAAAACTTTGAGTAATCTGGGATAGTTTTTTTTATATTTGCTTCTCAAAATTGCTGTATCCTAAATGAAGAAATTGAATATTCTTATCGTTGATGATATTTTCACGAACCGCTTACTTTTATCAGAACTTATAAAGACTCTTGGCCATGATTCTCTGCAGGCCGAAAACGGTAAAGAAGCCATCGGATTACTGGAAGCACACGATGTTGATCTGGTACTGATGGATATTGAAATGCCGGTAATGAACGGCATGGAAACATGCGAGTATATAAGAAAAGAGATGAATCCACCTAAATCCGTTACTTCAGTGGTAGCGTTAACAGCTCATAACCCGAATTTATTTTTCGAGGATTTTAGTGATGTGGGTTTTGATGAATTGCTTACCAAACCATATTCACTAGATAAAATCATAGAATTAATCAATAATCTTACTTGAAATGTTCGAGTTTTTTAGTGAGAATGAATGGTTTGGAACATATGGTATCCCTCTTTTAATATTTTTCTTACGTATTGCCGATGTATCCATTGGTACTATCAGGATTATTTTTGTAGCCAGGGGAAATAAAATTATTGCACCTTTATTGGGATTTTTTGAAGTTTTCATCTGGGTCCTGGCTATCAGCAATATCATTCAGCATCTTGATAACTGGATTAATTATTTTGCCTATGCCGGTGGTTTTGCAGCAGGAAATTATATAGGAATGAAAATTGATGAAAGGTTGGCAGTTGGTGTCTCACTTGTTCGTATAATTACAAAAAAAGAGTTACCCTCACTTTTTGATAACCTGAATGAAAAGGGTTATCCAACCACATTGCTTGATGGGCATGGGAGAGATGATGAAGTAAGTATTATTTTTACCATCGTGAAACGTAAAAAACTGCCGGAAGTAATTGATTTGATAAAAAGATCCAATCCAAAAGCATTTTTTACTGTTGAAGATATTCGCTATATCAGCCATGAGAACTATCTGCCCATGGAAAATGCAGGTCGGCGGCGCTATTATTCTTTCATGGGCTGGAGAAAAGGTAAATAAGATTTTTTGTAAAAGACACCGGTATCGGAATTGAGAACGATATGCGTGAGAAAATTTTTGAGCGTTTTCGACAGGTAGAAATCGGTTCAGCTAAAAAGTATGGTGGTACCGGCCTGGAACTGAGTATTTCTGAAGGTCTGGTTGAATTACCCGGGGGAGAAATTTGGGCTGTGTACATTTCTGGTGATGGTTCTGTTTTTTATTTTACCATAATTTATGACATGAGTTTATGAATCTTTTTTATACTGCGGATATCTTTGATGATTCAGCTTTCCTGGATGAAGGAGAGTCCCGTCACTGCGTTAAAGTGCTGAGAATGAAAGAAGGAGGACTATTGCACTTTATTGACGGGAAAGGGGGTAAATACACAGGTCAACTGCTGAAGGCTGATCCTAAACGATGTAAGATCAGGATACTCGAAAAGAAGGAAAACTTTGAAAAACGACCTTATTATCTTCACA
>CAZGTU010000050.1:0-31194 GCA_964528675.1 uncultured Bacteroidaceae bacterium
ATTTTATCGGGGATACCACACAGGGAGTAATTGTAAATGAAGTTCTGGCAGAACGATTAAAATGGGAAGAACCGGTGGGAAAAAAAGTAGAGATCACAACCGGTGAGGAACCTGAGCCGGCAAGGGTTATCGGGGTGATGAAGAATTTTCATCAAACCGGCATGTATAATCCCCTTGAATCCCTGATGCTAATTTACCGTACCCGGAATAACATCGTATATGTAAGACTGGATGATGAAGATCTTCAATCCACAATAGCTTATATTGAAGGAGTGTGGCAGGATATATTTCCTGATAATCCTTTTGAATACAGTTTTCTTGACGAGGAATTCGACAGGCAGTTTAAAACCGATGTGATGAGAGGAAAGATATTTACTTTTTTCAGTGTGCTTACTATTCTGATTGCCTGCATGGGATTATTCTCTCTTGCAGCTTATTCGGTGGAACAAAGAAGAAAGGAAATTGGAATCCGAAAAGTTATGGGAGCCAGTTCATCGAGGATTGTAAGTATGATTATACTTTCTTACATTGGAATGATCACTATCTCTATAGTTCTCGCCATAGCAGGTGGAATAGAATTTGGCCGCAGGTGGCTAGAAAACTTTGTTTATTCTGACACCCTCGATCCTGTTCCTTTCATTGTTTCAGGGTTGATTACCATTTCATTAACAGTTATTACAGTAAGTTTGCATGCCATAAGAGCTTCGGGTACTAATCCGGCGGAAGTGCTTAAGGATGAGTAGGGTGGTGGAGATAATGAGGTGGTATCGGAAGATTTTTGACCGGTTCAGATGAATGAAATCGACACAATACTTTTTATCCTCCTTCGCGTTCGCTGCGGACGCTTATGCTAAAGCTTCAGCGACAGTATGCGGACGAGAAGTTTGGTCGAATTGGCTACGCCGAGCTCGTAAACTCGGTTCCTCGGAGTTCTACTCCGAAAACAAGGGTTCAGGGTTCTACCCTGAGGTTTAATACCATTTATTCCATAAAAACTTAACTCTTCTCCGTCTGCGCAATACGCTTATAAACCCTGACCCATTCAATTCTCATCTTTGAAGGGAGGCCCATGATTTTCGCATGTTTTTTCAGGCTTGCGTTAAAGACAAGATGCATATCGGTTTGAGGAACTCCCTGTTTTTGTTCCTTGAAAGTTACATCATTAATTTTCCAGGTGAGTTTTTCCGGTGACCATTCGAGTGAATAAATGAAATAATCTTTTGTGTAACGTTTGCCACCTGTTTTATCCAGACTTTTGGAAAATCCGTTTTTGTTTCCGTTTTTCCAGAAGTTTCCTGCCATCAATTTGCCCTGATCAAATTTGATGATATCCACATGTGGAAGGATCTGGTCTGCCATAAGTGAAAAGGCCTGTGTAACGCCAGAATCTCCCAGTTGCAATTTAGCCTTAATCAAACCGTATTTTGTGTTAAAGCTTTTTGCAGAACTAACCATATCCGAGGTATAGTCAAATTCTTTTTCTGTGAAACCGGTGAGCAGACTCCATGTCATGCTTTTTCCCCTTTCCTGGTGGGTGATTATGGAAAGATGATCAGCTTCGGTCTTTACGTTTTCACCATCGGTAAATGCATGGATGTCATCCTCCAGAACATAGGGTTTATTTATCAACTTATCCCCGTTGATATAGCGGAACATCCATTTATTTGTATCGGGTTGTGGACTTTTAAAATCATCTTCAAAAACCAGTTCCCATTTTTCAATTTCTTTGAAGGGATACTTTTTATTGAGTTTGAAGTACCACTGGAATTTTTCTGAATTTTTTAATTCCTTGTATTCAACTTCTTTTTTATGTTCTTCCGAAAGTTCATATTTCTTTTTACCCGGGAGTTTCATATAGTTCTTATATTCCTTGAACTTTTCAGTATTTACATATTCTTTCAACTCCTTGTATCTTTTGAGTAAATCGGAATCTTTCACTCTTTGATATTCCTTAAATGCTGCAGAGTTTTCAAATTTTCTGTTCTTTTTTACCCTTGGGCTTCTGGCAAGTTGAATGTATTCCTTTTCTTTTTCAGCTTCTTCCGATTTCTTAAATTCCTTGGGAGAAAGCTGGGCTTTGACTTTAGCCAGCTCATCAGATTTGGCGAATTTTTCCAGTTCATCAAGTCGTTTTTTCAGGTCTGAGGCCTGGAAAGACTCATATTCTTCCAGCTTCTTGGAATCTTTAACCTTAAAGTATGTTTTTATAGGTTTGGATTTTTCCAGTTTTTGAAATTCCTTTTCTTTTTGATACTGCTCGGTATCTTTGTATTTTTTTGAGAAGATCTCCTTCTTCCTGGAGGCAAAGTCATCGGAATTCACTTCTTTCTCCAGATTCCTGAAATGTTTTAACTCATCCGAGTTTTCGAACTCCTTGAACTTTCTAAATTCCTCACGAAGATGATCATCAGTTTTTTCTACCTTATCGGTACTGGGAATGAATCCAAGAGCAAATTTTAAACCTGCCATTTTTGAGTGCTTATGAATTATGTTAATGAAAACGGAATAATTTCCAAAAAGTTACTTTTAAACCTGAAAAGCTTGCGCAAGTAAAATGGTTTTCTTGATAACGGAGATTTTATGAAAATCTTTTAAACTTTTCTGATTAAAGATATAAAAAATAAAGCCACATACTGAGACTTCATTATTATTCCCAGGGGATAAGGTAACGGAATATTGCAATAAAGTGAAGCACACTTCCTGCAATGACAAACAGATGCCAGATGAGATGATGATATTTCATTCTTTCCATTTTAAAGAAAACGGTTCCAAAACTAAACATTCCTCCTCCCAGGAAGATCAGAATAATTGCCTGTATGGGAAATTGGCGGAAAATAGGTAATATGAATAAAAGCAACATCCATCCCATCAGCAAAAAGGATATCATGGTAAAATAATTCACACCTTTTTCAAATTTATTGGGGAGAAATGACTTGATAATTATCCCGACAACTGCAAGTCCCCATTCAATGCCAAACAGAGTCCATCCCCAATCGCCTCTGAGCTCTAAAAGTGCAAGAGGAGTATAGGTGCCGGCAATAAGGAGGTATATAGCAATCTGATCGAAATTATGAAAAAAATCTTTGGCTTTTCCCGGCTTTAAGGAATGGTTTAAGGTTGATGAGAGGAAAAGAATAAAAAGTGTGCTTCCATAAATTGATAAACTAACCACATGCCATGCACTACCTTTTGTGGAGGCAAAAATGATCATGAGAATGAGTGCGGTAAGGCCAAAAATTGCTCCAGCTCCATGAGAAACAGCATTTGCGAGTTCTTCTTTTTTAGTGAATCTTTTCGTGGAATGCATAAATTTCAGGAAAGATTTTTATGTTGATTTAATGTTAAGTCCATCAAAAATTGTCAAACCTCTTCGCTTGCTTCCCTGGTTCCGCTTCCGCGTATCACCGAAGCTAAGGGAAGGCACATAAGGGAGAGATGAGCACGCTAATTCAAATATAAGAATTTTTTTCCTGACATTACACTAGTGAACCCTGTATCCGGAGAAGGTGCCTTTACCGCAAAATGAATCTGATGAGTTTACCAGACGGATATTCACTTTATCTCCATCATTCATCATTAAAACAAATGAATAACTTTTGACACCGCTTACACCTACTCCGTAACCATCAAAAACAGTTTCATAGACTTCTCCGTTTAAAATAATCTGCAATGAATGAGATGAGTCGAAGTCATAATTCAAATCAAAGTGGTACAGGCCTGCACCCTTTGGTGGGACAGTAAATTCTCCGTTATCCTGATTATAGTAGCCAATTTCATTTTCCGGATTTTCTCCTGTGTCAATCAACTGATGCTTAAAAACGAGTGAAAATTCTCCAGTTGCTAATGCAAATGTGCTTTTTTTTACTGCCCGGAATGCTATTATATCCGGTTTAATATTCACGGTTCCGCCATTTTTGGAAAGACTGAGGTCATATCCGGACAGACTGAGTTCCTGTAATTCATTACTTGCATCGGTATCTATCTCTACGCTGTTGCCATTGGAAATTGAAAGGGTATGGGTTTCATTATTTACACTCAACTCCTGGTTATCAGTATTATCAAGGTAGGGAGATAAATCTATTATGGTAGGATCAGAATTTCTGGTAAGTCTCAGATTATGATCTTCAAGTTTGAGATCCTGAATCTCATTTTCCGGATCGGCATCTGCATCATTTACAATATCATTCAGAGGAATTGTGTTTCCCTGGGAAATGCTGATACTGCTGCCGTCTGAAGAAAGGTACTGCAATTCATTTGTCGGATCTTTGTCCAAGTCTTCTTCTCCTCCTGTTTCACCGGCATTTGCAGCATAAAGAGCATAAGGTACGGCAAGAAAAGGCATGGTGCCCATACTTATAAAACCATCGCCAAAATTTACTTCCACTTTTAAAAAATGGGATGATGCACCCCAGTTTATTTCAGAAAAATCGCTTACCGAACCTGAATTATAAGATCCCTGCCCAATAACCAGTTTGAAAAGCCCGAAAAGGTCTGTAGTAACCGAATGAGTTTCGGAATATATGATATTGCCCGAAGAGTTCTCGGAAATAATGGAAATCCGCACTGACAGGTTTGTGTTTTTAAGTTCATTGCCGGCATTATCTCTTGCAATGGCCTGGTAATTAATGCCAAGAGGAAGGTGTTGACCGTTAAGAAGTACAACAGTAAACAGGAATAAAGCAAAACTAATAACTTTCTTCATCATGGTTGACTTTAAAATTTTTCAATTTTAAAATGTCTGTCCATTTTTCGGTTAGAAGAATAGACATGTACAAAATAGATTCCCTGGCCCGAATTGCTAAAATCCAGTTTAATATCCTGAGAACTCATATTCTCGAGGCTGTAATGCATTATTCTCGCACCACGCACATCATAAACATCTATAAAATAATGAGTTAATTCCTTGATCCGGAATGAAACAGTCAATAAGTTATTAACAAATTCTGATACAGGATTGGGGTATACATCGATGGCATCTATTGATTCAGGGGGAGCCGTCCCGGATTTGTTAATCAATGAGGGTTGTTGAAAACCCTGGGTAATAAAATGGAAGTTCGCAAAAGCTGTTCCCGTGAAAGATTCACCTATGCTCTGGTTTAGATAATAACCCGAATTTTCAAATCCTGTGCCGCCGGCTGCTATCAATGAGCGACTGAGCGATTGAGCACACAGATTCATCGGTGTTAACAAAAACACAAAAAGGGCTATTAACATAGATAGCTTCATGGGTTAAGTTACTTGCTGAACAAAATAAAGAAAAAAAAATCAAAATGTTGATAATATGTTAATAAATATATGTTAAAAGCAGTGTTTTTAACACTTAAATGGTTAATTCTTTATTAACAATTTCTCCTTTCTGTTCTTTAATTTTCTCTATAAATACATCAAAAAGATAAGCAGTATCGGTTGGTCCCCCTGAAGCTTCGGGGTGGAATTGGGTAGAGAAGAAGGGTTTTTCGCTGTGTATCATTCCCTCATTGGTGTCGTCATTAAGGTTTACAAAAAGGGGGTTCCAGCTATTTTTCAGGGTTTTGTTGTCAATAGCAAAACCATGATTCTGGGAAGTGATATAGGAACGATTTGTTTTTACATTTATCACGGGCTGATTATGACTTCGATGTCCATATTTAAGTTTATAGCTGTCTGCACCCGATGCCAGTCCCATCAACTGATTTCCCAGGCATATGCCAAATATTGGCCTGCCCTGATCAAATGATTTGCGGATATTGTCAATGGTGATATTACATTTTTTCGGATCTCCCGGCCCATTTGAAATGAATAGTCCGTCATATTCTTCTTTTGTAAAATCATGATCCCAGGGTACCCGTATAACTGTAGTGTCCCGTTCCAGAAGATAACGGATGATATTGTATTTCACACCACAATCTACCAGCAATATTTTGTATTTTCCATTGCCGTAGACTTTTTTTTCACTGGTACTTACCAATTCTACAAGATTATCCTCATTTGGATCATAAAAATCAGGCTCGTCATCAACTACAATTTTTCCGAGCATAGATCCCTTTTCCCGGAGTATTTTTGTAAGCTTCCGGGTATCAACATCAAACATTCCCGGGATATCCTGATCTTTGAGCCAGTCACCGAGACTCCTGTCTGCATTCCAGTGAGAGTATTCTTCAGAGTAATCGGATATAATTAGTCCTGAAATGTGGAGGCTTGAGGATTCAAAAAAACGGGTTAGATTATTTTCTTCCTTTTGTACCGGAACTCCATAATTACCAACAATAGGATAAGTTAATACCAGTATCTGTCCCTTATACGAGGGATCGGTGAGACTCTCGGGATAACCTGTCATGGCTGTATTAAAAACAACTTCCCCTGCAATGGAAAGATCTGCACCAAACGATTTTCCGGATATCTCCGTTCCATCTTCCAAAATGAGTTTAATTTTTCTGTAATTCACGCTTATGAGTTTAGGGTTAACAAATTCCTTATTTATTAATTCCTTTTTTCTATTAATTGTTCAACCTGATCGGGACTTATTTTTTTTGCGACAATTTCCATGTTGCCATCAAGCAGGTATAAAATATTTGAGCTTGTCACATCGTAAACATCCTTGTATGAAAAATCATAAGGATTCCAGGCATTGATCCAGCCGTATGTGTTATGTTCATTGATAAAATTAGTCCATTTTACCTTTCCTTCAATACCTCCAAGCATATTGACAGCAATCACCCTTAACCTTATATTATTATTGTTCATTCTTTCCCAGAGATCATAGAGTTGGGGTATGGTTTTTTTGCAATGACCACAATCTGATTCCCAAAAATAGAGGATAATGTATTCTCCGTCAACCTGATGTAGATTAAATTTTCTTCCCACATAGGGGTTTCTTTTCAATGCAGTGTCATTTTTTGCAGCCATGAAATGTTCATCGCTCACACTTATCATTTCCACATCAGGGGCTGTTTTTCCGATTAGTAAGGGATTTATTTTTTCCACTCTTTCCTTCAGATCTGAAATAAACTCAGGGCTGGACCAGCTTGCTTCAGGTATGTAGTAATTTTCCGCAATATAAGCGTACACTGCATCCATGCCTGCATATTTGCTGGAGGCGTAATGATTAAAGAGCGTGGTTAGCATATATTTGAATAACAGGGTATCTGTTCTGGACTGTTCAATGAGCCAGTCGACCTCCCTGTAAATTGAATCCGGTACAGGGTAAACCCATTTATTCAGGTAGGTTTTAACTTTTTGTTCATAAAGTGGAGTGCGCAGCATTCGTATATCCGACAGATCAAAATAATCAAAATAATGTTTTTTATAATATTTTACAGAAAAAGAAGAATCGATAAGGGCACCAGTCTCATCGCGAGGAGGCTCGGGGACTTCAACATCCTTCATTGAGATCAGGAATTTCGAGATGAAAAGATCAGGGTTCTTATTTATAATCTCGTCGACATATTCCTTTACATCCTGGTTTATTTCTTTTAATTCTTCCCTGGCGGCAATGCTGTCATTTTCACTCAAAGGGGTTTTTATCCGCATTTGAACTTTCTCTGATTCTTTTCTTTTCTGATCAAGGTAGGAGAGATAATCGTAGAATAATTCATTATCACGACTTCCCTTTATCACAGTATTACTTAAAATATTGTTCGTTTCTGTTTTAACACTGAAAGTCTGATCTTCATCAATAAGCAGGTCAAACCGGTTACGGTTTGGGAAAAATATGGTATACATCCCTTTTGGCAAATCTTTCTCTCCTTTTATGGTGGCTTTTCCTGTGGCATCGGTATAAAAAGTATCCTGTAACATCAACGATTCACTGAAATAGTGTCCGAAAAGAAGTGTGTCATTCGGAAATGACGGGATTTCAAGTTCAATAGTATATTGTGCATCAGTATTGCTTACTATCGCCAATGTAAACAAGGAAAACAATATGATTTTTAAATCTTTCATAAATATTTTCTTATAATTTTTCACAAATATATATTTTTTTATTTAGCAAATTTAATTCCAATAATTGTTGATATAAAATAGAAAAGAGACGCGGGTTTCATTTAAAAACCTTATTCTTCTTAACAAAAATCACTATATTTACTTTTTCATTAGGCATTTATTCTATGGTATTGACTCCGGGTTCAAAAAACAAACGTCTCCTAATGTCGAATTTCAAGCTAAACGCACTGCTTGAAATTACATTGAGCATTAATGAGAATCCACCTGTTGAAGAATTATTGGAAAGGTATGAGAAGTTTTTAATGCAGGATCTTGAGATTGGAAAGGTGGTCATTATTAAGAGAAGTGAGAAATGGGAGTGCATTTTGAATTCCGGGTTTGATGCATTCGTATGCAAAAAACTCTGCACCAATAAAGAATTTCTGGAGGTGGATGAAATTTCCCGGATAGGTATAGACATTCCGGAATTTCTTCCGGGGGGAGATTATGTGATCCCTGTAACGCATAATGATCAACCCATGGCTTTTGTGATTATTGGAGACATAGAAGAAGAGAGTGAAGGATTGAGTCCGGTTGTAAAACATTTACGTTTCATACAGACCCTTTCTAATATCATTATTGTTGCCATAGAGAATATTCGTCTTTATGAAGAGAATCTCCGGCAGGTTGCTTTAAAAAGGGAGCTTGAACTTGCTTCCAAAATGCAAAGTATACTGATCCCTGCTAATGAAACACTCCCTTCAAACGAGAGTATTCATTTTGAAGCTTTTTACAATCCTCATTTTGAAGTAGGCGGTGATTATTATGATGTTCTGGAATTATCGGATGATAAGATCGGGTTTTGCATTGCTGATGTTTCGGGTAAGGGAATTTCAGCAGCTTTATTAATGTCAAATTTTCAGGCGAATCTTCGCGCACTTTTCACTGCCGATATTCCAATGAAGAAATTGGTGACCCGTTTGAATCAAAGGGTAATCTCATCGGCAAAAGGGGAAAAGTTCATCACTCTTTTTATTGCGCGTTATAATATGAAAACCCGTGAATTATGTTATGTCAACGCGGGGCATAATCCTCCCCTTTATTATGAGATCAAAACCGATGAACTGAGGCAATTGAAGAGCGGATGCATTGGAATCGGCATGCTGGATGAGCTTCCATTTGTAAATATTGAGAAAATTAAAATTGATACACAGGTTAAAATTTTGACCTATACCGATGGACTGGTAGAATTAATACAGGAAGAAGGAAAGGGAGTATCCTGGGGAACCCAGTTCATTGAAAATAGAATCACCAATGACCAAACCATAGGAGCCAACATTACCAGCATTATTAATGAACAAAAGATCATCCAGGGGAACTCATCAATTTTTGATGATATATCAATATTAGGAGTTGACTTTTCAGGTTTCTGATTCCCGGCCGGTATTTTTCTTCTCTTTTACAGTCTTTTCCATTCCCTCTCCTCCGTAAATGTCGAAGGCTACAAGTATGGCGGTATAGCCCCAAACCAGGGCAGAGGCCTTATCCGTATCAAGGAAGTTATTCAGAATGCCGTGTATATAGTAAGTTATTAGACCAAGCAATACGGCAAGACTAATAATCTTAACCTCCCTGTTTTTAGAATTAAAATACACCCGTAAACCGGTGTAAATGGTGGTCAGAAATATAATGATCATGCTTAGCATTCCAAGTACACCGCTCTCCGAAAGAGGTCCGAGATATTCACTGTGAGCGTTTCCTCGTGTTCCGGTATTGGTACTTATCCTGGTTTTCTCATGTGAAACCTGGAAGGGTGCATACTGGAACATGTATGTTCCCGGTCCCCAGCCGAAAACCGGTTTTTCTTCCCACATTCTTAAGGCACTGTTCCAGCGATTGATCCTTTCAAGGTTAGAGGCATCATTTCTTACATTGGCAATGGATTGTACATGCTCGGTAAATTCTCCCGATGATTCCTGGGTGTTCTGTTCAAGCTTCATTTTGATCTCGGTTCGTAGTGAGAACAATAATGCTGCCAGGAGTATGAACCCGGTTAATACGAAATGAATCTTGATCCGTAGCTTGATAATGATCCAAATGCCAAAAACACCAACCAGGCTGACCCATGCGGCACGTGTATAGGAAAAGACGATAGCAGCAGCATAAAGCAGCAGCAGCAGGAGGAATAAAATAGTTTGCCCGCTGTCGATTTTCCTGTAGCTTACCAGTATGCCGATCATTACCGGGAAAAGCATGGCAAGTACAGCACCATATGAGGTGTGATCATTATAAAAAGGTTTAACAACAAAATGTGAAGCAATCTGGCTATTCAAACCGTATTCTGAATGTCGTATCAGTACATAAAAAATGACGAGGGTAAAAGGTATTATGTAGGCCCAGAGATATTGACGGATTCTTTTTGGATTCTGAAAGATCTGTGCCAGAAGAAGGTAAAAGCTGACAATAAACCAAAGACGGGCGATGAGAAATTTAACAGATACCAGTGGCATGGTAGATGTAATGGTAGTGATCCCTATCCATGCGAGATTAAAATATATAGCCAGTGTAACGGGATGTCTGAGTATCCGGATATCAATCCTCTGGCCTCTTAGATATTTGATGAAAAATAGTATCATTACCCCGGCCAGTAAAGGCTCGGTTGGCAGATACAGATCAAAGCTCGTATCTTTAATAATTTCTGAAAGCTGAATGGATAAGGGAACAAAAAAAACGGTCAGGTAAACCACACGGTCAATACGTGTAAAGGCCATCCAGACAATGGCAACCAGCACAGGTAGAAGAGGTAAATAGTATATTTCGAAGTGTAGAAGTATACTATTCAACAAAACGAATACAAGGCCTATCCAGTAAACCAGGTATTCTTTCCTGCTTGCCAACCTGAGAATTTGCATTCGCCTCAGACTTTTCTTTTAATATTTTCCACTACAATTAATGTGATCAGGGTCAAAAGAAATGTTGCAATAGTAGATATGATCACAATGATTGATTTTTTGGGATATGCTTTCTTTTCAGCTTTATGGGCACTGTCCACAATAAATTTATGCGGAAGATTTTGTTCCGCCTCGAGTTTAGCTTCCTGGTATCTTTGTTTCATACGGCTCAGGCGCTGTGCCTCAACCCTTAGATGGTCACGGATTACCACATAATTTCCACCGTATTCCGAAAGAACATCCAGCTTTTCCTGGATCATATTTACTGCATTTTGGTCCCCTCTGTTTATTGCCTGTCCCAATGCTTCATGTAATCTCTCCGCCTGACTCTCATAATGGTTAATACCCAGTGTCCTGATCTTATTGATCGAATCCTGCAGCTCGGTCATGTTCTCTACCATGTTGTTATATTCTTTTTCAACCAGGACAAATGCATCGATTGCTCTTTGTTTCAACATCCTGTTATAGACAGAGTCGACAAGCGCAGCAATGTTATTGGCAATATCTGCAGCCATTTGAGGATCTTTATCCAATACATCTACTACAACCGATAAGTATTCTGTCAGCCTGAACTTAATATTGGACTTGTATTCAGCATAAAGCTGGGTTCTGGGAAATTTTGAATCAGGATCGATCTCATAGTGGGTCATCAGGTTGTATTTATCGATGATCCTGTCTCTGATCTCTTCCGAATTCAGAATTTGCATCAATTGTTCCGACTGTTCTTCTTCACCAATTTCGTACATAGTTGTTCTTCCTGAAAAATTTTCGGCAAGAAGGTTTTTCGAAATCGACGTGCTTGTCGTCGGAAACATCACTACCGTTGAACGGAATTTCGGTGTAATGGTAAATGATATGATAATGGAAGCCACTGCTGCGATAAAAGTAATTGTTAGAAGAGGAACTCTTTTATCCCACATGTAAATCAGCAGGTCCGTTGAACTAAAATCATATCGGTGTTCAGTTTGATTTTCCTTGGCCATAATTGTATGTTTATTGTTTAACCCGGACTAAGAAATAGTTCTTTTTACCTTTTTGAATTAAAATATACTTATTATTAATGAGATGGTCAGATGTTATCATCGTGTTCTCATCCTGAATTTTTTCTTTGTTTATACTGAGTCCTCCCCCTTTGATGAGTCTTCGTAATTCACCTTTTGAAGGAAACACACTGGTTTCTTCCGTCAGAAAATCAAGTACAGACATGTTGATATCGGTGTGCTCGGTTTCAAACTGGGGCACCCCTTCGAAAACTGAAAGAAATACATCTTCCCTGATTTTTTTCAACATATCTGTGGTAGCCTTCCCAAAAAGAATTTGTGATGCTTCTATTGCAGATTCATATTCTTCTTCACCATGAACCATAACTGTTACTTCCCTGGCGAGGGTTTTTTGAAGACT
Organism: uncultured Bacteroidaceae bacterium; assembly: GCA_964528675.1. Classification (GTDB taxonomy): domain Bacteria; phylum Bacteroidota; class Bacteroidia; order Bacteroidales; genus CAYRTD01. The sequence continues at coordinate 12,252 of CAZGTU010000050.1, forward strand.
CCTGAGGTGAGGTTCCTCTTTATGTTCTTTTACAAGTTTCTCGATGCTTGCTTTATCAAGCAGGGTGAAGATCTTGATGTATTTTTCGGCATCTTCGTCTGAAACATTCAACCAGAACTGGTAAAACTTATAGGGAGAGGTTCGTTCAGCATCCAGCCAGACATTGCCTTCTTCAGTTTTACCAAATTTACCCCCATCCGATTTTGTAATAAGAGGGCAGGTAAGGGCAAATGCTTCACCCCCATCGATTCGTCTTATCAATTCTGTTCCGGTCACAATATTACCCCATTGATCGGATCCTCCCATTTGCAGTTTGCAATTTTTCTCACGATACAAATGGAGGAAATCATAACCCTGAACAAGCTGATAAGTGAATTCTGTAAAGGACATTCCGGATTTTGAATCGGCAGAAAGGCGTTTTTTAACCGAATCTTTGGCCATCATGTAGTTTACAGTGATATGCTTTCCTATATCTCTTATAAAACTAAGAAAAGTAAAATCTTTCATCCAGTCATAGTTATTCACCAATTCGGCAGTGTTATCTTTTCCCGAATCGAAATCAAGGAAAATTTTCAACTGTTCTCTCAGACAATCTTCATTATGACGGAGCGTTTTTTCGTCAAGGAGGTTTCTTTCCTGCGATTTTCCTGAAGGATCACCGATCATTCCGGTTGCACCTCCAACAAGAGCTATTGGCTTGTGACCTGCAATCTGGAAATGTTTCAGCATCATTACTCCCACAAGATGCCCGATGTGGAGAGAATCAGCGGTTGGGTCTATTCCCACGTAAGCAGTTGCTTTCTCTTTCTTTAGCATTTCTTCGGTACCCGGCATGATGTCATGGAGCATGCCCCTCCACTTTAGCTCTTCAACGAAATTCATTTTCCAGAAATTTTCTCAAATATAATTAAAATATATAATGAAAGAATGATAAGGTTTATTGTACCTCCGGGCTTATAAAAATGCTAAAAAAAGTGTTAATAAAGGAATTTTTATTTCCACTAATGGGGAAACTTTTGCTAAGCTGCTTATTCCGAGATACTAATCTTTCTAAATGCCGAAAAAATTTCTGGAAATAAAAGACCATAGGAAGTATCATCGCTCTCTCTCACTCTGCTTTTACCAGCCAATTCTTCGCCTGTCGTAGAAATGATAATAAACTCCCAACTGGATCACCACCTGATCCCAGGGGCCTGCGATGTATTTTATCGAAAGCACTGAATCAAGGGTTTCATCAATAAACATTTCCACACCGGCACCAAGATTCAGTCCTGGTTTGATCTGTTTTTCATCGGAATAACGAGGCTCACCTATGGAAACTTCATAATCGGAAGTAATGGCAGTGGCATTGCCCCCCAGCAAGCCATAGACTCTCAGGGGGCCTTCATGAAAGAATTCATACTGAAAATCCAAATCTCCCTGGAACATCCAGTTTTTAAATGACTGGGTTGCGTCGCTTCTAAAATACCGGTTATAAGCACTGACAGATGGAAGCAGATAGCCATCTTCAAAGATTTCGAAATATAGTTTTCCGAAAATTCCCGGATTTCCCGTTTCAATGGTATTGAATTGAACTCCGGTTGAAAAGGTCAGACCACCTCCGGCCCGCATTACCTGGCCTTTTACTTGAAAAGCAAGGAAGACAGCGAATAGAAAAAGGAATGCTTTTTTCATGGCTTGCAAATAATATAAATTAAGCTAAGGGTGATTGTTAATACGAAAGTTGTTGGATTTGGTTTTAGAATGTTTTTACTAATATTCAACAACAAATCTTCTACCGTCTATAAATGTGAAGGTTAAGCAAATCTTTTAAAATCTCACTTAAATTTCTTTTTATTCAATGAAACTTGATGAATACAATATCAGTATAAGTTAGCTGTATAATTGATACTCGAATAATGAAGTATCAATGCAAGTATGAAAGGTGGGGAAAATTTAGTTGCCTGAATTTCAGGGTATGGCCGGGCAAAAACTTTAGGAAAATTTCGGTTATGTTCTTTAAAAAATACTAAATTTGTCCACCCAGTAGGTAATCTTCTTAATTATAATTTAATGGCTGAAAATACAGGTGAAATTTTACAGGTAATCGGTCCTGTGGTTGATGTAAGTTTTGAAAAATCAGGAGCTGAACTTCCAAGCATTTATGATGCAATTGAAATTGAACGAAAAGACGGCACCATCCTTATTGTAGAATGCCAGCAGCATATCGGTGAACATACCGTAAGATGCATTGCTATGGATTCTACCGATGGCTTACAGCGAGGAATGAAGGTGAAGGCTACAGGATCGGCGATCAAGATGCCGGTAGGTGAAGATGTAAGGGGTCGATTAATGAATGTTGTGGGTGAAACGATTGATGGCATTGGCCCGGTGGATAGGGAAGGAGGGTATGAAGTTCATGCTAAACCTCCAAAACTTGAAGATCTTTCAACTGATACCGAGGTATTGTTTACCGGTATTAAAGTGATTGATCTGCTTGAACCCTATTCAAAGGGAGGAAAGATTGGATTGTTTGGTGGTGCAGGAGTGGGTAAGACCGTTATTATTATGGAGCTTATCAACAACATTGCCAAACGCTATTCGGGACTTTCTGTTTTTGCCGGCGTTGGTGAGAGGACTCGTGAAGGAAATGACCTTTTGCGTGAAATGATAGAATCAGGAGTTATCAGGTATGGAGATGATTTCTTAAAAGATATGGAAGCGGGCGGATGGGATCTGTCCAAACTGGATAAAGAAAAATTAAAAGAATCCCAGGCAACACTTGTTTTCGGTCAGATGAACGAACCCCCGGGGGCCCGTGCCACCGTTGCGCTTTCAGGGCTTACTGTTGCTGAGGCTTTCCGTGATGGAGATGAAAAAAGCGGAGGCCGTGACATTCTTTTCTTCGTTGATAATATTTTCCGTTTTACCCAGGCCGGTTCTGAAGTTTCTGCATTGCTGGGACGTATGCCATCGGCGGTGGGTTATCAACCTACACTGGCTACTGAAATGGGACTCTTGCAGGAACGGATCACCTCTACGAAAAGGGGATCCATCACCTCCGTACAGGCAATTTATGTGCCAGCGGATGACCTTACCGACCCTGCCCCGGCAACAACCTTTGCCCACCTCGATGCAACAACGGTATTGAGCAGGAAGATCGCTTCACTTGGTATTTATCCTGCTGTGGACCCATTGGATTCGACATCAAGGATCCTTACTCCTGAAATTGTGGGAGAGGAACATTATAACACAGCACAGAGAATTAAAGAATTGCTGCAGAGATATAACGAGTTGCAGGATATAATTGCTATTCTTGGTATGGATGAACTCTCCGAAGAAGATAAGCTTGTTGTTCACCGAGCCAGAAGGGTATCAAGGTTCCTTTCTCAACCTTTCCATGTAGCCGAGCAGTTTACCGGAATTCCGGGCGTGCTCGTTTCTATTGAAGATACTATCAAGGGTTTCAATATGATCATGGATGGTGAAGTGGATGAATACCCTGAAGCAGCGTTTAATCTTGTGGGAACCATTGATGAAGCGATTGAGAAAGGTAAGAAAATGCTCGCAGAATCGAAATAGGTCTTAATACTTTGCAATATTTTTTGAAAAATAAGCAAACCATAGTATGCATCTTGAAATAATCACACCGGAAAAAAAGTTGTTCGAAGGAGAGGTGAAGTCAATTCAGATTCCCGGAACAAAAGGTCTTTTTACCATACTGAAAAATCATGCACCTATTATTTCAACTTTAGATACCGGGAAGATCAAGATCAAGGATTCAAAAGATGAAATCAGTTATTTTATGATAGAGGGTGGAATAATTGAAGCAAAATCCAATAATATCATTGTTCTTGCGGAAGTCTGATCTTTCTGGCTTCCTGAAAGTTTTCCTGTTTGTGTTAATATTCGTTCTGAATGGTTATAGCCATATCAGCAAAGCACAGATAATCAGGAAAGCTACCGTGGATTTTTATTCGTCTGACAGTTTGCTTATCACTGCTGATCATTATTTATCCAGAGCGGAAGATCCCTATATTATATTTCTTCACCAGGAAAATTCAAGCCGTGGAGAGTATGACTCCATTGCCGAACGTTTTGTAAAGATGAGATATAACTGCCTGGCAGTTGATCTTCGCGTTGGTGATAATTATGGTTATGTAAACAACAGGACGGCTCCGCGGGCCAGGAAAATGAAATTATCATCCCGACAGGGTGTTGAAAAAGATATCCGGGCTGCGATTTCATATATTGATGAAATGAGTGATGATAAAGTGATTCTCCTGGGAAGTTCACTATCTGCTACACTTGCCTTGAAAGTTGCATCTGAAGATGAAAGGGTGAAAGCCGTTATGGCGTTTTCTCCCGGAGAATATTTGCGACCCGGAAACCCGTTGAAAAAAATATTGAAAAATCTCACCATACCCGTATACATAACCTGCAATCCGGTGGAATATCCATATCTCCTGAAATCTGCTGATGGTATTGAAGAAGGAACATTGACATTGTTTGAACCCCCGGCAAATACTACCGAACGAGCATCAGGAATGTTGAGGAAAAGTAATCCCTCCTATGATGAATACTGGTTCTCAGTTCTTATCTTTATAAAATCATTACAAAATTGAGTTTTGGTTAAGTTTCTTGTTATACGTTTCAGTTCAATAGGTGATATTGTACTTACCACTCCTGTTATAAGATGTTTGAAAAAACAGGTGGAGGGAGCCGTGATTCATTATGTCACCAAAAAATCCTTCCAGGATGTGTTAAAAGCCAATCCTTATATCGATAAAATCTGGCTTTTTGATGACAATATGAATGATCTTTCCCGCCGTTTGCTTGAAGAAAATTATGATCATATCATTGACCTGCATAATAGTCTCAGATCCGGAATACTGAAAAGAAAATTGAAGTTACCATCATTTACAGTGAATAAATTAAACCGGGAAAAATGGTTGATGGTAAATTTCAAGATCAATAGGCTTCCTGACAGGCACATAGTAGATCGCTACCTGGATACCCTGCATTTTTTTGATGTTAAAAATGACAATGAAGGACTGGATTATTTTCTTTCTGAGAATGATTGTAAGCTTCCCCCGGAGGTTTCGTCCTCTTTACCTGGTAAGTATTTAAGCCTGGTGATTGGCGCTAAGCATTTTACCAAAAAGGCACCTCCGCAAAAGCTGGCTGAAATTTGTGATAAACTAAAATTGCCTGTTCTTATACTTGGAGGACCTGATGATAATGATTCCGCTGTAAAACTGGTCAAGTTATCTTCTAATAAGAAATTGATAAATCTTTGTGGCAAGTTGGGCCTTAACCAGTCTGCATACCTGGTAAAAAAATCCGAGCTGGTAATAAGTCATGACACAGGTCTAATGCATATTGCTGCAGCATTCAAAAAGAAGATCATTTCTATCTGGGGGAATACCATTCCGGAATTCGGAATGTATCCTTACCTGCCGGATAAACAATCCGTGATTTTCGAAGTCAAAGGCTTATCATGCAGACCCTGTTCAAAGATTGGTTTTTCAAAATGCCCTAAGAAACATTTTAAATGCATGCTGGATCATGATGCAAATGCAATTGCTGAAGTTGCAAATAGCATCACGAATTCTGGCTAGATGTATTTATACCATATAACGAAAGAGGTAGATGGATGATGACCCTTAGCTTTCTTCTTTTTTCCTTTCTTACATAAAATACTAAAATAGTCCCTCATTCGTATTATTTTTGTCAAACATGAAAAGGTCGGAAGAAATATATGAAGGATTAGGAGGGAAATCGTTCTCATTGAAGCAATTTATCAACGAGCATAAAGTTGGTCTCCTGGGAACTATTGCTTTTCATTTAATTTTACTTATTGCTTTTTTATTGATAGATATTCAATCGCTGAAAAAAGAAGCATCTGAACTGGATATTGTTTTCGAATTTGTTGAAGAACAGGAACAGGAATTGGAGGCAGAGGAAGCTGAAGAGACTAGGGAGGAAATGATTTCCAGGCTACTGGACCAGCAACTCAGACAAAGTAACAGGGCGGTAAATGTAAAAAAGCTGGAGGAAGAGATCAGCACAGATAAGTATGTAGAGGAAGTGATGAATGAGCTGGAGAGCGAACGATCGGAAGAATGGCTAAAGCAACAGGAAGAACTGCAAAAAATCATGAACAAGGAGGACCTTGTACCTGTTGAACCCACTCCCGAAAAAGATGAAGATGAAAAAGAATTTACCGGCCCGACGAATATCACCTATGAATTTTTATCTGCTCCTTTTGACAGGAAATCTTTTGATCTTCCCGTTCCCGTTTATAAATGCCGGGGTTTTGGCATTGTGGAAGTGAGTATTGAAGTTAATCATTCAGGAGATGTGACCTCTGCAAAGGCAAATGTGATAGAGGCTACCGAAGACCCTGGTTGTCTTGCTGAGGTAGCTGAAAAATTTGCTTTGCGCACAAAGTTCAGGACTGATTTTAATGCCCCGTCGAATCATAGAGGAAAGATTGTTTATAGTTTTGTGGGACAATAGGGGAAAGTAGGCAGCCCATTATTGGCCCGACTGCCATTCGGCTGATTAGCGCTTCGGCGGGCAGGCAAAGCCGCATATCCGGGTATCTGACTGTCAGATACCCGGATATGAAGCTGTACTACTAAGGCACAACCAAATGCCAACTATCCTGAACTACCTCAGTCCTCTGCCGCCATATCCCCGGCCATATCCCCGGCCTTGTCCTCTTCCCATTCCTGCACGAGGTCCTTTAGCTTTCCGGGCATCGAAATATACCCTTTGGTCATCTGTGAGGACATTACGAATGTTCTGGATATGCTTTTCCCTTTCTTTTTGCATGGCAGCACGTATTTCACTCATTTCTTCAATGGTTTTGTTAATGGCTCCCATATCAGGATTGCCCGATGTTCTGAGCGATTGTAAACTAGCTCTTTTTTCTGCCAGGGCATTCCGTTCATCTTGTATTTCCTTCAGATGAGAAGTCCTTAAATCCGTTATTTCATCCTGTTGTTCTTTCGTAAGATCAGGAATGTTCCGGCAGTAAAATCCCGGGTCCTGATCCTGGAACCTCTGGGGTCTGTCTACATTCTGATTTCTGTATCCTCTCTGGGCAAATAAATTTGAATTCATTCCCAGAATACTTGCTATGAATAGCATTGCAACGATCTTAAATTTTAACTGTTTCATTTTTCTATTTGTATTAAATGTTATACTTATCGGTTAATTAATAAAAGCCTCATTAGTAGGGGTTGGGTCCTTTACCTCTTCCCCTTCCGGGCATGGGCCTGCCTCCATCCCGGTTGATCAATACTTCAAATATTTTGTACAATTTCGCTTCCTGTTCGGGTGTGCATACTTCCTTCATGCCCAGATAATATTCCATAGTCAATTCTTTTAATGTTGTATGCATATCTCCGATATCCCTGGCAATATTTTTCAATTTTGCGACATCAGGATCGTCTTTTGCCAGCTCGGTGATCATTTCATTTCTTTTGATCTGCATTTCGAAAGTCAGTTCATTCGCCTGTACGTGAAAATTTCTGCGTAAATCTCTGAATTGTTGACGCTGTTCAACTGACAGATTTAATTCATCTCTGAAGAATTGTCCCGGGCGTACATCAGGTGGACCGATTTCCCGGTCGGGCATGGATAATTCTTTTTCCTCCGGGTTCTCCTGGAACTTTATATGGTAAAAAATAGTCCCCAGCGCCGACAGGTTGATTACTGTGAGTATTGCTATTATCCATATGAAATGTTTTTTTTCCATTTTTTAGTCATTGTTATGGTATTCAAGATCACTTAGCAGATAAACTTCAAGTGATTCGTGTTCCATATCATTCAAGTAGTATTCCGTTTCTTCTGCATAAGTAGTTGCTTGTTCCTCTTCATTTACAATTGTATTTCCTAATTTAATTCCTGCAAACAGGGCACCTGCAAGGACTAAAGAAAGTATCATCGGTTGCAGAACTCTTCTGAAAACCGGAATTTTTATCCGCACTTCATTTTCTCCGGAGTCAGAAATCTTTTCCTTTAACCTTGTGTAAAGAAAAGGATTGGGCTCAAGCCTATTCCGTTTATCTATTAATCCCATTGTGGAATCCAATTCTTCGAGAAGAGCAGAGCATTCTGCACAGAGCTCAAGATGTTTCCTGACAACCTTATATGCTGAAGGTTTCAAATCTCCTGAAACATAATCTGCTAATCTTTTCCTGACTTCTTTACATTTCATTTTTTCGATCTCTTTATTGTTTAGACACAAGCTGGTATAAAAACTTTTGCTCTAACCGAGTTTTTTTTGATAATGCTTTAATATTTTTTTCTGCACATTACGTTTCGCCCGGTGGATCAATCCTTCCACGGAGGATAATGATATTTCCATGATTTCTGAGATTTGCTTGTAGGATAAATTTTCAAACTTATTAAGGCTAAAGGCAACCTTCTGATTTTTTGGCAATGAGGCTATGCTTTGATGCAGAAGTTCCACTTTTTCATTTTCTGTATCTTTAATGTCATCATAAGGAGGATCCGTATCCTCCACCTGAATATTGTTTTCTTTATCTTTATAAGAAAAGGGATTATCAATACTTCTCATGATTTGCCTTTTTTTATTATCACGGATAAAGTTTAATGATTTATTCACCGAGATCCTGTATAGCCAGGTGGAGAGACTGGATGTCCCACGAAATTTAGGTATTGACCTGAAAGCTTCGATAAAGACCTCCTGGGTAAGGTCCTCGGCATCCTGACGGTTATGAAGAAAACCATTGCAGGTATTCAATACCAACGACTGGTAATTATCTACAAGTTCTTTAAAAGCTTCTTCCTCACTCTGAAGGATACCTTCTATTATCTGTTTTTCCGTCATTTACTCTTTTACGGCTATTGGACTCTTTACTGATTCGACACAGGAAATTAGAAAAACTTGTGGATTAAAGAGAATAAAATTATAAAAGAAATGTGGAAAAAAGCTTATTTTCTTCGAAATGATAAGTAGCAAAAAGTAAGCAACATAGCGCTCCTCCGCCTGATCATGTGTCGCCTTCGCTTTAGTGATGGCAAAGGCGGACTGGGAAGGCACTTTTCGGAGTGGCCTCAAAGTATCAAAGTTCAATTGTAAACTTATCTGGTATAGCATACAAAGCATCAAAGTTTAATTATAAACTTCCCGGGTAAATCATGCATAATATCAAAGTCCTTTCGCAATAGTATGTTTTCCAGTAAAATGAGTAATAAAACAACTGACATGTAGCCTTTAAGTGCTCAAAACATGAATTTGAGAGATACCGGTAATGCTATTCCGGCCTGAAGGGGGCATTAAAAACAACCCGAGATCCTTGTTTTTACTTGCCTTTTATTTCGAAAAAGTGCAATACAGGCTCACTTCCGTTTGATTGACTGTAAGCGTAAAATAATGTCTTGATATGCTGGTCTTAAAACCTGTTCAAATAAACATTAAACAAAAACTCAAAACGATATTCCCCGGTGTCATCAAGGTAACTTACCCTTATACCTGAAGATAAAGGGACCAGCAAGCGTAATACATGGTAATCGAAGTTGAGTTCCACTCCTGTGGAGATAAATGATCCTGTTTTGAGGGTAAGGCCTTCTTCCGTTCTTTCTCTCATTTCTTTTCCGTAGATATAGTCAGCGAACAAATTGGCTCTGACTCTTTTCAGATAAAAGAATCCATCAATTACGAGATCAGGATACAGCAAGGGAGAGCGATAATCGATGCTGTATTTTGTCAATTCTGTGGCAATGCGAGGCTCATATCCCCGGGCGAAAGTCACTATATTGCCGAAAAGATAACGTTCAGGTTTTTGTTTTTGCCATTCTCCTTTTAATTTCAGACCCTGTCCCCTGATCAATCCAGGGAAATACAATGTGGTTTTGATTGAGCTGTTCGAGCCTCTCTGTTCTTCTTCAAAGGGGCTGGCAATGGATCTGAAATCGAGAATAAATCCCCACCTTGGTTGAAGATCGCGGTAAGCAGTACGCTGGAAGGTATAGAGATATAATCTTGGCTCGGTATAAGTAATTCCTTTCAGGTAATTTGCTTCATCAACATAATAAAAATAGTCGTTGTAATAACTGATTCTAAGTGATGGTTGAAATCCGCTGATCCATTTCCCGCTGTACAATGTTAATGGAATATATGTATTAAGACTGAGGTTAGAAGCTGTGCTTACTTTCTCAGGCTGAGGTATTTCTTTATACTGAACAATAGATGGTAAACCTCCAAAAGAATAAGAAACATCGATTACAGGCAACCAGCCTTTGTAGGTAAATCTGCTATGGAAGAAATGATCACCATCTGAATATTCGTAACCGAGGCTGCTAATGGCAGTGCTTAAAAGATTTTGAGAAAGGAGTGTCACTCCGGGACTTATTGCCGGGTTTTCCAGATCCGGATCCGTATAGTCAAAATAAAAGGGTGACCAGCTATGGAAATTGAACAATCGCCGGAGACCATTGTATTTTTCTTCTTTAATTTCTTTGTCTATTTCAGGTTCGTTGATAGCATTGAGATCAGGGGAAGCATCACCATAACGGAAAAATGGCTGTTCTGTGACCCTTTTCTCCTCGTAAATCTCAAGTTTTTCTTCTTCAAAGGTGCGAATTATTGCATCATAACCGTTTGCACTGTAATTTGTAAAGGTGAATTTCTCATGATTAATATTAAAATCAGGCTGGAAGGCACCAAATTCCGAATGTGTTAACTGATATAATTCTCGTTTTCCCGGGTGAAATGCATAAATATTATCAATTCCGTTAAAACTGCCATTCAATAATATATAATCACCTGCTGATACCGGATCCGAAATGTTTATCTCTTCCGTATTCAAAAGCTCTTCCCATAAATCATTGTTCCTGTCATATTGAAGCATCTTCTTTCCTTCTTCATCCAGGGCTATCATAACAATTTTGTTGCTGTTGTTCAGCCATGCAGGAGAAATGATCTGAATGTTTCCGGGAGAGGACACTTTTAATATTTCTTCACCATTTTCCTGTGAAAGAAAAACAAGGCTGAAATCATTTGAAAGCCCTGTTTCTACAGCAATGATAGTATCACCCGAGGGAGAATATGCAGGAGAAGAATAGCGGCTTTGCCGGGTAAGGTATTTCAATTCGCCTGTCTGGATATCATATTCTTTCAGAACAGAATAACTTACATTCGACCAGCGTATTCCCGGCATATATTCGTCCCATATCAATCGTTCATTCTTATAGGAGATCCTGCCGGAATATAATTGTCCGGGAATGTGGATCAGTTTTTCCTTTCCGGATGAGTCAATTTTAACCAAGCGATCGATGATATCAAGACTACTTTTGACAGCTATGATTGCCCCCTCTTCAGTAATTTGAGGATAATTATAGGAGGTGTAAAGTTTATGTTCTTTATTTACAGGATCATAATTCACCACTTTTCTGCTATCCCTCTGCTCTTCCCAGTGGTCTTTTATATAGTGCATGGCACTATCGTAAAGACCTCGTTTTGCTTTGCCGGTTTCTCTTTTAAGATAGATCCCGATTGGGTCAATAAGAAATATATTCCTGCCGGTGTAACTGAGTGCATCTGTCCAGAAATCATCACCGTATTTCTTTCGTGCGTAGCTTACCATGGGGTACCCATACTGGTAATAATCGGGAACATAATTTTTATATGATCCCAGGTAAGCTTTGGTGAAAGACCAGATTCTTTCATCATCTAACAGGTGAGCTTTCAGGCGCATTTCAAAATGCGGAGACCGGCCTCTGCCACTCTTCCCCAGTGCTGTTTCTGCATAAATGGCATCACCTTCATAAAACCAGAAAGGCACCATTGCTGCAGCGGGGCCAATACCCTGTTCCCCCAAAACAGTGGTGAGAACCTTCGTAATTCCCTGGTTCATTTTATCTATCTGGACAACGTGCCTGAATTCATGCAGAGATAAATGAGTCAGCCAATCCTGGGAAAGGGGATCAACATCCGGATGCATGAACATTTCTATACGTTTGGGCGCCCATACCACGAAACCATTGGAGCGAACAGTGTGATTATGCAGCACTACAGGGATTTTCACAGGCTCTTTTTTTAAGCCATCACTTACCTGGTAATAATTTCTTTCCAGGATAAGCAGCACTTTTGAAGCATCGTCTTTTATTTCTTCAGGATAAATGACCGTAAAATTTTCACTCTCGATCTTTTTCCATTCAAGGTAGGGCGGAGGTTGACCGTATTCGTAAAATTGAGCTTTCAGTCCGGAATTATAAAGTAAAAGCAAAAAGAATACAACAGTAAAAACCCTGTTCCTGATTTGTATATCATTTTTTTTCAAATGCACTTTCTCCATTTTCAACACAGCATGCGCTAGCTTATAATTAGCATAACAAATTTAAGGATGAATGGTTAATGAAGTATTCTATATGCGGAAGGCATTTTACCGGTATTTCAAAACAGCTCAGATTACTTTTACTTTATATCCCTCCTTCTCCAGTATTTCTTTTAATCTTTGTCTGAAGTCTCCCTGGATAATAATTTCTCCATCTTTTGAACTTCCCCCGGTACCACACTTTTTTTTCAAAGTCTTGGCCAGTTCATCAAGATCTTCAGATTTCCCCCTGTAACCGGTAATCAGGCTTACGGTTTTTCCTTTTCTTCTTTTCCTGTCCAGACTTATCCTCAGGTTTTGTTCAGAAGGATCAGGAGTATCTTCCTTTCTCTCCCCTTCATAATCATAATTAAAATCAGGATTTGTTGAATACACCGTCCCCAGTCTTTTTTTCCAATCGTTTTCTGCCATAATGTTCGATTTGTTGCAAAGATAAGAAGAATAGTTATGCGATTATAAAGTTATGCAGTTGTGCGGTTGTGCAGTTGGAATTCAATACGTATTTTTCACCTCGCTTCGCTCGGTGGTCTTATAGGCGAATTTTAAATGATTAAACCCTTTCCCCTTTTTCTTTTCCGGGTGATACAGCCCCGCTGTGGTGGACTTTTATATAATAAACAAAAGATTTCTGAGCGTAGCGAAGAATCTTTACGTAATGAGATCCAACTGCATAACTGCATAACTGCAATACTGCAAAACTGCATAACTATTCTTCTTTTCTTTCCCCAAAAAGTATTATTTTCGATTCCTTAAACTTGGAGTTTATGAATAATTTCAGACGTTGGAATCTTTTACTTGGGTGGACTACTTTCCTGGTAGCGTTAATGACCTATATTTTAACCCTGGAACCTACTGTGAGCTGGTGGGATTGTGGGGAGTTTATTGCATCTTCATATAAACTTCTGGTGGGCCATCCTCCCGGAGCTCCACTTTTTCTTATGATGGGACGGTTTTTCACATTATTTGCCGGAGATCCGGATAATATTGCTTATATGGTGAACTTGATGTCGGCCCTGGCCAGTGCCTTTACCATTCTGTTTTTGTTTTGGACTATCACTCACCTTGCCAGAAAGTTTTTTCCTGAAACGGAGAGTAAATCCTCGAAAAATCTGATTCTCATCCTGGGTTCCGGGTTCGTTGGAGCGCTTGCCTATGCATTTTCTGACACTTTCTGGTTTTCCGCAGTAGAAGGGGAGGTGTATGCTACCTCTTCACTGTTCACCGCCGTTGTGTTCTGGGCAATTTTAAAATGGGAGAACATTGCAGATCAGAAATATGCCGATCGCTGGTTGATTCTCATTGCCTATCTCATGGGACTTTCGATAGGAGTCCATCTACTAAATCTTCTGGCCATTCCTGCTATTGTCCTGGTATATTATTTCAGGAGGTATGAGGTGACAACATGGGGACTCACCCGGGCGATTCTGATCTCTGTATTGATTCTTGCGGTTATTATGTATGGAATAATTCAGGGTCTTGTACTTTTTGCTTCAAAGTTTGAATTATTATTTGTGAATGGTTTAAAATTTGGATTCAATACAGGGGTGATCGTATACAGTCTGATTATTCTTATTGGAATTCCCTTTGGTATCTGGTATACACATAAGAAAGGGAAAGTCATGTGGAACTCTGTCTTAACCGGTTTGGCAGTTATTCTTATCGGCTATTCTTCTTACAGTATGATCGTCATCCGTTCGCTTGCCAATCCGCCCATGGATATGAACAATCCTGAGAATGTTTTCTCACTTCTTTCCTACCTTAACCGCGAACAATACGGAGACAGACCTTTGCTTACCGGTCATTATTTCACTGATGAAATTAAGAGGGACGCCCGGGGTTATACAGTTATAGATGAGAAGGACCCGGTTTATGTGAAGGATACTGTAAATGAGGAATATAAAGTAGCTTATAGAAAACCAGAGCTGGTATATGATGAAAGAGCTAAACTTCTTCCTCGTATGTACAGCCGGGATCAATCGCATATTCAAGCTTACAGGGAGTGGGGAGGAGTACGTGAAGGAGAGAAAGTGCATTTCGGAAATAATCTTCGCTTTTTCATTTCCTATCAGCTTGGACACATGTATTTAAGATACTTTATGTGGAATTTCGCCGGTCGGCAGAACGATAATCAGAGCCACGGGAGCCTGATAGACGGAAACTGGATCAGCGGCATCAAATTCCTGGATGAATTCAGGCTGGGCGATCAGGATCGTTTACCCGATAAATATAAGAATCTGCCATCACGTAATCGTTATTTCTTTTTACCTCTCATTTTGGGTATTCTGGGCTTATTATTTCAGTATTCGAGAGATAATAAGAACTTCTGGGTTGTAATGTTTCTTTTCTTTTTTACCGGGATTGCCATTGTTATCTATTTAAATCAAACTCCCTATCAACCCAGGGAGAGAGATTATGCATATGCAGGCTCGTTCTATGCCTTTTCCATATGGATCGGGCTTGGTGTTCTTACCGTGTTCGATTCACTGAGAAAATACAGTGACAAAAAACGTACTGCAATATTAACGGTCCTTGGCTGTATGATTGTTGTTCCCGGTCTGATGGCAAAGGAAAACTGGGATGATCATGATCGATCCGGGCGTTATACTGCCAGAGATATTGCCAGGAACTATTTAAATTCCTGTGAAGAAGATGCCATTATTTTCACCAATGGAGATAATGATACCTATCCGCTCTGGTATGTCCAGGAAGTGGAAGGAATTCGCACCGATGTAAGGGTGGTAAATGTTATGCTTGTGAATTCGGAGTGGAATATCGACCAGTTAAGAACCAAGATTTATGAATCGGATGTGATTCCGCTCAGCCTGGAACCCGGAACATATAGCGAAAACCGAAACACAAGTTTTTATGTTCTCGAAGATGACTCAAACCGCAAGGTGCGACTGAGTACCATTATGCAGGGGATCAATACAAAAAATCGTTTGTTTATTCAACAAACAACAAGGGGAGAGAATGTGACCGTAATCCCTACAAATCGTCTTGTTCTGGATGTTGACAGCGCGAAAATTGTTGATTCCGGTATTGTTGAACCGGAAGATGCCGATCAGATCGTATCACCAATGGAATGGAATTTGGGCACCGGTCAGCATAACAGAAGCAAACTGGTACAACTTGACATTCTTTCTGCCTTCGACTGGGATAGACCCATATATTTTGTAGCCGGGGGTAATGAAGGTGCTCTTAACCTGGAGAAATTCTTCAGAAAGGAAGGAATTGCTTTCAGGTTGATCCCTGTTTCAACGCCGGGGAGAAATTTCTTTAATTATGGCAGGATCGATCCGGAGATAATGCATGAGAATTTAATGAACGAATTCTCCTGGGGAAGGATGAATGAAGAAGATGTTTACCTGGACCACTTCAACCGACGAACCCTTTCTGTGATCAAGTTCCGTAATAATTTCCTGAGGCTCTCAAGAGAATGGCTGTCAAGAGGTGATACAACTAAAGCCATTGAAGTCCTTGATCGTTGCATGGAACTTGCTCCCCATGAAAAATTTCCTTATGATTATTTTGTTTCAGGACTGGTATATCCCGACCAGGAAGGAAATCAAATTGAATACCCGGGTATGATAGAGACCTATTATGATGCCGGGGAAATTGAAAAAGCCAATGCTTTGTTGCTTGAATTTGCCGGCATATTAATGCAGGATATTCGCTACTACCAGGAACTTAAGCCAAGGTTCAAGCAAAGATTTGAGAGAGAATATTATCAGAGCCGGAGTTTATATGAAAGGCTGCTTGAAATAGCGGAAAGGTATGGGCAGGAGGAGTTGATAGTGTGAATTTGGAGTGGGGAGTTTGGAGTTTGGAGTTGGGAGAAGTTTAAGGGTTGAAGGGTTGAAGGGTTTATAGGTTTAAAGAGATTCATAGGGGTTCCGGTTATCAGGCAAAAGTGCCAGTGACACACTTTTCTGAATAGCCTCGGCAAAACCACTTACCGTTTACCGTTTCTCCTTCATTCCCTGAGCGTAGCCGAAGTAAGTCGAAGGGCCGATCACCGTTTACCGTTCACCGTCCACCGATCACCAATCACCGATCACTTCTCCCTCCTCATCAACTCCCCTCCAAAGTTCTTCAAAACCATCTTCCTTTCAGGTTCCACATCCATTTTTTCGAGCTTTGCCATAGCGGAATTGAAATACTCCTGGATTTTTGCACTGGTGATTTCTCCGATATGGTATTTATCGAATATTTGTTTTACCTCACGGATCTTTTCTTCAGGCTCAAAATTTTTCTTTGTGAGCCAGTCATCCAGTTTCTTCCGGTCATCTCCTTCAACCTTTTCAAGGGCGGAGATCATCAGTAAGGTTTTTTTGTTGCTCAGGATGTCGTTGCCCACTTTTTTTCCGAAGGTTGCCGTTTTGCCATATGTATCGAGATAATCATCCTGGAGTTGAAATGCAATGCCGAGGTGTTTGCCAAACTGGTATAGTTCATTTGCCTGAATATCTGAAGCACCTCCGCAATAGGCTCCAATTTCCAGGCTGGCAGCGATAAGAACGGATGTCTTTAAGCCTATCATCCTGATATATTCAGCCACACTGACTTTATCCCTGGTTTCGAATGACATATCGAGCATCTGACCTTCGCATACTTCCAGGGCTGTCTGATTAAAGACTTTCAATACCCGGGGAAGAATTTCGGGAGATACTTTTGATACAAATTGATTGGCGATGATAGACATGGCATCCCCAGATAATATAGCGATATTCGGATCCCATTTCACATGGACTGTCTCCTTTCCTCTTCTGATATTGGAATTGTCCATCAAGTCGTCATGTAAAAGGGTGAAATTATGAAAGATCTCAATGGCAACGGCAGGATCGAGGGCGCATTTTACATCATCTTTAAAGACATTGGCCCCCAGCAGAACCAGTGCAGGACGAATTCTTTTTCCTCCGTTGGTAAGGATATATCTTACGGGGTCATAAAGTTGAGAAGGATCGGCGGGAAAACTGAGCTCTTCCAGCTTTTCTTCGACGAGCTTAATGGCATCATTCAAACTGAGCATAGGATTAAAATTTTAGCTCTAAAATAATACTATTTGGTGAGAATGGGAAGGGAAGTGAGTTGCTTTGCTGGTCAGTCACTTTGTTGGTGAGTCACTTTGTTGGTGAGTCGCATTTCTAGTGAGTCAGGTTGTTGGTGAGCCGCGTTGCTGGTGAGTTGCGTTGCTGGTCAGTCACGTTGTTGGTCAGTTACGAGGATGGTGTTGGAATGGAATTTTGATGGAAATGCTCTTTATTTATTTTTTAATCTTCTTTCGCTCCGATAGCTATCGGAGCTGCGGCGGACGAGAAGTCTGGTTGAATTGGCTACGCCGAGCTCGTAAACTCGGTTCCTCGGAGTTCTACTCCGAAAACAAGGATTCAGAGTTCTACCCTGAGGTTTAATAGCATTTATTTAAAACATAGAATACCAGTTGATTGGGATCTGTGATCAGGCTAAGATTTCTGAATGGGAAGAAACCCTTTCCCCAGCGAAGGAGAATTTTCAACCAGTGTAATTAGCAAATAGCTCCCCATAATTCTCACCACAGAATGCACGGATTATCACAGATTATTTTAGAAAACCGTTCACCGCTCACCCTTCCCCTCCTCACTTCACTCTCTCCGAATACGACCTGTCCCTTGTATCCACTTTTATCTTTTCACCCTGCTGGATGAAAATCGGGACCATGATCTCTGCTCCGGTTTCGAGGGTTGCGGGTTTGAGGGCTGTACTTGAGGAAGTATCACCTCTTACTCCGGGTTCGGAATAGGTGATCTCCAGTTCAACAAAAGGTGGGAGGTCAACAGAAAGTGGGGTTTCGGTATCAGCATGGAAGACAATTTCCACTTCCTGGCCTTCTTTGTAGAGATCTTTATTTTCGATCATTTCTTCTTCAATTCCTACCTGCTCAAAAGTTTCGAGGTGCATGAAATGATAGCCCATATCATCGGCATAAAGAAACTGGTAGGGCCTTCTTTCCACCCTGGCAACATCCACTTTCACTCCAGCAGGAAAAGTGTTTTCAATGACTTTGCCGGTTGTTAGACTTTTGAGTTTGGTCCTTACGAAAGCCGCACCTTTGCCCGGCTTTACGTGTTGGAATTGTGTAATGGTATAGATGTCATTATTATATTCAAGACAAAGCCCATTTTTAAAATCTGCGGTAGTCGCCATAATGATATGATTTTTAAGGGAACACAAAATAAGTAAAATGTTTGAATAAATGCAAGGAGAAAAAGTTATGCTGTTTGCTTTGATTGGGATTAATTGTTTGTTGATGTTTGTTTCTTTAATGAGGTAATTGGAGAGTTGTGCAGTTATGCAGTTATGCAGTTGTGCGGTTACCTGTGGTGAGCGTAATCGAACCATACCGTTTTGCAGTTGGAACTCATGACGTGTAGCTGCTTCGCTATGCTCAGCAGTTGTTAAAAGTATTTTTTGCGTGATTATTAATTATTGATTTATACTTTTTTACGTAGACGTCTTCTAATCCAACTGCAAAACTAACTGCATAACTGCCCAACTACCTAATATTTCAATCCCGAATATTCAACCAGATCACACTTCACCGAACCCACTTT
>CAZGTU010000051.1:0-30918 GCA_964528675.1 uncultured Bacteroidaceae bacterium
TCTGCGGCAATTCAACCTACCAATCTGCCCCAATACATTTTAATCTGCGAATCTGCGGCAATTCAACCTACGAATCTGCGGCAATTCAACCTGCGAATCTGCGGCAATTCAACCTGCGGCTTAAAGCAGCTTTATTCAGATTCTTCCCAGTGCAAGGAAAATCGCATGCAAAGAAACTGTAAGAAAAAGATACAATCTCCTCGCATTCTGCGGTTTCATATTAAAAAACCTGTATTTTATTGAGCTCACCTGACAGGCCTGCAGGCAATCGCCGCAATACGTGCATGTTACAGAGGGAGTTCCGGATTTGAGATCTTCGGCATTCAATGCATCATACTTACAATAAGAAGTGCATTTCATACAGAGTGTACAACTGCTGTCGATATAAACACGAAAGGGATTAAGGTATTTTGACCAGTTTACGATTGTACCGATAGGACACCATGTAAGACATTGTATCATTTTGCCTTTCTTACGCGATAACAGAAAAATGATAAGGATACCTCCAACACCAAATCCTGCTGCTATCAGTGTGGAAACAAGAACAGATACATTTAACCAGCGGAGAATAAGAATAACAGCTATTATAATGAACAAAAAGCTGAATTTTATAGCTCTTCTGTTCTTTATTCTTCCCCTCTCCGGCCTGTTTTTCTGAGCCCTGAGGTTATCGATGGCTCCAAAATAACAAAGCTGACTGCACCATGCCGGACCGGTAAGAATAACCGTGCTTATAAATAAAATTGTCATAAATGATAGCTCACCCCGGTAAATGGGGCCTCCCATGATCATCATGGGAATGGGTAAATGCAGTTCACCGGTCATGAGAAATCTTTCGAATCCCATTAACCCAAGTGCAAGTTGTGTGAAAAAGACGATGCTGAAAATGGTCCATGATATCCTTCGCCATTTGGCTGATTGGTTTATATCCAGCATTTTATATGCGATGAATGCACCATAAAAGGAAATGAAGGGAATCTCAATCCAGCCGCCCCCGGGGATAAATCTTTCCAGGAGAATAATTTCCAGTTCTAGATTCATCTGAATCAGGGAAAGGATGAGTGAAACAAATATAAAAACGGCAATAGGTAGTCTGAAGTATCTTTTCATTATTCCAATCGATCGCGACGGTTTCATGTCGGTTATCCAAGCTTTCACATTTCCTGTTCAGCACCAGCAGGTGTTACATTAGCGAAAAGGATGGACACACAGTTAAATAAACTAAAATAAAAAGCAGTATCTACTGCATCACATTAATCTGCTATTATAATCTGTTCTCTGCCTTCCCCAATTGTAAAAAAATTGGGTTTGACAGTAATCATTATCCAGGCCCAATTGTGGCTTACTTCTCTATCCCCTCCTTTGAGAACTTCCATCGATTCACCGGGATAGAGCTGAGAATATCCAACATTTAAATCAACATTCTCATCAACACTCCACCCGGCTGTGAGATCAATCTCAGTGCCCAGATAAGAAGAGACATCCGGTCCAACCTCAGCGGCTGAATGGAAAACATGAAGATCTGCTCCAAAAGAAAAATCTCCAGGCGTGTAAGTGCCCTTCAGGTAAATATCTCCGAGTCCCACATTATTTATGTGATTACCGACATAAAAATAATCCATAAATCCATTGAACTTATGATTGGTTCCGTAGAAAGGAGTGAATGAATGGTTTACTTCATTTTCATCATAGGGAGTCCCGGAAAGAAATTCATATCCGATGCGGGCTGTGAGTTCATCGGTCAAGTCCATATATCCTTCAATATTTCCGTACCAGGCTCTAAGTTTATCTTCATTACCATCTTCCCCTCCCTGATAATAGGCTGCCAGTATTATACCGGCATCATCGAGTGAATATCTAGCATACGGACCGAAGGTCTGACTGTAACTTATGCTCTGTTCTTCAACCTCTCCAAACGGAGTGGTCTGAGTAGTAACAGGAATGCCATTATTAAGGAAAAGTATGCTTAATCGAAGATCATCAAACTCATGATGAGCCCACAAGAATTGCATGGCTTTATATGCATCGGGACCAAAGTAGAAATTGTTCCTGCGGTTTGAATTTTGATGGTAAGCCAAACCGGCGTGCACCTGAAAATCTGCTTCATATTTAAAAAGTATCAGATCATGAGACCTTGCCTGTTGTGCCCATCCTACATTGCCGAATATCCGGTGATTATCGTATACAAGTTCCTGTCTACCAGCTTTCAGAAAGAAGTCCTCGAAAAACTCGTATTGCAACCATGCCTGATGAATTGAAGTAGCAAAATCCTCATTTGTTACCAGTTGCGGTTGACTACCCCAGATTCGGACATCCTGCAATACTAAACCGGTCTTGAGTCTTTCCTGCTGATACAAAAAATTCAGGCGTGTCCTCTGGCTGATAAAAAAGGAAGGATCCTGATCCAGACCAGCAAGGGTACCGTATCCATGACTGTACTCTCCGCGAGGCCGAATTTCACCACTCAGGGTAAATTGGGAAAAGATATTCTCTTCTGCAATTACCAGGAGCAGGATGAAAAAAAATATTCTGATTTGACACTTCATAATCTTTTGAATTTTTAAACCGTTAGCAGATTATAAAAATGGAAAAAATGAAGAGCTTTTATCAAAAGTAGCTTTAATTTTGATCCAGTTTTAGATGAGACCCTATTGTTCAGTTATTCTTACTAATCTGTCAAGTTGACCACCTCATACTGCTCTTCACGCTGCTGTGCCATTTGTTTCCATTGGGGCACCACAGTTTCCAGGAATGTTTCTTTTTCAGCCCTAAGTTCCTCCATTGGCAATCCGATAAATTCCTGGGCTTTTGCTTTGGTTGCGATATCAGGATATGGAACAGGTTTATTATGTCCAAGACTCGCCAGCACACGGGCAAGCTTCACCCTGGCTTCCTGTGCAATATTCAAAGCCGTTCCTATAACGCGACCAATCTCCACGGGAGAATGGAAAGAGGCACCATGGGCAGCAACGGAATAGTCCCATCTCCATTGTGCATGACGAATATCCATAAGAATTTCTTCCATTTGGTCATCAGTAGCTCCAAGTTCCCAGGCTTTCGCCGCTTCAACATGAGCCCTTACCAGCATATCTTCGAGATCCATCCTGATTTCCCAGATCTTATCCTGTCGTGCATATACATCCTGCACAAGAGTTTCGGTTTCTTCACGATGACACACCTGGCAGGAATTGGAGATATTATTCAAAGGACTTTGCATATGATGATCGGTATATTTCACCCCGCCTTCACTCCTGTATGGCATATGACAGTCGGCACACGCTACCCCTCTCTGAGCATGTATTCCGGTCTGAAAAATTTCATATCCGGGGTGCTGTGCTTTTAGCATAGGAGCTTTACTAAGCTGATGGGTCCAGTCTGAAAATTCCATATTGTCATAATACTCCTCCATCTGTTCAGCTTTCAAACCGTCATCCCATGGAAATACCAGATAAGGTACTCCTTCAACGATATCTTGATTGAAATAATATTCTACGTGACACTGAGCGCAAACAAGAGATCTCATTTCCTGGTGACTGGCTGTGTTTATGTCCCTGCCTGTTCGATTAAAAGCTTCTATAAGTGCGGGGCGGGAAATCCTCAGGTTCATGGTCTCGGCATCATGACAATCGGCACAACCAATGGGATTAACGATCTGGTGTCCTCTTTCTTCCCACGGACCTCCATAAAATGCTGCAACACCTGCCTGAAAATCTCCTTTTTCTTCAATAAGATCATTCATAACCCTGGGAACATCCGGACTTTTACACGTCCAGCAGGTATTCGGCATTGGACTGTTTTTATCACCTACTGGCGCTCCGGTTCGAAGTGTTTCCCAAAGATCTTCAACAGAGTGATAATGACCTCTTCCCTGGGTATAATCTTTTGAAAAACCATAGCCGGCCCATAAAACCACCATCCGTGGATCAACTTCCAGCATGTCGATCATTGCCGATCCGCCATACTTGGACCTGAAAACGGTGTCCAGGGTCTGCAAATATGATTGATACTGGCGGGGGAAATTTTTCCCCCATATCTCGTTTCTGGGCTCAAACTGGGAATGCTCCACTTCGGGAGTATATGCAAAAACAGCCTCTGCCCTTCTTTCCACAATTGCCGAGGCCAATAATCCCAGTAGAAAAACAATTAATAAAGTCGTAAAAAATAGTACCCAGCCTAGCCAGGGTTTTTCTTTTACCTGTTCTCTGATCGGTTTCATAATCGAAATATTTATTATTTATTTGATAGTTCTTCAAGCCATTCCGGGACAGGACTCTGAGGAAGAGGAACACGTGCATCGGGAGTACTGGACAGGCTGTTCACCGTTCCATGTGGTACCTCCCTGTGGCATTCCACACATTTTCTTTCAGTCCGGTAATGATTAAAGCTCATTGTTTTTAATAATAATCTCTCATCCCTGATCAACTGTTCATGACATCTGATACAATTTTCATGTACCACTTCCTCTCCTTCATGTTTAATAAAAATTACCTGGGGCTCATTCCTCAGAGTAAATACAGTAGCATGCCTTAAGCCATCCTTAGCCTTAAAATATAATTTATTCAAAGGATTATTATGAGGTACATGACAGTCGTTACAATGAGCATTTTCACGATGGGCACTGTGAAACCATGTAGCATACTGCGGAGCCATAATATGGCAGTTCACGCAGGTTTCGGGTTCATCAGAAAGATATGACGAAGCCTTACTGATGTGAAAAACAAAAAAGAAGAGTCCGACAAAAATGCCAAGCACTATGATTACCGGTAGCCTCCATTTTTCAGGAGGTGTGATTTTTCTTAAAACTTTCAAAATATATAGTTTTTATCAGTTTACTTTCAGCTAAATCATATACTGTGCAAAATCTTTCCTGCTTAATTTTTTACACCCGATCAATTTATTTTTTCAGCATGGTCAATAACATCTTGAATGCTGTTTCAGCCTCAACCGCATGGGGTATATTTGCCGGCATAATGATGATCTCTCCTTCTTCCAAAAGATGGTCTTTTCCATCTATTATAATGTTGGCCTTACCCTCCACTACCTGCACCATTGCATCGAATGGCGTTGTGTGCTCACTCAGATGTTGTCCCTTATCAAAAGCAAAAAGCGTTATATTCCCCGCCTCATCCTTCTGAACAATCTTACTAACAACAGAACCGTCAGCATATGTGACGGATTCTTTTAAATTATATTTTTTTGATTTTTCGAATGTTGCCATTTTGTTTTTGTTTATTTTTTTATTTAGCAGCAGGCAATCGGTATTCTGCCTACTGCCTACTGCCTACTGCCTACTGCTTACTGCCTACTGCTTACTGCTTACTGCCTACTGCCTACTGCTTACTGCTTACTTCCTCCTCATCCCGCCATAGCCTCAATATCCTCATCCACAATGCCAATTCCGGATAAACCGAAAGTTTCTACCAGGACATCTTTTACTGCCGGTGACAGGAATGCCGGTAATGTGGGACCGAGGTGGATATTTTTCACACCCAGTGAAAGCAATGCAAGTAAAACGATCACTGCTTTTTGTTCATACCATGCGATATTGTAAACTATCGGAAGTTCATTTATATCATTAAGTTCAAATATCTCTTTCAATTTCAGAGCGATAACTGCAAGTGAATAAGAATCGTTACACTGACCTGCATCCAGAACTCTTGGGATACCTCCTATTTCGCCAAGACTGAGCTTGTTATAGCGATATTTCGCGCATCCTGCGGTTAGAATAACCGTATCTTCCGGAAGTTTTTCAGCAAATTCGGTGTAATATTCCCTTGATTTCATCCTTCCGTCACATCCTGCCATCACAAAGAATTTACGAATGGCTCCCGACTTCACGGCATCAACTATAGGTTCAGCGAGCTGTGTGACCTGGTTATGTGCAAATCCGCCAACTATTTCTCCTTTCTCAATTTCTACCGGAGGCGAACATTTTTTAGCATGTTCAATGATCTGTGAGAAATCTTTAGGTTTTCCATCTTTCCTGTCAGGGATATGAACACAACCTTCAAATCCTGAACTACCTGTTGTATAGATCCGGTCTTTATAATTACCCCTGGGAGGCACTATACAATTTGTTGTAAAAAGTACCGGTCCGTTGAAAGTTTCAAACTCCTGCTTCTGTTTCCACCATGAATTCCCATAGTTTCCAACAAAATGATCATACTTCTTGAATGCTGGATAATAGTTGGCCGGCAGCATTTCACTATGGGTATATACATCCACTCCTGTTCCATCCGTTTGCTTCAACAGCTCTTCCATATCTTTAAGGTCGTGTCCGCTTATCAGGATAGCAGGATTATCTCTTACCCCTATATTCACCCTTGTAATTTCAGGATTACCATAGGTTTCTGTATTAGCTTTATCCAGAAGCGCCATTACTTTCACACCATGCTTTCCACATTCAATTACCATATTGGTGAGCTCATCGGCACTGATTTCAGTATCAAGAGTTGCAGAAAGTGCCCTATGGGTAAACCTGTATACATCCTTATCTTTGTAACCCAGCACAAGGGCATGATCGCCATAGGCAGCAATACCTTTAAGTCCGTAAGTCAGTAATTCTTTAAGTGAGCGGATATCCTCATTCTCGATGTTTAAAATTCCAACATCTTCGCTCTTGTTAAGGATTGTTTCCTTATCTTCTTCTTTCCAGGTAACACATGCCGGCACCGGATCTTTGATCAGTTCCTTTTTGACCAGCTCATTCATCAGCTTATCCCGGAGAGGGTAAGATTCTTTGATCTTATTGATTATTGCATTCTCATCGAAATTTCCATTGGTAATGGTCACGAAGAGTGCTTCAAATACATACTTATCTTCCTTGTCAGTGTCTATACCATTCTCATTGGCAATATTTGCCAGCCAGGATACACCTTTGGTTACATAAACCAGTAGATCCTGAAGATTTGCGACCTTATCAGTTTTACCGCATACTCCTTTAATTGTACAACCTACGCCTTTAACGGCTTCCTGGCATTGATAACAAAACATACTCATAATCTTTTTCTTTAAATTGTTTTAATTTGATTAAAATTTTATTTTCGATGTACAATCATTGGAGATCTTAAATAACTCACAATTAAATTGTACTATTTGTTCTTTATACTCCTTACAGCAGGCCTTATTTAAATCCATTCTTCACTCATAATTTCACCCTGAATTCCGACAACAGTCTGTTTCACGGGGATTTTTCTCTTAGCCTGTGATTGCGCGACCTTTATCAGTTGAAGTAAACCACCACAACAAGGCACCTGCATGATCATAAGATGCAGGGTATTGATGTTTGCTTCATCGATAAGCCGGCGTATCTTTTCAACATAAATATCCGGACCCTGGTCAAGTTTTGGACATGCGATTGCCAGTGCTTTACCTTTCAGGTAGTTCTGATGAAAATCAGCAAGCGAATACGCCACGCAATCTGCAGCAAGAACAACGTCCGCTCCCTGGTAATGAGATGCAGCAGGATTAATAAGGTGCATCTGAACAGGCCAGTGGGTCAGTGAGCTTTGCAGCGCTGTATTGGCAATTGCCTCAGCAGCCGGAGCTGTTGCTGTTGTTGTTGCAGCCGGAGTGGCAAATCCCTGTACAACCGGCCCGGAAGCAAAACTTTGAGATTTCGATCCGGGACAACCTCTTCCCCGGTTTGAGTTAGAATCCGATCCGTGATTATGTACCTCGCTGATTACTTCTGATACATTAAATTCCATTGTATCTGCATTCTCCTTAAGGAATTTAACTGCCTGCTTCAAAAATCCTGTTTCATTATGATCTTTAAGATGTTTCATATGGGCAATAACAGTATTTTTTCCTTTTAGACTCATAATTTCCATTACCTTCACCTCATCATAAGGCTCTGCTTCCCTTTTTTCGATACTGATGGCGCCCTGCGGACAGTGTCCAAGACATGCGCCCAGACCATCACACATTAAATCGGAAATGAGTCTCGCTTTTCCATCTATAATCTGCAAGGCTCCCTCGTGACATCCCGGAACACATTCTCCACATCCGTCACACAATTCTTCATTTATTTTTACTATTTCTCTTTCCATCTTTATTTTCATTTTTACAATTCAAAAATACAGCAAGATTTGCGCAAATTTTGTCACATATGTTACAAAGCGGGAATAAAATTAAAAAGGATCGGTAGTGTAATAAGTTCAGGAAATCGTTTTTGAAAAAAGTTACTGTCTATGTCTTTGATACCTATCGCTAGATAGTGAACCAATTCAGAATCGTAGAAATCATGCAACTGTGTGCTGTAGGCTTTATGATAAAACCTTGGAGGTTTTAAGACCTCGAAGGTCTTATAAAATACAAAATCCTACTGCAACATAATTGCAGTGTTGAAAAAAATAAAAAAATCATATCGAGCAATCTTGTCTAATAATTGACTTACATCTTCAAGAAGCTCAAATCCAGACATTTAAAAATCTGTTTCTTGTGAAAATTCTAAAATAATTATCACTTCGAATAGGACTAATGTATAATTTTGACTATACTTGTTACATATGTTACAATCGGAAGAAAAAATAAAAGAAGACTGGATTGAGCCCTGCAATGAGAACTGTGCTTATTGTTTTCTCAACTATACCGATATACTTGCTGAGAATTATTTATTCCGCAATCTTTCTAAAAAAGAGATTGGTAAAATCATCAAGGAAATCCATCACCAGGTTAGAAAATGCAAAAAAGGCGAAGTTGTAGCAGTGGAAGGAGATTATTACGACAAGCTGATGATCATTGTGAAAGGTGCCGTGGTTGGTGAAATGATGGATTTTGAGGGCAGGGTATTGCGCGTGGAGCAAAGAACGGCCCCTGAAAGTGTGGCCACTGCTTTCATCTTCGGGAAAAACAACAGGTTACCGGTAACCATAATGGCAACTGAAGAAACCCGATTGCTTCTTATCCCGAGAGAAGATTTGATCGATCTCTTTTCAAGGAATAAGACGGTTTTACATAATTACCTGAATATAATGGCCAATCGTGCGCAGTTCCTCAGCGGTCAGATGAAATTATTAGGATTAAGTTCCATTAAGGGAAAGATAGCGCATTACTTACTGGAGCAGGTGAAAAAGCAAAAAACCGACAAATTAAGGATACAGCATTCCCAGGAGGATCTTGCCGAAATGTTTGGTGTGGCGAGGCCATCGATAGGAAGGGCAATGAGAGAGTTGAAGGATTCGGGATTAATAGATTCGAGGGGTAAGAATATTGAGATTGTGGATAAGAATGGGCTTTCGGAGTTGTTGAGGTGAGGAATTTGGCATTCGGATATATTTGATTATTTATTTTTCTGAGGGGGGTGATTTAGCTGCTTGACTTAATTGTTTGCATATATGATTACCCCTTGCGATATGAAGTAATAGGATCCCCGGGTGGATTATCCACTTTTAAAATGGCAGTAAGTCCGGTACCGGTGTATTCCGGATAAATATCTATTTCGCCCTGTTCTATGGCCTCAAAACAAATCAAAGTTTCGCCTTTATCAACACTGAAAGATAAATCGGATACTGCTTTAGTACCATTGAATGATTTTGATATGTTTTTTAAGTTCAGCAAACGATACGAATTGAAATAGTGGTAAAAGTAAGGAAATCGAAGAAGGGTTTGGTGCTGGGTTGATAAATGAAAGATAGATTTTTCTGTTTTCAAGTAGAGGGACCAGAGTTTGGTCACCGATGAGAAGGTATAAAATAATATTATTATCAGATAATATGTTATTCCCATTCATTACGCCACCTTTTTTGTAATTCCAAAGGATCCTCTTTAAGACTGATCACTCCGCAATATTTCTTTACATCTATACCATTTTTCATAGCTTTACTATGAGTTTCAAGCAGAGACTTAATGTCTTTTCTCGTAGCGCCTTTTTTTATAGTTGTTACCATAGCTTTGTTTTTACTAAAATAACCTTTTTAATTCAATAAGAGTTTAAATATCGAGCTCTTTTAGGAGCATGTTTAATTAATAATGCTTCAGATCCCTAAACAATTACCTGCCAGCCACCCGTCTAACCTTTGAGATGGCAGGCGGGAACGATTAAACAATTCAACAAATAAACCTTTAACCCATAAACCCTTAAACCATAAACCTTTAAACTATAAACCCTTAAACTATTCAACAATCCTCCACTTCACTCTATCCTCCAGCAGATCATCCACCAGCTCAAATGTTCTTCCTTCTTTCTTTAATTCAACCTCATGCAACACCATCTCATCCGGTAAACAAACAAAGCCATCCGCTTCTTCGCCGGTTGAGTAGACCTTCAGCTCCAGTTTCGACCAGTCCATAAATTTCGTGGACTGAGCCAGTTCAATGTGAGGAAGTACAGTTCCATCTTTTACGAGCATAATTACCGGGATTTCTCCTACCTCAATTCTGTGCCAACCCCCTTCATAAACTTCTTCCGTCTGGTAATCGATCCATTTTCCGGGAGGTAAATAAACATCCCTCTCATTGGTTTCCTCAAACAAGGGAGCAACAAGGATATCCGATCCCAGCAGGTATTCATTATCTACCTGCCATGACCCAGCATCATCAGGATATTCGACAAATAAGGCACGTAACATCGGCAAACCATTTTCAGAACAGTGTTTGGCCTGGGCATAAATGTAAGGCATCAACCGGTAACGCAAATTGGCAGCTTTACGGAAAGCATCGGCAAAATCTTCACCATATTCCCAGGGTTCCGTAGGAGGGGCACCATGGCTTCTTACATGACCGGTAAGCATTCCGAAAGGGGTCCATCGCCTGTAAAGTTCCTCCGGGGTTTTCTGTACAAAGCCACCAATGTCATGACTCCAGAATGAAAAACCCGAAAGTCCAATGGAGAGTCCGCCTCTCAGGGTTGCAGACATAGCCATATCCGTATTGGCCGGGTCACCACCCCAGTGTAGCGGATAACGCTGACTTCCGGCCCAGGTGCTTCTCGCCCATATAATATTTTCACCGGTAACCTCACTGGTGATATCAGCAACAGTCTTATTATAGCGAAGAGGATAAAGGTTATGCTCATAAAAACCCGTCCTTCCATTGGCATATATCCCATTTCGCGGAGC
Source organism: uncultured Bacteroidaceae bacterium (assembly GCA_964528675.1). GTDB lineage: Bacteria > Bacteroidota > Bacteroidia > Bacteroidales > CAYRTD01. The sequence continues at coordinate 11,061 of CAZGTU010000051.1, forward strand.
AGCCTCACCAAAATCAACTTTGATAACTGCTACACCAAGATCCAGCAGAACTTTGATCTTATCCTGGTACCAGCTTATCGTTGCAGGATTGGTAAAATCAAGCACAGCATCTTCATAGGGCAAATTACCTTTCCTGTTCTTTACGTAGAGTCCTTTATCAATAATTTCAGGGAAAAGATCATTTTTAGGAACAAAATAAGGCAACTGCCATAAAGAGGTTTTTAATCCCATTTTATCCAGATCATCTATCATTTGTTCCGGATCTTCAAAACGTGATGGAGCGAATTTATAATCCGAACGCCAGTCTTTCTCAAACCAGCCTGTATCAAAATGAAGCACATCTGCAGGAATTTCATTTTCCCTCAGCTTTTTTGCCACTTCCAGACCCTCTGCCTGTGAAAAATAGGTAATCCGGCTCATCCAGAATCCGAAAGACCATAGTGGGGGCATTGGGGCTTTGCCGGTTACATCCGTATATTCATCCAGTATCTTTTTAGGTTCACCCAGGAACACAAAAAGATCCAACTCTTCATCTCCAATCATCAGAGAGTTCACACCACTGTAGTATTTTCCCACATCTGCGGTAATTGGCGATGAAGTATGCATAAACATTCCATATCCGCGGTTACTCATGAAAAAAGGAACCGGTTTATACATAGTTTCATTTTGTGTTCCGTTGGCATCGTCAATCCAGAGTACCACCTTCTGTCCTCTTTTATTAAATTCTGTAAATGACTCGCCAAAGCCGAATATCTTTTCATCAGGATGAAGATCGAATACAGCCGCAAAGCTTCTTGAATAGTCCGATGCTCTTCTCACCCAGCAGAAAGGAAGAACGGGAGTGAAAGTCACTGCATTATCACTCTTGTGGAAAGTTCGTGTAAGCTTTTTCCCATCTGCATCCCTGAACTCAATATGCCAGGGATGTTCCGTGAGAATTAGAGATCCCCCTTCAGAAGTGTAAATATGTTTATTTCCTTCCTTTGAATATTCCCAGTTTCCATTCTCCTCTACAGAGCCACCTTCCAGCATCAGGGATTCAACCTGTCCTTTTACTTCCAGCCCGGACTTCATACGTATCCTGACTGTATTATCAGAAACAAAACTCACTTCAAAATCCAATGCGGGTGATACTTCATATTCGCCACCTGGAAATTCATTTGCCTTTACCGGATCCATTCCGGCCAGCATATTATTGAATGCCTGCCTGGTAGTCCACTCATGACGGGTATACACAATTTTCCCTTTCCCGGTTGATGGATCAAAGTCTTTGAGACTGTCAGCCAGGTAATAGGTGTTTTTAAAATTCCTGAAGTCAGGGCTAATGTCAAGAGGGGAATTTAAGAGATTGAAGCCCTGTATCTGACCAGAAGCATGAGCGATTGAAAACAAGGCCAAAATAGCAAATGCAAGGTAGTTTTTTATTTTCATGGGAAATTAGTTTGAGTTTTAAGCACTAAATTAAATGAGTATGAAGTGTGAAACAAAGTTTTTTGGGAAAATCATTTGATTAGTGATATTTTTTGATGAATTGTGGCATGGGGGAGGAAGCGGTGGACGGTGAGCGGTGATCGGTGATCGGTAAGCGGTAAGCGGTGAACGGTGATCGGTAAGCGGTGATCGGTATGTAATCTGTGTAATCTGTGTAATCTGTGGCGATTTATGGTGAGCGGTGAGCGGTAAGCGTAATCGGTGATCGGTGTGTAATCGGTGTAATCTGTGGCAATTTATGGTGAACGGTAATGGTAATTAGACTCTGCCGACACCCCAATCCCCAATCCCCAATCCCCAATCCCTACTCCCTAAATGTGCGAGAAGTTTCAACAATGTTTTACAGCAGCTGCAATGACATTGCAGTGAGAATGCTTAACTTGTTCCCGAGGGGAGGAGGGGCTTGCCCCCTGGAAAAATTTCGCAATATCCTCCCCTATTGATCCAAATATATTTAAATTTGTTTAATAGATAAATCAGAAAAAAAAGTACCATGAAAATCATATCCCTCAACCAGGTCGAAAAACAAAAAGTAAATATGGAAGGTGCTGAAAAAGCATGGAAGCAGATGCCCCTTTCATCCAAAGATGGTGCTCCGGTTTATTCCTACAGGGTGTTTACCGTTGAGCCGGGTGGATTTACACCCTATCATCAGCATCCCTACGAACACATGAATTTTGTTATTGAAGGCGAAGGTGCATTGGTGAATGAAAATGGGGAAGAAACCCCGCTTAAAGCTGGTGACTTTGCGCTGGTGAATCCGGATGAGAAGCATCAGTACCGGAATAAGGGGGAAAAGCCTTTTAAGATGATTTGTGGAGTGCCCAAGGAGTTTGAGTAATCAACATCTGATTGCTGTCATCTATTTATACACAATATATTTAGATGCTGAAAATAAGATCCGATTTAGTAGTATTGATGAAAACGTAAAATTATGCAAACAATAAGACTTAGAGTTAATGATAAGGTATACAAGCATCTTATAAAAATCCTGAGCAAGTTTAAAAAAGAGGATATCCAGGTTATTACAGAAGATGAAAAGTTCATTTCTGTACAGAACTATCTTGAGAAAGAACTGTCAAAGGTTGAGGATATCAGTGCGGAATATATAGATATTGATGAGCTGGACAAATCCCTGGACGATACAATCCGTAAATATGAGGCTTAGGATACTAAAATCATTTAGAGATAAGCTGAATCATCAAGTTGATTATATTGCGAGAGATAAGCCTGCAGCAGCAATAAGATTCAAAACTGATTTAATTCAAAGGATAAAAGCTATTCCTCAAATGCCTTATGCAAATAGGAAATCTATATTTTTTGAGAGGGAGGATATTCGTGACCTGGTTTTCAAAGGGTATGTCATTGTGTATAAAATAGATGAGCAAAAAAATGTCATTGACGTTTTTGGTTTTTCTAAATATGAAGACAATTCTTTTTGAGATAATTATTGTCCTCACAATAAGAGACAAATTGATACATAGCATTTCAGCAAGAGACATGAGCAAAAAAGAGAGGAGAATATATAATGAAAAAAGTGAATAAAATCCCTGTTTTTAAAAATGAAGAAGAAGAGCGTGATTTCTGGAGCAAACAGGATTCCTCTGAATATGTTAACTGGGATGAGGCGGAAAAAGTTGCTTTTAGTAACCTGAGACCTTCAACCAAAACCATCTCATTGCGCCTGCCCGAATATATTATTGATGAACTTAAAGTGCTTGCACACAAGAAAGATGTACCATATCAATCATTGATAAAGATCTTTTTAAAGGACAGGATTGATCAGGAACTTCGGCAAGCTCTCTAAATTCGTGGTATATGAACCGCATCTTTTTGAACCTTCTGCCTGTCCCTCATGATTCATCGCCAGGTAGAGAAAGCAGGTATTCCCTGTGTTCGTTTATCTTCATTTTCAGGACAGTACTCAATCATGTAGCTGGTTTATAGATAAATGATAAACCCTACAATCAAAAGCAAGGAAAAAAGCAAGTGGATCTGAACGGTCATCTTTGCTACTTTCTTTAATTCTGCCGGATCCTCATGATACTTTAAAACATTATTCATGGCATTGGGAAAAATTACAAGATATGGTAACAATGCGATTAATAAGAACAAGGAAGATCCTTCAAATGTTATAGCCATCAGGATGACAAATACTACGATTGTCACCTGAACCAGTACATAAATTACCGCGGCAGGAAAAGTACCCAGCCTGGAAGCAACCCCATGTTTTCCTCCTTTTTTGTCGGCATCCAGATCGATAAGCTGTCCCACCAGCAGGATAGACAGAGTGCTTAAGCCTGATACAGGCATCAATAGAAGGATCTGGTTAGTCGGGAAAACATTCTGACTGATAGCAGCGATTGCAACAGCCATCGGTCCGAAAGCAAACCAGACAGATATTTCTCCAAGTCCCCGGTAAGCAAGCTTTACAGGAGCAGCAGTATAATATTTACTAAAGAATGCCGAAAGCAGGTACAATCCCCACAGGTAGATCCACAATTCACGTTCAACAAAGAACATGAGCCCGGCAGTTGACAATAAAGCAATGATCAGACCCGACCTTGCCACCCAGTACATGCGATTGAACAGGTCAGGATTGTCAAGCAACACTCCCGATCCACCGCTGTATTCATTCCGGTGGACATTCACCTTGTCGGTCCCCTGGATGGTGTCATAAATATCGTTGTAAACGTTTGTGGCTATGTGTAGTCCAAGCCCGGTGATTAAAACAAGCAGAAATTCCACTACTCCAAAGCTGCCACTGATTTTTGCACTGAGCAAGGTACCTGTTACTAGTGGAACTATAATAGAGGACAGAAATGGTGCCCTGATCACCTGAAGTATTGAGGGATCCTTTTTTTTCAGCATATTTGTATCAGTTTTAAAATATTAATAATATGTGTTTTGCATGATTAATTATCAATTCTAACAGCATTTGCACAGAAACCTTTCTGCTTGCAGAAAGGAATCAGTGTCAATCTTTTAAGACGAACGGTGATAAAACATTTAATCTGCGAATCTGTGGCATTATTCATAAACACTATATTTCCGGGCAAATATTAATAATCAAATATATGAATTATCAGGTTATCATTCTCTTTATTGTCTATATGGTCTTCCTGATTTCTCTCGGATATTTCAGACCTGAAGACAAAAAAACGAAATTCCTGATAAGGAAGAGTGTACATCTGATAACGGGTCTGCTTATCTTTTTTCTGACATTCCAGGTTTCAAAGCAAACCTTGCTCATTTTATTCATTGCTGGAACCCTTTTTTCTTTCAGCACCTATTTCATAAAAAGGTTCAATTATATTCATGTTACAGGTGAGTCCAGCTGGGGCACGTTATTTTACCCGCTGGGTATTCTATTGTCTTTCCTGGTACTCTATAAAATGCCTCTATATTATTTCCAGGTTTCATTGTTGTTCCTGGCAGTTTCTGATACTGTGGCAAATGTGGGTGGATACCTGGTGACCGGAAATCCCAGGTTCGCCATCCTGCAGGAAAAGAAAACCCCTGTCGGTATCCTCGGGTTCACAATCACTGCCTTTCTTATAGCCCTTGTCATATTACCAGGATCTGATACAGCTAAAGTTTTTTATGTTTTGCTGGCGGTGATTTGTGCCATCCATTTCGAAGCCATCTCTTATAAAGGTTCCGACAATTTGGCTATACCTATAGGGACAGCGCTGTTCTTCTGGTTTACCCATGGTAAGGATTTCAATACCCTGTGGATAACTGCTGTCATAATTATTATGGCAATGGTTTCTGTCCTTCTTTACAGATCAGGTATTCTCACAAAAAACGGCTCAATTGCAGCACACCTCCTTGGGATCTATATATTTGGGATCCTTGGAATCGAATGGGGTATTCCGGTAGCCTTCTTCTTTATCAGCTCGACAGTTTTTACCAGGATCAACGGACATGTCAACCGAAAATTTCATGGTGCAGGAAAACGAAATATCTGGCAGGTTTTGGCAAATATTTCTGCCGGGCTTATTATTTCAATAATATTTCTAATAACCAACCAGCAGCTTTTTATATATCTTTTCATATCCGCCCTGGTTGCGGTCACTGCTGATACCTGGGCAAGCGAGATCGGACCGGTTTTTCAAAAGAGATGCTTTTCCCTGGCGAAGTGGCGCAAAGCCGATGCAGGTGTGTCGGGTGGTGTTTCGGTTGCAGGCACCCTTGCCTCTTTTTCAGGATCACTTCTTGTTTCCATTTTGGCCTGGATCGTTTTTTTCCCGGTGATGAATATTAAAAACGTCCTAATCATTACAATTTCAGGGTTCCTGGCATCTGTTGTCGATTCGGTTCTTGGCGCATTTGTAGAACCTCGTTTAGAGAAACTAAATTATATCAAAAGAGGAACAGGTTCTGAATCAATCTCGGCCAATGATGTGGTGAACTTATCGGCATCACTTACTGCTCCACTGTTTTATCTTCTCATGAGCCATTTTTTTATTTGAAATATAAGAATGATACGGTAATCGGTGTGGCCGGCAAACATTGTTCTCACAACGACAAAAAAGTATTTTTCATGAATTATGGCAGTTTAATGAGGAAGTTAGTTAGTTAGTCACTGCTTACTGCTTACTGCTTACCGCTTACTGCTTACATCTTACTGCCTCCTGCTTCCTGCCTCCTGCTCATTGCTCACTGCTCACTACTTACTGCTACTACTTACTCCTTACTTCTTACTTCCTCCTTCCTCCCTCCCCACAGGTCAATCTCCAAAGCTCGTCCCCACATCCCTTGCACTAATAATCCAGGGATGATCATTGGGTACATAATTGATTTTACCTGCCACATCTCCAAGGGGAACGGCTTCGGTCTGATTGTTCTTTGCGGCAACCATTATTCCGTACTGTTCATTTTGAATATAATCGATGGCAGCTGTACCCAGCCGGGTAGCGAGTAAACGGTCAGATGCCGAAGGAGTACCACCTCTCTGCAGGTGGCCAAGAATCGTCACTCTTGTCTCAAGACCTGTTATAACCTGTAGTTCTTCTGCCATTTGCATTGTGGACCCTCTATACTGGCTGTCAAGTTCTTTCATTCTTTTCTTTAATTTCTTGCGCTCCTCCCCTTCTGCATTCTCCAGCTTTTTCTGCACGGCATTAATCTTGGCTGCTCCCTCTTTATTTATCGCTCCCTCTGCCACTGCAACAATACTGAACCTTTTCCCCCTGCTTACCCGCTCAAGAATACTCTCTGCAAGATTATCGATAGTGTAGGGGATCTCAGGTAGTAAAATCGCATCTGCTCCTCCGGCAATGCCGGCACCCAGTGCCAGCCACCCTACCCGGTGTCCCATAATCTCAACAATAATAATGCGATGATGGCTTGAGGCAGTGCTATGCAATCGGTCAATAGCATCAACGGCAATTCCCAGGGCAGTGTCAAAACCGAAAGTTACATCAGTACCAACAATATCATTATCAATGGTCTTGGGCAGGGTTATTATATTAAGTCCCTTTTCAGCCAGTCGATTAGCATTTTTAAGTGTACCCCCTCCCCCAAGACAAACCAGTACATCAAGGTGATTCTTATGATAATTTTCGAAAATAACATCTGTCATATCCACCTTTTTCCCTCCCATGGGCATCTTATGGGGCTTATCCCGGCTTGTTCCCAGAATGGTTCCCCCAAGTGTAAGTATGCCCGATAACATTCCATTATCCAGCCGTACAGACCGGTTCTCCATTAATCCCCTGAATCCATCCTTAAAACCGATAACCTGCATCGAACCACGCGTAGCAGCCGTTTTACCAATTCCTCTGATAGCAGCATTGAGGCCCGGAGTATCTCCCCCTGAGGTTAATACACCGATGTGTCCGGCACGTTTTATAGTCTTCATAATGAGTTAGTTTTTGTAAAGATAGGGATTTTTTGGGAATGGGGTGAAGAGAATAAGGTGGGAGAATGAGGTGAAGAGAATGGGGGAATTTTTTTCGTGAAACTTTGCCTTAAAATCGTTCTGGAGAATACAGACAAAAAAAAAGCTGCCCCGTAAGACAGCTTAATTATTTTTTTAATCAGCAATACTATTCCAATACAACAACCTGGGTGTCAGTATCACCATCAGCATAAGCACCAATAACTGCAGCCATTAAATCATTTGCGGCACTCCATGCTGATGTAGCCCCTGAAACAACATCAACTTCTGTGAAGTTTGTTACATCAACTCCTAAAAGCATAGCTTCATATTCAGGAATCCATACTGTTGGATGTGGATCCATTGGATATTCTTCAACGGTAGTCTCTGATTTAAGATTTCCGTCTTCATCGACATAATCAAAATCGACTGAAACAACTTCATCATTTTCTATTTCTGCTTCAAGAAAAGCTTTCCATCCATGACTAAATTCTGAAGCTTCAGCACGGTAAACTGGAGTTTCTTCTTCCTTTTCACAGGCGGTAAATACCAGCGCAAAAACTGCAACTAAAATAAATCCGATCTTTTTCATAATTTTTCTTATTGAGTTTGTTAAAATTCTGCTGCTAATATAGCAACTACATTAAAATTTTCTTTATTATATATTCAATATTTAATGATTCTAAATAACTGCAAATATACTGATTTTATTATACATTTCAAAATTCGAACTTATAAATGTCTTTCGGGATCGCTTAAAGAATTAATATTCAATCAAAATATTTATAGCCATGAAACGGCGGAAAGGTTGATGCTACATCAAAAATAAAATCGATATACATCGATGCAAATTTTTATTATAAGTACTTGCAAGAACTAAGCGAACCAAAAAATGTTTTATTAGGCGCTTCAGCATTTTTTAAGGTATTACCGAGCTTTTCCATTTCTTCATTCGCATATTTAGGAAGTTGCTTCTATACAGATTTATCATCTGTTCTCCCTGAAATCAATATAAGCGCTACAGTTTTTGAATTGAATATTCTCGATAAATGTATGGCAGCAATGACCAGATTTTTATTATCATGATGGATGAAATATACTGCTGAAAGTATTTTCTCCAAAAGCTTCATGTTGAGCAATTTTAAAGTGGGTGAAAGATAAGAAATTTAATTCTCATCAGGCTTCTTCTTTTCACCTATTGTCCACCGAAATGCATTCATTTCAAGGGCCGATTTGCCCAGAAGATTTGCGGAAACAGGGATAGTAAGGTAAAGAAAAATAATAATTGCAAGAGATTTAAAAATTACACTGAATGTAGGATAATAAATCATAGCTCCAGTCAGAAGAAGCATAACCCCAAGCGATGTAGCTTTTGTTGAAGCATGCAGACGCATATAAATATCGGGTAATCTCAATATGCCAATTGAAGCAATAAATATCAGTAAAGAACCTGATATTAAAAAAACTAATATGATTATTTCGTTTATCATTTTTTTTCTTTATTTAAAAATCGAGCTACTGTTGTGGTACCAAGGAAAAGTATGAGAGACAATACCACTACAATATCAAGATAACGGGGATTTTCACTCTTCACCATATAGATAATGATAAGTCCTGCCACCACTGCACCTATCATATCAAGAGCAACCACTCTGTCTTGCAAAGTCGGCCCCTTAACAAGCCTTATCATTGATAAAATAAAAGTTAAAATCAAAAAACCTAAAGCAATATTTAATCCAATATCGATCATAAATTAATATTAAAAAATTCGTATTACCATCTTTTGAAGGTTCTCGACTGATTTTTGGAAACTTTCCACATGACCGGTATACATAATATGTACTTTCAGTGAATTATTCACTTCATCATAATGAAGGGTCAGGCTTCCCGGAGTCATTGAAATAAGATTAGACATGGCAAGTATATGATTCTCGTTCCGGCTATTTAATTTTACATCAACAATAGCTGTTGACATTTTTAGCTCAGGAGTTAGAATAAATGCGGCCAAAGTCAGATTTGCCAGGATTACGGCTTTTAAATAATGAATTAAAAAGACGAAAATACGATATATTTTAATTAGTATATTCATTTGCTTTTCAATTATTTAAAACCTTTTGAATATAAACATCAGGGTTTAAAATTTGTTCTGCCGCACTTTTCGAAATTTCCAGAAAATAACCTCCAAATATTCCCAGGAAAATGGTTCCCAGGCTTAATATGAACAGGGGAATAATCATACCGACAGGAATATTTGCTGAAACGCCGGGTACCGGTTTTTTCCCGGGTGAGGGTTTCCAGTAAACTTCATTCCATATCTTCAGCATAGAAAATAATGTAAGCAAACTTACAATTATGGCAATAGCAGTAATTACATATTGTTTGGCTTCCAATCCGGCAACAATTAAATAAAGCTTTCCCACAAACCCCGATAAGGGAGGAATACCTGCCAAACTCATTGCCGGCAAAAGAAAAAGAAAAGCAAAAAACGGATGGCTTTTATATAATCCTCCAATAGATTTTAAATCATAACTCCCGGTAAGCCTATGCACAACACCAGAAGAAAGAAAAGCAGCCGTCTTTGAAAAAATATTATGAAGAATGAAATAAATGGCACCTGCAATTCCTGTGATCGTAAATAATCCAAGTCCTAAAACCATATATCCGACCTGACTGATTATATGAAATGATAATATTTTTCTCATATCATATTCAGAAGCCGCAGTTAATACACCCACTACCATCGTAAATCCTGCAATAGTCAGCAATAACCCCTGCAAGAATGAAAAATCTCCGGACAAAAACATGGTAAAAAACCGGATCATACTGTAAATTCCAACTTTTGTAAGCAAACCGGAAAACAGAGCCGTAACCGATACAGGAGGTAAATGATAACTTGCGGGTAACCAGAAAAACAAAGGAAAGACAGCGGATTTGATCCCAAAAGCTATAAAAAATAACATAGCAGAGGTATTAATCAAAAAGGATTCCTCATTGATTTTAAGAATTTGAGCAATACTTGCCAGGTTTAATGTTCCCGTTTTTCCATAAAGCAAACCTATTCCCGCAAGAAAAAAAAGTGATCCCACCAGGCTCATCGTTACATACTTTATTGCTCCTTTCAACTGTGCTTTTTCATTGCCCAAAGTGATCAGAACAAAAGATGAAAGCAACATGACCTCAAACCAAACATAAAGATTAAAAATATCTCCGGTGGTAAATGCTCCATTTACTCCCATCAGAACACCCATAAAAAAGATGAAGAATCTGCAATAAAATCTTTCCTTATCAATCTGCGCAAGGGTATAAATGCTTATGGTAAATCCAATAATCCCGGACATCAGCAACATTAATGCACTGAAAATATCTATTACTATACTGATGCCAAATGGAGCCGGCCAACTGCCAGATTGAAGTACGAGAATTTTTTCATCCTGTACTTTTAAAAATATAAGTATGGAAACTACCAGTAAAATAAATGTTCCTGATACAGCAATATATCCGGACCATTTGCTTTTTGCAGGAACAAAAAGCAGCAGTATTATAAAAAACAAAGGGAGTATTATGGGTAAAATTGCTATCATCATTTTAATCAGTTTCTTTCAGTTCATCAAGATCATCTGTACCGGTTGCTTCAAAAAACTTGAACTTCAATGCAAGTGTAAAAGCAACAATGCCAAAGCCAATTACAATTGCAGTAAGAATCAAAGCCTGAGGTAGGGGATCAGAAATTTTTTCTGCCGTTTTCTCAACATCTGAAACAAATGGAGGAGCCCCGGGCGTTAATCCCGCGGAAACAAAAATCAAAAGATTCGTGGCATTACTCAGCAGAATAATTCCTATTATTAACTTAACAATGCTCCTCCTCAATAAAAGATAAACTGCAGCAGTGTACAATATACCAATCAGTATTGACAGAATTATTTCCATCTCCAGACCTCCATTAAATTTAAAATTACATTCAGGGTGAAGCCAATAACCGTAAAATAAACTCCTATATCGAATAAGAGAGGAGTCCCAAGCTTCAACTTTATTTCTGAAAAAACCGGCACTTCATACCATACTCCGGTTAAAAATTCATTATATAATATCCAGGAAGGCAGGGTACTGAGAAGTGCGATAAACAATCCTATTCCCATAACAGGTAATGGTTTAATCTTAAGTCTCTTTAGCATTTGCCCAGGGCTTTCAGCCATGGCCGCAAGTATATAGGCGGAAGCTGCAATAAGTCCGCCTATAAACCCGCCTCCGGGTTCATTATGCCCTCTGAAAAGAATAATGACCGATACAATAATCATGACCGGCTTAATTCTTTTTGCTGCAAATGAAAAAACTGATCTTTCCATCATTGTTTAATTTTCATTTTTAATAATGCCAAAACGCCCACGGCTGCCAGAGTGAGTACTGTTATTTCACCAAGAGTATCGAGGGCACGGAAATCAACTAAAATCACATTCACAACATTTCTACCAAAAGCCTCCGGCCAACTTTTTTCTATAAAATACTGTGAAATGGAAGGATTGAGATTCAAAAAATCCGCCTTTAAGGTCACCCCGGTTATCACAGCTCCCATGAATACAGCAACAATCAAATCCCTTATTCTTGTAATTCCTGATGATAACTTCCTGAATTTTGGTAATTTCCAGACAACAAGAACAAACAATATGAGCAAGAGTGTCTCAACAATTATCTGAGTTATTGCTAAATCGATCCCTCCATAAATTAAAAAAATCAGTCCTATTCCATATCCGGTAACTCCCAATAATACAATCGCGGCCATTCTTGAGCCTGTAATCATAACAAAAATTGCAGAAATTGAAATAACCGTGGCAATCGCAATCACATAAAAGGGCATGTCACTGAAATTTGCGGAAACCTCCCAGCCCCAGGTTCTTATTAACTGATATAAAATAAGAGAAGCCGAGAATAAGAAAATTATAATCAAATAGATCCTGTGATAACCATGCTGAATGATTTGAGTGTTTTTCTTTGCAAATAACAACAAGTTTCCAATCATCCGGAAAAAAGCATCTGAAAAATTATAACTGAAAAACCGGTCATTAATTTTTCGCAGAACGCGTATCAGTCTTGGACTCATGAAGAAAAAAAGAATACCGGTTACTACAGTTGTTAAACTGAGAAAAAATACAAGATTAAATCCATGCCAGAGTTTTAACTTTACATCTAATATCTCAATTCTGGAAGCAATTAACGCCGGTTCAACAATCATTTCCCCGAACATACCCGGTGCAAGGCCAAGTATAAGGCTTGAAAGAGACAATAAAACCGGGCCGACAAGCAGTGAAAAAGATGGTTCCATTTTCCGGGGCAAACCTTTTTTTTCTTTCCCAAAAAACACCCGGTAAGCAATAAGACCGGAAACCCAGACCAGAAAAACATTTGATAAAACCCCCAGGATAAGAATTAAATCTCCCAGGCCTCCAAGTTGAACTTTCGCTTCATATATTAATTCTTTACCAATAAAACCAAGCATTGGCGGCAAACCCGACATAGACAAGAGAGATATAATTGCTGCAGTTGCCGTAACCGGCATTCTTTTGAAAAGTCCACCAAGATGCCGAACATTCCGTGTTCCCGTTTTCTTTTGAAGGGCCCCTGCCACCATAAAAAGCGTTGCTTTATACAAGGAATGAATAACAAGGAACAAAATGGCTGCTTTAACAGATAATTGAGTATCCAATCCTATTAATAGTGTTAGTATGCCCAGGGCACTAACAGTAGTAAAAGCAAGGATAGCTTTAAGATCCGTTCGTGTTACAGCAAGATAAGCCCCTGTAAACATAGTCACTATACCAAATAAAGTGACAATTGAAACCCACTGATCTGTACCCCCCAGTATGCTGCTCATTCGGAACAAAAGAAATACTCCGGCTTTTACCATTGTTGCCGAATGAAGATAAGCACTTACGGGGGAGGGTGCCTGCATGGCTCCAGGTAACCAGAAATGAAAAGGAAATTGGGCTGATTTGGTTAAAATTCCGCCAAGGAAAAGTAAAAGAATAGTAGTATAATGCGGAGAGGTAAGAATTTGCTCTTTGTTTTCAAGAATAACTGTCAGATCATAACTTCCTGCTACCTGTCCGAGCAAAATTATACCAGTCAAAAGAGCAAGCCCGCCTAAGGCAGTAACCAGGAGTGCCTGAATGGCAGCATTTCTGGATTCTTCCTTTTTATGAAAGAAACCAATTAGAAAAAAAGAACTTATGCTTGTTAGCTCCCAGAAAAGATAAAGAATAATAAGATTGGCAGAAAGAACCAATCCAAGCATGGCGCCCATAAAAAACAACATGAAGAAATAGAACTTCCCCGTATCAGAGTAGGATTTCATGTAATCATTGGAAAATATGATCACAAACACACCTATTCCAAGAATTAATAAGGAAAACAACAGGCTCAAACCATCCAGGTATAGAAAAATATCTATCCCAAGCTTCGGCATCCACGCATAGACTTCAGTTAATGAATTATTATCGGACAGGTTTCCAATCTTCCTTGAAAAGTCGATGAAAAGCCATGCCGGGACAGCCGCAAGAATATATCCTTTAACCTTTTTTAAAGATTCAGGAAGGAAAATTGATAAAACCGCAGTAGTAAATATCAGCAGGAGACTTAAAAGCATTATTTCTCAATTCAGAAAATTATCAAACTATCGATTAATATCTCTCATTTTTAAAAAAGTAAACTACAGGTTCAAGTATAGCTTTAAAGAAATCTTCAACATTAAAAGTAGCAGCACTTGCTGTCAGACTCAACAGCGGAATGTCCGATTCATTAAAATCGACAGGCACAAGTATATTTTTCAAAAATGGCTTCATCGAGATTTATTCTGTTCAGGAAAATAACATATTTCTTTAACAAAAGTTCAACAGTAGGGAACTGCATAACTACACAACTTACTCAATCCTTCGCTTCTTCCTCCCCATCATCCCATACACCATTACCACAACAAAACATCCTGCCGGAACCAGGTATGCCAGGTGAATACTACCGGTAAGATCGGATACCTGTCCCTGGATGAAAGTCAACACTGCTCCTCCAAGGATGGCCATAATGAGCCCGGAACCGCCTATCTTCATTTCATTTCCAAGACCTTCCACAGCCATACCGTAAATAGTGGGAAACATAAGTGACATAAAAAAAGATATTGCCACCAGGGAATAAACACCTAAAACACCGCCGGTAAAAACTACTAACAAGGTGGCTACTATTGCCATTATAGAAGAAGAAACAAGAAGAATTGGCGGTGAGAAATATCTCATTAAGCCGGTAAAAATAAAACGTGCAGATACAAATAAGATCAGAGCGATTAAATAAAAGGTTGCCGCTTGCTCTTCGTTGATGTTAAGTTCAAGCATTACATATCGTATAGTAAATGACCATACCCCAATCTGTGCTCCTACATAGAAAAACTGAGCTATAACACCAAATCGGTAGTTTCTCCTTTTAAAAAGACCGAAGAAAGTAGGAAGGAATTCAGAAACTTCCCCCCGCTCAGAAACAGCCGGCATTCTGATGCTTGCCATCAAGATTCCTACAACAATCAATATTCCGGCCACTCCGACATAAGGTCCCATAACAGCATTCAATTCTGCTGCCTGCACTGCCTTCAGTTCTTCAATAGTCATCACAGCTCTTTCCTCCGCTCCTGCAATATTAAGGTTTGAAAGTATAAAGAATTTGCTGAGCAAAACACCGGTAATTGATCCGATAGGATTAAAAGACTGGGCAAGATTTAACCTCTGGGTACCTGTCTCAGGAGGTCCCATGGCGATAATGTATGGATTGGAGGTAGTTTCAAGAATGGAAAGCCCGGCTGCCAGTATGAAAAGAGCAGTGAGAAAATGACCGTATACCATTGTAAAGCTTGCGGGGTAAAACAATAAGGCTCCGGTTACAAACAAACCCAAACCCAGAAGCACACCCGCTTTATAGGTAAAACGATAAATAAACAATGCAGCAGGTACGGCAAGTAAAAAATAAGCACCATAAAAAGACATCTGAATTAGAGAGGTCTTTCCATCTGACATACTCATGATCTTTTTGAAAGCAGCCAGCAGGGTATCAGTCATATTGTTGGCAAGTCCCCATGCAAAAAATAAAAAAGTTACCAGTATAAAAGGAAGAAGATTTTTAGATGGCACTAAAGGTTTATGAGCGGATTTATTCATTCTTTTATTGTTTTTTTGGGCTCAAACATACATTTTTTTTGTTAATCTAATGAACGAATATGTTCCATTATTGGACTTAATTTTAAGAATGGTATTGAAAATTCAGACTATAAGTAGCTTCGTAAATTTCCAAATGATTTCAATCTTAAAAATTATAAAGAGTACTTGCCACTATTTTTTTTAACACTAAATTGAAACAAAGCATTATACATTAACAGATAAAATAAATCATAATTATATCAATGTGAAAATCTTTACCGGGATTGGTCTCTTGTTATACCCGGTAAATAAAATTATCCTATAGCATTGTTTATTTATTCATTATAAATCAAGGAAACTACCAATTTTTCTAAATATTTCGTATTTTCATGCCGAATTTAAACCTAATAAAAATGAAAAAAACAACAATCATTATCACTTTGTTTCTCAGTGCACTTTTGTTGAATTCCTGTGAAACTTATATATCAAAAAAGTTTATTGGACTTCAGCTTTATTCATTAAGGGATTTAATGAAAGAAAAACCTGATTCAACCATCAAAGCTGTTGCTGATATCGGTTACAAATTCGTTGAAGCTGCCGGTTACAGTAATGGAAAATTCTATGACATGGAACCCAAGGATTTTGAAAGACTTGTAGAAGAAAACCAGATGGCTTTCCTGGGTTCACATACCGGACAAGCCCTCCCTGATTCTGCTAACTGGGAAAAAACAATGCAGTGGTGGGATGAAGCCATTGCAGCTCATAAAGAAGCGGGGGTTGAATATATCGTACAACCCTGGATGGGCAGCAAAGGTTATGAAAGCCTTGAGGGTTTGAAAAAATACTGCGAATATTTTGAAGCAATAGGAGAAAAATGTAATGAGGCAGGTATTCGCTTCGGATATCATAACCACGCAAAGGAATTCCAGGAACTGGAAGGAGAAGTTATTTATGACTACATGCTTCAGAACACCGATCCCGCTAAAGTAATGTTCCAGATAGACCTCTATTGGGCGGTTGAAGGCGGAGCCGATCCAGTTGAGTATTTCGAAAAATATCCCGGCCGTTTCTGGTTGTGGCATGTAAAAGATGAAAAAGAATTAGGAGCCAGTGGAATGATTGATTTTGAAAGAATATGGCAATATAATGACATTGCCGGAGTAAAATACTATATCGTAGAGCAGGAAGAATATAGTTATTCGCCGCTGGAAAGTGTTGAAAAAAGCCTTGAGTTTTTACAGGAAGCTGAATATGTCGAGTAGAGATCCACGGCCGTGTGTCTTTACTACAAGGTTGAGACGTACGGCCGTAAATCTTTCTTGCTCATTCTTTTCATCTCTCTCCACTTTATCCTGTCACATTCTCCCATCTCGACTTAGTTCGACTTACTTCGACTGTCGCTCAGTAACCGCCGCTCACCAACCACCGCTCGATGACCGGTTGCAATAAATGGCATCTCCCTATTTCCTCATTATCCCACCACATCATCCTACCACATTCTCCCACCACATTCTCCCACCTAAACCTTCTCCCCTCCCATTTGTTACTAACCTGAACCAAAACATCAAAAAAATGAGAATTATAGCATTATTAATGATCTCTGTTTTATTTGTCACTTCCTGCAAAAATCAGCCTAAGGAACAGGAAACAACAGATGAAACAATACCTGAAACCTCGTTTACCCTTGAAAAAGTATGGGAAACCGACCCAGTTTTCAAAACACCCGAATCAGTTTATCATGACGCTGAACAAAACATTCTATATGTTTCCAATATTGATGGTAAGCCTGATGAAAAAGATGGAAAGGGTTTTATCAGTACAATGGGCCCAAATGGTAATCAAATAGAATTGGAATGGGTCACAGGATTGCATGCACCCAAAGGAATGGCTGTCTTAAAAGACACATTGTATGTCGCAGATGTTGACGCACTTGTAATTATTGATGTACCCAATTCTGAGATCAAAAGAAGAGTTCCGATTGAAGGAGCTTCTTTTCTTAATGATGTTGCTGTAATGCCATTCGGAAGAGTTTATGTTACTGATTCCAACACCGGGAAGATCCACATGTATGAAGATGGAAAAGTAAGCGAATGGATAACTGAAGGGCTTAACCGTCCCAATGGTTTATACCTGGAAGAAAACAGAATACTCTTAACTTCCTCCGGCAGTTCAGATCTGAAGATTATCGATCCAAAAACCGCTGAATTTGTTTCTGTTACAGAAAATATCGGGGCGGGTGACGGAGTTGAATATACCGGATATGAGGGATATTATGTCACTTCCGATTGGAATGGTGAACTCTTTCTGATCTATCCTGATTTTTCAAAGCAATCCATCCTTAAAACCAAAGATGATGAGATTAACTCTGCTGACATTGGGTTAAATACCGAAGAACACATTATCTATGTTCCTACATTTTTCGACAACCGTGTGGTAGCTTACAAATTAACCCAGACGGAAGAACAAGATGAGGGATTTGAGGATATGTAAAATACCAGGAGACGTCCAGGTTGGGCGTCTCTACCTGAAATCAACAACCGCAATACCCAGAGGGCCTTCTATTTCGGAAGGCTTTTTTATTCCCACCCATGTTCCGTTGAATTCTCTTTCGCCTGTTTGGTGAAATTCGCCGGTAAGGGGATCAAACCATTTTACCCTGGCTTTTCGACCCACGAATTCAGGAAAATCGCCAAAGATCCCCAGCCTATCATCTGAAATATAATAGATGTAAAGATCTTTTTCATTGCTAAGCATGGGCGGGGCAAAATGATTATGTCGGGGAGTTAGTTCATTGAATTCATATTCCGAAAAGAAATCCACCAGATTCTGATAATAATCAAAATGGGGTTGGTTCTCTTCCTTAAGACTGAAAGGATCGATTACCACATTATACCAGCTGGTATTCTGCCAGTAATAGGTTGAATAGGTTCCGGCAAAAATACACTGATAATTTCTGTCCAGACATTTCACAGGATCTGTGTAAGCACCATTGAAAATGGAATGCATGGTCTTCTCATATCCGCCGTGTTCAATATTAAATACGGGTTTCTTTTCATGAAGGTCAAGCACGTCGCGCATTTTATAGTAGAGGTAGGGAGCCCACTCCTGTATAGAGATAATATCTACTTTCCCGGGAAAGTTTTTACAGTAATTATAATCATGAACCGTAACCAGCCGCTTATGCCCATCCAGTTGTCTCAGTCGTTCAATCCTTTCGGTAATGTAAGACATATCGTCCCGTCCATAGGCCAGAGCTTCTTTGGAGATATCCCAGATGAGATTAGGATATGCCTGGTACCTTTTCACAACATAGTCGAAATAACGGTTATCTTCCTTACTTCCCGGTTCAGGCCAGTTTACCATCTTATTCCAGACATAGATCATAAGGTGAGAAACGATTTCTTTCTCATTCAGATGTTCAATAACCCTGTCTAATCGCTGAAAAAACTCAACATTTAATGTGGAATAATCCGGATCTTCATTTGAGCCGCCAAAGGGAAAGACCTCGGGTTTTGCATAATTATTCTCAGGAGCGACTTTATCTTTCTCACCCCAGCCGGCATCATAGGCATAAACATTCATTACAATCTGGTTAAAGCCATGGTCTGCTACCTCTGAAATAATCGACCTTGTTTTTGGAATATCATCAGGATTCTGCGCATCAAGAGCAAATAACCAGTCCAGCTCAAAGGCAAGCAGGAAATAAGGAGTTCCGTCTGCATATACAAATTTCTGTGGATCTTCTTCAGAAATGCTTACCGGACCATGCTGCCAGTCTTTACTATTCTCAGAAACCTGAAAACTACCGGTTTTCCCGGCCATTCGTTTATCGGAAGAAAAAGACTTGTAGGACCAGTTCCCAGTTTCCGGCGGACAAAACCGAACCATCCAATCTTTACCGCCATTGTAAAATCCGGGAACCCTGATGCTGGAACCATCTTCATGACTGAATACTGCACCTAATTCCACTTCGAATGGACTATCGTGATCGGGTCGTGTTTCAAATGTAAACTCGAGCATATCCCATTTTTCTGGGTTTTCCTGTGCATATGTGTTTATTCCGATCAATACCAGCAGAGAGAGAAGGATAAGTTTTGAAAAATTTGAATGCGTTGACATAGTTAGTTTTTTAAGTTGTTTTTTTGCAAGATAGTGAATTATTTTTTTTGCTTCAGCAGCATCTAAACCATTCGAAAAATGCAGAATTTTGTTGGCTCTCGCAGGGATAACCGAAAGAGGCTTCGGGGTAGAGAGCCGGGTTTTAAGCCCTGAAAATAATGCCATATGACAATCCAAATTTTTTTCAAATTTTTTTCTC
>CAZGTU010000052.1:0-30907 GCA_964528675.1 uncultured Bacteroidaceae bacterium
AAACCTGGTTGAGATCAGTCATCAACCTTTTCCATCTGAATTAATCACTTTTAGTCATACTTTGGATATCAAAGAATTAAGAAATATTTTTAAGAAATTTTCGGTGTCATGAATATAAAAGAATATCACATATCTCCTGATGAAATAACCATAAATCCCAGGATGGTGGCTCATCTGCTGGGAGTGGATGGTGAAAATATCCCGGAACCATACACAACAATTATTAATGAGGAGTTAGAGTACATCCCGGGATATAAGAATATGAAAGGGGGGTTTCGAATTTTTGATAATCCTGAGATTAATCTGAAAAACGACACGCTCAGACTCGATGACACAGAATTCCACATGGGAGGTCAGGTTACAAGATACCTTAAAGAGGCAGAAAAAATCGCACTTTTTGTCTGCACCGCAGGTCACGAGGTAAGCATCCGTTCCAAAAAGTTCATGAACAACAATCAAATGCTCGAAGGATATGTTTGTGATGTGATCGGTTCATTGCTGGTGGAAGAGGCCATGACTGTAATTCATAACCGCCTAACTGAGGAATTGTCTATAAGCGGAAATAAAACAACCAACAGGTACAGTCCGGGTTACTGCGATTGGAATGTGAATGAACAACAAAAGCTTTTCAGCTTCTTCCCCCCGGAATTCTGCGGGATTAAGCTTTCCGATACCTCCCTTATGTATCCGATCAAATCAGTGAGTGGGGTTATCGGCATCGGGAAAAATGTGAATTTTCATAAATATGTATGTGATGCCTGTAGCAATGTGAATTGTATATATAGGAATTTAAAGTATACGGTTTAGTTGGAAAGAGAAAAAGCTGAAAGCGGGAAGCAGGTGGCGGGAGGCGGGAAGCAGGTGGCAGGTGGCGGGAGGCAGGTGGCAGGAGGCGGGAAGCAGGTGGCAGTAACCTGGTCGCGGAGCCCTGTATATTGGTATCTAACTTTTTTATTGGCAGGCTGTATGGATAATTGACTTTTCAGAGTGAACTCAAGTTTAAACCATAAACCCTTAAACCTCAAATCTTTAAACCATTCAATGTTAAAAATAAAAATACTTGCAAAAGAAAAATCTACCGAACTGAAGGTTCAACAGGGTTCGAATCTTCTATCTGAACTCTTCAAAGCCCGGTTTGAGATTTATTCTCCCTGCGGTGGAAACGGAACATGTGGGAAATGCAAGGTTTATATCAAAGATGAAGGGTATGTCACCTCATGTTTATATGAAGTTGAAAAAGACATTGAAGTTTCACTTCCCGATCCGGCAGAATCAAAGATCCTTGTTTCACAATATAAATATACCAGATCGCTGCCCTTAGATCCAGGCGAGTCTGAGAAGCTTTCCTCCTACCCACTTGGAATCGCTATTGATATTGGAACGACTACTATGGTGTTTTACCTGGTAAACCTCATAACTGGAGCTCTCGTTGAAACAAAGGCTATTGTGAATCCCCAGGTGAAATATGGAGCCGATATAATATCCCGAATCAATTATTGTATTCAAAACGAAAAAGGACTCGGAAAGATTCAGAAGGATACCCTCAGCGTAATAAATGAAAAACTCAGGGATTTTACAGAAAGTGAAAAAGTTTCCTTAAATGAAATAGTAAAAATAACGATTTCAGGAAACACCACAATGCTACATTTATTACTGGGTAAAGATCCTTCCTCCCTTGCATTTGTTCCTTTCAAGCCGGTATTTCTCGATCAGAAAAAATTAAAAACATCTTCATTAAATCTGAAAGCCAATCCTGATGGCGAAGTGATTATTCTCCCTTCTATTTCTGCATACATAGGTGCAGATATTGTTTGTGGAATCGCATCCCTCCAAATCAGTAACAACATCAAGAATTACCTTTATATTGATATTGGGACAAATGGTGAAATGGCTCTTGTAAAAAACGAAAAGATCTATGCTTGTGCCACTGCTGCAGGACCTGCCTTTGAGGGTGCAAATATTTCATGCGGAATGCCGGCAGTGGAAGGTGCAATCAATACTTATAAAGAAGGTGAATTTTCTACGATTGGAGATAGTCCGCCAGAAGGCATCTGTGGATCTGGTTTAATAGATCTTGCTGCTTTTCTCCTCCGTTACGATTTCCTGAAGCCGGATGGTCAACTTTTAAAGGAATTTATTATTTATGAAAACCCTGAAGATTCGAAACATGATAAAATCAGCATCACACAAAATGACATAAGAGAATTACAGCTTGCCAAATCAGCCATTAGATCAGGGATCAACATTCTCTGCAAACTTGCAAAATTGCATTTCGAAGATATTGATGGTTTTTATCTCGCCGGAGGATTTGGGAATTATATTGATATTGATTCCGCAGTCACAATTGGTCTCATTCCACAGGAATTTAAAAACAAGGTTGTACCTATTGGTAATGCCTCAGGAACCGGCGCCATCCTGGCCCTTCAATCAGAAAGTTATTATGATATTCTCAAAACTGTCATAACCCGAACTAAACATATAGAACTATCAGAGCATGGGGATTTTGCAATGGAATTTGCGATGAATATGGGATTTGGGTAGTATGGGAAGGGGGAAGGGTGAACGGTGAGCGGTGAACGGTGAGCGGTGAACGGTGAATGGTGAATGGTGAATGATGAATGGTGAACGGTATGTGCCCTCTAATAATCTGTGTAATCTGTGTAATCTGTGGCGATTTATGGTGAGCGGTGAGCGGCCCTTCGACTGACGCTCAGGGACCGAAGGAGAAAAGGTGGACGATGAGTGGTGGATGGACGCGCTGGACAGTGGACTACCAGAGAAAAGAAAGGTGAAAATGTCAAGCTCATCTTCACCTTTCCGGTACTTTTTTGAAGCTGAAGGAGATACCTTGAATTAAAATATTTTATTCTTCAGTCACCACAATCTTCTCAATCTTATCCCCCTGCCTTATATCATCTATAACATCCAGGCCTTCATAAACCTTCCCAAAACAGGTATGCTGCCGGTCGAGGTGACTTGTATTCCTGCGGCTGTGGCAGATAAAAAACTGGGATCCCCCGGTATCTCTTCCTGCATGAGCCATAGATAAAACTCCGCGATCATGGTATTGTTTATCACCCTCCAGCTCACATTTAATGGTATAGCCGGGACCGCCCATTCCGGTTCCTTCCGGACAACCACCCTGCACAACAAAATCAGGAATAACCCGGTGAAAGTTCAAACCATCGTAAAATCCTTCCTTCGATAACTTTATAAAATTTTCTACTGTTTTCGGTGCATCTTCATCGTAAAACTCTACTTTCATTACACCTTTTTCTGTGTAAATATCTGCTTTTGACATTATTACTGATTATTATTTAATTTTCTTTTCAAATGAAAAGGCTTCAGATATTGATTAGAAGGATACAAAGATAGTATTAATTTATAAGCTCATATACATTATTTTTTGTTCCATGTTTTCCTCACTAATTTGAATGCATTTAAGTCCCGTTCCTACACTATAACTGCACCCCTGCATACCCGTATAACCTGCCCCCCGACGCACTGCCCATATGCTTCGGCAGGCGGGCTGCAAAACTACACAACTGCACAACTGCACAACTGCATAACTGCATAACTGCACAACTAGTTCCTCCTACCTCGACACCCTACCCGAAGCATCTCCCCCCATCAACTTCTCAACCTCTTCAACAGTCACCAGATTATAATCGCCGTAAATAGTATGTTTGAGTGCTGAAGCAGCTACAGCAAAATTAAGCGCGTTCCGATCATTATCCTTATAGGTCATTAAACCGTAAATGAGTCCGCCCATAAAGGAATCGCCACCCCCTACCCTGTCAACAATATGGGTGATATCATATTTGGGTGCTTCGAATAATGTTTTTCCGTCCCATAGTACGCCTGACCAGGTATTGTGATTTGCACTGATGGATCCGCGGAGTGTAGTGATGACTTTTTTACACCGGGGGTATTTCTCCATAATCTGTTCTGAAACTGACTGATAAGCTTTGGCTTCCACCTCGCCTTTGGTTACATCAACTCCCTGAGGGTGAATTCCCAGTGATTTTTCTGCATCTTCCTCATTCCCCAGAATGATATCACACCCTTTCACAAGTCCGGGCATAACTTCCTGTGCATCTTTTCCCCATTTCCATAGCTTTTTACGGTAATTTAAATCGGTCGAAACGGTTATACCCTTTTCATTTGCTTTTATTATAGCTTCTTCACAAACTTTTGCCGTTCCTTCCGAGATGGCGGGAGTAATTCCTGTCCAGTGAAACCAGCTTGCCCCTTCAAACACCTTATCCCAGTCGATCATTCCTGGCTCTACCTCTGAAATTGCGGAATGGGCACGGTCGTAAATCACTTTGCTTGCCCGGCTTACAGCTCCGGTTTCAAGAAAATACACTCCAAGTCTTTCTCCTCCCCAGACGATATGATTAGTTCCAACATTGTATTTCCTGAGCGTCATTTGTGCGGCTTTTCCAAGGTCATTTTGTGGCAGACGGCTCACAAATTCCACCGGAATACCATAATTAGCAAGGGATATAGCCACATTCGCCTCACCTCCCCCATAAAGTGCATTAAAATTATTCGTTTGTGAAAATCTCAGATTGCCTGGTGTTGCCAGACGAAGCATAATCTCGCCAAAAGTAATTACCATGATAAATAAGTTATATGATTAATAATAAGCAGTATTTTCTTTCCGTGATCATTTATATATCATAAGCTCACGTCTTTTCCACAGAAAAACAGCAAGGACTAATGCAAAGATAATGATAACAACAAACAATACAGCATCGGTAAGAGCTCCAATTGGAGATGTATATTTAAGTTCTTCATAAACAAAAAGATCATACAAAACGAGATTTACCCCGCCCATACAACCATACAAACAGAACCCACAAAGCAGAAGTCCGGCAGGAACTGACCATTTTTTCCTGTAATATAAGCCCGGTCCGGTAATCAGGGCAAGCACAGCGGCGACTCCTTCAGACAAAATCGGAATGTCCTCCAGGGGTAATCCGTCTATGATGTATTTTATCCAATAACCAAACATCGCCAATCCCAGGATAAAGATCAGAACAGACAAAATTTTCAGATTGATGAACTTTGATTTTTTCATGGTTTAATGATTAAAAAAATATTTAATGCATGTTAGTTACAAGCGTAAATAAAGTTCAATGGCAGAAAATTCATCATTCCTTAATAAAATTTATATAGTGATCGTATCTCTCAAATATTTGCTCAACATACGTAACGGGTTCAATTCCCCTGACATATCCATAGTTCACAATATCTTTATTATAGGTATCGGGATAACTGAGCGCCAGCACCATTTCCTCCACATTTTCATCCCATATTTTCTCATCAAGCTGATTCTCACTTGCAAGTGTCTGTGCATCTTTGATATGATAATATCCGCAATTGTATGCCGCCATGCTGAATTTAATTCTTTCTATCGAGTCAGGGATCTCCGAAAAATCATCATACAACTTCTTAAGATAACGGGTACCCCCTCTGATACTCTGCTCGGGATTATTTCGATTTATCACTCCCAGTTCCCTGGCCGTTGCCGGCATTATCTGCATCAGTCCACTGGCTCCGGCCCATGAATTAGCCTGTGGATCAAAACGAGATTCCTGATAAATAAGAGAAGTAAGTAAACGCCAATCCCAGCCCAGATCCTCTGAATACGTTTTTATGAGATCATCGTATTTGCTTATTTTATTACTGTTCAAACTATTAAAATCACTCTTGATCCTTCTCCTGAAATCTCGCTTATTCTTAAAATAGCGATTATAGATCACATAATAATCTACCTCATCTTTTTCTTCTTCAATCCATGTATTGATTGCCTCCAGAAGTTCAGGCGAATTATTTCTTACTGCCCAGGCGATGCGCTGAGAAAAACTTACAGGAACCTCAATATTCAGGATGGGATAATAAAGAGCATTTACCTTTGCTAAATTTTCATCTGCAACTGTATATTCAATTTCACCATCTACTACCTTACGGATAATTTTTTCGGTAGATAAATTACCGGGTAAAGTATCAATAATAATTTTACCCCCGATTTCATCCGAAAAATTTTCCAGGCGCTGCATATATGAGGAGCGGTTTCTGACAGAAACGGCATCACCAATCAGCTCAATAGCATCATGGATCAACTGGCACTGGTTTTGTGCCCAGGTCATACTTCTCCAGTCTTCCGGTTTTCTTTGCACGAGTACCTGAGAAGTTAAATAGAGATAATCAGTAAACTTCACTTTCTCTTTTCTTTCTGATGTAATCGTTAACCCGTGGGCTACCAGATCGACTTTCCCCGCATTCAGGTCATAAAAAACAGAATCCAGTTTTTTGGTAATAATTAAATCCAGTTCAAGATCCAGATGATCTGCCAGTCTTGTAAGTAGCTCATATTCAAACCCCATGGGCTGCCCCCTGTAAAGAAAATAACTCGTACTGCTATAGCTTACGAGCACCTTAAGTTTTCCATCTTCCTTAATTTCATCAAGATCCCTGATTACCGGAATATCTGAATTATCATATCTTTTTTTATCAGTAGAAGAATTGCACGCCGCAAGGGAAATGATGAGGATCAGGGTAAGAACTGCAGTCAAAATCTTCATTTTTCCTCCGTATTTTTAGGAAATTATGAGGTGTAAGTTATTAACAATTTTTGTTTTTCATAAATAATGAAATGGTGTTTGTTAAAAAATAATTAAAAAAATCTTGAGTTTTCGACGCTGAGATTTTTAAGAATTTTACATAAAAGAGTACAGATGGCGGTGGCGGTGGGGGAGGGTCCCGTCTAAGCTATTGAACTTAATTCTTTGAAATAATTAATAAGCTACGCCTCAGGCATTTTCTTCAATCCTGCCTGTAAGCCTTTATGAGCTTCGGCTATTTTGTAGAAATTTTCAAAGAGTGGTTTCACCAATAAACCTGAACCTGCAAATAATAAAAATCTTGTCGTAGTTTTCATGTAATGTATCTATCAATATCTTCTATTTAGTGTCTATCAATAGAGTCGAGAGTCTGTTCCGATAGCTATCGGGGCAGATATCGGACATTATGAACAGACTCTATTTAGAATTTATCTCCCCCATCATCCCGTAAATAATACCCTGAAATCCATGTTTCTCATCAATTTCAGGTTCATATCCTATGTATTCTTTGTAATCGCACAAAGGACCCGGCCCTTTGGAGGAACTTAGCACTTCACCTTTTGAAGTGACATATTTTTTCATCTCATCAGTAGCCTTGAGAATACAATTCCTGAAATCATTTTCATCCAACCAGCCATTATTGACCGCAACAGATAGATAGTAAGCTATCATTCCACTGCCGCTTACATCAGGGGCGGATTTATTAAAAGGCAGATTAAGAAGAATATGATACATACCGCTTTTTGCCTGTACCTGCAGTAGTGAATATGAAAGTCTTTGCAAGACCGGCTGCAATTGTGACCTGTATTCTTCGGGTAAATATTCCATAGAGGTAACAAGACCTCTTAATAACCATCCATGACCTCTTGACCATGCACCTTGACCTAAGCTGGTACTATCTTCGCACCACCCTCTACCCTGACTCCATAATCCAGTCTGTGTATTACGAAGAAGACTCTCATATAATAAAAATTGATTTACACACTCAGAAAAAAGTAAGCTATCCTTATTCAGATGAGCGGTTTTTGCCATTCTACTTGCATATTCCTGCAGGTAATCGATTAATATCCTGTCATTGCCTCTATGGTTAATCATAATTGCTCCTTCCGGCGATCTGGCAACCTCATTGTACATTTTGTAACTTTCTGCAATAAATCCACCAAACCATTCTTCATTACCTCCAATCATACCAAGTGTAAAATTAATGCTGCAAAATGGCTGGGTTTTATATGAAATGGTATCCCCTGGTGAAATGCCTCTCTTATTAAATATCTCTTTCACAATACCTGTATATTTGTGCTCTTTCACTTTTTCATCGTAAAAGAGCATTGCCTCCAGGGTAAGGTCAAGTGTGTAATTCCCCCACACATCAGACTGATTCTCAAAGTCATCATGCAATTTAAACCAGTGATCAGCCACTTTTTCAATGATCTCCTCAGGAGTTTGCGACTGCATAATTAGAGGAAACAACAATGTGATTATTACGAACAGAATTCTCATACCAAAAATCTAATATATCCACTTCTATATAACACTGCGTAAAGTAAAGAAAAAAAGCCGCCTGCATATCGACATTTTTCTGCTACATTATTACTTTAATTCATGAAAAATACTTCCGTATTGTGGAGATCAAACCGTTTACCGTTCACCGATTACCGCTTACTTTGAACACTGCCAATAACAGTTAGATACCTGGATATGCGGATCCGCCGCTTAGGGACTGCCTACTCTTCCCCAAGTACTATCCTCACAAAATTCAATACCATCTCCGGATTCGACTGTTCAGCATGCCATTGCACAGCATATATAGGTCGTGAGCTGTGCTTAATTGCCTGAACAGTGCACTTTTCAGAGCTCGCAAGCAAATCAAAATCAGCAGGCATGGAAACTGAGTCATTGTGATGCTGCTCTGCCTCAATTTCCTCCTTCATCCCAAGAAAGATAGGATCTTCCTTGAGAATCCTGACCTTTACTTTTCCTTCTTCGGCTTCAACATCTTTTATTAATCTTGATCCAAAAATTACAGCAGTGAGTTGATGACCTGCACAGATGCCAAACACCGGTTTCTTATAATTTTTCAGCCAATGAAAGGCAGAAAGACGTTCATCAAAATTATCATTATCACCCCTGGGAGATGCACTTATAATAACACCATCATATTCATCAATCTGTTCAATATCTTTAAATTCAGTCCAGTGATGCAATTCTTCCGAAATCTTACAAACACTTAAAATTTGCTGCAAAGGATCAGTAAACCTGAAGTCATCAGGCTCAGCGGAATTGATTATTAATAGTCTCTCTGACATAGATAAACGGGTTCATTAAACAGAAAACATTCCTCTTGTTTTATTACTTTTTTCATAAATCCTCCTGTTTATTAAAAGTTAGTAACCTTACTAATAAATGGTCCATAGTCCTCTCCACACCATTCACCGTTTTCTTCATCAAAGGTCCATCCACTGGTCTAATCCATCTCTAAATTCGCCCAGGTCGCTTCGGTCGCTACAATCGCTTCGGTCGCTTCGGTCGCTTCCAGCGTCCATAGTCTATCTTTACTTTTATCTAACTAAATCCCGTAAAGAACTGACTTATTGCAGTATAAACATTCAACAACCTTCTGCCGCCCAACTGCCATAACTCATGAAAAATACTTCCGTATTGTGGAGATCAAACCGTTTACCGTTCACCGATTACCGCTTACTTTGAACACTGCCAATAACAGTTAGATACCTGGATATGCGGATCCGCCTGCCCGCCGAAGCGCTGATCCGCCCAATGGAAGGCGGGCCGCTTAGGGACTCCCTACTTCCCCCCATACCAAAATCCCCGGTTCCAACGATATTCTCTTAGCCTCTCCAACTCATCTTTCGTCAATCCGGGTAGATCCGATACCTTTGTATTCATCTCTGCCTGCTTCTTATTTCTAATTCCCGGAATAACAGTGGATACAGCTTCATGAGACATGGCAAATTTCAAAGCCAGTTCAGGCATAGTAAATTCTGAGCCCTTGAACTCTTCTTTTATTTTGTTTGTCCTTCTGACGGCACGCTTAAGACGATCGCCGGCGAAAAATTTGCTGCGAAAATCATCTTCATCAAACTCTTCATCTCCCTTATATTTCCCTGTCAACACTCCTTCATCAAAAGCAACCCTCACTATAATCCCTGTTCCGGTTTCAATGGCCACAGGCAATAACTGAGCAGCCGGTTCCTGTTCAAAAATGTTATAAATAACCTGAACCGCATCAATCAATCCTTCCCGCATAAGTTGCACCACACAGTTTTGATCATGTTCGGGAGTCGATATACCGATATGTTTGACAAGACCCTCCGATTTGATTTTCTGCAGTGTTTCCAGCGTAACAGGATTGTCGTTCCATGCTCTTGTCCATGTATGAAGAAGCAAAATATCCAGGCTTTCCATCTTCAGGTTCCTGAGTCGTTCTTCTATATTCTCTCTTAAATAAGCTTCAGGATACCTGTCCTCAATTTTATCATAGGGAGAAGGAGGCCAGTTACCCGGTTTAGGGGGTGTCTTGGTACTCACATATACCGTTTCAAACCGTGATTTCAGGAAATCACCAATGATTCGCTCCGATTTTCCATTGCCATAACCGGCAGCAGTATCAATAAAATTTACACCTGCATCAACAGCAGCTTCCAGTGCTTCAAGAGAATCATTTTCATCCTGTTCACCCCAGCTTCCACCGATAGCCCAGGCTCCAAAGCCAATCTCTGATACTTCCATCTGGGTTTTCCCGAATTGACGATATTTCATATTCTTGTGTTTTTGATTATTAAAAGTTTCAATATAATACTTAAATTTGGTTAGTACGAATTTCAATTTAACAATTATGCCGGTACTTAAGTTTGATGATGTTTCTTACACAGTTGTAAGCTCAAGAGTCAAAAGAAAATTAATTCATACAGGAAACCTGATGACTGTACTTATAGACTTTACAGAAGGACCCTGGACAGAACCGGATCCACCCCACTCTCATCCCCACGAACAAACTTCATATGTTGCGAAATTATTTTTTATTGTGAAGGTGAACCGAACGAAATACTTAAGAAAGGTGATATGTTTTCTGTACCCCCCGACAGGGAACACAGCATCAAAGTTATCTCTAAAACCGCCAGGCTTATCGACTCCTTCTATCCTATAAGAGAGGATTTTATTTGAATGAAATTTAATAAATCGGAGTTTAAAAAATCTTAAGAAAAGAGTATTTTTGTTGAGTGGAAAGATTTGGACATATAGAAATAAAAGTTCTAAGCAACAAGGGAAATCTAAAACTTTCACCTGATAACTATGATGTGAAGGAGATTATTTCTATGCTCCAAGATATGACGGTGATTATCTAAATTCATTAATCAAAAAAGCAAAAAGCAAATGGAAAGATATACCTCCCGATGTATAGTTGAATGATATAAGAGGTGAATATGACTCATAGCGTTAATTTAAACCCTGACTTTGATATAATTGATATTAGTTATCCCTTTAATCACGTATTTGGTATACTCGACCTTAAATAGTGTCTGTCCATAATGTCCGGAATCTGCCCCAATAGCTATCGGGGCTACAAAATTTTTAATCCGCGCCTGCAATTGCTTAACATATATTCAGCCTAATTAAAACTTTCACCACTACTTTCTTGTTAAAACAAATTATCAGAACATAATTAAAATGAAAACAATATTTTACATAATCTTGCTCATAATACCCATCATTATGAATGCTCAAAAAACCACTTTCTTTGTAGGAACAACCAACAGGAATCTTGAAAAGACTGTTGCAATATACCATCTGGATGAAAAGACAGGTGACATGGAATTGTTTAAGAAAACTGACGGGGGAATA
This sequence comes from uncultured Bacteroidaceae bacterium, assembly GCA_964528675.1. Classification (GTDB taxonomy): domain Bacteria; phylum Bacteroidota; class Bacteroidia; order Bacteroidales; genus CAYRTD01. The sequence goes on from CAZGTU010000052.1 coordinate 11,493, forward strand.
AGACCGGGGTATCTCGCATTGTCCAATGACAAAAATTTCCTCTTTGCCGTAAGTTCTGAAAACTTTGAAGGTCTGGAAAACGAGCAAAGCATAAATGCATTCAGGATTAATGATGAAGTGTCGGAACTCCATCATATAAATCAGCAACCAAGCAGAGGGAAGAACCCTACTCACATATCTGTCAATCCTGTTTATGATATCGTTTATGCAGCAAATTACAGCAGTGGCTCTGTGGTTTCATATGCTTTTGATGAAAAGGGCAGACTATCCCCTCCTCTATCTTCCTTTCAGCATGAAGGTTCAGGGCCAAATGCTGACCGTCAGAAAGGACCCCATGCCCATTATATTCATGCTTCCATGAATGGTAAATATGTATATTCATCTGACCTTGGAATTGATAAGATCATGATTTATAAGCAGGGAAAAAACGGTGAAATTATCCCTAATGAGAAGCAGGAGTTCCTTCAGCTTGAACCCGGAAGCGGTCCGCGTCATATGGCTTTTCATGAAAACGGCGAATGGGCATTCATTCTGACCGAATTAAGCAATGAAGTAGTAGCCTGTAAGATCAATAATGAAGATGGTAGTCTTGAAATCATCGATAAAAAAAGTACACTGGACGAAAAACCCTCCGTCTACACTAAAGCTGCAGCCATTAGAATACATCCCAACGGACAATATCTCTATGCATCCAATAGGGGTGTAAATTCCATTGCTGTTTTTGAGATCATGGAGGATGGCAGCCTGATAAGCAAGGGGAATTCCAATGAAAACATTGGAGTGGTGCGCGACTTCAATATAAGTCCCTCAGGAAAATATCTGATTGCAGGCAACCAGGATAAAGATGAAATTGTTCTTCTGAGGATAAATGAAGATGGAAACTTACAAACTACTGGAAAAACGCTCCCTGTCTCTCAACCGAGCTGTGTGGTATTCTATTAACTAGTGTCATGTCAAGAATAAAAAGTCGTATACTTTGATTAAGCGGGCTGAGGCCTCTCCTTTGTGCTTCCTCCGCCTGGCGGATTCGGAGACACGCGGAAGGGAAAATGGAGGAGCAAGCGAAGGGAATTGACAATTTGCATTTGACTTAACACCAGGTTTCTTTAAGAGATACATACCTTTATTAATCAGGTAATTAAAGACGGAAATTCACTTTACCCTGATAATAACTACAAATAGCCGCTTTCACATCATGCAATAACTGATTTCAAACTGCGGCTTCATTATATCATTAAGTAATTCTTGCCGGTATCATCTATGCTTTTTTACAATATTTCTGAAGAAACTTGCGCTGGAGATTGAAATTCGGGTTTTAATCAGAGTCTGTCCATAATGTCCGATATCTGCCCCGATAGCTATCGGAACAGACACTCAACTTTATTGACAGACACTAATTAACCTAAGTCGAGTTCTGAATCTTCAGGATCCTTTGAAAATAATTTACCTGTATTTAGCTTTCGGGTTTTACCTGATTTTAGTTTTAACCGAAACATCAATATTTACTGTTCGTAGTAGAAACTACAGCCTAAATTATACATCCCGGTATTTTTTTAATCCACTTTTATAAAGAGGAAAGGACCCTGAAGCTACAATTTTTCATAATTGCTGTTGTTCTGCTATTATCTGGTTTAACCGGAACAATATATTCTCAGGCTGTACATATAGATGGCCTGGATAGTGTATATTGTATCAGCGATCAACCAGACACTATTTACGGTGCCAGCCCCGATACAAAAACCTTTGGAGGTCCGGGTATCACTCAAATACAAACGAATCCGGCGATTGCAATTTTCGATCCCGGAGCCGCGGGAGCAGGAACTCACCTGGTCACTTATTTTACAGGAGCATGGGAGGTAAAAGTAACACCTGAAATACCTGCCACTCTCAATCCTTTTCCCCAGGTTTGTGAAAACGATCCAACATTTCAGCTTACGGGAGGAAATCCTCCAGGTGGAACCTATGCTGTTGATGGTTTGGATGCCACCCATTTTAATCCTGCAAATTATTCTACAGGAAATCATTGGGTGACATACAGATCCGCAGGATGTGTCAGTATCTCCGCTCCCCAGGCAATTACGGTAAGAACAATACCATCCATAAGCTTTAATCCTCTGCCTGACATTTGCGTAGATGCGGCTCCCCTGATACTCGACCATGCCATTCCCTCCGGCGGAGTTTATAGTGGTCCGGGAGTGAGCTCAGGAACATTCGATCCTGCTGCAGCCGGAGTAGGAACCCATACCATCATGTACAGCTATTCGGACGGTTATTGTACGAACGAGGCTTACCAGACAATAACTGTAGCAGATCTGCCCATGGTTAGTTTCAGTGGAATTGACACGCTATACTGCGATACAGATCCACCGGTGCTTATCACCGGTTCACCTGATTCTCCTCCGGGAACATTCAGCGGCAACGGAATAACGAATAACGGAGACGGCACGGCCTATTTCGATCCCTCAACAAGTGGATTGGGTTACCACCAGATTAGCTATACCTTTACAAATTCCACCGGTTGTTCATCAAGTTATACCCGGCAGGTACGTGTAGGGACATTATTGACCTTCTCAGGCCTTAATTCACGATATTGTGCTGATAATCCTGATATTAATTTCACTTATAACCCGGATGGAGGAACCTTCAACCCGGCTACCGAACTTACTGACAATCTGGATGGCACAGCCACTTTCAGCCCTTCATCGGGTTCTCCGGGGACCCGTATAATCCATTATACATACACTGATATTTACGGATGTATTAATCATCTGGAAAAATCAGTAGAAATTGCTCCCGTTCCTGATGTCAATTTTGTTGATCTCGATCCTGCAGGGTACTGTAGCAATGGAAATCCAGTGGATCTTATTGGAAATCATTCTCCCAAAGGTACATTTTCCGGACCGGGTATAATTGATAATGGAAATGGAACTGCCTCATTTAATCCTCAGTCTATGCCGGTTGGAGGCCCTTATGATATAACTTATTCCTATACCGATAGCGTAACAGGATGTGATAATACCATCTCAAAATCTACTTCTGTGTTATCAATACCTCAGGCTCAAATCAGTGCTAATCAGGTTATCTGTGATGGTGATGCTGCGAACCTGACTATAAATTTCACAGGAACCGGGCCCTATGAGTTTACCTGGACAGACAGTCTTACCTCAACAACTGAAACAAGTCCGGATGACGTATATAATCTCACAATATATCCACTTCAAACATCAGTTTACAGCATTGAAAGCCTCACCCAGGCAAATGGATGTGGTAATACCGGTAAAGGGGGCGCAATTGTGAAAGTTAATCCTCTTACCAATATTTTAAAGGATCCTATCAACAAAACAGTATGCCCGGGAGATAACGCTTCTTTCAGTGTGAGAGCAGAGGGAGAGGGCCTGAGTTATCAATGGGAAAAAAATGGCACTTCTCTTACAGGAGAAAATTCCTCCGTCCTAATTATAAATAATGTAGAAGCCGGTGATCAAGGTTCCTATCGATGTGTGGTCAATAGCAAATGCGGTCCGGAATTCATCAGTAATCCGGCAGACTTAACGATACTTCCCAAAACTCAAATAACAGATCAACCTGCCGATATTGAAGAATGTATGGGAAAAGACCTCGTTCTGGATCTTCTTGCAAAGGGTACAGGTATAGGTTATCAGTGGAAAAGAAATGGTATGGATCTTTCCGATACCGGGAGAATATCAGGAAGTAATTCCAAAAATCTAAATATTTCCGGTTTGCATCCGGGTGATGCAGGTGTTTATACCTGTGAGGTAACCGGAACATGCGGAGTTGATATTTCCGATCCGGTAAACCTGTCGGTCATGGATGAAGTAAATATCACTATACATCCAGAGGATAAAAGTGTTTGCCCCGGGGATAATACTTCATTTTCCGTAAATGCCACAGGTACGGGACTTAGCTATCAATGGCAGCATAATAATATGGATATTGCCGGTGCAAATGACCCGGTTCTGAATCTTTCAGGCATTGACAACACCCAAACCGGCAATTATCGCTGTGTAGTAACCGGCAATTGTGATACAATATCCAGCAAGGCTGCTTACCTGGAAATTTACCAAGATGTTTTCATTAATCATCAACCGGGAAATGAAAATGCTTGTGCAGGCAATTCAGCCCATTTCAGCATTTCAGCAACAGGTTCAAATATTAATTATCAATGGAAGCATAATGGTACAAACCTGATGGATGGAGGAGATATTAATGGTGCAAATACATCCGTATTAACCATCTCTAATCTCAGTTCTTCTGATGCAGGGGGATATACCTGTACGGTAAGTGGAAGCTGCGGTTCGATAAATTCATCCACTGCTATACTGGTGGTGGATGAAATGATCGATATCATACAGCAACCCCTTGACAAACAAGCCTGTCCCGGGGAGAATGTAATCCTGAATACCGAAGCTTCAGGTACTAACCTGGTTTACCAGTGGTTCCAAAATGGTTCAGCCATAAGCGGTGAGGATACTGAAGATATCATTATTAATTCTGTTTCATCTGCCAATGAAGGGGATTATTATAATATTATAACCAATTCATGTGGAAGTATTGGAACCGATATCGCCCACCTTACATTAAATGCTCCTATTGGTATGAATACCCATCCTTCGGATATCACTATTTGCGAAGGAGAAAATACCAGTTTCAATGTGGCAGTTGATGGTTCCGGTCTTTCATATCAATGGCTTCTGAATGGAAATCCAATAAGCCCGGGCGGTAATTTCACCGGTATACAAAGCAGCACATTAATTCTTGAAAATGCCACTGTTGCAGAATCAGGTGTTATTAGTTGTGAAATATCGGGGAGTTGCGGTATTCTCACCTCCAATCCTGCAACATTGAAGGTACATGAAAATTTACAGATCGAAGTAAATCCTCAGAATGTAAATGCATGTAAAGGCTCAAATGCTTTCTTTGAAGTGGTAACAACAGGAAGTAACCTTCACTACCAATGGCAATTAGACGGAGTTGATCTGACGGGAGAAAATGCAGAAAAACTTCTTCTTACGAATGTTGATGAACTGGACGAAGGTCTTTATGGCTGCATTATTACAGGTGATTGTGGAAGCATTACAAGTAATTCTGCCTTTTTGGATGTTAATGATGAGCTTTCTTTACTATCCGATCCTGCAAATCTGCAGCTATGCGAAGGAAATAATGCAAATTTTTCTGTTTCGGCTACAGGAGAGAATATTTCTTACCAGTGGAAAAAAGACGGTATGGATATAAATGACGGAGGACGGATTTCAGGCAGTAAGACTAATACTCTTCTAATCAGTAGCATTGAAACATCTGATGATGCGACATATTCATGTTCCGTTTCCAGTGTATGCGGCAATTTATCAAGTAAACCAGCCGATCTGGAAGTTTATCCTCTTTCTTACATTTCCATTCAACCTGATCATTTTGAAGCAGTTGAAGGAGGGAATGCAAGTTTCTCTGTTATTACCGAAGGTCATAATCGAAGTTATCAATGGTATAAAGACGGAACTGCATTAAGTAATATACCCCCGTATTCTGGAGTGCAATCATCGATTCTGACCATTACCGGTGTTAAAGAAACCGAAGAAGGACATTATTATTGCATTGTTACAGGCACATGCGGCACAGCAACCAGCGATCCCGGCATACTTCAGGTCCATCCCCTGAGTATAATCTCTGTTCATCCTCCAGCCTCAATCGAAAAATGCGAAGACGAGAGTTTAAGTATAGATATAGTGGCTACCGGAACGAATCTTCACTATCAATGGAAAAAGAACGGAATCGATCTGGCAGATGATGGAAAAATCACCGGAAGCAATTCACCGGCTCTTCATGTCACCGGCGTTAGCCCTTCTGATGCAGGAAGTTACTCATGCCTTGTTACCGCTGATGAAGGAATTGAAAATAGTTTTCCGGCAGTAGTGACCGTTCATGAAATGAGCGATATTGTCTCACAAACATCCGGCAATATCATATGTGAAGGTGAAACCGGGGTTTTCAGCATTGAGACCAGCGGTACAATAAACTCATACTGGTGGAAGAAGGATGGGATTAACCTGACCGATGACAGCAGGATTACCGGTTCAACGAGCCCTACTCTTACCATTTCCGATATTACCATTTCCGACAATGGTTCATATACATGTGAAATTACCGGAGTATGTGCTGACGATATAAGTGATCCGATAATTCTTGAAGTAAGTACAAATACAACAATACAAACACAACCCCAATCAAAAAGTAAATGTGCCGGTACATCTGCAAATTTCAATATAGTTGCAGAAGGAGGAGATCTTGATTATCAGTGGAAGAAAAATGGAATTAATCTGAATAACGGAGGAAATATTTCCGGAGCAAACAGTCCTGATCTTATAATTGACAATATAGGTACCAGTGATGAAGGAGCTTACAGTTGCATCGTGACCGGAAACTGTGGAAGTAAAAATTCCTATGCTGCAAATCTAAGTGTAGTGCCGGAAACTATCATCAAAACCCAACCTTCAACAATAATTCGTTGTGAAGATGATGCAGCTTCTTTTACAGTGGATGCAGAAGGATCCGGACTTTCATTTGTCTGGGAAAAAGATGGTATTGTTCTGACTGATGATTCAAGAATCACAGGCTCAAAAACTTCTGATTTGTATTTAAATGATCTTAAACCAGCGGATGAAGGAACGTACGAGCTAACTGTAAAAGGTAGTTGTGGAAATTCTGTTTCCGATCCTGCCCTGCTTACCGTGGAAGAAAAGGTCCGGATAATAACACAACCTTTCGGTGACACGGCCTGCACCGGCGAAAACATCAGTCTTTCAATTGTTTCAGATAATCCCAATGACACTTATCATTGGAAAAAAGACGGAATCACGATTACAGATGACAGTCATTACTCGGGCAGTGCTGCTTCAATACTTAATATTTCAAATCTGGATTATAATCATTCCGGTATTTATACCTGTGAAGTGAGTGGGGTTTGCAATAGCAGGAATTCTGATCTTGCCCGGATTGAGGTAAATTCTGTGACAATGATTGACATTCATCCTATCTCCCGGGAGATCGCAGAGGGAGATGCTGTAAGTTTTACCGTAAATGCACATGGGGAAAATTTAAATTACCGGTGGGAAAAAGATGGAAATCCTCTTTCCGATAATGATTCAATTTCGGGATCCACAACTTCGGTATTGAACATTTCCCCTTCTTCGCTTGCCGATGAGGGTTCTTACAGAGTGAAAGTTTCAGGAGCATGCGATGAAAAAGTTTCTGATCCGGCCATTCTTACTGTTAATAAGGCTACTCATATTCTGAACCACCCGGTGAGCCTGGATATTTGTGAAGGTCAAACCGCGCTCTTTTCTATTGAAGCAGAGGGTGAAAACCTTGCTTACAAGTGGAAGAAAAATGGTATAATACTTTCAGATATTGATGGAAAAATATCAGGTTCACAAACCGATAACCTGATGATAAGTAATGTAGCTTCCCAGGATGGAGGAACCTATACCTGCACTGTATCCGGAGATGGAGAAGCGTATAATTCCGGAACTGCAACTCTTACGATCTATGAGCCACCGGTAGTTTTAACCCAGCCTCTGACCAGCCAGACAAAATGTGAAAGAGAGAATGTTTATTTTTCAGTAAAAGCTGAAGGAGATAATATTAATTATGAATGGGAGAAAGATGGAGTAAAATTAAGCAATGGGGGTATGATCTCAGGGGTTGATGGAGATATTCTTACGCTGAAGGAGGTCTCTTTATCTGATGCAGGAGTATATCGTTGCATTATAACGGGAAATTGTGGAATGATCAGCTCAGAATCCTCAACTCTGAAGATAAATGAACTTCCGGAAACTCCGCTTGAAATATCCGGAGATACGGTAATTTGCCAGGGTGAAGCATCTATGGTCTACGAAATACCGGCAATAAGTAATGCAAGTTCCTATGAATGGATACTTCCCTATGGGGCAAATATCACTGATGGCTTGGGAACACGGCAGATTACGGTGAATTATTCAGAAGATGCACTGAGCGGAGAAATCAAGGTTTATGGCAGGAACACCTGTGGTATCGGACCCGATTCCAATCCTCTGCAGGTAACAATCAATAAAACTCCCTATGCAAACGCAGGTTTCAATCAAAGTATCTGTAATAACTCCACAAGCTTAAATGCCAATAGTACTCCTTATGGTGAATGGTCGTGGGTTAAGGGTTATGCAACTTTCGCAGATCCTCAGCAAAATAACACAGGCGTAAGTAATTTGAAACAGGGTGAAAACATCCTTATATGGACTGTAACCGAGAATAGCTGTATAGCTAAAGATACTGTAGTTATCCACAATAATATAATTGAAGTGGAAGCCGGTACCGACCAGGTATTTTGCGATATGACTACCACCCTTAATGCTAAGAAAAGTGATTACGGACCGGGACAGTGGTCAATACAGTCAGGCGGTGCTAATTTCAACAATTTAAGTGATCCTCAAACCGGCATTTTCAATATTAAACGAGGAGTGAATATCCTTACATGGTCGGTAAATAATAATGGATGTATTAGCAGTGATACCGTAAGGATAACAAATGACCTGCCTGATAATGCATTCGCAGGAAATGACACCATAATTTTAAGTGATACATATACCCTGGAAGCTGCTACAACACAGATAGGAAGAGGTGAATGGTCGCTGATTAATGGCTCAGGTGTTATTCAGGATCCGGAAAATCCCAATTCGGTTATAACAGATCTGGGTACGGGCGAAAATGTATTTAAGTGGACCGTTTACCATAATTCCTGTTATTCTGAAGATCTTGTAAAAATAATCAATTTCACTCCCACAACGAATGATGCAGGACCTGATCAGACTTTATGTAAAAACAATACGGTTCTGGAAGGAACACCACCACTTTACGGAACAGGCCAGTGGACCATTGTGCAGGGAGCTGGATCCTTTGCCAATGCTTCCAGGTATGATACTGAAGTATATAATCTGGGGAAAGGTGAAAATATTTTTCGATGGACAATTTATGAGTATGAGATCACCCATGATGATGTGATGATTATCAATAACTCTCCTTCAAAAGCCATTGCTGGAATCGATCAGAATCTTTGTGCAGACTCGACCATAATATCAGCAAATGAACCGGTTGTTGGCACGGGAAAATGGAGTATTGCAGGAGGATACGGAATCATAAAAGACATCAATGCAGCACATACAACCATCATGGATCTTAGTCCTGGTTCAAATACACTCAATTGGACTGTCAGCAATGGAAGTTGTACTTCATCGGATGAAATTATTATAATCAATAACCTGCCAACTCCGGCTTCAGCAGGAGCGAACCAGACCACTTGCGAGGATTCCATTAACCTTTATCCAAATACCCCTACCATTGGGAAGGGTGAATGGAGCGTGATCAGTGGTGCCGGTAATTTCTCAGGAAATAAAGCATATAATCTCGGTATCAATGATAATTTATTCAAATGGACAATAAGCAATAAAGGCTGCACTTCGTCCGATACAGTTATCATTACCAGTCATAAACCTACCACATCCATTACGATCCCTTCCATGTCCACCTGCTATGATTCTGTATTACTCTCTGGTAATGTTCCGGTTCACGGAACAGGAACATGGACGATTTTGAGTGGTAGTGCTGATATCGTAGATCCCCATAATGCCAATACCCCGGTAAAAAAGCTTGGAATTGGGCCGAACAAATTCAGATGGACGATAAACTACGAGGGATGCACTTCATTCTCCGATATTACAGTGAATTTTGATATGATTGAAGCAGAAGCAGGTTCAGATCAGGTGCTTTGTGACAATACGGCGAGCATTTCAGCCAATACGCCTTCACCGGGATCCGGACTCTGGACCATAGTAGGAGGATCAGGATCAGCAGAATTTGAGAATCCCGATCAGCCAAACACCACAGTGACAAATTTAGGAAGGGGGGATAATGTTTTAAGGTGGACGATAAGCAATAACGGCTGCACATCCTTTGATGAGATCACTGTTACCAATAACAGCCCGGGGGAGGCATATGCAGGTGCTGACAGATCGGTTTGCGGTGAAAAATTCTCACTCAACGCAAACATACCGCAGAGAGGTACAGGTGAATGGTCAGTTCTGAGCGGATCAGCGGATATAGTAGATCCTCATAGCCATAATTCCGAAGTAACCAACTTGAGTCTCGGAAATAATACCTTAAGATGGACAGTTAGCCATGAAGGCTGCAGCTCATCCGATGAGGTAGTCATTCTTAATGACCAGCCTGCCAGTGTTTCGGCGGGTGCAGATCAGTATCTTTGTGCCGATTCCACACGGTTATATGCATCCGATACATCCGGAGGATCCGGAAGGTGGTCAATAGCAAAAGGTTCAGCCAGCTTTTCGGATAATACCGTATATAATACGAATGTCTATAACCTCGAGAAAGGTGAAAACAGGCTGGTATGGACAATTACCATAAACGGATGCAGCACAAGTGATACAGTAATGATCATGAATAACTTACCTTCTTTACCTTCTGCAGGTCCCGACCAGGATAATTGTTCATCTGAAGCTTTCATGGCAGCTAACTCACCCCTTATAGGAACCGGAAAATGGAGTGTGGTAAGCGGATCGGCTGTTTTTGAAGATCCCTCAAATCCTTTAACAAAAATAACTTCTGCAGGAAACGGGACAAATATTTTAAGGTGGACAACCACCAACGGAAACTGTAAGCTCAGTGATGATGTTAAGATATTGAATAGTCTTCCCACCCTGGCATATGCCGGTAAAGACAGGATAGTCTGTAATTCTACTGCCAACCTGCTGGCAAATCCCCCTACCACAGGTACAGGAACCTGGAAAGTAGTAAGTGGATTCGGAGTGATTGAAGAACCGGGGAATTATAATACCCAGATTAATAATCTCGGATTTGGTGCAAACACAATACGCTGGACAACGGAAAATGGCAGATGCAGAACATCAGATGACATAATTATAACCAATAACCTGGCGGAGGTGAATGCTGGAGAGGATAAGATTGTTTATTCTCCGGAGGCTAACCTGGTCGGAAACAAGCCGGCCAGTGGTAGTGGTGCATGGGAACTGGCAGCCGGATCAGGAATGATACACTCCCCATCAAGCTTCGAAAGCCATGTAACAGACCTTGGTGAAGGGGCAAATACTTTTTTATGGACGATTGACAATAATGGCTGTATTGCAAGTGATGACATCATAGTAAGCTATTATGAGCTTCCGGAAATTAATTTTTCTATGTCAACTGCAAAGGGATGTCCTCCGCTTACCGTTGATTTTATTAATAGTTCTATCGGAGGTAAACCTTATAACTGGAACTTTGGCGACGGCACCGGTTCAACTGAAACCAATCCGGCTCATACCTTCACTCTTCCCGGAAAATATACAGTAAAGCTTACAGGTACCGGTCCTGATGGAATAATGATCACCAAAGATACTACGGTAGTTGTCAGCGAACAACCAGTTGCCGAAATGGACATAACACCGGCAACGGTTTATATCTCTGAAAATAACGAAGAGAATCAGCCTGTGCATTTTTTCACTCTTACCTACAATGCTGATTCTGTACTCTGGGATTTCGGGGACGGAAATTTCTCGAATGAAAAAGACCCTCAACATTATTACCGCGATACTGGAGTATATGATGTAAAGCTTCAGGTAATTACCGAAAATCATTGTTCTAATTCAAAAATTGAATACGATGCAGTTAAGGTTGAAAAAAAAGGAATTTTTGAATGTCCGAATGCTTTCACTCCAAATATGGAAGGTCCGGTAGGGCAGATTGTCACAGATAATGATTACAGCAATGATATTTTTCATTGTTATGCTGATGGCTTACTGGAATATCATCTTGAGATATATAACCGTCTTGGTATTCTTTTATTTGAAAGTGATGACATAAACATAGGATGGGATGGCTATTTCCGCGGTGAGCTGGTGGAAGAAGGAGTTTATGTCTATAAAGTAAGCGGAAGGTTCAATAATGGTGAAACATTCAATGAAACAGGTACACTGGTGCTGATTCACCAGGAATAATAAATTTATGAAAATTAAATATATATATACCATTATTATATTAATGAATCTGGTTCAAACAGGAATTTCCCAGGATCCTCAATTTTCCCAGTTTTATTCCTCTCCTCTTTATATGGGGCCATCTTTTGCCGGTTTAGGCGATGGTGGAAGAATAATCATCAACTACAGGGATCAATGGCCGCAGATTAACGGCACATATATCACCTATGCTATTTCGGGAGATTATTATATCGATCGATACAATAGTGGAGTGGGTATTTTGGTCATGAGGGACGATGCCGGGAATGGGCTTTTCAACATTACAAATCTGGGTTTGAATTATTCCTACAACTTTAACATCAACCGTGACTGGCAAATCCGGCCGGGACTTCAGGCTTACTATTATATGAAAGAAATCCATTATGATAAGCTTCGATTTGGGGATGAGATCCTTCGCGGATCAGAATCAGGAAGCTCACTGGAATTGAGTAGATTACAGCTCGCAGACCCCACGCGGCATTTTGATTTTACCGGATCAGTATTGGCATATTCCGAAAGCTTATGGCTTGGTATAACGGTTGATCACCTTATGTATTTCAGTGAGATTCTGGCCAGGGAAAGTGATTACGTTCCTGTAAGGCTTTCAATTTATGGCGGGGGGAAATATGACATCACCGGCAGAACCCGAAAACGATATGAGGAAAACATTACCGGGGCCTTCAATCTCCTGATACAGGATAAATACAGGTATCTTGATCTGGGAGCATATTATACAAAAGAGCCCATTGTTTTTGGTTTATGGTACAGGGGTGTTAATATTTTTCCGGACAATCCGAACGCAGGAGCTATTACTATGCTTTTGGGACTGAAATTAAAAAGTGTAAGTGTGGGCTATAGTTATGACTTTACCACCTCCAGCCTGATAACCAGAACCGGCGGGGCACATGAAATTTCCCTTATCTACACTTTCGATGATAAAAAAAGAAAAAAGACCAGGCACAAGGCTTTGCCATGTCCTTCATTCTAGAATTAGAATAAGCTTAAAAGGTGCTATCTCATTAGGGAAATTATACAAAGAATAACACGCTGAATGATAATAAGGGCTTTATTATCATAAAGGTTGGATCTGATTCACAGATATCCGATCATACACGTAATACTAATCATTTACATTTTCTTATGCCCAATGGAGTGCAGGTATTCCTTTCTGAGAATGCAAATCCGGAAGTACTGAAAACTCTACTAAATCCATTGACATATTTGCACTTAACGCAGAAAATACTCTCCATTTATATAGTCAACCCAGAGATACCTGCCCGTCCGGCATGCGGTGCGGGAAAGCTTTGATTTTTCGGAACCTGTAAAAATAATGATGCCAATCCTTAGCGGGGCACAGGCAAGCACTAGAGATTATCCCCCAGTTATAAGTTCAACAGACTGACATATCTATTGCCACAGAATAAGAAACTATAAAACATAAAAATGTCTTTATTTAGAATCGATCCAATCACTTAAATGATTAATTTAATGTTTAGAATGTGGATAATTTTTTTCGGGATTTCAACAACACAATAATTTGTTATTAGAAACACGAATAGTGATATATGGCAAGGAAATTGACTGCTCAGGAAATAAGGGTTCTATCATTAGTTGCTCAAGGTTTTACAAATGCGGAAATCGCAGATGAATTATACATTTCCGAAAAAACTGTTAAAACTCATAGGCAAAATATTCTTCGTAAGTTTGATGCTCCTAATATTACACATGTTGTATATCTGGCCATCCATTTAAAACTTATCAAATAGCCTTCCTTTAATTTAAATTTCCCGAATAATTATTGAATTTGTTCAGTGTTATTTTTTCCCAAGTAAAAAAAATAATGACGTTAGAATTTCTGTTGAATTTTTAGTCTCTAGCTAAAAACTATCCGCTAAAATATCACATAGTCAATTAATTATCCATCATTTTCTCTCGTCTACTATGCCCATAAAAAATACTCCAAAAGGAGTATTTACTCATATTGTTATTAATTCTAATTTTACTAAAGAAATCATTTAATGCCTGAACCTTAAATTATATTCTTATGAAAAAGTTTCTGATTTTATTAACAATCTTCATTTTTACAAGTTATCATTCTTATTCCCAATTAAAAATCGTTGCAAACGGAAATGTTGGTATCAAGACAACTAATCCCTTGAGTCCATTTGCTATTGGTGATCAATAGTATTTGATTATGATGACTTAGGGCGTGAAGTCAAATCCACAGAATTTTATAATGATATATCTGCCTGGGGTGATGTAGTAGTTGAATTTACCAAAGAATACGATAATCTGGGTAGATTGAAAACTAAAATGTACCCAAATGATTTCCAGGTTGATTATATTTATACACTAAATGGGGAATTAAAATCCCTCATAGCCAATGGAATTAAAATATGGGAATGCAATCAGGTGAATGAACTGGGGCATATTGAAGAATATACTATGAATGGAAAAACATCCACAATTGATTATGATAATTATGGAGAACTAGAATCAATGAATTATAGTGAGTATAAGACTTTTGGTTTTGGTTTTGATGATTTTGGCAACATGGAATATCGTGAGGATGAAGCGCTAAATTTGAAGGAAAAATTCTTTTATGATGAGATGAACCGTCTTGGTTTAGTAGAATATTATGTAAATGATGTTCATCAGTCTACAGCTGAGCTTATCATGGGATATGACAATGATGGCTTAGGAAATATCATCTCAAAAACTGGAGTAGGAGATCAGATAAACTATGGAGAACCCACCGGAAGCACAACTCCAGGACCTAATGCGCTTACATCTATTCATGGCTTCGGAAGTTATGAGCCGGATAACCAGGTAATAGACTACACTGTCTTCAATAAGGTATCCTCCATAACCCAAACCCTGGAAAACGATGATGAAATATCATTAGACTTTAAGTATGGTTTTGACGACCAAAGAAGGGTAACAGTTTTTGAAAATACCGGGGATCCTCAGGCAACCAAAACAAAGCTGTTTTTTGGAGAATATGAAGAAGTATGGGCTGATAATGAAATGCATATTTACAATTACATATATTCTCCAACCGGTTTATGTGCTATCGATGAATTTAATCGAATGAATCCATCGGATAGTGCAAGGGTACTCTGGCATGTTAATACCGATCACCTTGGATCTATTGCCTATATGTGGGATTCTGACGATCCATCTAACTTCAGGGAATACAGTTTTAGTACCTGGGGTATACCGAGAAATCCGTCTGACTGGACACAAGCTCCAACGGAGGAACTAATCAATGATCGTGGTTTCACAGGACACGAACATTTGACAGAATTTGAATTGATTGATATGAATGGGAGGGTATACGATCCCATTCTGGGAAGATTTTTGAGTATTGATCCTTATGTGCAAATGCCTGATTACAGGGATGGGTTTAATCGATATGCGTATTGCCTGAATAACCCGCTAATTTATACAGATCCTTCGGGAGAATTTATTTCCAGTTTTATGTATTTAGGTTACAAGTACCTTACCCGTCCGGCACTTGATATTCAAAACCTTAATTTCAGTCAATTTGGACAGCCTACAGCGCAAAATAGTTTAGAAGGTTTATCTTATTTAGTAAATAGTTATATATCTGTCCCGGGGATCATTCCAGGAGGTTTATCTCACGCAGGAATTGAGGTGGGTTTTAATGGAATCGGTAATTTAATTAGTGGGAAAGATTTTTTTGATGACTGGGAAATACCTGCCATCTATGGTTTTGTAAGTGGTGCATATAGTGGATACAGATTGTCTGATGCAGGGGGATTAAACTATTGGTGGGGGACAGATGAATCAATGTGGGGAAATAATAGGGGTCAATGGTCTTTAGCTTGGTGGGAAAAGCCAACTGTTTATAATGGGAGTAATTATCAATGTAGTCCATATGCTAATGGTTTTTGTGTGCACAGTTGTATGGCAGAAATTACCAATGAGGATCAATTCTATTGGATGAGCCTCAGTAATGCATTAGGATCTCAAGGTGCTGGAGTCTCATCAGATGTATTAGAAGAGTATTTAAACTTTCACTCAGATGGTGAACTATTTCTTTTTGATAAATTTAATAATTGTAGTTCTGATTTATTAGGCAATGCTCTTAAAAAGCAAAATAATCATCTTTTGTATATTGAACCTGGACATGGAGCCTTTGTAGAAAAAGTTAAAGTTTGGGAGATGTCAGGTCGGTATAAAATATTTATTGATCCTTCTGCTGGCAAATATGTCAAACCAATAACAAATCGAAATTACATGAGTAGAGATTTCCTTTTTTACTTAATCAATAATATCCGCTAAAATGAGATTAAGGATTATTACCATATTATTATTTTATTTTCCATTTTGTTTTGGTCAGTTAGAAGGGTATCAGTTTATTGGTTTTGATCAGTTTATAATAATCAACGATAAAAACCGGATATCTTTTAAACTTAATTTGGGCGATGATAGTAATGGCATTACAGGATTTAAAATTGCAGGTTCCGGAGACTATCGCATTAATAAAACAAGACGACGAATAAAAGTATTTGTTGATAACAGTATTGATTCTCTAGAATCAGAATATAAACTTACAGAATTGATTGAATCAGATACCACCTCAGTAAATCTAATTGTATTCGATGGAGAAGGGAAGCTTGCCAGTGCAATTAACACTTGCTATGTTCTAGATAATAAGACATATGGAACCATTACCGATAAAAATGGAAGAGCTCGTTTAGAATTTAGTAGTAAAAATATACCAGAACATATTAAGGTATATAGTTTATTAAATGTTCCTGCATATATTCCTGTGGAAAAAATGAGATCTGCATATTATAATGTTTACCTAAAAAATGAGAGTATTAATTTTATTAAGGGTGGAGTTATTGAATTGAAAGTATTTATTAATTCTGATTTAAAAGAAATAAAACTTGAATCCATTAAAGTATTAAAAAACCCGGTTAATATTTGTTTATAGTTTTGATTCATTATCGAGAAGTAATAAACATAAAAATAAAAACGAAATAAGCTTTTGAATAAGCTTTTGAAACAAGTTCTTTGAATGAAAGCAGGTTCCTCCTGCTATTCAAAATTCCCCTCTGCGTATACCCAGTGTCCTCCGTGTAAGCTCTTTCCCTGAGTCCTCTACTCCCCAAACGGAGCAAAATACCCGCTATTCAAAGGGCTATATTCCCTGAAATGAAAAGAAGCACCAATAGTGACATTATCACCAAGACGAATGCTTGAGCCGAAGCTGATCTCATCAAAGGAAGGTGAATAAAAGGTATTCATAGGACCAAAAGTGGCCAGATTTTTTATTCCCGTTCCGTAAAATACTACATTCGGGTTGAGTCGGTAAGCCACTGTTCCGTAAATGGAAGTATATCCTGAAGTAATTTTCTCAAAACCTTCTTCAGTATTATGAAATCCGGGTGAAGTCATTACACCGGCAACCACACCACCATGGAAGGAAACTTTCTTATTCACAGGATAAGAAAAGCCAGGTGCAGCATAATAATTCATTCCACCACCAAAACCAGGAGAATACATAAAAGATGTCCCCAGATTCATATCCCAGCGAAGCTTTTGCAAAGCTTTAGCCATTGGGGTATTCTCTTTTGTTTGATTTACCGGTTCCTGGGCAAATATTGCGGAGAATGAAAAAGCCAATACAATTGTTACTATGAAATTTCTAATTTTCATTTTCTTCATGATTCTTGACACAAAAATAATAAAAATCAGGGAATTGATGAAGAGGGAAAATGTTAAGAAATGGTAAAAGGAGGGGATTGGGGATTGGGGGTTGCAGGTTCAGGTTTTCTCGCCTGCCGAAGCACAGGCCATCGCATTGGCGGGCAGGAACCCTTAAACTTTTCACGTCACCTCTTCTCTATCTGCAGAAAAATCCTCATAAAGCCCTTCCTTCACAATCTTTGCCATCAATATTACTGCATCGTAAATTTCCTCGTAGCTGGTGTAGAGTGGTGTGATGCCGAGCCTTATGTTATCGGGTTCGCGGAAATCGGGGATTACTGAGTAGTCGCCTACCTTCGTATCTATCATGGCTTTGCAAATGCGGTAGGCTTCGGGATGTTTCAGGGAGATGTGGGATCCGCGATTTTCGGGATTTTCAGGACTGCCGGAAGTAAATCCGAGAGGGAAAAGAGAGGTCTTTGCCAGGTTAAGAAGGTAATTGCTTTGCTTGATGCTTTTCTCCCTGATCCTGTCCATGCCTGCTTCGAGGATTATATCCAGTGCCGGTTCTATTGCAGAGAGGGACAGAACCGGGGGCGTTCCTGCCAAAAATTTACGGATACCACTGGCTGGTCGGTAATCCAAACCGAAGTCAAAAGGATTTTCTTCACCGAACCATCCCCATACCGGTGACTTGATTTTTTCCTGAAGATCTTCTCTTACATAGAGGAATGCCGGTGCTCCAGGTCCCCCATTGAGGTATTTGTAGCTGCAGCCTACGGCAAGATCGGCATTGCACTCATTCAGCTTTACCGGAGCGGCTCCCACAGAATGGCTCAAATCCCAGAGCACAGGTGCCCCTTTCTTATGCGCATATTCGGTGACCTTTTTCATATCGTACATGAAAGCAGATTTAAATACCACATGCGATAAGGTGACCAAGGCAGTATCTTTGTCAATTGCGCGGAAAAGTTCATCATAGTCCATCTCAACAGCGTCCGGAGTTCCCGCCAGAACAATCTTATGACGATCTCCGAATAGATCTTTTATCCCCTGCAAAAGGTAAATATCAGAAGGGAAATTGTAGACATCGGAAACGATCCTTGTTCTTTCCTTTTTAAATCTCAATGCACCGGTAATCAACTTGAAAAGATTCTGCGAAGTGGAATCCGTGAAAATCACTTCATGAGGTTTAGCACCGATAATGGGTGCCAGTTTTTCTGCCAGTTGAGTGCTTAATTCATACCAGCCCTCATTCCAGCTCCGGATCAACCTCCTGCCCCATTGATCCTCTACAACTTTCGAAACCCGGGTTGAAGTCTCTTTAGGTAGACGACCGAGGGAATTACCGTCCAGATATATCAGGTTGGCTTCTTTTATTTTAAAACGTTTGCGATATGGGGCGAGGGGATCGGTGGTGTCGAAGGAGTGGGGAGTGGGGGTCATGGGGTTTATGTTTTGTGGGTTGAAGGGTTTATAGGTTTATGGGTTCCCGCCTGCCATTGCACGGGCCTTCACGGTGGCGGGCAGGTATGGGTTTATGGGTTATGGGTTTATGGTTTATAGGTTTATGGTTTATAGGTTTATGGTTTAAGGTTGATGGATTGTCATTTCATAAATATGGTTGACAACTTTTACCCAACTTTTAGTTTGGTTGTT